>DAIDJF010000043.1 GCA_027451525.1 Ktedonobacterales bacterium
GCTGGGGCTACCCATGGGGTGGTGGTGGCTGGGGCTACCCTTGGTAATACCTGATAATCATTAACAGTAAAAAAGCAGCAGGTTTGTATTTTGGTACAAACCTGCTGCTTTTGCGAGAAATGGTTTCTTCCAATATTTTCGTTAAAAGATCCAACACCGCACAAAACACACTATAACGAGTAATGATGTTTTGTAAAAAATACATATATGTTACGAAATATTTTGTAAACAGTCAATTTAATTGGCAGAAACAATCGTTGTGCAGCTTGACTTTAGCCCTTTTCTGATGTAATCATACACATGAGAGTTCTTAAAATATAAAATGAACAAAAGATGTAAAAACGCTAAAGTAAGAGATATCGAAATGGATCCGTTAAAAGATTTTCGTGTCGAGGATAATTTAGAGGTGGCAACTGAAAAAGAAAAAGATAAGCAGTTAGTCGAACTACAAGAAGAGGATTTGATACAAGTAAATGGCGGCTGGGGCTATCCCAGGGACGGTGGATGCGGTGGCTGGGGTCACCCATGCTAAGACATGATAGTCAGTTTTTAGTATTAATAGTAAAAAGAAAACAGGCTTGTATTTTTAATACGAGCCTGCTTTTTATGTAAAGACAGTTTAGCGCACTTGAAATGTAACTGGCAACGTTTTCACACCATACACAAACATATTCTCCACTGGTTCCAATTCGTAAGGACGCACCCGCTGTATCTGTGTAAAACGTGTGAGGAGCATCTCTATAGCTGTGCGTGCAGTATAACGGGCCAGTGGCGCACCAAGACAGAAATGTTCGCTATAGCCAAAGGCAATATGGCGATTGGGCGCACGACGGATATCGAAGACATCTGCCTGCGCGAATTGTTCTTCATCGCGATTCGCCGAACCATTACAGAGAAAAACCACCTGTCCGGCTTTAATCTCTTTATCGCCGAGTTGTGTATCTTTTGTTGCAACACGTACAAGCAGTTGTACAGGAGAGAGATAACGTAGCACCTCTTCAAGAGCATTTGGCAGTAAAGAGAGATCAGCCTGTATCTGCTTCATCGCCTCTGGATGACTATCAAAACACAGAAAGGCATTCCCAATCAGGTTAGTTAGTGTCTCGTTGCCAGCAAAAAGCAGCAGAATACAAAAGCTGATAACCTCTTCTTCAGTCAAGCGTTGACCTTCATACTCAGCATCAAGCAGCGTACTGATCAGGTCACTGCCCATATGAATACGGCGTTGCTTAACAACCTGCCTGAAGTAATTGCTCATCGCTTCAAACACATGCGCCGTGCCCTCTGGTGAAGCCGTGCTGGTTGCCTGGGTCCAGGTTTTTAGTTGCGGACGGTCTTGCTGAGGTAACCCTAGCATCTCTACGATGATTGCCAGGGGCAACGTCCCTGCAAAATCCGTGATAATATCCATTTGACCATACGGGGCCAATGTATCTAAACGCTCCTGAATCAACGTAATAACCTGAGATTTTGCCAGGGCATTTGCGCGTGGAACAAAGGCTTGATTAATGACAAAGCGTAAGCGACGGTGACGTGGCGAGTCCATATTAAGAATACTACCAGCAGATACTTGATGCGGATCGCGCATAGCTGGCGTTGCAAACACCTCTGACGAAAAGATTGCTGGCTCATTCACAGCGTATAACACGTCGTTGTAACGGTAAACCTCCCACCATTTATTCATCTCATTGTAGTAGACAGGGTGAGATGTGCGCATAGCACGGTAGAAATCGAAGGGGTTGAGTTTCATCTCTCGCATCTTTTTTTGTACATCAGGCGATTGCACCTGTTGTGGAGTCTGACTTTGCATAAATTCACCTTTACTGTTTTAACTATAATGACTCATATATCCGCCTTTTCTGCTATTGCAGATAACGTTTATTCCGCTTCCCTTGTTACAGGTTAAAAGGCACAAAACAATCACACAATCAGAGAATATGAGAATCAAACGCGCGCGCAGAGGCGTACTGCTGGCACAGGTCGCAAAACAATATGCTACAATGAAAAGGACTGTTTTGCGGAACTGTCGAACAATGATGTGGAGGAATTTATGGCACGACCAGTCACACTATTTACAGGACAATTTGCCGATCTCCCGCTAGCACAACTGGCTCCGCTGGCAAAAAGCTGGGGCTATGACGGCCTGGAACTTGCCTGCTGGGGCGATCATTTTGAGGTCGGGAAAGCTCTTGCCAATCCCGATTATGTCAAAGAGAAACGCGCCCTATTAGAACAACACGGGCTTGGTTGCTGGGCAATCAGCAATCACCTTGTTGGACAGGCAGTTGCAGATAAGTTTATTGACGAACGGCATCAGGGCATTGTCCCCCCACACGTATGGGGCAATGGTGATCCCGAAGGTGTACGTCAGCGCGCAGCCCAAGAGATGATGAACACGGCACGCGCCGCGAAACTTTTTGGCGTCAAGCAAGTGAACGGCTTTACAGGTTCCCCCATCTGGCACTTGCTCTACTCTTTTCCGCCAAATAACTTCGCCACCATTGAGGCGGGTTATCGCGAGTTTGCGGATCGCTGGAACCCAATCATGGACGTATTTGACGAAGAAGGAATTCGCTTCGGTTTAGAGGTCCATCCAACCGAGATTGCTTACGACATCGTGACCACTGAAAAGACGCTAGAAGCTATCGGCCATCGTCCAGCCTTTGGCATTAACTTCGATCCCAGCCATCTACACCATCAGTTTGTGGATCCCGTTCTCTTTTTAGAGACATTCGCCGACCGCATCTACCATGTCCACGTGAAAAATGCAGCGCGCAATCTGAATGGGCGCACAAGCATTCTTGGCTCTCACCTGGATTTTGGTGATCCACGACGCGGCTGGGATTTCCGTACCCCAGGGCGCAGTGGCATTGAGTTTGAGGAGATTATTCGCACGCTCAACCGCATCGGCTATACTGGACCCCTCTCCGTCGAGTGGGAAGACAGTGGCATGGAGCGTGCACATGGTGCGACTGAAGCGGCAGCCTTTGTCCACAAACTTGATTTTGCTCCCTCACAACTGGCATTCGACGCAGCTTTTAAGCAAAAATAAAAGGCACAAGGATGCAAGTATTGTTTTATGCTACTTTTAGGGATGAGAGGTATCTATTATGCCTGAGCGCGTTGGTTTTGTCACCATGGGTGAAAGCGGCAAGGTGCCCGACAATGTGCCCACATTAGGCGTAGGCATGCTGGGCTACGCCTTTATGGGTAAAGCACACACAAATGGCTATAAGAAACTTAATTATATTTACACGCCACCTCCTGCTTATGCGCGGCTAGTCTCGATTGCTGGTCGCGATAAAGAGCGCGTCGAGGCTGCCGCGCAACGTTATGGCTATGAGAAAGCCGTCACCGACTGGCACGAACTTATCAGCGATCCCGCTGTGCAGGTTTTTGATAATAGCGCGCCCAATCATCTGCATGCAGAGCCGACAATCGCGGCGGTGCAAGCGGGCAAACATGTCATTTGCGAGAAGCCGCTGGGACGCGACGCCGCTGAAGCAAAACGCATGTGGGATGCCGCCAAACAAGCAGGTGTAGTGCACATGTGCGCCTTCAATTATCGTTTTGTGCCTGCCATTCGCCTCGCACGTGACCTTATCCAATCAGGGCGGCTGGGCCGTATTTATCACTTCCGCGCCCAGTATCTCCAGGAATGGATTATGGACCCACAGTTTGGCATGGTCTGGCGTCTCGATGCCTCAACCGCTGGTTCTGGAGCTTTGGGCGATCTGGGCACGCATATTATTGATCTGGCACGTTTTCTAGTTGGTGAACCAGCCAGCATTAGCGGCGTAACCACAACTTTCATTAAAGAGCGCGCTAACGAGGCAGGGCAGCAGACCCAGGTAACGGTAGATGATGCCTTTGTCGCCTTGCTCAGTTTCCAGAATGGCGCGCTTGGGACCTTAGAAGCAACCCGTTTCGCGCGCGGACGCAGAAATCATCAGGTCATTGAGATCAACGGCGAGAAGGGATCGCTGGTCTTCAACCTGGAACGCCTGAACGAGTTAGAAGTCTATCTTCCAGAAGAAGAGACGCAGAAGGATGTACAGGGCTTCCGTCAGGTGCTAGTGACCGAGAGCAACCATCCATTCTACGATGCATGGTGGCCCCAGGGACACATCATCGGGTGGGAGCATACGTTTGTACACGAGATCAGACATCTATTTGATGCTATCGTCAATGGGCGTCCCATTGCTCCAGAGGGTGCTGATTTTGAAGATGGCTATCGTGCCAGCGTGATTGCGGATGCGATTGTACAATCCTCGCATACGGGCCAGCGCGTTGAAATCGTGTATTAGCTCATTATGAAAGCGAGGTAATTCCTGCTTTCATAATGATACAAAGCCCGTTCTACCCGTACTACTCTGTCAATCTTCATTCCAACCGTTTTGGAGAGGCAGGGTGTGATAATCGTGTTGAAAAAATAATGCGAACAGGTCACACGATGGTATAGGGGCGTGATGGAATCACGCCCTCGTCCCCCGTCCCTTACACGTGTAGACGCACGGGCGACCACAAGGGTCCCCACCCTTCCCAACCACCTCCCCCGCCCCTACTATGCCTCAATGCACGTTGTGCATGGTCATTGCGCGCTCGCGTGCGAGCGCATTGCCGTGTATAGTAGGGGCAGGAGTGGGGTGGGCGCGGGGTGGGGACCCTTGTGGTTGCCCGTCGTACTGATACCCATTTCTAGAAAAAACCTCCCCGTGTAAGGTCCCTCATCCCTCGTCACACGGCTCCCCAGGCGGATCTATGAGCGGACAGGGCGTGATAAATCACGCCTCTACGGGTAAAACGGGTATTTTATGCGTATCGTGGTTGCTAGCGTTGATGTGTATTACTTCTTAGAGCGCAAATGCCTCATGCAACACCGACGCGGCATCGCTCAACGCAACCTTCGCTTGATCGATAACACCCGCCATGCTGAAAAAACCATGAATGACACCATTATAGCGTTTTGTACGCACCGTCACACCCGCATCGCGCAGGCGTTGTGCATAGTGTTCGCCCTCATCGCGCAAGGGATCATACTCGGCAGTAATCACAAATGCAGGCGGTAACCCGCTCAGGTCTTTCGCACGCAGTGGATGTAAATAGGGATTATCCAGATCAGTGCCGCTCGGCACGTAGTGATTTACAAACCAGATCATCGCATCACGAGTCAGGAAATAGCCATCTCCATTCTCACGTATAGATGGCGTGCCAGGGAGATAGTAATCGGTCACGGGGTAGATCAGCAGTTGAAAGACAATTTTCGGGCCGCCACGATCACGCGCCATTAAGCTCACTACAGCAGACAAATTGCCGCCCGCGCTATCGCCAGAGACCGCGAGACGTTCAGCATCGCCATGTAGCTCGGCTGCGTGTTCCGCCACCCATTTTGTCGCAGCATAGCAGTCCTCTGGAGCCGCCGGAAAGGGATGCTCTGGGGCAAGTCGATAATCGACCGCGACCACGATGCTTTGCGCCGCGTTCGCTAAAGAACGACAGACACCGTCATGCGTCTCTAGGGAGCCAATTACAAACCCGCCGCCATGGAAATACATCAGCAATGGCAATGAGTTACCTTCAGCAGGCGTATAAATGCGCACGGGAATATCTCCCGCAGGCCCAGGTATCTTACGGTCCCCAATCTTGTGAACCTGTTCTGGCGCGCCACTCATATTTCCCATTTC
This sequence comes from Ktedonobacterales bacterium, assembly GCA_027451525.1. Taxonomy (GTDB): domain Bacteria; phylum Chloroflexota; class Ktedonobacteria; order Ktedonobacterales; family Ktedonobacteraceae; genus DTNP01. The sequence goes on from DAIDJF010000043.1 coordinate 5,685, forward strand.
CATCGACTGCCGGGCGGCGGCAACAGTCTGTGTATGTAGCGGTGGCATATTCATAGCGGCCATCGTATCGAGAAGGCCCTGTACTTGTGGATCAACTGGCATATAGCAATCCTTTCTGAGGCTAACGTTGCATAGGGAATCCGCATTGTCTTCCCAGGACATCATACAACCTTTCACACACACCTGAACAGCATCCACATCTGTGATTATTTTGATAGATGTTATGGGTCATTTGCCCCTCATCTCCGCAACAATACAGGGTTACACTCTATAAAGAGCGAACAGCCCCATGTACAACGATAGGAAAATACATGGGAAAAGGAGGATATATGTTTACACGAGTAAACCAACGCTGTGACTGTTGCGGACAGCCAATTGCATCAGACCTGGAAAGTGACTGCTCAAAGTGCGGTTATCCAATAGCCCCCGAGAAAGAACGCATCTTCTTAGAGTCCTCTATCCGCAATTTGCGGCGTGTAGCCGCTCATGGAGGCGCAACCATGACCGTCACAGACCTCGTGCAGCGTTATCAGACACGCCTGGACGTGTTGAACTATCAGTTGCAACAGGTCTCTGCTTTTACAAATACCACGGCAGCAACTAGAACTGAGGCAGCACCGAAAGTCCCTGCTCTACAGATTTCTGAAGAAAGCATGCCACCAACACCTCTACCAGCACAGGATATACCTTCCGTAGCACATGATACACACGCGCATCTTGTTTTTTCGTGGAGAACATTTTTTGCCAATCAAACTATTAATATTGTCGCCTCTTTGGGAGCTTTTTTTATTCTTATTGGCTCGTTGAGCTTTATTGCCACAACGACTAACCTGTTTCTCTCGTTTAGCGTGATGTTGCTGGTACATGCTCTCTTTGGTGCCATCGGCATCGTTTCCTATCGCTTCCGCACATTTCGCACAGTCTCCGTCATCTACACAGCGATCTTTGCATTACTGGTGCCACTGGTCGGTTTTTCGGCCTACCGTCTAGTCGAAGGACAACTGATACAACTATCCACTGCCACACTCGTTGTGATTGCCGCTCTGTATGCCGCCCTGGTGTATGGTTTTCTGGCGGTCTATCAACGCTTTGCGCCCTTTGGCTACTTTGCAGTCTCAGCACTCCTACTAGCTGACCTCGCATGTTCCCAGGCCCTCCATCTCAACTATCCCTGGTGGGTCGCTATGCTCTTCATACTGGCATTACCAGCATTAATCGCAGCCCCACGCCCTGGCAGCGTATGGCCGTTTAGGGGTTCCATCGCCATTTTACGCACACCTATCCAGATACTCATGTATATTGTCACCGCGAGTAGTGCCTTGGCACTGTTCCTGATTTACGTGCTCACCTCGAACAGTATAGAGACACGGTTCGCACTGTTCGTCGCCTCCGTCCTGCTTCTGCTCTGGGTCATACTCTACAGTTGGCTAACACGTCAGAAAAAATGGACCATCGCCATTCCTTACCTGCTACTGGTAAGCACGCTGTTTTTCTGCTACATGTTGGCCTTCACGCAGATTGGCTATGCGATTGCCTTGACCGTGCTTGCACTTGCCTACCATCTGCTCCAACGGCTGGCTACTCCCCTCCTCAGGCATGTAGAGCAGACAGTCATGCACATGGAAGGCATTATCTTGGCGTTGGTTGGAGCGATTCCTTTGCTCCTCACGCCAGATACATTCTTGATCCTGTTTATACGTTCACTTGGCTTCCAGACAGCCAGCCAACTGGGAAGATCTGACACGTTCACTGCACTGTTCCTGCAATGCATCGGACTAGTGATAACGTTGAGCGTGCTCTTCAGCCATACAGGGATAAAACGCTCACTTTCAACACAAGCAACACATTGGACCTGGTTACTGCTACTGGCAGGCTGGCAACTTGACATGAGTTATGGCCTCGCAGTCGTTCAGCTACAGCTTTCACCGTTCTGGTCTTTCCTCGCATTGGCACTGCTGCTCCTAGCCAGCGCGGTACTGATCCGTCGCTTTGTCGGTAGCGCGTGGGCAAACATGCTCGATATCGTGGCGTGGGCAAACATTGCCATAACGCTCCTCTTCTCGCTTAGACAACCCCATATCGTCATTGCGAGTACACTGCTTGGCTTCGCGGTACTCACATATGCAATTGTGGTTTACCAACAACGCTCAGCATTGTTGTTTTTCCCACTCACGTTTGTTCTGCTTGCCCTCCCACTGCTAAATGAGTATATCGGAACCACGCTGCTTCTGGCGGCTCTATTACCTCTCGTCGCGGCTGCGATACGCCTGAGTATTACGAACAAGCGTACACACCAGATCGCACTGACTCTTACAGAGAACCTAGAGATACCCACGCCAAGAGGGGCAGATAAAGAACACCCTGAACAGACAGAAAGCATGCCAACACCACCCGTCAGATCTTCTACACTGGCACTATCGCTGGCCTGGGAGTGGCCGCTCCTCGCCACGGCGATGACCTTAGGCGTAGTGATTCTGTTGCATGACTTCAACCTGGGAACACAAAGTGTAGTCCAACAAGGCTTTGGCCTTGCGTGGCCCATTGAGGTTGAACTAGGCGGACTGGCTCTTTCCTGGTATATTGCTGCCGGTCTGGCACGGCGAGCATGGTGGTTAGGTGCTACCTACACGCTACTCCTGATAGCGTTGTTGATGACAACAACCTTCTGGGTCTTTGCCTGGGTTGCGCCACTGGCTTTGTTGGCGGCACTGGCAATCAGACGGCGTGTGAGCATGCAATGGGCAGGACCACTCTACGCAGCGTCTGCACTGGCGGCTCTAAGCGTGGGCTATTACGGTTTTGCGGAACCATATCGCCTGTTCGCGCTGTGGGAACTTGCAGGCTATGCAATGTTCGCCTACACAGCAGGCATAATCGAAGACAACATAGCATTTCAATGGGTATCACCTGTATTCACGGCATGGTCGGCGATGCTGGCACTCGTGCAGGGACAGCATATGCTCGCCTTCGGGTTAGGGCTACTCTTTGCAATTCTGGGCATGGGCACACACATGCTCAAACAGATCACGTCAAAATTTGAAGCACAGGGACGGCGTTTTGCCTTACCACTCTATGGAAATACGCTGGCAGTAGCCGCGATACTGGTGTTCTATGGCATACTCGCGCAGCGCGCACAACTGAACCAACCATTTTATGCGGCCCTACCTGTAATGCTCTTAATATACGCAGTATTAGCTTTTGTAGTGAGCGCGTTTGAGCAGCGACCCAGATGGCTTTGGCTCACGCCTGTGCTGGGTCTGATAGCAGTAGTATTGCTCCCCACCACTGTGACATGTTTCGCAAACCCTGGATACACGGCGAACCTGTGCTATGTACAGCTACTAACAACAACCTACCTGCTAGTTGGTGTCGCACTGGCAACAGGTATCGCGGGTATACTCGCTGGGAACCTGCTTACACGCGGTCAGGAACAGGTGAATACCCTAACCGCGTTACAACGTACACGCTCCCATTTTACATGGAGTTGGCCTTGGTACGCGCTCTCCTACAGTGCTATCATAGTGACACTCTATTGGGACGAAAACGTGGGCAGCCTGGTAGTACATGGCACGCTTGGTTACACCATTCTAGCCAGTTTTATCATCCTTGCCTGCATTGAAATGATGCTGGAACACACGCCAGAGATGATCATAGTGCCCGCCCTGTTAGCCACATGGCTCATCAGCGTGCTTCCCTGGATGCTCTGGCAACAAATGCTCGGTTATAGCGCGTTGTGTGTCGCCGTGTTTGGCGCGCAATACATCTGGGAGTTTTTGCCGGTTAACGTCTCGCTCATCGCCCCGAAACACTTGTATGCCTGGCTCAGTATAGGCGGACAGATAGTGGTCATAGCAAGCATTGTAGAAATGGGCGGACTTTCACCGACAGTCGGCATCTTAGCGCATACGGGCAGTAGCACGTTACTGATCCTGGCATTGCTGGTGCTCTGGCATGGCTATCTGCAATCACCAGAAGTCCGTCACTGGCATATATACGGTAGCGGTTTCCTCATTTCACTGAGCCTTTCATGGGAACTGCTGGCATTAGGGCAGACAGGAATCGACGTACTGACCCTTGCACCTGCAACATACCTGGTGGTAATCGCACCATTTGTCTCACATGATCGCCATGTCCATAACCGTCAACACCTGGGACAATTTTGCGCTATTGCAGGCTCACTCCTCCTCTTGCTTCCGATGACATGGATGAGTTTCACGCATGATAACCTGCAACCGACACTGTTCCTGGCAGGTGAATCGCTGGTCTTGTTGCTGCTAGGGATTGTTACACGCCTCCGTTTCTTCCTATTGAGTGGAGCGGCAATGGTCATTATAGCAACCATCCACGCGCTTTTCTTGCCATCCCTCGGCATACCACTTTCCATTGCACTGGCACTACTAGGAGCCATTCTCTTAGGCCTGGCGACAACGCTTAGTCTGATGCGCCAACGTTTACGCACAGTATGGTCAGAATTGGAATAGCATAGTGTTCTTCGTTGTGGTATGATAAAACAGTATATTCTGAAGCAGATGCTGAAGCAGATGGTTTTCAACTGTATCTCTATAGCTCATCTCCCACATGCCATCAGAGATGAGGTGAGATAGAGTTGGAGGGGTTCCTCTAGAGTATCAAGAGGAACCCCTTTTGACACAGAACTGAAAAAGTGAGCTATTTCCCAGCAGAACGATATATCTAACACAGATATTTTATCAAAAGACGCTGAGACAGATAAGAGAAGATTGGGTGGTAGCGTGATAATATACATGTAACAAACACAAACATGTCGGTTCATTCTGCTTCATGAGGAGGTGTTTATGGAACTTTCGCTGCGGTTAGACACATTGGGTATGGTAGAGTTGCGTTATCTGCGGCGGCGCGAACAGTATCGAGACTGGCCTCAATTTCAATTAACGGCGATGTCGCGGCAAGCGGCCATCAATGCATACATGAGCCGAGAAGTAGCAGAACAATTACACCAACAGATATTAACGGTAGAAGAAGCTGTCGGTCTGGATGCTGACGACGATGAGGATTTGGACACAGATGACGAGGACGAGGAGGATGACGAGCAGACACATATTAATCAACTATTGGAGAAGGAAGAAGAGAAAGGCGAAGAAACGAAGCCGACAGAGCGGGATAGCAGTGCATTCTCACCAGCCTTTGCACAAGCCCTGAAGCAATTGAATGAGCTGGCCCGTCAGCGTCTACCCGATGCAAACACCAGTGTCAATGCGGTCAGTGGTGAATTACCCGCGGAAATCGACGGGCTTACTGGCGACGATGATATGCTCATTGAGCAATTGCAAGACGCATTCATCCAAATGATGGGCGTGATTCGAGATTTGGCGGAGGAGATTTCTACTGACGCGCTGAAAATAATGGGCCGCTTCAAATGTGCACGTACCAATCTCGAATTTGTTCCACAGGCGGTGGATGATGGTGACGACGATGATGAGAATGACGACGAGCATATCCTCCCAAACAACAAGAGCCTAAAGCTTGGTGAAGAGGGTGAAGTCGAACTCGAGATTGAGTTGGTCATGGTCTTACAGCTATTCGAGGAGGGACGATCACGTCCCGGTGACGAGCCGACTGTTGAACTACAACTTGATGTTGATGATTTCGAGCGGCTCCACGAAACGCTTGATATTGCGCTGGAACACGAGCGACGTAGCCGCCGTCGCCGTTAGTATACCGTTCACTGATTGTAGAGAGGATAAAACTCAAACCTATGCTACGGTCTATTACCATTGAAGACTTGTATCACATAAAGTTTGTGAGCAGGCCGCGTATCTCCCCTGATGGAAAACATGTTGCCCTTGTTGTCACCACCATCGACGAAGGAAAACATGAGTATCACTCCTCAATCTGGGTCGCCGCAGTTGATGGCGGAGAGGCGAGACGTTTCACCTCCGGCCCCGCCAACGCGCATAGTCCCAGTTGGTCACCAGACGGGCAAACACTCGCCTTTGTCTCGGAGCGCGAGGGTGAGGTAACGGGCAAAGAGCAGAAAAAGCGCGGTAAAGGAAAGCCACAAATCTGGCTACTTCCGATGAACGGCGGCGAGGCATCTCAACTAACCTTTATGGAACACGGTGCATCCTCGCCCATCTGGTCACCTGATGGCAAACATATCTTGTTTAATGCAGCGGTTGGGCCAGCAGATGAAGAGACCGAGGAAGGCAAGAAACTGCCCAAAGTGCGCGTGATAGATCGCCTCTGGTACAGACTTGATGGCGTAGGCTTTATCTATGAACGGCGTTCACACCTCTTCCTGCTGCATGTCAATGGGGGCACACCAGAACAGTTGACGGATGGCGATTGGGATGATGGCGACGCCGCTTGGTCACCAGATGGAAAGACGATTGCCTTTGCATCCAACCACGCCGAGGACCGCTGGAGCATCCCTGGCTCGGATATCTACACGCTCACTGTACACAATGGGAAAGCGGGCGAACTACGCTGCCTGACCGATGGTACTATGGGCTGTAGCTCTCCTTCCTGGTCGCCAGATGGCAAAACCATCGCGTTTCTTGCTGCTGCAAAATTCCGCTCTGCTGGTCACACCTATCTCTATACGATTGCCTCGGATGCAGAGCGTGCCAAAGCAACAAATCTGACAGCTGATTTTGCTGGAACCTGTATGGACTGGACCAATAGCGATATCGGCGATGAACACCTGATGCCCGCCCCCTCCTGGTCGCACGATGGCAAAACACTCTATGTGTTGGCCTCTCTGCATGGGGCCTCGCGTGTCTTCGCTATTCCCACAAGTGGCGCGGGAGCCGAGCCTGCAACGCTGACTCCTGGCGACATTCATGTGCGCGATTACAGCATTGACGCCGCAAGTGAACGTCTCGCGCTACTCATTGGTGATCCCACGCATCCACAAGAAATTTTTGTGCGCTCAACCTCACCATCTAGCGAATTGCGCCGCATGACAAATTTCAACGACGCGCTCTTCAATGAACTGCTACTGGTCAAACCGGAATACATGCCCTTCAAAGGTGCGGATGGCTGGGATATTGATGGTTGGATTCTCAAACCACAAAATTTTGATCCCAGCAAAAAGTATCCGTTGATCGTTGAGATTCACGGCGGCCCACAAACGCAGTATGGCTACGGCTTCTTTCACGAGATGCAGATGCTGGTCGCGGAAGGCTATGTCGTGTTATACACGAACCCGCGTGGCAGTTGCGGCTATGGCTATGAGTTCGCGCTAGCCGTGCGTGGAGCGTGGGGTGAGAAGGATTCACTCGATATCATGAACGGCGTTGACACGCTTTTGCAACGTGGCTACATCGACGAGACGCGCATGGGTGTGACCGGCGGCAGCTACGGCGGCTTTATGACAAACTGGCTGATAGGGCATACAGATCGCTTCAAGGTCGCGATTACCGACCGCTGTGTGACCAATCTGGCTTCGATGTTCGGCTCTGGTGATATCGGCTGGGACCTCGGCTACGACAATCTGGAGACGACGCCCTGGGAAGAGCTTGAACGCTACATGCATATGTCACCGATCAAATACGTGCAAAATATGCATACACCACTGCTCATCATCCACAGCGAGCAAGATCTGCGCTGTCCAATTGAACAGGCAGAGCAACTCTTTACCGCCCTCAAATGGATGGGACGCGAGGTACAACTGGTACGCTTTGAAGGGCAAAGTCACGGCCTCTCGCGGGGCGGTCATCCCAAACTGCGCCTGGAACGCTTACGCCATATGCAGAGTTGGTTCGCCAAATATCTGAAATAGCCTTCGGCCTTGAAATAGACGACACCACAGACATACATGCGTATGGAGCATTATAACTATGCTCCATACGCATGTATGTCTTCCCACAGAGAAGCACAAAACACGCTCACGGCCCATGGTATCCCCGCCTTATCTCAACCATTTGACAGGTACACGGCAATGCCGTACAATACGTTCTACTGTAGAGGTTATTTCCAACTTGTCTGTTTTCACGCAAGATAGATAGGCATCATTATCTATGCGCCCCCCCAAACCTCAGAGGTCAATTTGTACGGTTTTTCACTAGAAAAGAGGTGTGTGTGAACATTTCATTGCCAATGTTGCTCCTGATTGTCATCGCAGTATTTATCGCGGGCCTAATCATTGCGCTACTAATGCGCAGATCAGGCGGGAGTAGTGTAGATCATGGGGCACATGTTGCCCGCAAACATGGACTCGAACGTAGTCCAGAGTGGCCCAGAGTAGAACATGAGCATCGGAAACGTGAACCAGCATGTGCGGCATGTGGCTACAAAGGGAAACATATACAGGTTCATCATGTCAAGCCATTTCATCTGCATCCGCATCTGGAGCTTGATCCAAACAACCTGATTACGCTGTGTTGTGCCAGAGGACGCGATCACCACTTGCTATTAGGTCATCTCGACTCATGGCACTCTTATAATGAGCATGTGCGGGCCGATGCCAAGCATTTTCATCACAAATCAGCAGCCCAAATTCGGGCTGATATCCACTGGCAAAAGAAAATGGCACTAAGGCCATGATCTTTGCTTGACGTTTGATGCATAAACGGATACAATGAGGAAAAGGGATTGTCGGTAAAAGCCTATCTATCCACCGGGCGACACTTGCCGTCCGGTTTTCTTATGCCTTTGCACAGCAATGAGGAGTAATAACGTATCTTTATGCAGATCACCGAAAACAATATGACTGAAACAGAACAAGAAACACACCAAACACACTTTGTCCGACGTACCGACATCCGCAACGTTGCAATTATCGCTCACGTCGATCACGGCAAAACCACCCTCGTCGATGGGTTACTCAAGCAGAGCCACATCTTCCGCGACAATCAACAGATGGGCGAGCTGATTATGGACTCGAACGACCAGGAACGCGAGCGCGGTATCACTATCCTGGCAAAAAATACGGCCATTAGTTATCGCGGTACCAAAATTAATATTATCGATACACCGGGACACGCGGACTTCGGCGGTGAAGTTGAGCGCGTCCTGAACATGGCAGATGGCTGCATTCTACTGATTGATGCCGTCGAAGGCCCAATGCCCCAGACGCGCTTTGTCTTGCAGAAAGCTTTCGAGCTAAACCTGAAGCCGATTGTCGTCATTAACAAAATTGATCGGCGCGATGCGCGTATCGAGCAGGTGCTTGAATGGACCAATGACCTGTTCCTCGAACTGGCAACGCAAGATGAGCATCTGGATTTCCCCGTCCTCTACGCGATTGGACGCGAGGGCGTTGCGATGTATCACCCCGATGACGAGCGCGTCAGCCTGGAGCCGCTGTTCGAGACGATTATCAAAGAGATTCCTGCTCCCATTGTCGATCTGGACGCACCACTGCAGATGCTTGTTGCCGCACTGGACTACGATGACTATAAAGGCAAGTACGCGATTGGTCGCATTATTCGTGGACGTATCGCACCCAACACCACAGTTGCGCGTATCAACCGGGCAGGCGAGATTTCGCGCCAGAAAATTCCGCTGGTCCTGACATATAAGGGACTGCAACGTGTCGAGGTCGCGGAAGCACATGCGGGCGACATCGTCGCACTCACGGGCATCGCGGATGCCAACATTGGCGAGACGATCGCGGATACTGATAGGCCAGAGGCTCTTCCAACCATTGCCATCACAGAGCCAACGTTGAAAATGACCTTTGGCGTCAATTCCAGTCCGTTCGCTGGACGCGAGGGTAAATTTCAGACCTCACGCCAACTACGTGCGCGCCTCTATCGCGAACTGGAGACAAACGTCAGTCTGCGCGTCGAGGATGGCAATTCGCCCGATGAATTTGTCGTCTCTGGACGCGGCGAATTGCATCTTTCTGTGCTTATTGAGTCCATGCGCCGCGAAGGCTATGAATTCCAGGTTTCGCGCCCAGAAGTCATCACACGTACAGATGAAAACGGTCATGTGCTGGAGCCAATTGAAAAACTGGTCATTGACACAAAAGATACCTTCATCGGCGTCTTGACAGAAAATCTGGCAACGCGTAAGGCGCAACTTGCGAACATGACCAATGATGGCAATGGCAATGTACGCATCGAATATACCATTCCCACACGCGGCTTGATCGGTTTTCGGAATGCCTTCTTGACGCTGACAAAGGGTAACGGAGCCATGAGCAGCATCCTGCTCGACTTTGAACCCTGGCTTGGCAAGATCGGCACGAACCGCATGGGTGCGTTGGTCGCCTCGGAACAGGGGAACGCGATGACCTACGGACTCAACAATGCTCAGCAACGCGGCGATACCTTTATTGAACCCGGCACACCCGTCTATGAAGGCATGATTGTGGGCCTCAATGCACGCCCCGATGACATGGTCGTCAATGTGTGTAAAGAGAAGCAGAAGACGAATATTCGTTCATCTACTTCGGATATCGCAGTACGCCTGACGCCCCCGATCATCATGAGCCTGGAGCAATCGCTGGACTTCATCAATAACGATGAACTGGTCGAGGTGACGCCACAAAATATCCGCCTGCGCAAACGCTACCTGACGCAGCACGAACGCTCCCGTGCCCGCGAACAAGAATAACTGGCGACACAGAGAAGATTTAAGTTTTTGGCTATAAGAAAATTGGTTGTCAATGATAGGTATTATTGACAACCACTTTTCTTTACTCTATACCAAGAGGCCTCTTTGCCATCACAGCCCCACTGCGCGGGAACTGTGCTGGACAAGGTTTCTGTTGTTTCCAAACTAATAGACGGCGCCCATCGGTTAACCCCGGCAACGTGACCGATTGATCGGCAACCAGCGTCGCTCCGACTAAAGCGGCAGCGCGTTGGCCCTGCGCCAGTTCCTGCGTGAGGTCGCCTTTTTTGGGAAAGATCAGCGAGCCTCCAACACGACAATAAGGGGCACCATATTCCAGCAGGTTCGCAAGCGAGGAGACAGCACGCGCTGTGACCAGATCAAAATGTCCACGATACTGCGCCTTATGGGCATACTCTTCTGCACGCCCATATAACACCTCAATACCATCTAAATGCAGTATCTCAATCACATACTGTAAAAAGGTGACTTTCTTGCCTGTTGATTCCAGGAGTGCGACCTGCCATTGCGGACGCACGATCTTGAGAACAAGACCGGGAAAGCCTGCTCCCGTGCCAATATCGAGGAGTTGCGTCTGTGGATGGTCATAAGTACTGAGCAATGACAAAGAGTCGAGGAAGTGTTTGAGCAACACTTCCTCTGGCTCGGTAATCGCTGTCAGATTGAAGCGGGTATTCCATTCAAGCAGTTCTTGCCGATAAATCAGTATTTGCGCGTATTGCGCTTCACTGAGGGTCAGACCTAACTGCTGAACGCCCTCTTGAAAGATCGTTGATACACTATCCGCCATTTACGAAACAAATTTCTTCTTGCTATTCAAGTAATCAACCAGCAGGTACTCGCCGAGATTGTCTTTATCGGCATAGAAAGTACGTCCATGATTGATCTCTGCCATCTGATTGACAAAGGCAACCATCCAATCATCATCATAGAGCATGAAGGTATTGATGGTGATACCCTCGCGTGTGCAACGTTGCGCCTCTAGCAGCGTTTGTTGCTCGGCAAAGGGGCTGGGGTAAGCAAATTGCCAGCCGCCAAGCTTCTCTTCATACCAGACCGTCGGTCCACCGTCGGTAATCATGATGATCTGCTTATTGACACCACGATGACGTGCCAGCAACTTACGCGCCAACATCAGACCGTGTGCCATATTGGTTCCACGATCATTATCATAGCGGCTCAGCTCGACCAGTTCGTTTGGCTTGTATTCACGGGCAACAAACGAGAAGCCAACGATGTAGAGATTGTCACGCGGAAATTGCGAGCGAATCAGGCTTTCCAGGGCTACCGCCACCTTCTTAGCTGCCTGCTGACAACCATTGTAGATCATACTCAGGCTCATATCAATCATCAACACCGTTGATGACTGCGTTGTGAACTCGGTGCGATAGACCTCAAAGTCGTCTTGCGTTAACTGTACAGGCGTTCCCGTGCCGCGCCGATGGAGCGAGTTCATCAGCGTTTTTTCCAGATCGAGCAAGAAGGGGTCGCCAAACTGATACGGCTTGCTCTCGTCGGTACGCTCTCCACCAACGCCTCTAAAAGGACTGGCATGACGCCCGAAGCCATCACGCTTCATCTTTTCAAAGATGTCTTGCAGAGCTTTTTGGCCGATTTTGCGAATACCGCGCGAGGTCAGTTCCCAACGATTGCCTTTTTTCTGGATATAGCCCGCCTCTTCCAATGTCTTCATCAGATCTTTGAGTTGCTCAATTGACTGATACTCGTCGTCGCCCAGCAACGCTTTGACCTTGTCGCTATCAATCGCCTCCAGTTCGTCCAGACGCCGTGCCTCCTGGAATTGATCTTCGAGACCCTCCATCTGCTGAAGGCGCCCCATCATGCGCATCGCTTCATTGAGTGGGAGTGTCTCGTTCCCTCTAAATGGGAAGCGCGTGCGTACGTCATCGGGAGGGGCAAGCGTCTGCATGTTCTGCGCGAGTTCCATCAGGTCAACACGGATACGATCATCGCCCATCAGCTGATCCATCAGGTCTTGCAGTTCCTGACGCTGTTCGGGCGAAAGATTCTCCATGATGCCCTGCATGGCGGCCATTTGCTGCTGCATCTGCTCAATCAGATCATCCAGCGAGTTGACGCCTGGAAAATACTGACCATGCTTCTGCATAAAGGCATCGAAATCGGGTTCGCGCCCCTCTTGTCGCTCACGCAACATTTTATTGAGATCGCGAATCATTTCGCGCAGATTGGCGATATCTTCGGGCGTCATGTCTTGCAACGATTGCTGCATGCCCTGAAAGAACTGCTGCATCATCTGCTGTTGCAGGCCATCCATCAGGTCTTTGAACTTCTGACGCGCCTCTTCATCCATGAAATCGTATTCGGAGAGGCTCTTGATCTGCCCAGGAATATCTTGCGGCATTTTATCCAGATACTCCTGTTTGCGTTTGGCGATCATCTCCAGCATTTTGTGCATCTGCTCAGGGGTCAATTCACCACCACCTTGACCAGGCTGATCTTGCTGTCCCTCTTGACCTCCACTCTGCTGTTGCCCCTGCATACCACTCTGCTGTTGGCCCTGCTGGCCTCTCTGATCGGACTGGCTATCCTGTGGCTGGCCCTCGTTCTGCTGCCCATCACCTCGCGGCGATTGATTTTGATCTTGTGGATTATCGAGACGGCGTTGAATACCGTCGCGCTCCAACTGTTTGATCTCTTCGAGCTTCTCACGCAGGTCATCCATAACACCGGAAGCCATATTATAGCGATTGAGTTGCTCGTTGCGCATATTGCGCAAACGATCCATCATCTCGCGCAGACCCATCGCCTTGCGCCCATCTTCGCTACGCACACCTTCGCGCATCAGACGTTGTAACGCCTGCTGCAGGTTGCCGTTCTCAAGATAGTCATCAGAGAGAGCCTTCAAGATATCGTCCGCGTCCAACCCTTCAATGCGCTGGGTTCCATCCCAACGCGTGTACCCATAGCGATTTTTGCGAAAACGTTCAAACATATCGCGGGTTCCTTTAGTGCCTAACGCCGATAGCGAATCTTACCGCTGACTTCATCCTTATTAAGACGACGGTTCAGGTGTAATCCTTCGAGGATAAACTCGATAGAGGAGGCAATGCTAGCCGGATTACCTCGCCCATTCAGCTTATCAATCGCTTTGCTCAGTCCACCAACCTTCGCAAGTTGGGTCACATACTCCATTGAAGGCATGTCATCGCCCACCTGGACGGAGAGACCGCGCTCGAAACCAGCCACCAATTGGTCAAATTCTTTTGGCTCAAAGTACTCGCCAAAAACAGCCAAAATAGCGGCATTGATGATCTTCTGCACAATACGCTCTTCTTTAATATCGCCCACCGTGTCCAACTCAATTTTGCCACTAGTCGAGGCGATAATCGAGGAGAGATCACTGACACGAGGAGCCACATAGCGTTCCCTGAGCCGCAACGAGCGACGGCAAGCATTGCTCAACACGTTCTCGTAGTTTGAGACGGAGACGCGCACACTGACGCCGGAACGCTGACTGATATCGTTGCTGCGCCGCGCCATATGCGTCACTTCAGCGATGATCTCCTTCATGAACTGCGGATAGACAATATCCATGCCATCGGCTGGGAAATGGTTGCTCTCCGACTCCATGATTTGGATTTCATGCTCAATCGTGCGCGGATAGTGCGTGCGAATCTCGGAGCCGATACGGTCCTTGAGCGGCGTAATAATACGCCCGCGATTGGTATAGTCTTCCGGGTTGGCACTGGCAACGACATACACATCAAGCGGCAAACGAATTTTGTAGCCGCGAATCTGCACATCGCGCTCTTCCATGATATTGAGCAGACCGACCTGAATGCGCTCGGCGAGGTCTGGTAACTCGTTGATACAGAAGATGCCACGATGGGTGCGCGGAATCATACCGTAATGGATGGTCAATTCGTCCGAGAGATAGCGACCCTCAGCAACACGCACAGGGTCTACCTCACCAACCAGATCAGAGATCGTGATATCGGGCGTTGCCAATTTCTCACCGTATCGTTGGTCACGCGAGAGCCAGGCAATTGCTACGTGATCACCATCAGTCGCTATTTTATCGCGGCACGCCTTACAAATAGGGGCGAAAGGATCATCGTTGATTTCACAACCCGCGATAACTGGAACCACCTCATCCAGTAAGTTGACCAGGCTACGGGCCATACGAGTTTTGGCCTGACCGCGCTCACCAAGAAAGATGATATCCTGACCGGAAAGGATGGCATTCTCAATCTGAGGGATTACAGTATCCTCGTAGCCTATAATGCCGGGGAATAACTCTTCCCCATCTCTAATCTTCTGAATAAGATTCTTACGCAACTCTTCTTTGATAGAAAGTACCTTATATCCACTTTCACGCAACTCGCCAATTGTGCGAGGTCGAGTAGTAATGGTCATTCGGTTTTGTGCTACCTTTCTTGGGGATTGGCTGGGTGCATTGCATGTCTCTAAAATGAGGAGAGGATACCAATCTGACCTCTTTTGCCACATCTGGCATCACGTCTACCACAAAATGGGGTATCATACTCCATGCTTTCACACTACCAAACATTAGTGGAACCACTTTGATTCTACAGCTTGAAGCAAGAAAACGCAAGGGCGACCACAAACAAACTCTCTTACATTCTTCTCGAAAGAAGAGGGAAACCGTTTCATCATGCCCTTGCCCATTATAAGGAACACAGGCATGATAAAACGGTTTCCTTCTCCACTGAGCCAATTTCAGCTAGGAGGCTCGCAACAGGTGTTGGGGCATGCTGGTGACAATGATACCAGGACGCAGGAGTAGCGCAACTTTCAATTGGAAAGCGGTCTGGTTGTGCAGAATATACTCCCACCAGTGAGAAACCACAAACTCCGGCAACAGAACAGTAAGTGTATAGTCCTGATACAGTTCATGCACGGCGTCAATATACTCCAACAATGGACGTGCCAGTGAACGATAAGGCGATTCAATCACCACAAGTTCTGTCTTTTCGCTCTCGACAATGTTATGTCGCCAGCGACTCCACTCCTCACGCACGTGTTGAGCATCATGCTCGTCTACAGCCACATGCACCGCAATCACATGTAGAGTAATCGAACGTGCGTAGGCGAGGCTTTGAATGGAAACGCGATCCATGCCTGCAATGGGCACAATGAACATATGCTTAATCTGTTTGGGCGAGAGAGGAATATCGGTTGTACGCTCTCGTTCGACACGGGTGTAGTGTTTATGGATGCCCAGGAACACTAACACCAACAGAGGGATCAGAATAACAACAATCCACGCACCTTCCAAGAATTTCGTTGTCGCGATAATACTTGCAACCAGCAAAGTTGTGCATGCGCCCAATCCGTTGATCATCATGCTGCGTTGCCACCCCTTATGCTCTTTGCGCAAACGCCACCAGTGTAAGACCATACCGCCCTGTGAAAGCGTAAAGGACATGAACACGCCAACAGCATAAAGATCAATCAAGTGTGTCGTATCGCCATTAAACACCACTAACAATAGGGCAGCCATAAAAGCCAGGAACACAATGCCATACGAGAAGGCCAGTCTATCACCACGGAAGGCGAATTGATGTGGCAAGAAGTTGTCACGCGCCAGTAACGAAGAGAGACGCGGGAAATCCGCATAGCTAGTATTCGCAGCCAATGTCAGGATGAACAACACAGACAATTGAAACACTGGATACATGAAGAAGAGTGGACCAGTAAAAACTTCAGCGGCAATTTGCGCAATTACCGTCGGGTTCCCACTAGGAACAGCTTCAAGATGTAGTGACAAAGCCAGCAATGTGATACCAATAAAGAGGGTTCCCAGGATAACAGCCATCCAGGTAAGCGTGATGGCTGCATTGCGCGTTTCTGGCTTTTTAAACACGGGGATACCATTGGAGATGGCCTCAACACCAGTCATGGCAGAACAGCCAGCCGCAAACGATTTCAGTACCAGGAAGAGGCTCAATCCTTCTGTACCAACCACAACAGGGAACTGACTATGAACAGGCTGATAATGGAGCACATATATTTTGAACAGGCCCGTTATAATCAGAAAGAGTGCACTTGCAATAAAAACATACGTTGGGATAGCAAAAACTGAACCAGACTCACGCACGCCGCGCAGATTGACGATAGTAATCAAAACAACGAGCGCGACATCAATCCACACGACATACGGTGACAAAGCCGTGAAGAGTGAAGCCAGATTTTGTACACCAGAAGCAACGCTCACCGAGACGGTCAACACATAATCAATCAGCAGCGAGGCGGCAGCAATCAGGCCAGCTAATGTGCCCAGATTATCTTTCGCGACAATGTATGAACCACCACCACTGGGATAAGCGGGAATAGTTTGACGATAAGAAAGAGCTACAATTGCCAGCAAGGTTACAATCGCGATACTAATAGGAAACGTAAGATGCAATATTCCAGAACCGGCTGCAATTAATGTAGCTAAAATTGCTTCTGTCGCGTAAGCTACTGATGAAATTGCATCTGAAGAGAGAACCGCAAGTGCCTTAAATTTGGTCAGTCTCTCATGCTCAGCATGAGCTGTCGCGATTGGTGTTCCAATAAAAAAGCGTTTAATGGCATACGTGACACGCTCAGAAGCACTTTTCGGCTTGAGCGTTTCATCCGTGGCCATTAAGACGCCCGTTCCTATGCGCTGGAAAGGTGCATTGGTACGTACAATACGTATGCGCTCCTGCCCAGGATATTTACCGCGTAGCACTTCTGTACGCTCAAGCAACGCAGGGTCTTCTTCCAGCAGGCTGGCGTCTCTCTCGCGTGCAGCCATCTCTTTACTTTCCGAAGGCTCTCTCATTGACTCCATGTTTTTTTCCTTTTATGTTCATGATGAAAACGAAGGCCGTCCGCTTCTATGCACATGAAGATGAGACTACATCGCTTCATCTTGCATCTAAATTATTATGGTTTAATCAAGCACATCCTCATTAGCAGTACACACTAATGAACTGATACATATTACAAGCACCATGAGAAATTTGACGATGCTTTATATAGCTGTATTGCATAATAAGCTTGTGGGGCAAAACGTGTGTGGAAAATATAGGAGATAGAGCATAACCATCTGATTGCGATGAGCAAGAAAATCACAGTTCCTTATTATCATAATTTTTTATTACGCTATGCCTTGTGAGTTTTCTCATTTTTGTGAGAAAACTGTATGACACAGCCATAATTATAGAGACAGTATGATAAGGATACAATCAGAGGATTGGGCAATAACCTAAAGATTTGCTCAATATTTTGGCATATTTACTCAATACATTTTGATTGTTTTCCTTAGCTATGCTACACTATGTAACGTGTGAATCCTTTACTTGTGGATAGCAAGCAGGGGTTCATTGTATTGAAAATGCGTGAATAACGCGATTTTCCCGTATAAAGGACGACAGATTGTTATGGCACAGGAATCTGTGGCAAATGAGATCTCAGGTACTGGCGGGGACGAGCATGCTCATGGTGGGAATATGCTCGGCCCGATTTTGTGTTGGGCCGTTGTCTTTGCCGACATCGGAACTTCAGTTTACTATGTTCCCGGTATTCTCTACAACACGGCTGATATTGGCAGCTTAGCTGGCTTTTTCGTGTTCCTCACGATGTCAGTTTTTGTCTTGCTTACCCTTAAGTATGCTGAGGTCACGCAACGCTATCCTCAAGGCGGCGGTGTAGTAACTGTATCAGCAACAGCTATCATCCCTTGGGCAGGTGCGCTAGGCGGCATGTTCATTCTGGTGGACTACTTCTTGACAGCAGCGATTAGTTCCCTCTCTGGTATGCAGTATCTCAGTATTGTTGCCTCCGCAATTGCACCTTACCTTTTGCCTATTACGATTGGCATCCTCATCTTACTTGGGATACTTAACTGGGTGGGCATCAGCGAAAGCGCGAAGGTAAGTCTGGTAGGTGCAATAATTGCCTTTGTGAGCGATGTTGCCATTCTGATTACTGTCTTTACGCATATGAGCTTGGGGCAGTTTTTCGCTCTCTTCCCAGAGATGTTTCGCGGACATAGTATTGGTCTCAGCACGCTTTTAGTTGGATTTGCGGGTTCATTTCTCGCTTTCTCCGGTCTAGAAAGCATCTCACAGCTTTCTCCTGTGATGAAACATCCCCATAAGAAAGTGGCAGGGATTGCGCTTCTCCTGGTTGTCTTGACTATCGGTATCACCAGCCCGGTTCTGACCATGCTGTCTACCATCCTTCAACCAGCACAGGCAAAAGATGCCATCCTTTCCACACAACTTATCTCGCTACTTGCAGGTCACTGGGGTGGTGGTTGGGGAACATTTTTGCAAATCGAGGTGGCAATTAGTGCCAGTGCGCTCCTTATATTCGCCAGTAATACCGCCATTATTGGCGCATATCACGTGTTTATGGCACTCTCTAGCATGGAATTTTTGCCAAGCTTTGTCCTAAAACGCAATAAAATACGTGGTACACCGCATTACTCCATTATGCTTGCGACTGGTATTCCTATTGCCATTCTGCTTGCAGTATTGGGTAATATTAATCTGCTGGGTGATATGTATGCATTTGGACTACTTGGTGCATTCTCTCTAACCTGTGTCAGCCTGGATATCGTGCGCTATCGTGAATGGCGTAAAGTCGATACAAAAGCAAAAGCCCGTAGCCAGTCACAGGCGAATGACGCTCTGTTGAAGCAGAACACCGCTGCCGACGAGCCATCAAGCCAGAACGAGCATGGAAACAGATTGGTTCATCTGATCTCAGAGACACCGTCGGTCCCTATGTCTAATGGACATCTAGTAGAGAACAGTCAACATGCTCACTATACGGAGTCACAGGAAAAAAAGAAGAGCCTCTGGTTTAAGATTGATTTTTTCCTGGGAGTTCTAACCAGCGTGCTTGTTATCCTGGCATGGTCTACTAACCTGGTTACAAAACCACTCGCAACCGGTTTTGGCGGCGGCGTCACAATTATTGGCCTGGCTATCGCATATGTCAACTATGCATCACAGAAACGCAAAGGGCGCGTTCCTGTCCCAGTTGTTGTCACGCGCGTGGATCAGCGACTTCCAGAGTCTACGCTGGCAATTCTCACACCTGAAAATGGCTATAACAATGCCGTTATTCAGGCCGCAATCCATAGTGCGCAAATGACGCCGCTAGAGCAAGCCCGCCCGCTCGTCTTTCTCTATGTGGGGCAACCCGCAGAGCGTCTGATAACACCGCGCATGATGGAGATTGTAGACCCTTACCTGGATGACCCAAAGGCAAAGGAATATTTCGGTAGAGCCGAAAGTATGGCGATCAAGGCACAGATTCCACATCGCCACTTTGTTTACCTGCAAGGGAAACCAGAGTTGGCAACCTATGCGTGGCAGGTCATTCATCCTCACGATACTGTTGTAGCAGCAAAAGAGGACTCTGAGTTCAAAAATATCAACCCAGATCGCATTCGCTACGAAATTACTACCGATGGTAAAGTTGCGCACCTCTTGAAAAGCTGGCAACAATAGTTATATAAAGCTTCCGATGAAGAAGGCAGCAGCACTTGTTGCTAGGAGCTTTCTTCATCGGGACTAAAGCGATAGCCGACACCCGATATCGTGAGGATAAAGCGCGGATGAGCAGGGTCAGGCTCGATCTTGCGGCGCAATTGTCCAATGTAGACATGCAGATAGTGAGCCTCCGTCCCATAACCCGTTCCCCACACCTGAGAAAGTAACATCTGGCGCGTCATAATCTTCCCGCTGTTTTTAATTAACGCTTTTAACAGATCATATTCCGTTGGCGTCAATTTCACCTCTTGCCCATTTACCTGTACCTGCCTTTGCGCAAAATCGACCTTGAGTGGGCCTGCCGTGAAGGACGGTTCTACACCAGCATGCACGTGCGCGCTGTGACGTAGGGCAACCCGCACACGAGCCAAGACCTCATTCATGCCAAATGGTTTCGAGACATAATCATCAGCCCCCAGGTCCAATGCCGACACCTTGTCACGTTCGGTATCCTTGACCGAGAGTACAATAATCGGCAAATTTGATGACAGACGCACTTGACGACAGACCTCCAGACCGCTTATTCCCGGCAGGCCCAGGTCTAATAACATCAGGTCGGGCCGATAACGCCCAATCTCTTCCAATGCGTCCTCTCCATTATCAGCAGTACATACCTCAAACCCGTGCGCGACCAGGCTACGCTGCAAAGCACGCAAAATCTCTATCTCATCATCAACTACAAGAATACGCGCTCCACTTTTAGTCATGCCGTGTTTCCTCCATATGGATAGGTAAAGAAAATTGGAATAATGCTCCGCCACCAACACGTGGCATCACCCAGATATGACCACCATGTGCCTCAACCAAACCTCGACAGACCGCTAAACCCAAACCAGAGCCAACAATGCCTTTTCGTTGTCCACCCGTCACGCTATAAAATTTATCAAAAATGCGTTCACTGTCCTTCGCGGCAATGCCCGGCCCACGATCAGCAACACTAATCACCACTTGCTCCTCCTGAGCCTCCGCACTAATCTCAATTGGGGTCCCAGCAGGTGTATGATGGGTAGCATTCTCAAGCAAATTTGTCATCACCTGATCGATCTGCAAGTAATCTAGTTTCACAGGAGGTAAATCTGCTGGTAAACAGATATGCACAGGACGATCTTTTAATACCATTTGCATATGGCCCAGTACATCATGAATAAGCTCATCAACTGGATACCATTCCTTTTCAGGTCTGAGGGCACCTCCCTCAATACGCGACATATCGAGCAGATTCCCCACCAGACGATTCAGACGATCGGCCTCTCGCTCAATCGCCTGCGCAAAACTATGCCGCGTCTCCTCATCCCACTGCACATCGTCCTGCAACAGGCTACTTGCCGATGCTTTGATAGAAGACAGCGGTGTACGCAAATCATGCGAGACGGACGAAAGCAAGGCTGCGCGTAACTCATCAGTTCGTTTTAACAATTCGACCTGAAGGCTCTCCTGATGTAAACGTGCATGCTCAATAATTGATGCCGCCTGCTCCAAGAAAGACCAGAAAAAGGCTGTGCGTGGATCGTTCGCGTCACGCTCCACGCTTGGCAACTGTTCATACGCAAACGGCTGCATGTTTCCACGCATAAGCAAACGCATCACACCGACACTATGCATAGAGGCCTTCAAAGGTAAGAGGCGAATATAGTCCCCCTCCGTCGTTGTTACATCACGACTACCATTTCGCCTCCATCGATAGCTTTTTGGCTTATCGCCCGCGGCTTTGCGCTCTCCACGTGTGCGTTGATCGTGACAGATATCAATCGCTAATCCCTGCGTCATCACCATCTCAACAGCAATTTCTTCCTCGTGTGATATCTCTATGTGCGGTACTGTTTGCTGTGTACAAGCCAGGAGAGTCATCTTTCCCTGCTTATCAGGCAAAAATATGGCACAATCATTGATGCCATCGGTCGCGAAACTCTCTACAATAGCTTGAGCGACAATATGCAATTGCCGTTCTAGCACATCCTCATTATTCGTCGCGCTCACTAACCTGTACAATGCATGAGTCTCACGCTCACGTTGGCTGGCCTGCTCTGCGCGTCTACGTAAGTCTGCGGCCAATTGTCCTGTGATAATTGCTGTGACGAGAAACATAAAAAGTGCTAACCACTCATCAAATTTCCCAATCGTGAAGGTATAGAGCGGCGGTACAAGAAAGAAATCAAAAGCCAAAAACGCGACAACAGATGCTATAATAGCAGCAAAACGCCCCCGCGTGCTTGCCAGACCCAGTACAAGCAAGAGATAAAGGAGTGATATATTGGGAATTTTCGGATAGAGATGCCCGATGTAGATACAGCCCGTCACAAACAATGCACCACATGTTGCGAATAGCGTATCTATACCATAGCGTCTCCAACTCCGCTCACGCCGTGTTTTCAATGAGGATAACAGATTATTACGTTTCACGCTGCCTACTTCCCATAGTGCCGGTGCCAGTGTTATGCTACCTGGCAAAATGATATCATACATGTAGAGGCAAGTAAAATCTTGTGTTTATGCTTGCCTCCGAGCTAACACGATGACAAGAAAGCAGTTCTTACCGCTACAAGCGAAGGCATTTGCATACATTTAATATCTTTTGGATTGTAATACTAATGAAACATTTACGTAACAGTTTGCTTCTGCTGTTTATATTGGCAACGCTCATCTCATGTAGTCCTGGACATCTGGGCGGCAATGAGATTGCGTTTATCCGTAATGGGCATCTCTGGACTATTGATCCTGATGGTTCTAATGCTTTTGATGTTGTTAATGATACGACACCAGTTCTCGATTATAGCTGGTCACCCGATCACCATATTTTTGTGTTTCGTTCTCTTGATGCCGATGTTGCACAAACGGCGGCGGGCAAGAAGTTTCCCGTGAATCCACTCACACAAGAACCAGGTGATCTGCCAAGCATGATCAATACGGTTGGCATTGATGGTGGTACACCCATTCCCACCATGTTTTCAAGCCAGGATATTCGTTTCAGCAGTCCTATGTGGAACACGGACGGCACCCATCTACTCTATCGACAAGAAGGACTTACAACCAACAATCCGCTTGATGTTGTCTGGCTTGTCTCACAAAATGATCAGCCAGGAGGCATCGCGACCCAGACGTTACCACGTAGTTATTCAATCCCATCACTTTCAGAACAAAACACGACTATAGGAAATTCCCAAAACGGTGTTTTTACAACGACCTTGGCAGGGAAAGGGCTGCATTACGTGCTCCCCACTCCACTTCCTACGCATCCACTCCCCGCCTCATTGGAGCGCATTCTCTGGCAACCAGCACATCATACTCCCGCTATTCTTTACGCAGTTGCCACGTCTTCACCATCATCCAACAGCGGAAACCCACAAACAGTACAATTACTCCTGCGTTCAGCCGATAACCACGCGACACTTTTAACCACCTGTGCATGTACACAATTTTCCTGGTCACCTGATGGCAATACTATCTTGTACACCACTGGCACAAGCTATACATTGCTCAATATTCATAGTATGACCTCATTTTCGATCACGACCGATGCACAGAGCATTCCTTACTGGTCACCCGATAGCCAGTTTATCATCTTCGATGGCCTGCACACGCTCTCGCTTGTCTCACTCGCGACGCAACAACAACAGGTGTTGCTCAGCGATACGTCAACGGGCAACCGGCCAGCAAGATCGCCGTCTATCATAGGGGTAAACGCTTTACTGCATCCTATTGGCAACTCGATCTGGGCCAGTGATAGCAGGCATTTTCTTTTCCTCACGCGCAACCGCTCTTTCTGGCAAGGAAAACAACTAGCGGCACGACAGGGATTGTATAGTGTCAGCATTGATGCGCGTGGACAAGTGGGGCAACCCGCACTGGTTGACACTGGCAATGACACACAAGCGGGTTGGAGTTATGAAAATGCCAATACTTCGTTTCTTTTTTCGTGAACACTGTTTCTGCATACTGGAGGATCAACGCATATGAGCGATCAGAACAATAACAAACAAATGCCCGGCGAGGAAGAGAAGGACCTGTATGATGAGGAAGAATACGATGATATGGAATTGCTAGAGCGTTTAGAGACGTTGCGCGAAGATATGGAGGATTTGCGCGTCACAACCCTGCAAGAGGTTCTTCAACGCATTGAGGAATTGCATCATAAACTTGATCGGATCTAATTGAAGAGAAGATAGATGCGCGTTTTTACCGTTTGGTTGGTAAAAACGCGCATCATTACGCTATGCACCGCCAAGATAGGCCTGCCGAACCAGATCATTTTGCAGCAGATTAGGAGCAGTATCGCTTAATACAATATTGCCCGTCTGAAGGACATAGCCACGGTCAGCCAGACTAAGGGCCATCGAAGCGTTCTGCTCAACCAAGAAAATCGTCACGCCCTCGCTACGAATCTGCTTTACCGTGTCGAAAACGGTCTCTACAAGGATGGGCGAGAGGCCCATCGATGGTTCATCCATGCAGATCATACGTGG
This sequence comes from Ktedonobacterales bacterium, assembly GCA_027451525.1. Lineage (GTDB taxonomy): Bacteria > Chloroflexota > Ktedonobacteria > Ktedonobacterales > Ktedonobacteraceae > DTNP01. Next base: position 30,250 of record DAIDJF010000043.1, read on the forward strand.
GCGCGACATCAAAGCGCGTGCCATCGCCAGCATTTGCTGCTCACCGCCTGACATCGTGCCAGCAATCTGTTTTAAACGCTCTTTGATGCGCGGAAAAATCTGGCAGACGTGATCGATATCAGCAGCCACTTCAGCATGGCTACTGCGGCTATAGGCTCCCATCTGTAGATTTTCCAGCACGCTCATACGACCGAAGATACGACGCGCTTCTGGCACGAGGGCCAGACCAGAGCGCACAATATCACCAGGAAGTCGCTTTTCTATTGCCTGCCCATCAAACTCTATCTTGCCACTTTTGGCCCGCACCAAGCCGAAAATCGTTTTCATTGTTGTCGTTTTGCCCGCGGCATTCGCACCGAGCAGGCATACGATCTCCCCTTTATTGACCTCAAGCGAGATGCCATGTAATACCTGGCTTGGGCCATAATAGGTATCTACATCAACTAGCCGTAACATCGTAGACATTGTTCTCTCCGTTACCTGTTCCTCTTTGCTCTTCACCGCTTTGGATTCCCCAATAGCCTATAGCTCAGTGGCTTTTTCATCAGTCGTTTTCGCTCTTCCCAGATAGGCAGTGATCACACGCTCATCGCGGCGCACATCTTCTGGTAAACCCTCTGCGATTTTCTGCCCATAATCCAATACCGCGATACGGTCGGACATGCCCATAGTGACCGCCAGTTTGTGTTCGATCAAGAGAATTGTCAAGCCCAACTCATCGCGCAAGCGACGAATATACTTGACTGCCTCTAGCGTTTCAGCCTCATTCATACCTGCGGTTGGCTCATCCAGGAGCAGCAACTTGGGGTTTGCCGCTAGCGCGCGAGCAATTTCTATACGACGGCGGTCGGCATATGAAAGATTAATCACGTACTCATCTTGCCGCTCGATCAGTACAGTGCCGAAGAACGACAACAATTCGAGAGCGCGTTTACGGGCTTCGCTCTCCTCGCGCACAACGCGCCGCGTATGGAAAAGGGATCCCAATACTGAGGCTTTTAACTGCGTATGCTCGCCGACCAGCACATTCTCCAACACGGTCATATTATTGAACAGGCGAATATTCTGGAACGTGCGCGTAATGCCACGCACGACAATCTGATTCGGCTTCAGACCAACTAACGATTTCCCTTCCAGGCGAATATCGCCCGCAGTGGGTGTATAGATACCCGTAATCAGATTGAAAACGGTCGTCTTGCCCGCACCATTAGGACCGATGACACTGATGATCTCTTTAGGCCAGATGCTCAAGTCCACATCTTTGACCGCAGTCAAGCCACCGAACTGCTTCGTCACCTGACTCAGTTCCAGAAGCGGTGTTCCCGTATGCGTTTGTTCTGCTGCAATGCTCATAATAACCCTCTTTATGACTACTCAACACGCACTTCAGACTCAAAATCTGGCGCGCCCGGCGGAACTTCTAATGGTTCGACTTCAAACGACTCGGCCTCGGAGCGATGCAACTCGCGCCGTCTGCGCGCACTGGGGATTAAGCCTTCGGGACGGAAGATCATAATCACAATCAGAATAACCCCAAAGGTCAGGTTACGGATATTGCCGAACGTGAAGCCAGGAATAAAGTGGGTGATTGCGGTAAAGATCGGATGCATAAAACTGGTAGGGTCTGCAGCCAACGTATCGAGCTGCGCGAGGATAAACTCGTTAATCGCATACACAGCGAGCGCGCCGACGATAACGCCAGGAATACTGCCAATGCCGCCAATAACGACCATTGCCAGGTAGATTACCGAGTCACCAAAGCTAAAGTTATCCGGCGAGACGCTACCCAATTTCGCGGCATGATACGCTCCCGCGAGTCCTGAGAAAAACGCACCAGCGGCAAAGGCAAACAATTTTGTATTCACCAGATTGATGCCCGAAGAGGCTGCCGCGATTTCATCCTCGCGAATCGCAACCCAGGCACGTCCCAGGCGTGAGTCACGCAGACGCACATTGGCAAAAATGACCAGCGCGATTAAGGCCAGAATCAGGTAATAGTAGGGCGTGGAACTTGACCAATTCACACCAGGGAAAGCGGGAGATTGTACGCCCACAATACCATTGGAACCATTGGTATATTTGTCCAGTTCCAGGAAGACAATTGGTACAATTTCACCGAAGCCCAGCGTCACAATTGCCAGATAGTCACCACGTAAACGCAGCGTTGGCGCACCAAGCATGACACCCCAGAAGGCTGCAACAAGAGCAGTGATGATCAACATCGGCCAGAAGAGCCAGGGGAGAATCGCGACATTGACTGGAATGCCCGTAATCGCGGAAAACTGGTTTGAACCGAAAATACCCCAGACATAGGCACCAATCGCGAAGAAGGCCACATAACCCAGGTCAAGCAGACCCGCAAAACCAACGACAATATTGAGGCCAAGGGCAAGAATCACGTAATAGCCAGCATCACCGTAACCCGCCAAGCGTCCATCTGTACCAGCCCCAAACAAAAATGGATCAAGGATGGGATAGAAAAGCACAAAGAGAAGCAACAGGGTGAGCAGGAAGCGGCGTGCGCCAGGGCTATTTAAGGGCAAATCACTAAACAGAGTGCTCGTGCTCGTCCGTGCTGGTTTCGTTTGTCCATTCGCGGAGGTATTCACAGATTTCTGCTCCTGAATTGGATTATTATCGCTACTAGCTTTCTGTTTAGCGAGATAAAGCGTAATAGTGCCACTCGCACGTCCCAAAACATAGCCAAGCACAGGTAACACGAGAGTCCGCACGACGACATAGATGATCAGGACTGTAGCAAGTTGACCACTAATAATGTAGACGATGTCGAGAATAAGCCAGGCCACACTTAAGGCTGCTGAGAACCAGAATGCGCCAGCCGTCGCACGTTGCATGACGGTAGCGCGTTCAGCCTCGCTCAACTTATGTAGAGCAGACGCGGCAGACGCGGCGGCAACCCCCCCCGACTTGCTACGTGTTAAACGGCTTTTGACCACCAGGTAGATCGCCCATATAATTGCGCTAATTGCCAGACCAATGATCAATCCCAGCAGCGAAACCAGGATAATAGGCACGACCGCAAAGAAGAGCATATCTAGCCATACGACCAGCATTCCTTGTTTGCCATTATCGGTCGCCACAAGATAGCCAGTTAGTGCAATAATGGTGGCGTAGAAGATGAGCGTAAAAATTGCAACGAGCGTCAAGGAAAGAGGGTCTGTTGGTACACCAGGAATGGCAGTAGAGGGAGAAACAATGGTATTGACCACCGCTTCACCGAAGAAGAAGACAAAAACAAATGCGGGCACAAGGAGAGCAACAACCCACTTTATGAGCAGATTGCGCGTGTCGCCCGTCGGGAAAAGCGTTTGCGCGTTTTTGGATACAGCCATGCGAGTATCACTCCATTTTTCAGGTTAATAAGCTGCGCGCAGCATCAAACTTTTTCCGGTGTCTGCTGCCCAAGAATGCCCGAGGGACGGAACACCAGGATCAGAATAAGGATGGCGAAAATGATGGCACGTGTCCAGGCAGCACCGCCATGCGGCAACACAGTGTCAGGCACGAGGGTAGAGAGAGCTTCAACAACACCAATCACGATGCCACCTAGCATTGCTCCGGCGATATTCCCGATACCCCCCAAAACCGCAGCCGTAAAAGCAATCAGGCCAAGTTGGAAACCAATATAGAAGACCGTACTTCCATATTGCAATTCATAAATGAAACCTGCAGCTCCAGCCAATGCCGCCCCAATAAAGAAGGTGAAAGCAATGATAAAATCTACATTGACACCCATCAAAGCAGCAGCTTCACGATCTTGCGCGACCGCACGCATCGCACGCCCGATACGTGTTCTTGAAACAAGCAGTTGCAAACCAACCATTAAGAGTAGAGATACGATCAGCACCAGGATATTTACATTGCTGATAGTGACCGAACCAATGTTATAGTTCACGATGGGAAGAATCTGGGGGAAAGAGATGAAGTTGACGCCTTTCCAGAGTTTTCCAACATCTTCTAGAACCAGGGATACGCCAATCGCGGTGATAAGAGGAGCCAGACGCGGAGCATTGCGCAAGGGACGATAGGCAATGCGTTCAATAGCTACACCCAGAACAGCGCAGATCAGCATAGACATCAGGCAGGTTGCAACCAAAATAGCAATCAGGGAAAAACCCGTAATGTTCGAGTTAGAATTGATACCGAGAAAATTGAGAAAAACGATAGAGACGAGCGTTCCAATCATGAATACATCGCCGTGAGCGAAATTAATCAGTTCGATGATTCCATACACCATTGTATAGCCAAGCGCAATAAGAGCATAAATTGCTCCTGTTGCCAATCCTACAATCAATTCTTGCAAGAATAATGTCATACGTGGATTACCACCTTCCATCAGAAAGCATATAGTATGAAGAAGGGAAACAGCATAACATGCAATATGCATCTGTTATGCCAGCTTCCCCTCTGGTTCCTGAACATCAGGTAGAACCGCTCTGCCTGATATTCAGGAATGTCTGTGCAAGATTCTCTTCTGTCCTATGCCGATCAAACAGCTAAAAGACACTGAGTGGACATTAACCCTGGACGTTCACTGCTGTCGCGTAAATCCAGTCAGGTTGCCCACTGCTATTAGGACCAAGTTTGTAAATGGTGATGACACGGTTTGTCGTATCGCCATTGGCGTCGAACGATTGAGGTCCTAACGCGCCACTAAACTGGATGTTCTGAATAGCGTTGATAACGGCCTGACGGAAGGTTGCTGCAGTAGCAGAGTCATTCGAGTTAGTCGGTACCTTAGCACCATTGCTAATCGCGGTTTTGATAGACTGGAGCAGAATATTCATGCAGTCATAAGCAGCCGCACTGTATGCACCGAGGTTCGATGCACCATACTTCGCGTCATACTGCTGAATGAAGCTCTGTGCAGAAGAGGTATTCGAGGCATCAGTTGTCGCAACTGTTGCATAGATCGGTCCACCTTTGCCCAAACCGATAGTCGTCGCAAAAGTGCTGGTTACCAGACCATCACCACCAGCGAATGGGGTATTGGCTAGACCAGGGACCTGCAACATCTGCTGACGGAGCAAGATACCACCAGTAGAGTCAAGGCCACCAAAGTAGATGACATCGGGTTTTTGAGCAGCAATCTGCGTCAGCAACGAGACATACGAGGTTGTCGAGCTTTGCTCACTGCTATGGCCCAAAACTGTGCCGCCCAGAGCCTTCCATTCCTTCTCAAAGTTTGCCGAGATACCGATACCGTATGTTTCCGCATCGTCGATGACGTAGACCTTACGATAGTTCAACGTCTTGTACAGGTAGTCAGCATTGGCAGGCCCCTGATGGTCGTCTGTCGTCGCAACACGGAAATAGGTCACTTTTCCGCTCGGGCGCAATGTCGCCAACTGATCGTTCGCCCCGCTACAGCCAGAAGCAGCTGTATTTTTTGTCAAACAAGGGTTAGTATTTGATGGGCTAATCATAGCGATAGGAGCCTGGTTTGCGACTGGCATTTCAGCCTTTGCCACGTTACTGTTGAATGGACCAACAATACCAGCAACCAGTGCATCACCAATCAGTGCCTTCACGTTCTGCACGCCAACAGCGGGATCATGGATGCCACTGACGCCCACATCATCTTTCGGCACAAACACAATCGTATATCCAGGGATTAAATTGCTTGCATTTGCCTGTGCAACAGCCAGTGCAGCACCATTCTCTGCCGGTTTACCGCTACTGGTGTCCTTACCAGAAACGGGAAAATCTGTGGCAACTTTAATGACTTTACTTGTTGTGCTTGTTGCACTGCCTGTTCCAGTAGTGGTCCCAGCACCACATGCTGCCAAAATCGCCAGCAACAGGGGAATGCCCATTGCCAACGCTAAAATACGCGACCAACTCTTCTGCATATTGCAGTTAGCCTCCTTCAGCAATACCAAATACATCGTACTGGTTATCGGAAGAGGAATGAAAATCGCAGAGAACCACTCTCAACAACTACTTCCTCCTACGATGATAATATACGTCTTCAATTTGGCAAATCTCACCAGCATACACCGCGGCCTTCTTCCCATGCAAACCATATTTAGAAATTTGGTTACATATGGACTAGCAAAAACAGGGTATTGTGATACAGCATTGGAGCTACGACTGGTGAGATTATACGTGCTATCCCTACGGCTGTCAATACGCTTTTCTCTGCGTTTTTTATATTCTCACTCTCCTATCATACCTGTTTTTTCGCATAGTGAATGTATTTATAGACTATCTTGGCATGTCCAATAGTGGTAGTACATCTAATCAATGCTCCATCCTACGGATTTGGCGCGTCTTGTATAAAGAAAAGCATTATTCTGATTTCAAACAGGGGCAAAGAGCTATGCAACATCTCTTGAAGCCGGATGATTTCTCACGCCACGATGAGTCCGACGATGCGCAATTCTACCTTACGCCGCGCATCGTCGCGCATATCGATGAGAAGGCTCAGGCTATTGTAACAGATATTATTCGCAGATATACCCAGGCAGATACTTCTATACTTGATCTTATGAGTAGCTGCTACTCCCATTTACCTGTCGATATAAGGTATAAAGAGGTAATAGGGCTTGGTATGAATAAAGAAGAGTTAGAGGTCAACACGCAATTGACCAGTTTTGTCGTGCAGGATCTAAATAAGCGACCGGCTTTGCCCTTCGCAGACGCAACATTTGAGGCTGTACTCAACACTGTTTCGGTGCAGTATCTTATACAGCCTATTGAAGTCTTCCGCGAGGTTTCTCGCGTCTTAAAACCGGGCGGTGTCTCTATTGTGTCTTTCTCAGATCGTATGTTTCCTACTAAAGCCGTGCGTATCTGGCACGAAGGCGATAATGAGGAGCATATTGCCCTTGTCCGCCAATACTACGTGCAAGCGGGTGGCTTCCAGCGTGTACGTATCGAACGCCACATTGCTCCTAGTAGTACATGGTTCTGGCGCGGTCATGATCCCGTGTTCACGGTCATTGGATTTCGTACAGCATAAAGAAAGCGATAATAACGCGGGCCTTCATTAAGCAGGGAAACGCTGACAAAAACGCTCGAAGGCCGAGCGCACTTGCTGGCGTGTCTCCTCCAGAGAGCCGCCATTATCTATTACCTCATCTACGAGCGCGAGACGCGGTGCGACCGCAGGCTGCGCTCGTAGACGCGCCTGCGCCTCATCTTCACTCAGATGATTGCGCTCCATCAGGCGACGTTTTTCCTGCTCTTCAGGACAGGTTACTAACCACTTACTCTGACATAACGCGCCCGAACCACCCTCAAGGAGCTTCACCGCGTCAATAATCGCGATCCCCTGCGTGCTCACCTGGGCTAATTCGTTCATGAGAGCCATCCCTACAGCCGGATGGACGATGCTTTCTAGCCGTTTCATGGCTTGGGCATCCTGAAACACAATCGCGCCCAATGCCTTGCGGTCGATTGTCCCATCTGACCCAAGGACACTTGCTCCAAAGATTTCCGCTACCTGGACTGCTATTGGCTGACCCGCTTCGTAGAGATGATGCACCAGCGCGTCCGCATCAATATAGCGTTCCGCTCCCAGTTCGCGCAACATCGCACCCACAGAGGTTTTACCACATGCTATATTGCCAGTTAGTCCGATAATACGTGGCACGGCTCTCTATCCTTTCCCATCAAATATGTCTTTATGAGTATATCATGGCAAAAGGCACGCCGACATCCTTGCCAAAAGTACCCTTTTTCTCGTGCCTATTGCCTTGACTGCTATATTCTATCGTACAATGGCAGAGCAGGAAAGTATCCAGGGGCGTAAGGAGAGCCAGATGGGTAGACGTTTAGGATTAATCGTAGGAATCAATAATTATCAAGACACCACATTCCAATCATTGCAATTTGCCGAAAACGATGCGCGCGCACTGGCACAATGGTTGGTTAATGCACAGGGCGGCAAGTGGTCTCCCGCAGATGTACAACATGTGCAAGGAATACATGCAACACGCGAATTGCTTGAATCTCTGCTCATGCACCATTGCATTACCACTGTTGCCCCTGATGATATGATTCTGCTCTATTTTGCAGGGCATGCCTTCATTGACGAGCGCACAGGCGATGGCTATCTGGCTTGTAACAATACCCTTTACCGCGATTCTTCAACAGCCCTACATCTGCCATCACTTGCCCGTCATATCCTGGCGCGTAGTCGTGCAGCACAGATACTTGTCATCCTCGATTGTGTACAAACAGGTCCCGTGTGGCACATGCGCCGTAGTACACCTACCGATTACCAACCGTTGCTCGCCTCTGCACTGACACAGATTCCAGGACAGCAAAACTCTCGGCTTTTTCTCTGCTCAGCACGTGGCGATGCCCAACGCGCAGAACAAGGAGAACGCGGCTTAGGACTCTTCATGTATCGCAGCATTCTTGGTTTGTGTGGGCCTGCTAGCGATCCTGCCAGTGGTACTATCACGCTACGTAGCCTTTACACATTCCTGTCTAGCTCGCTAGGTGCCCAACACATGCCATCACTCCTTGGGCATGAGCGTACGCCTATTACATTGACAGGGGAATTAGCTACAAGTTTTGCACCACAATCATTCTCTCAATTGCCACAGACCGGCCCTTTTATGACCGCTACCGGACCATACACTGCACCCACAGCCTCTACTGGGTCATCGCAGACCGCGACTGCAACGATGGCACAGCAGACAGCCCCACGCAATACTTCTGGCCTCACATCCGCTGCTATCGTTGGGCAACATCTCCAACAACAAAGCGCAGCCATTTTAGAGCAAGCTCAACAAGCAGCGCGTATGCAAGATTTCTATAGAGCCTTTACGCTTGCAAATCAGGTATTGCAGATCAATCCCCAGGAAACAGCGGCCTTACTCTTAAAAGGACAACTGCTCGGTACGCAGGGTCAGTTTCAGGAAGCACTTGCGATTGTCGAACAACTTGTACAATTAGAGCCACAAAATGCTTCGGTCTGGAGTCTGCGCGCAGTGCTCCTCAACAATCTCGGTCAACATCAACCGGCATTTTCGGCTATTCAACGCGCCATTGAGCTAGATGGCAATAACAGCGAGTACTATACGATTAAAAACACGATTATGACGACAATGGCGACGATGCAGGCAAGCGGAAGTATGAAAGCCCAGCAAGGCCCTTCTGTTTCAGCCACACCGCCAAAAGAGAATAGTCGCTCATTTCTGCTCGGCCTTCTGGTACAGGTAGGTGGTTTAGTGCTGGGTGCTATAGGTGTGAGCCTGCTCCTTTTCTCGCATCTCCCTACCCTTTTAGACCTGCTATTCCTTAGTCTCGGTTTATCGCTGCTCTGTGTCAACGCTGCGCGGGGAGCATATCGTTACGGCTTTTCTCGTGTTGTCCTCACTACGCTACTCTCACTTATCACAGGAGCATTAGTGGGAAGTGTATTGTACAAACCATTACAGACACGCATTTTCGCGGCAATTGGCAATCATCCCAACCTCTTCGTGCCACTCATTTTTACTGGAGCCTGGCTCTTGCTGGCTGCCGCTTTGCCTTTCTTACTGGGACTTGGTGGTCTACTGGTAGGTAGCATCTATGGAGTGCGCAAACGGCGCACATGACAGAGGCAAGAACATTCCTTGGGAACAGAGAAGCTCCACTAAGAAGCCACATCCGCAAGATGTTCCCATTCACTCATCAGTTGCTCGACCGCCGCTTTTGCTTGCTCATAGTCACTCGTCAACTGCGTCAACTGCGCAGCATCCGCTTGTAGGGCTGCCTGCTCAAGAGCTGTTTCAATCTCTTTGACACGCATTTCAGCCTTCTCAATCTCGCGCTCTACATCTTCTACTGTGCGTACCTTTACCTTCGCGCCCTTTTTGCCAGCGTTTTTGGCGGGTGACGCCGCCTTTGTGCTCTCCACACTCGGCTTTTTTACGACAGTAGCAGTAGCTGTTTGCACGATTTGCTGACGGCGTGTACGATACTCGGTATAGTTCCCAAGATACGGGATCAGCGTGCCCTGCTCAACCGCCCATACTTTCGTCGCCAGACGATCAATAAAGTAACGGTCATGTGAGACAAACAGGAGCGTTCCCTCGTATTCACCCAATACCTCTTCAAGGAATTGGCGCGATTGCAAATCGAGGTGGTTCGTAGGCTCGTCCAAGACCATAAAGTTTGAACCTTGCAGCGTTAACTTTGCCAGCGCGACACGACTACGCTCACCACCACTCAGAACGCCAATTGACTTAAAGACATCATCACCGGAAAACAGGAAACGCCCAAGAAAACCGCGTGCCCCCTCTTCACTTAAGGTGCTCACCTCGCGAATTTCGTCAAGAATCGTGCGGTCCATGTTCAGGCCAGAGTGAGTCTGTGAATAGTAACCGATACGTACGTTATGTCCTAACTGTGCCTGACCGCCCAAAGGCGCAAGCTCACCAATAAGCGTGCGCAGTAAGGTCGTCTTGCCTGATCCATTTGGGCCGAGCAGACCCACACGATCACCACGTACCAATTCGAGGTCACTCACATTGATCAAAGCCATTGCTTCACCTGTCTGGGAAGGCGCGCGTCTATCATTGCCATAGCCGACAACTAACCGTTGCGTTGAGATGACGACGAGACCACTATCCGTCACGGGTGTAAATTCAAAGGCCAGTTCTGGAAAATCTTGTGGACGCTCCACGCGCTCCATACGATTAAGCAAGGTTTGACGCCCACGCGCCTCGCGACTACGCTGACCCGCCTTGTAGCGACGAATAAACTCTTCAGTATGCGCAATATATGCCTGCTGCGCTGCATACTCGCGTAAACGACGCTCCATACGCTCTTCACGTAACTCAAGATATTTGGTATAGTTTCCTGGATACTCCTCAATACGCCCAAAAGCCAGTTCTATCGTGCGTGAGACGATTTTGTCCAGAAAATAGCGATCATGCGCAACTACGACGAGCGCACCCTTCCAACTACTCAAATAGGTTTCTAACCATTCTAGGGCGTCCAGGTCAAGATGGTTGGTTGGTTCGTCCAGTAGCAGTAAGTCGATATCCTGCAAAAGCAGCTTTCCTAATGACGCTCGTGTCTGCTGTCCTCCGCTCAGGTTCATGACAGGAGCCGCTTGCTGTTCACGGGTAAAACCCAGACCATCCAGCACCTGCTCCACACGATTTTCATACGTATACCCGCCACCATGCTCATAGCGCGTCTGGAGATCATCGTAACGCGCTAACAATTCCGCGTGTAATGCCTGATTTTCCTGAATAGCTGGTGAGGCCATTTCCTGCGCAAGGTCATGCAGTTCTTGCTCCCAGGAGCGCAATTCGGCGAAAACGGTCAACATCTCCGCGCGTAGCGTATTCTGTGGCTGAAAATCTACCATCTGGGAAAGATAACCAATACGGGTTGTGCGTGCAACGGCAATAGTGCCTTCATCCTCTTGTTCGCGTCCCGCGAGAATATTGAGTAGCGTGGATTTTCCAGCCCCATTGGGGCCGACTAAACCAATACGGTCATGTTCATTGATCTGGAAACTTACATTTGCGAAGATACGCTCCGCACCAAACGATTTCCCCACCTGTGATAAGCTAACAATTGGCATCGTATTTCACCTGACAAGTTAAAAGCAGTCATTCATTACGGGAACTAGGGTATCATAGAGACACGCACAATGCAAGAGTGCTTTCGGGAGTTCGGGAGTTGGCGGCTCCAAACACATATGATATACTGAAGAAACAGGTTACTCTTCAAAGAGAAAGGATGTTTAGGTGGCGAAAGAGCAGTCATTAGATAATCTCTGGCTAGCGCAAATACTGTTTGACCTGGGAGGTGTACAATTTGGGAGTTTCACCGTTAGCGAATCAGCGGTCAGTTCACCCGTTTTTGTCAACCCCAAGGTTCTCATCAGTCATCCAACCGCGCTGCGTGTTGCCAGTAAATTAATGCAACAAGAAATCAACCTCGCTCAATCTCTACGTCGCGCACGTGTCCACCCCTTCAATCTTGTCGCAGGCGTGCCAGTTGGTGGATTATTGCTCGCTTCCGCATATTCCCTCGAAACAGATACCCCGCTCATCTATGCGCGCACACGCCCAGAGGGAACAGGCAAACGTGGGATTGAAGGCCGTTTTGAAAAAGGCGATACAGCCCTGATTATTGACGATCTCATCACCAGAGGAAGTAGCGTGCTGGAAACCGCTGCCCTCCTTGAAGAGAATGAAATCAAGGTCAAGGACGTGATTGTGCTGATAGACCGTGAACACGGCGCGGCTGGACGACTCCGCTATCACGGATATAATCTGATGAGCATTCTAAAACTTGATGTCATGCTCAATCATTATATGTCGAAGGGTCTTATTCCCGAAGAGACCTATCGCACCTGTTCCGAGTATCTACGGGCAAAACAGGATGAGATGTTAAACTCATAGGAGATATAACAAAAGAGGAGGTGTTTCATTTCCTCCTCTTTTGTCTGACACACATTCTTTAGAGAACAGAGAGCCTTCTTTAGCGTGGCGGCACAGGCGATATAGGGAGAGATGTGTGTGTATCTCCATTTTGCCCCTGTGTTGCAGCATCGGCATGCGACTGCATCACGCGCAACATAGGCTGAATCAGGTCTATCGGCAATGGGAAAATGATCGTGGAGTTTTTCTCAACCGCAATCTCGGTCAGCGTTTGCAGATAGCGCAATTGGAGCGTGCTTGGTTGCGACCCAATGATAGCCGCCGCCTCGGCAAGTTGAGCAGATGCCTGCAATTCGCCTTGCGCATGAATGATCTTTGCGCGCTTCTCACGCTCGGCCTCTGCCTGTTTCGCCATCGCACGTTGCATGGTCACAGGCAGTTCGATATCTTTGATCTCCACTGCCGTCACCTTTACCCCCCAACGCTCGGTATGCTCATCAATAATTGTTTGCAGTTCGCGATTGATCTTGTTCCGTTGTGAAAGCAACTCATCCAGTTCTGCCTGCCCCATAACGTTACGCAATGTTGTTTGCCCAATCTGCGTCGTCGCCTGAATGAAATTCATGACATTGACTACTGCCGCCGACGGATCTACCACATAGAAGTAGATAACCGCCGTGACTTTGATCGTCACGTTATCGCGCGTAATCACCTCTTGCGGCGGCACGTTCAGAGTGACAATACGTAAGTCTACACGGATCATACGTGAGATAAAGGGAGGAACGAGAAAGAGTCCCGGCCCTTTCGCTCCAATCAGGCGTCCAAGCACAAAGATCACACCGCGCTCATATTGTTGCACAACGCGAATGGCTGAGAGGAAGAGTAAGATGACAATCAGCACAATCACAACAATAATGCCAAGTATAAACGTCCCCATAACAAAGCTCCTTTAAATGTTTCCACGTTCTTGTGGTGACAACATATCTGTGTCTACATACGTTTCTACATGGGGTTGGATAAATGTATGAAGCAGACGTACGTGCAGGTGCAAGCCATTCACCGCCGTAATCTGCACTTCTGAGCCTTCATCAGCTGAGGTTGCAGGTGGTTCCAATATCGCGGCCCAGTCTTCACCTGCATAGCGCACACGTCCTTCGGGTAACAAGGGCGTCAAGACAATCGCGCTGCGTCCAATCATGCCTTCTGCACCAGTGGTGATATGCAGTCTTTGCACACGCAGAATGATAGCCACCAGAGTAAAACCAATAGCTCCAATCACACCAGCCATCAGATAGACGATCCACACGTTAAGTTGCGGTCCGCCATATGTGTTGCTACCGTTAAAGAAGAGCAGCGACCCTATAATCAGAGCAATAACAGCACCACCCGTTAAAACACCATGCGTCGGTAAGCGTACATCCAGCACGAGAAAGACAAACGCCAGTACCATCAATGCCAGCCCTGTCCAGTTGGGCGAAAGAGAACCGATAGAGAAGAAAAACAGGAGCAAGGCCAGAGCACCCGTGACCCCAGGCACAATCGTCCCCGGATGCGCAACCTCTAGATAGATGCCAATGATAGCAATGACAAACAACAAGAACGAAACGTTTGGATCAAGCAAGAAGGTATAGAGCGTATCAAGCAACGAAGGCTGGAGCGTATTGATCGCTACTCCCGCCGTATTGAGTGTGACAACACGACCAGAATAGAGATGGATACTCTTGCCATTAACGGCTTGGAGCAACGCCGATATATTTGCCGCCCCCATATCGACAAGATGTGAACTGATGGCCGCCGTATCATCAAAAGATGCAGCTTGTGTGACCATTGAAGCTGCTAACGCCTCATTTCGGCCATAGAGATGCTGAAAACCTGTGATAGCCGCAACCAGATCTTTCTCAATCTTGGCCTTAAGCGTACTGCCAATGTCCGCGCCTGTACTTGTAACAGGACTGGAAGCTCCAATGCGCGTCGTGGGAGCCATTGCCACAATCGGGGCCGCCAACGCAACAAATGCTCCTGCTGAAGCTGCTCTCCCACCAGTTGGTCCAACATACGAGATAATCGGTATAGTACTTACCAGCTCTTCTTGTGTCATACTTTTCATCGAGTCAATATCACCGCCTGGCGTATCAATCTCGATAATGAGTGCCCTGGCACCATCCTGCTCAGCAGTAGCGATCGCGCTAGTAAAATAATGTAGTGAAGCGGGACTGATATCGGTATTGAGCACCATGACATCTACATGCGCAGATGCAGCTTGTGCAGCGTTCGTCATAAGAGTCAACACAAGCAACATGGCAAATACTAGTAATCCGGTACATAGTCGAACAATTCGCCGCACGCTACCGCGCCATGAATGGGAGCGCGTATTCATCTGGTTGCCCTTTCTCTACCCTCAATCGTTTATAAAGAGATCTATGACACAATGATATCAGAAGAAAACAAGAAAAACGAACCGTTTCGCTCCCTCTTCACCTACGCTACGAAACACCCCAGCAACAACGCAATATAGCTATCTGCTATTCTTCAATATAACATATTGTTATTGTTTTTGTCAAGCATGAGACAATGCTCATCCTGATCAAGCGCAACCTCGAAACGCTTATTGGGTAGACAAAATCTCGTGCGTAAACATATCTACTACTGCCTGCAATTTTTCCTCAGCCATACCAGGTACATCTCTTCTCAAAACCCTACTCCACCAGGAGACACGCAATTATACAGTGTGTATTATATAAAATATCGGTTATTTTTAACAGATATTTGTTATTATACTTTCTAAAATAAATAAGGAATTATTCTTCAAAAGTTTGCCACAACTTGCCGTTTGCTTTATGTGTGTTTTGTGGCGTATACTTTCGTAGCAACAGACAAGCTTTTCTAACCATTGTATGCACTAGAGGAATAACAAATATGACAATGTCTAAACGCTGCATTCCCTACACACCACGTAATCGAGAGCTTAAAGATACCGTTTTTGCGCTCATCACAACTGCGGGCGTTCAACTACGCGAGCAGGAACCTTTCGATATCGAGGGTGACAATAGCTGGCGCATCATTCCAGGCAACGTGCAAGCCAATCAAATGATGGTCATTCATGAACACTATGACCATCGAGATGCTGATGCTGATGTCAACGTGGTATTTCCTATTGATCGCCTGCGTGAGCTTGCGGATGAAGGGATTATCAAAGGAGTCAGCGACAAACATCTCGGTTTTATGGGCTATACACAGCAATTTCGCGATTTGTACGAACGTGCCGCCCCAGAGATGGCAAAAATCATCTTACGTTCAAAGGCTGATGGCGTTATTCTTACCGCTGGATGTCCGCTCTGTCACAGAGTGGTTGTCGCCATCCAACGCGAAGTGGAGATGGTCGGTATTCCCACTGTCCTGATTACTGTTGCCCCAGACCAATCTCAGCAGGCAGGCCCGCCACGCGCCATTGCGCCCTACCATTTCAAGCTCGGTAACAGTCTGGGTGGGCCACAGCAAAATGACTTACAACGAAAGGTCCTGCTTGACGCCTTACGCCGCTGGGAGGCGCGGGAAGAACCCGGTCATCTGTGGGAGATCACCTATCCAGAATATGATAGCAGCCAGTGGCAAGCCCCTTTTCAACAAGAGGGATAAAGAAACAAGTAGTATCCAGGAGACTACGGCAATCAACGTAGTTTCTACGATGGTGATGAACAAGTCGAAAGCAGAAGAGTCGGTAAGGGTATAGCTCAGCTTCCCTCGCTGTAATACGGCAGTTTCTCAGTGCGTCACGAGGAACAGGCCCAGGATGAGAAAAATGCCCTGATGCAGCGATCGACCCAGCATCTGGCTTGTCTGCTGACCACACTTGGCGCAAAAAGATAAGTTTAGTTTTTTGAAAAAAGGTAAATGTATGGCTGAATTGAGCATTCAAGAGATCGTACCAGGAATAAATGCTGCACTTGGTGGAATATGCAATCGTGGCCTGATCAACCAGGGCGGCAGTGTACTCGTCATAGACTCTGGCATCGGTGCTAGCGAAGCCGTCCCACTGCGTGCCGCGGCACAAGAACTCCATAAAGATGGTGCATTCTACCTCTTTAATACCCATCCTCACGGCGATCATGTCTATGGGAATCAGGTATTTGCAGACAGTGCAATTATTGCGCACGAAGGCGTGCGGCAAGAATTAATCACGAATGGGCAACAGACGCTGGCGAACTGGCAACAGAATCCACGCATGGCAGCATTCGTCACTGACGTGGTAATCACGCCTCCCACAATTACTTTCCAGGAGCAACTCATGCTCTTCGTTGGCACTATCGAGGTTCAACTGTTCTATTGCGGCATCGCACATAGCCCCAGCGATAGCGTTGCATGGTTCCCACAATCGCGCACACTGTTTACAGGCGACCTGCTCTTTAACGGAATCGTCCCCGCAATGCCCGCGGGCGGCAGTTCAGCACAGTGGGTTCAGGCTCTAGAACGCCTGGAGCAACTGGGAGCGGACCATGTTATCCCCGGTCACGGTCCGATACTCACCCCTGCCGCACTGACAGACCTGCGTCACTGGTTCGTTACGCTCCGTACGCAAGTTGGTGAAGCACTTGCCCG
>DAIDJF010000044.1 GCA_027451525.1 Ktedonobacterales bacterium
GCACATGCGTCCCGTGGGAGCTTTGAAATCGCCATAGACAACAAGAGCAGGATCAGGCGTAATACCAGCCTCTTGCAATGCTTGACAGTAGCCTTCGTAGCGTTCCATCGAGGAGCGAAATGTCGCCGGTCCGTGAATATGCGCAATACGACGATGCCCTCGACGTAACAGGTAACGCACAGCCTCATACGCGCCGCTACGATGGTCAGCGTCAATCAGTGGGCAGGAAACTTCAACGGGAAGCACCTGATCGGTTAACATCACCACAGGAAATCCCTGTTCATACAGGCTATTCAGGTAGGGTGCCGATTGCCCAACCTGAATAGCAACCAGCCCAGATGTCAAACGCGTTGCGACAATGCGATTAATGACCTCGCTACGGTCCTGCGTCTGCGAGGCTGTGTACAGCACAATTTCGTAGGCTTCCTCTTCAGCGACCGCCGTTACCCCGCGCATTATCTCCGCGACAAAAGGCCAGTTGAGTGAAGGCACCAGTACACCTATCAGGCGACTACGGCGGCTCGCCAGACCAGCAGCAGCGATACTTGGAGCGAAACCATGCTCATCCATGATCCGCAGCACACGCTCACGTGTTTCTGGATTAACATCCGGCTTGTTGTTCAACACACGCGAGACGGTGGCATTTGAGACCCCTGCCAGGCGTGCGATATCATGGATCGTTAGTCTCTCACTCATATTTTATCCTCGTCCTGAGCACAAATAGCACCATATATGCCGTCCAATCGCTACATCCTCTCCATTTTCGCTACATTATCAGGTCAATTCCGTAAACGCTACCGATAACGGTTACATTGCAAGTATAGAAGCGTCACTAGTGGCTTGTCAATAGCATCCTCTGCGCTCTGGCTGTGCGTTTGCACGCCCAATAAGAAACATATCCTACAAAGCCTATTGTTGACTGCTTGCGAGATATGATATCCTGTCTGTATGATAGCTGTGCAATATGTGAGGTCAATAACGTTCTTCTTTTCAGAAACGAAAAGGATGTTTGCACGATGACAGACCCCTATCAACAGCGAGCTAATAACGAACAAGCATTACCAATAGACAGAGGCCGAAACAAGCCGCCGGCTAATCTACACACACCCATTCCAGAGGCAAGTGCTCTGACCCATAGTGAGCGGTTTGGGCCTCCTATGCGTTCCTCTTCTCGCTCCGCGCTAACAGGGGCGCGCGCGCATCTGGCTACCCGCAGAATAGCTCAGATGAAACGGGAACGCCATGTACGCACGATTTTTTTGCATCACCTCTCCCGTAAACATCTGCGTGTGGCTCGTAAGCATGATACCCACACAGTATACCGTTTCTGGCTCACGCTTGGCATCACCATGCTTACGCTGCTTGTGCTCTTCCTCTCGCTCACAGGTGGCGGCACATATGCAGCTTATAGCTTTTACACAGGTGTGCAGCAACAATATATGCCACAAATTCTGACACTCCATGATTTGCTCCCACGCGATAACCTGAAAATGTATGATAGTAAAGGTAGCATAATTGGACAACTTACTGATCAGGGCATCCATACGAGCGTCACGCTCAACGCAGTCTCACCCGCTCTGATTAACGCCACGGTTGCGACCGAGGACAAGAACTTCTGGACAAATCCGGGCATTGATATTTTGCGCATCATTCGCGCCGCTATTGATGATCTGCGCGCAGGGCATGTCGTCGAGGGTGGCAGCACAATCACGCAGCAATTGATTAAAAATCTCGTGGTTGGCAATGAAACCACCATCCAACGCAAACTGGAAGAGATTGTGTTGACGCCGCAACTCAATAGCCACTATAGCAAAAACGACATTCTTTCTATGTACCTCAATAGCATTTATTACGGCGAACAAGCCTATGGGATTGACGCAGCGGCAAACGTCTACTTTGGCTTGGAAGATCAGCACAACACGACAGCCGCGCAGCAACTTGATTTGGCTCAGGCAGCGATGCTGGCAGGTATTCCCAGTTCACCCTATACCTATGATCCCTTGCAGCATCCACAAGCGGCCTTTAACCGCTTTGTTACTGTCCTCACGCTAATGCAGCAGCAGGGCTACATCACTACAGTACAAGAACTAGATGCAATCAAAGAGGCAAAAGAGGCGCATTTCTTCAAAACCGCTCCCAGCTTGCAGAATCGCGCGCCGCATTTCTTCAATTTTGTGTTAACACAACTCGAAAAAACCTTCCATATGAGCCGCTCCCAGTTGTCGCGCTCCGATATGCAGGTCTATACCACGCTCGATATCACACTACAAGATAAGATTCAGAAGATCATGCAGCAGCATATCGCGCAATTGCGCTATACGCACAATCTGTCGAACGCGGCGGAGGTGCTGATTGATTTTCATACAGGGGCAATTCTCTCGCTATTGGGCAGCGTTGACTATAACGATAGCAGCATTGACGGCCAATTTGATGTCGCGACTCAGGGCTATCGGCAACCCGGCTCATCCTTCAAACCCTATGTCTACGTGACAGCCTTTGCACAGGGGGCATCGCCCGCGCAGGCTATTGATGACAAGCCGCTGACGATCCCGCTGCCCAACGCGAATCCGCCGGCCTTCACGCCGACAAACTACGATCAACGTTATCACGGGCATATGACATTACGCTGTGCGCTGCAAAACTCGCTCAACGTTCCCGCCGTCAAGGTCTTACAGCATGTAGGCATCGACGCCGCCATGCAAACAGCACAGAACATGGGTATTAGCAGCTATCAAGGTACACCTGGCTATTCGCTTGTGCTAGGCGGTCTGGGCGTGCGCTTGATCGACCACACCTCGGCCTATGGGACATTTGCGAATGGCGGTGTACACGTACCTTACTACGCAATTCAGAAGGTCATCTTTGTTAATTCCCAGCGCGGATATGTCCACCTGAATAATCCTGGCTCGCGCGTTATTAGTCCACAGCTAGCATACATGATGACCAGCGTGTTGAGTGATAACAACGCACGCCTGCCAGAATTCTATGATTGCAACGTGCTTCAACTCTATGCAAACTCACAAACCGATTGCTGGAATGGCAATCGCGGGACAGTGCGACCAGCCGCCGCCAAGACGGGCACAACAAACGATTTTCGAGATAACTGGACGGTTGGCTATACGACAGACTACGTGATGGGCGTTTGGGCAGGCAACGATAACAATACACCAATGTGGAATATCACGGGTGTAGATGGTGCCGCCCCCATCTGGCATGACTCGATGCTACTCGCCGAACAAGACCATCCTATCCAGAACTTTGTCAATCCGGGTGGTCTGATCTGGTCTCAGGTCACATACCCTGATGGCGTACAGAGCAGTGACTGGTTTTTACCGGGCACAGTGCCGACGTTTGCCGCGACCATGCCAACACCACAACCGGGTGAACCTGGCCCTGGCAATCCACCGCCTACGCAGCAGAACGCGACCGCCTACTGCCCAAGCGACTATACGTTTGCTTTCGCGCCTCCTGCTGATAATGTGCCATCACCCAATCCTGGTTGGTGGTAGGCAGCGACAACATTATATATAAACACATCAATATAAATACTTTATACCCGATTGTCACATCCGTTACTCACTCTACGACTCTTCCGTTACTAGATACGGCAGCGTTTTTGACGTGCCGTATCAACTAGAAGACGTCATATAAGGTGGACACATGCAGACCGAAGAGCGTCCCACGCCCGCTAATGCTCCTGTATTGCATACGCAGGAGTCAGCAATCTCTCGTACAGGACAACATCATATCGCGCGTTTACCCAAACATAGTCGTGCGGCAGCTGCGCAACGACTTAATACTATTCCAGAGCAGCCTCGACGTGGTATCTATTATCCCGTGCCACATCGTCTTCCGCAGCCGACAGGATGGCGTACACGCCGCTATCTTAAACGCAAAAACCTGCATGCCAGCAATTCGCGCTATGCCGCGATTGATCGCATCAGCACGCAATTTGCCATGCTCCCAATGGCCTTTGGAGCTATGATTTTCGTGCTTATCAGTGCAACGATCCTTATCTCTATGACCGCGATCATCAATGCTACGCAACAACGCTATGGACAACAGGTCACCACACTAGAAGATATTCTGCCTAAAGATAGCCTCAAAATGTATGATGCGCATGGTACACTCATCTATCAAATGCTTAATCAGGGACTACAGACAACTGTACCACTAGAACATATCTCACCTTATTTGCAAGAGGCCGAAATCTCGATTGAAGATCATTCGTTCATGACCAATCCTGGCTATGACATCACTGGCATTGTGCGCGCCGCTCTTTCCGACCTGACCAGCGGCCATATCGTTGCGGGCGGGAGTACAATCACGCAACAGCTGATTAAGAATGCGATTGTCGGCAATCAGGATACCGCCGCGCGCAAACTGCAAGAGATTGTGCTGGCTCCCACTATCACGCGCTACTATACCAAGCAACAAATTCTCTCAATGTATCTTAACACCACCTATTACGGCGAACAGGCATACGGAGCAGATGCTGCTGCGTTCACCTATTTCAGCCTGCAAGATACGTCAACAGCCACGGCGGCTTCGCAACTTGACATCGCACAAGCAGCAATGCTGGCGGGTATTCCCAGTGCGCCGATTGGACGAGATCCATTTCTACATCCTCACGCGGCATTCTTACGTGTGCAAGATGTGCTAAACCAGATGTATCTCCAAGGCTATATCACCCATGCGCAGCAACTTGCCGCCATCAAAGAGGTCAGTCAACCGAACTTCCTCCATCGCGGCATTATTCATAATGATCTTGCACCTCATTTCGTCAATTATGCAATTGGTGAACTGGCCCAGGAATTGCATGTAAAACCCGACGAATTGGCGCGTGCAGGTCTGGTTGTCTCAACCACACTTGATCTTCCTTTACAAAATCAAATCTTGAAAATCGCGCAACAGCATATTGCAGTACTGGCGCAGCCACATCACATGTCAAATGCTGCGGAGGTACTGATCGACTACCACAACGGTGCTATTCGCGTCCTGCTGGGGAACATCAACCCGTCGCAGGATGATTTTGATGTCGCGACGCAAGGCTATCGTCAGCCCGGTTCGTCATTCAAACCATTCATCTATGCGACAGCCTTCGAGCATGGCATCAGTCCTGGTACAGTCGTCAATGATGAGCCGCTCGTCGTGCCGCTATGTTGTGGGCTACCACCCTATATTCCGCATAACTACGACCTGCGCTATCATGGGCTGATAACCTATCGCTATGCCCTACAAAATTCGTTCAACATCCCAGCTGTAAAGCTGTTGATGCAGACAGGTGTTGATGCCTCGTTACATACCGCTCAGGCAATGGGTATCACATCCTACGAAGGGACGCCCAACTATACGATGGTGCTCGGTAGTTTAAGTGTGCATCTGCTCGACGAAACCTCCGCCTACGGAGCCTTTGCTAACGGGGGCGTGCGCATTCCACCGCATGCGATTGACAGCGTGCGCGACATCTCAGGACATGTGATTTTCCGTTTCCCGGTGCAGGGAACGCGCGTATTGACCAAGCAGGTGGCTTATATGATTACTGACGTGTTGAGCGACAATAATGCCCGCACGTATGAGTTTGGCAAGTGCAGTTCGCTCTACCTTTATAGCAACACGCAGACGCAGTGCTACCAGGGCAACCCCGGTCTCGTGCGTCCAGCAGCCGTGAAAACTGGAACCTCCAACGATTTCCGCGATAACTGGACAGTTGGCTATACCAGTGACTACGTGATGGGCGTCTGGGCGGGCAATAATGACAACTCGGCGATGGTCAATATCACAGGCGTAGATGGTGCTGCTCCTATTTGGCACGATAGCCTGCTCCTCGCAGAGAAGGGCAAACCCGTTACGGCCTTTGCCAATCCCGGCGGTCTCGTTAAGCGCACAGTTTCCTATGGCGGCGTTGTGACTACCGATTGGTATTTGCACTAAACAACCTCATACAACCTGCTTCGCTATCGAACGTATAAAAGGTAAGCAAGAGAGATGTAGGATGTGGTTGCATCATAACAGCAAAGCATCGTTTCGATAGAAAAGAGGCACAAACTCATGGGCGATGAATGGGAACGTCGTTATACCGGAGAGCCAGGACCATCGGGTCAGCCCAATCAACCCGAACAGCCTAACGGCGCACAAGATACAAACCCGATGGGCGGACTCAGCCAGGAAGAGGTTGAGAAGCGGCTCGAAGAGGTGCGCCGCCTCGTATCACAAGGCGCGAACGAGGCACAGCAGCGCATTAAGCGCGTCGTCGATAAAGCAAGTGACTATTGGCGTCAGGCACAAGTCGCCCCAACACCACGTCAGCCCACGAGTGTTGAAGAGCAGCGCATTCGCCAACTCGCCAACATGTGGAGCAATGAGAACTGGCGCGTGGCTAAAGACCTGGGCAGCTATATGGATATTACATCCTGGCAAACAGATGAAGTCTGGGAAGTGACGGTGCAAACGCGTTGGGAAACACGCGGCATGGACACTATCACCGAGCCGTACACTGGCAAAGCGGTTGGAAAACCACAGCCTTTGTTGCCCGTGTGGGACTACCAATTAGCAGCCATCACGGGCTTAAAGGCTCCGACCAGTCGCACGCGCTTACAAGGACTGGACGAGATTATTGGCTGTACCTCCTGCAACGGCACAGGACGCGCATTGTGCATGACCTGTAATGGACGCGGCTGGATTGTTTGCCCGGAGTGCAAGGGACGCACGAAGAAACGTTGCGCCACCTGTCGCGGTCGCGGCTATATTGCTGATTGGACCGAAGGCGAGAAGAAGCCATTTTTCCAGCGTCAGGCCGAGAATGTCGCCACATCCTTTAGCGAGCGCGTTGCCGATGTCTTTGATGGCATCCGTCAGCAAGGTGTGCCCATTCCCAATCCCGTCGATACAGACCCCGCCAACAAGGGCAAAACGGTGCCCTGCCCAGACTGCATCAATGGCGAGGTTGACTGCACGTGTGGCAACGGCAAGCGCGTCTGCACCACCTGTGAGGGCGCAAAAACTACGCTGTGCGCACAATGTGGCGGCACAGGCAAGATGGTCCGTCATCGCGAGATCGTGCGTCGCTTCGATCTGCGCACTCAGACACGCATTATTGGCGAAAGCGTTATTCCAGTGCAACAGTTGCAACGGGCTAGCGGTGAACTGATCTACAATGCGGAGGTCAATGAGACACTGCATCCCGATGCGCCGCCTGAAGCGGTTCCCTCCGATGTCTGGCAAACAGCGGTCGCGCTGATCGAGAGCGAGCAGCAGGAACGCCCAAGCGTGAGTGCACCGCAGGAGCAATCGCGTGCAACATTGCAGGTGATCGAACTGGTGCGTATTCCTTACACGAAGGTGCAATATCGCTTTATTGATCAAGACTACCTGTTCTACATCTACGATGGTGAAGGACGCGAGAAATTCTATGCTGAACGCTTCCCAGCACGGTGGGATCGCATTGAACGACTCGTTAAGGCCATCTCCGCCGATCTGATGGCACCGACAGATATGCCACCTAATAGCGAGGCACCCAAATCGTCGGGCGGCGGCTACCGCGTGCCCATTGAAGTTCCACCCTATAACATCATCGAAGAGGACGACGAGAACTTTCCGGGCAAAAACTAACGCTATATCCTGGTATGACGGACAATCCGTGCCGTCACAGTTGATCTCTACGCGGAGAGCGCGTGACACATGTCACACGCTCTCCTATCTTTTTGGCACTAAAAAAGGAGACGCTTCCCTCTCTATTTCTTGCTCTTTTTATACTGAAGATAAAAGGATATGCGGTATCAACCGACATAAACATTCAAACATATTCAAGATGTTTCACTAGTAGGAGCAGATGATGAGATCTATGTCACGAACACGCTGGTGGGTTGGTGGAGTGGTATTGTTGGTGCTACTTGGCTTGCTCGTCACCTGGCCGACGCCACGCACTACCTCGGCCCATTCAACCCTCGTTCCCCTCGCGCAGAATGATCTGTCCCCATTGGTGCACCAGAGCAAGCGCGTGGGTCAGGTTGACCCACAACAACAACTTGCGCTTAGTATCGTACTCACATTGCACAACGCGCCTGCGCTCAAGCAATATCTTCAGGAACTATACACGCCCGGTTCCTATCTCTACCATCACTATCTTCCGGCCAGCACGTTCGCGGCCCTCTATGGTCCCACCCAACAGGATATACACATAGTCAGTACATATCTTGAGGCGCATGGCATGCGTGTCACACGGGTTGCGTCTGGCCGCCAGATGATTGACGTAAGTGCGACAGTTGCGCAGGCTGAACAGGCCTTTAACGTTCAATTCTCGCTCTATCGCACAAACAGCGGGCGCGTATTTTATAGCAATGACACAACGCCGCTCATTCCTCTCACGTTACGTCCGCTCATTGAGCAGATCAGTGGATTGAGCAACGCACTCGTATGGGGCCACCCGCCGCTGCATCCCACGACACTACCTGCGCGTTCTCCCCTAACACAGACATGTCCGTCAGCTGGTAGTAGTGGTAGCGGCTACTACACGCCCGCGCAACTGGCAACAGGTTATAACTTTACAAGCCTGTATGCGGCAGGCAAACACGGCGAAGGGCAGAATATCGCACTCTTTGAACTGGATGGCTATCTACCGGGTGATATTAGCAGCTATCAGCAGTGTTTTGACAACCACGCCCCGACCCAGATCGTTACAAAACTAGTGGATAATGGCGTTGGCAATCCTGGCAATGGCGGCTTAGAGGTCACTCTCGATATGGATGTGCTGCTCGGCATGCTACCGCAGATGGCAAATCTCTATGTCTATGAAGCACCCAACACCGGTACAGGCTATAACGATGAATGGGCACAGATCCTCAATGACGCAATCCCCGTCGTTAGCATAAGTTGGGGCACATGCGAAGCAAACTTGACACCGAGCGATGCCGCTGCAGAGCAGCAATTCTTTATGCAAGCCGCAGCACAAGGCCAGAGTATCCTGGCAGCCTCTGGTGACAGTGGCGCATACGACTGTGGGGGCTCAACGCTTGCCGTCGATGATCCCGCCAGCGATCCATACATTACGGGCGTAGGCGGCACGACCTTAAGCCTCAATAACAACAATAGCTACGGCTCTGAGATTGCCTGGTCTGACCAGACAGTAGGATATGGTTCTGGCGGGGGTATTAGTCAGTTCTGGACGATGCCAGCCTATCAACAAAGTGCTAATAACGTCATCTCGCCCAATAGCAGCGGCACGCCTTGTAACGCTCCTACGGCCAGTTATTGTCGTCAGGTTCCCGATATCGCCCTCAACGCGGATCCTAATAGCGGCTATATTGTGTACTGCACCATCAGCGCGGCAGGATGTTCATCATCAACGCCGTTTGTTCGTGTTGGTGGAACCTCAGCCGCCGCTCCGATGTGGGCCGCTATCGTGGCCTTGAGCAACCAATATATTCTCGCACACGGCGGCAATAACCTGGGTTTTCTCAATCCAACGCTGTATACGCTACTCAGCAACAACACGACCTATGAACAGGCATTTCACGATATCACAACAGGCACAAACCTGTACTACACGGCAACGTCTGGCTATGACATGGCAACGGGGATAGGGAGTGCGAATGCCTATGGCTTTGCCCTCGCGGCTAATACCCTCGCGACAGCCCGCACCGTCCCCGCCAGCACGCTCTGGTACTTTGCCGAGGGTCATCTAGGCAACGGTTTTCAGGAGTATCTCACCCTTGAAAATGCCAATGCCAGCGTAGCCGCGCATGTCACAATCAATTATCTGTTGCGTGGACAGAATGGAACAACACAAAGGCTGACACTTAATCCGAGCACACGCACAACCGTCAACGTCAATCAGGTCCTGCACGTAGATCGCCTTTCGAATACTGGCCTGGATGTTTCACTAATTGTGAGCGCAGATAACGCCATTATCGCGGAACGCCCGCTCTACTTCACCTTTGGTCATACCGTGCCAGGCGGCTCAGATCTGATGGGGGCAACCCAGTTAGGTGAACATTTCACCTTTGCCAATGCCTCGACCATGTCAGGCTATAGCACATTCTTGACTATCCTCAATCCACCAGGACAACCCACTGCTAACGTGACTGTCAGCTACGAAAGCGGAGGCAACGTCATTAGACAAACCGTCATCAGTGCGCCAGCAGGCCAACGTAGCACAATCTCAGTCAATGCGACATTGGGCACGGGGCATCAAAGCCTGATTCAAGTTGATAGCAGCCAGCCAATTACCGTCGAGCGTCCACTCTATTTCCGCACAGGCATTGCAGGGATCGGCAATACTGTGATGGGGGGGAGCACAGTTGCAGGCGTTGTCCCTGCCACTAGCTGGTATTTCCCAGCAGGCGATACAGGCACACGCGGAGTTTCGCAGGAACAGCTAATCCTGGCTAATCCTACGACCACCCCAGCTAATGTGAGTGTACTCTATGCCCTGGGCAATAATACAACACGCACCGTTACGCTCACCGTAGCAGCTCATAGCCAGCTTTTCGAGTCGGTCAATCACGATGTCGGCAATGGTCAACTCGTCGCGCTCAACGTGAACGTTACCAATGCGATTGGGATTGTGGCAGAGCGGCAACAATTCTTCTCCGCGCCCTCCCTGGTCCCCACGCAGACAGGCATCGAAATGGTTGGTAGCGGCACAAATATAGGTCTTTCAGATATCTCGACAGTCTATAGTTTTGCTGAAGGGCATCTCGGAAGTAGTTTTACCGAGCTTGTGACACTCTTCAACCCCAACAGTAACACACTTCATGTTGCCATAACAGGCTTCATCACAAACGGTGCAGGCCAAACGCTTGCCCAACAGCAGGTAACTATACCAGCCCTGGGCATCGTTCAGCTCTCGCTCAACAACATGTTCAATGTACCAGCTAGCGCGACAACCGCAAGCGGGAGAGCAATCGACGTGGCCCTGGTTGTACAATCGCTCCCTAACGGCGCAAATGCGCCCTTACCCTTGCTCGTCGAGCGCAGTCTCTACTTCACTTTTGTGGGAGCGCAACCTGGCGAAACGAGTGTCGTCGGTTTCGGAGCATAAACAGCCTGAACGAACGCAGGAAGGTCTTTGAGCGGTTTCAAAAACACCACCGCTCAAAGAGCTTCCTACAGCCGTCAAAATGAGGCGCAAGACTTGTTTTACTATGCTACAATGGCCATAATAACAGCATAGGAAGCACGATCATGAAAGAGAGAGACACACACGAACATGACAGCGTGGGACGTGGCTCACGCCGCAAGGCGCGCACACGCGCAGACTTGCTTGCCGCTGCCCGTCAGGTCTTTGCCGCACGTGGCTATCACGAGGCCAGTATCGCGGAAATCACGCATGCGGCGGATGTCGGCGTTGGCACATTCTACCTGCACTTTCGCGATAAAGATGAAGCTTTCTATACCTTGCTGCAAGAAGGTATCCAGACCATTCGCATGCATGTGATGGACACGCTTTCGCATGAGACACACGAAATAACGCTCGACAAAATCATTAGAGTTATTCTGCATCAGGCGTATGAGCAGCGTGACCTCTTCCGTATCGCGCTGACGGGCGGCAAAGAGGTACAGCATCCCCTACGCGCCCAGGCTGTTTTACGCGATGGGTTGAGCGATTTTCTCACCAGCATGGCTCCCGTCCTAACCGACTATGACATTCCTTTACTGGCGCGTTTCCTCACTGGCATGATTACACAGGGTATTAGCGGATGGTTCGATAGCGATGAGCCAACGCCAGATCAGATTGCTGACCAGATTATTCACTTGCTGCAATATGGCCTGCCTCCTTCACTTTTTTCCTCCAAGTAGTCAAGATAGCACATTTTCCCTCTTAACATTCAGGTATTTGTAAGGCATAGTATAGGGTCTGCAAGGGAGGTATCAGGGGATACGACGACAATAGGAAACGTCGGAGTATCTACCGTCGGACCTTTTCTATTTTGGAGAACATAATGAGTGTTATACAGGCAAAAGAAGATGTAAGCCCTCTTCGTCAGACCATTGCGAGCTATATTAATTTGATGAAACCGCATGTCACCGTGTTGCTGCTCGGCACAACAGCCGCAGCGATGGCTATTGCGGGTGGTAAATTGCCATCCTTCGGACTGACCTTTGCGACGCTACTCGGTGGCGCAATGGCAGCGGGGAGCGCGAATAGTCTTAATTGCTATATTGACCGCGATATAGATCAGCTTATGGGTCGTACACAACGGCGTGCTCTGCCTGCGGGGAAGGTCAAGCCTAATCACGCGCTCGTCTTCGGCGTGATACTGGGAATTGCCTCTTTTCTAATTTTGACAGCGTTTGTCAATCTACTAAGCGCGATTCTCGCCTTTTCCGCCATCCTCTTCTATGTCCTTATCTACACGTTAGGATTGAAACGCTCGACGGCGCAGAATATCGTGATTGGCGGAGCGGCAGGGGCCGTGCCAGTTCTGGTTGGTTGGGCCGCTGTCACCAATTCCGTAACGTTGCCCGCGATCTGGCTGTTCGCGATCATCTTCTACTGGACGCCACCACACTTCTGGGCACTCTCACTACTCATCCAAAAAGACTATGAGAAGGCCAGTGTGCCGATGCTCCCCGTCATGATGGGAGAGCACGAGACGCGCCGCCAAATTTTCCTCTATTCGCTGCTTTTGCTTGCTGTAACACTGATCCTTTTCTTAATGCACACGATGGGCTACATCTACCTTGCGGGATCATTGCTGCTGGGTGCAGTGTTAGTCTATATGTCTGTGCGCTTGCTCTATGATACGGACAGCAAAAAATGGGCGCGCACGCTCTTCTGGTACTCAAATTGTTATCTCGCGGCGATCTTCGCGGTTATGGTGGTTGATCGCGTGATTCATTTTTAGCATAGGAGCAGGAAGATGAACTGGCGTCTCGCGTCACGGCTCTCGGTTATCACGTTTGCCGTTCTAGTTGTCGTCATTGTATTGATCTGGCAGCATAGCCTCGAAGTAGTAGGTGCGCCACCAAGCGCGGTCAGCAATCCAGGGGTGAGTTTCGCGGGTCTGCAAGGGACCGATCTGGGGGGGACGCCCGCTCCAAATTTCAGCCTGAATGACCAGAATGGGCAGACGATCTCGCTCGCGCAGTTCCGAGGTAAACCCGTCATTCTCACATTTCTCTATACCCACTGCCCTGATCAGTGTCCGCTGACCGCCGAGAAACTGCATCAAGCCATGCTCGCCCTGGGCAGTCAGGCACAGCAGATTGGCATTATCGCGGTTAGCACCGACCCCAAAGGTGACACCGTGCAGAGTGTACAAACCTTTAGCGCGCTGCATCGTATGCAGAGCTATTGGCACTATCTGATTGGAAGCCAGCAACAACTCTCGCCCGTGTGGAACAATTACAATATCTATGTACAGCCAGGGCAGGCCAGTGCAGTCAACCATAGCCTGGGCATCTATATCATTGACCAACAGGGACGCGAACGCGCCTATCTCGATGATACCTTTACACCAGCGCAAATCACTACCGACATGCAAACGTTGCTAAAAGCCTGATGTAGTACGTGACAAAATTACCATCCAAAACCAATGGAGCAGACGCTGAGAATGAGACACTCTCAGCGTCTGCTCCATTGGTTTGCTATTTAGCCTCCCTGTCGGCCAATACCATGTCCACCATTCCCGTTTCCGTTTCCGTTTCCATTTCCATTTCCATTCCCGTTGCCGTTTCCATTGCCGTTTCCATTTCCACCCGTGCCATTGCCGTTTCCAGGAGGGCAGGTAGCTGGTTGACCATTGGTGGCTGGTTGGCAGGTGGTTACCGTTGCAACGAAACCGCTCTGCTGTGGCTGCTCGCCCTGGAGCATCCAGTCAAAATTGCCAGTACCCATCAGGCCATTGTAGGTATTGGTCGATGCCTGCACAATGCCTTGTGGGACGGTAAACTGCTGATCAGTAAAATGCAGTGCCTTGACATCTTGCATATCCGTACATTTGATCTGATCTGGAGCCGAACTGGTCGTATAATCATAATTACACTGCCCAACCAGATTCTCCATCACGCTATGCCAGATCGGGGCCGCGCCGGTCAAACCAATCGAGTTAATCATCGACGAGTTATCGGCATTACCCGACCAGACACCAACCACGATATCGGGCGTATAGCCAATCGTCACGTTATCTACAAAGTTGTCAGTCGTACCCGTCTTAGCGGCAACCTGCCATGCCTGGTGCGTGGGGTCCATATCCCAGAAGGAAAGCACGTGGTCAGAGCCAAATTCAGGGGCACGCGCAGGCTCATCTGCCAGCACCGAGGTCATCATGTACGCAAGCTGTGGCGTCACAACCTGAACACTATTGGGATGAGTCGTATCGTAGTGATACAGGTGATGCCCATAATTGTCCCAGATATCCAGCACACTATGTGGTGGCACACGCATTCCTTGATCGGCGAGAACTTGATAGGCCCCGACCATCTGAATGAGCGGGATCTGCGCCGTGCCAAGTGCCAGCGAGGGGCCAAAAACCTGCAAAGGAGTCAGATTAGATTTATGATTGGCATTGTAGGCTGCTGTCTCCGCGTCAATGGCCGTCACACCGAAGCGACGCGCCGTATTAATCACATTATCTACCCCAGCGAACATGACGGCCTTAACAGCGGGAACGTTGCGCGAGTTCGCCGTTGCGCTACGAATGGTACTCATCGTATTGCTAAAGGTATGCTGATAGTCGTAAGGCAGATAAGCATTAGCAATATTGCTACCGCCTCCGTTTGGGAAGTAGGTTTTTACGTCGGGTAAGACGATGCCTGGATACATGCCCATCTCAAAGGCTGTGATATAGTCAAAAATCTTGAAGGTTGAACCGGGCTGACGACCATAGCCATCGGTCACGACGTTAAACTGCCCATCAATCGTCGGGTTCGTTGAGTAGTAGTCCGAGCTACCATCCATCGCGATGATCTCGCCCGTTTTGGCATTCATCGCCAGGACCGCCGCATCATTCACATTATGAACAACATTCAACGGACCATAGTCACCCAAAAAAGGCTGATATTCTGGCTGGAACAGGTGACGCTGTACGGCAGCCTCAACATACTGTTCGACTTTATAATCAATCGTAGTGCGGATGTTGAAGCCACCATTAAGGAAAGCCATCACACCTTGCGCCCCACCGCCAAGGGCGTCCTCGATCTGAGGAATGACCCAGTTGACGAAGTGTGGAGCGAGAATAGTATGCTGATAGGACGTAAAGGTCATTTTTGCGCTCAGTGCTTCTGCTTGCTTGATAATGCCCGGCGTGATGGGACCGAGTCCCTGCACAGACATACCTGCTTTCAGCATCTGATTTAGCACATAATCCTGACGGACTAACAGATACTGAACATGCGACTTCCCAAGAGTAGGATCAAAAGAAACAGGACTCTGTGGTATACCAGCCAGCAGTGAGGCACGAGCCAGGGCTAATAATGGGTTATTCTTTTTTGTCGCTGGATCATAACCGAGTTGTGTAATCGCTGGTGTGCAGGTGAAAACGCCTTTCGTAAAATCGGTCGTACATTGGCGTTGCAGTTTGAAATACTCTTCTACTGCCGCTTCTACACCCAGATCCTGTGAACCAAAAGGCGCAACATTTAGATACATCTCCAGAATTTTCCACTTTGGATACTGCTGCGTCATACCAATAGCAAGCGTGCCCTCTGCTATTTTACGATTCAGCGTATCCTGCGTATTGCCAGTCAGGTTCTTGATCAACTGCTGCGTAATCGTACTACCACCACTCTGGACATGTCCGCTGCTCAGATACTGGAGGGCGGCGCGCGTAATACCTTGTGGGTCAACACCTGTGTTTGTCCAGAAGGTTGGATCTTCCGCTGCGGTCATCGCATCGCGCATGACCTGCGGGATGTCCTGATACTGCACGTAGGTACGCCTGCCGCCACCTGTCCCCTGGTCATAGGCTTCATAGAGCAAAACACCGTTGCGGTCGTAAATGCGCGAGGTTTGCGCAATTTGGGCCGACGCCAGATTCTGCACATTGGGTGCCTGCTGCTGATAGTAGTTGTAGGCATAAGCACTGGTCGAGGAGACAAGGACAACTACCAGAAGCGCGAAAGCAATGAGAATACCAATCCCTATCTTTTTCTGGTTGGGGCCGCTGCTAGACCAGCGTTGACGGCGTTGGCGCATCTGACGAGAGATACGCAAAGCGCGCGAACGTCGCCAGGGCCGCACTTTGGGTTGAACAGGTTCCTGTGTTTGTGGTGACGGGCGGTAAAGGACGAGTGGCGGCGGAGGTGGCTCGTAGCCAGCACGATGTGCCGCCACGATTTTGCCCGACCACTGCTTGACCATGTTCACTCCGTTCGCAACCAAGCCGCCACGTCCCGGCACTGGCCCGGCCCCATATGCTCCTACTGGTTGTCCCTGCGTTGGTGGCAGCCCCTGGCCCTGCTGTGGCATATTGGATGGCAGCGGCGAGTACGGATTATAACTCTGTGGGGACGGCATAGAAGGCGCAACAGGCGATTGTTGATTGGGAACCTGTGCATGCTGCTGCCGATAGTCGCGTAACAGACTTCCACTACGCGGTGGCTCCGGTGGATTCCCTCCCGCCTGTTGCGCAGGTGGTTGTTGCGAGTTCCAGAAATTACTCATAGTTTTTCAATATCCTTATTACATATCCATACAGACATCGCTGGCAACCATTCTCACTTTCTCTGCTCTTTATAGAACGGAATAAGCGTATGATTTCTCACCCCGATGCCCTGCGCGAGAACCTATCCTCTTTCTTTACCACTCATACGCTATGCCAGCATGGTCCACATATGACACTGCATGTCATAGATTGCAAGCCTCATCTGCATACGTGTACGGATAAGGGAGCAGATATTAACGAGATTGGCCTAAATAGGCCACAATCTTTCCGCTTTTCTGTTTTCTTTTATCATCATGCTAGATTTTCTTGTGCCATTGTGTTATAGTGTTTAGCGAACAAACAAGACAACACGCGATGATGGGGAGAGTAGGCACGGCAAGAAAGCGCAGGGAGAAGAGGTCATTGACTGCAAGCCTCTTTGCTGGACGTTGGGCCGAAGTTCACCCCAGAGCGAGTTATTGAACACCATCGTAGAGTGATGATTTTTAGATAACTCCGGCAATCCCCGTTACAGGATAATCAAGAAGTGGAATGCTGTGTACATCTTCATATACTGTACAGCAGTGTTCAACATGGGTGGTACCACGGAGTGTTACCGACAACTTCGTCCCTGCACTCGTCGCGCTGATTTTTCTTTACGAAAGAAGCGCACGAGGAAGACGAACGGTTGTCGGTTTTTTGTGTTTTTGAGAGGGTATATGATCGGACAACTCGATGTTTTGCTACAACAACTCGACGACTTGCGCGTCCGTGCTATTGCCGAATTAGAGGCAATTACGACTACTGCGGAGTTAGATGAGTGGGATATTCGTTATTTGGGCCGCAGTCGCGGCGAACTCAAAAATATCTCTGCCGTGATGCCGAAATTGACAAAAGAAGAGCGACCTGTCGTCGGTCAAAAGATCAACACGGTCAAGGCCGAACTAGAACAGCAACTAGCCGCCAGGCGTGAAAGCCTGCACCAGCGCGAACTGCTTGCGGCCCTGGAGAAAGAACGCCTTGATGTGACATTACCTGGACGCGCTCAACCCACAGGGCACATGCATCCCCTTTCGCGCGTGACCTTAGAGATTACGCAAATTTTTGCGCGCATGGGCTTCCAGGTAGTGCAAGGGCCAGAGGTAGAGACGGACTACTACAACTTCCAGGCCTTGAACATTCCCGCTGACCATCCAGCCCGCGATATGCAGGATACCTTCTGGGTGGTCCCTGGCGAAATTCTCTTGCGCACGCAGACCTCGCCCATGCAGATACGCACGATGGAGCAGACACGCCCACCCGTGCGCGTGGTCGTGCCCGGCAAGGTCTTCCGCTATGAGGCTGTTGATGCCTCACACGAGGCCATGTTCCACCAGATTGAGGGTCTGCTGATCGATGAGCATTGCACAATGGCAGATCTCAAAGGTTGCCTGCAACGTTTCGCGCAAGAGATGTTCGGCGAAGGTCGCCGCGTGCGCTTCCGAGGCAGCTACTTCCCCTTCACGGAGCCAAGTGCCGAGGTCGATATCGACTGTCCCTTCTGCGCGGGCGAGGGTTGTCGCACCTGTAAATACACGGGCTGGCTGGAGATTCTTGGCTCTGGCATGGTGGACCCGCGTGTCTTACGACAAGTTGGCTATGACCCAGCAAAATATCGCGGCTTCGCATTCGGCGTGGGCGTGGAGCGCGTCGCCATGCTGAAATATGGCGTCAACGAGATTCGCCTCTTCTCCGGCAATGATCTGCGTTTCTTGCGCCAATTCTAACTAAAATGGCGATATTACACTACATACGATAAAGGACAGAATTGTTATGAGA
This sequence comes from Ktedonobacterales bacterium, assembly GCA_027451525.1. Classification (GTDB taxonomy): domain Bacteria; phylum Chloroflexota; class Ktedonobacteria; order Ktedonobacterales; family Ktedonobacteraceae; genus DTNP01. The sequence continues at coordinate 18,405 of DAIDJF010000044.1, forward strand.
GTACCTTTGAGCTGGCTCAAAGAATATGTTGATATCACGATGTCGCCCGAAGAACTGGCCCACACGCTGACAATGGCAGGGCTGGAAGTCGAGACCATTGACTATCTTGGCAAAGATTGGGGCGATACGGTCATTACCGCGCAGATCATTCACCTGGAAAAAGTAGAGAAATCGGACCATCTCAACTATACGCGCGTGATTACAGGTAGCGGTGAACTGGGTGTCGTCTGTGGCGCACCCAATATCAAGCAGGGCGACAAGGTGCCGCTAGCCTTGCCCGGCACAAAAATTGGCGACATTACGATTGGCGAGAGCAAGAAGATGGGCTATGTCTCACAGGGCATGCTCTGCTCACCCCGCGAACTGGGCATCGGCACAGACCATTCCGGCATCTACATCCTCGACCCCAGCATCAAAATCGGGCAAAAACTGTCTGATGTGTTGGGCGAGGTCGTGCTGGAGTTCTCAATTAAAGCCCATCGCGGCGACCTCTCGTCAATTATCGGTATCGCCCGCGAGGTCTCAGCCCTCACAGGCCAAGCACTGCGGATGCCCAAACCGCACTTCCAGGAACAGGGCATCCCTACCAGCGATCTGATTAAAGTGACAGTAGAAGCACCTGACCTGTGTCCACGCTATAGCGCGCGCGTGGTCAGCAATGTCAAGATTGGTCCCTCGCCGTTCTGGATGGGCCAGCGTTTGCTGGCAGCTGGCATGCGTCCCATCAATAACGTCGTAGATATCACCAACTATGTCATGCTTGAACTCGGTCAGCCGCTGCACGGCTTCGATTATGAGTTAGTGCGCCAGCGTCATATCATCGTGCGACGGGCCAGAGCAGGCGAAGAGATGACCACACTGGACGATGTAAAACGCAAGCTCACGCCCGATATGCTGCTCATTACCGATCCAGAAGGCCCAACCGCTATCGCTGGCGTGATGGGCGGAGCGATCAGCGAGGTCAATGATGGCACAACAACGATATTGTTGGAGGCGGCAAACTTCAAAGCGAACAACGTCCGCCGCACCTCCGTCGCGCTTGGACTGCGCACCGATGCATCGAGCCGTTTCGAGAAGGGTTTAGACCCCGAATTGACCGTGCTGGGGGCAAATCGCGCCGCTGAGCTAATGGCTGAACTGGCAGGTGGAAGCGTCAATCCCGGCATCGTCGATGTCTACGCGCACACAATTCAACCACGCATCCTGCCTTTCTCAACTGAGGAGGTCGCATGGCTGACAGGTATGCAGGTAACACAACACGAAACGGCAGAGGCATTGCAGGCCCTTGGTTTCGGCGTCGAACTGGATGAACAAGACCAGAAGATGACGGTGACCGTGCCGACATATCGCCAGGATATCGAGGAGAGTGCCGACCTTGTGGAAGAAGTGATCCGCATCATCGGCTATGACAAGCTACCCGCCACCATTCCCGTTGGCCCTCTGCCCGCGCCACGTGGCATCTCATGGTTTGATCGCGAGCAGGAGATTCGTGAGTTGCTAGTGGGAGCAGGTCTGAGCGAGATCATCACATATGCGATGACCAGTCGCGCGCGCATGGTCAATCTGTTAGCACAGGCCGACGCCACATCAGCACGCGCATTACTTCAGGCTGGTCGTGTAGAGGCAGGTCAGCAGATGGCGATAGCAACACAGAGTGCAGCGGCGTTAGCGGCTTTCGATGCACGCACTATCCCCGCAGTCGCGCTGGCAAATCCGCTCAGTAGCGACATGGAGAGCATGCGCCTGACCCTGCTCAGCGGCCTGATGGAGACGATGCAGGAGAATAGCAAGCGCAACAAGGCGGGTCTGCGTTTCTTCGAGGTGGGACGCCGCTACCTGCCAGCAGAGGATACACATCAGTTGCCAGATGAACGCCGTAGCGTCGGTATCGCCATGAGTGGACCCGCCGCGATCTCCTGGGTCAACGAACTGGCGCGTCCGGCGGACTTCTATGACCTGAAAGGCGTTGTAGAGACGTTGCTCGCCAGTCTGCACATCCCAAACTATCGCTTCACACCTACGCAACATCCGACCTTCCATCCTGGACGTTGCGCCCTGGTCGAGGTGACGCGCCGCACCAGCGAGGGCGAAGCGGTATTGAGTCCGATTGGCGTGATGGGCGAGGTACACCCATCGGTGCAGCAACGGTATGACCTGCCGGAGCGGACCTACCTGTGCGAACTTGATCTGGAGCAACTCTACGAGGCCGCGCCGCAACGCCTTGTCTATCAGCCCATCTCGCGCCATCAGGAGTTGACACGCGATCTGGCAATCGTGGTCGATCAAGCGGTCTCCGCGCAGGATATTCAAGATACGATCATGCGCAACGGCGGCAAACTGCTGCGCTCAGCAACGCTCTTCGATATCTACACGGGCGAGCCAATTCCCGCAGGCAAGAAGAGTATGACCTACTCGCTGCTGTATCAGTCGCAAGAGCGCACATTGACTGATGCCGAGGCCAACGCGCTACAAGAACGCATCTTGCAGGCCCTTTATCAAGCATTTGGTGCAACGTTGCGCTAAAAGATAAAAATGCCGCAAGCTCCCCTATGGCTCAATTCTGCTTTTTAACAATTTAGTATGGTAAAACCGTAGGGACATGATTTATCTTGTCCGATGGCGATTTATCGCCAGTTATGCCTGTGGAATGTATTCGCACAAACAATTGCGTTTTGCCTGCACTGGCGATAAATCGCCTTGGACAAGATAAATCATGTCCCTACGGTTTTACCATGTATTTCGTTAAATCCCATCATTGGGCCATAGGGGAGCTTGCGGCACTTCACACAAAGACGGCTAATAACGGTAGCTGGGTTGCCCGAACATGACACGACGCGGCCCTTTCTGCCCAAAGAGCAGGTAAAGGAATGGGCCGACGAAGGGGATCGCCCAGATGACGACAAGCCAGAGAATCGTTCCTGCTAATGAATGGTCATCCTCAAAAACCATGATTGTCTCGATGATGTGACCAAGAATGGGAATAAAAACGATCACCAGAAACAACAGTGTATTGCCCAGACATCCTCTATTTCCTTGCATAGTATATGCTCCTTATCGTATATGATTGAACTGTATTGCCATATCCCATCCTATGTTATCAACCTTGCTAATCAATTTACGAATGTATATGGGCGTGTGTTACAACATAGAGCCTGCCAGCTAACAAACAGGCTCTATGTTAATCTATACGCAGAAGCGATCAAACGCCCAAACCCATGCTGCTATATCCCCCACTTGCACCCTGTACGCTAAAGAGTGTGTGTTGTTCCGTGACTATAGGAAGCACAGCATAGATGGCAATACTGAACTGCTGTCCTGTGCCAATATCGTTGGCTGGTGTAATGGTATAGCGCGACAGAGCCGGAATAGTGTACGTTTTAATCACGATTGACCCTGACGTACTGGAATAAACCACTTGTACCTGAGTGGTCTGGGCGTTTGGATTTGCCAGATCAAGCGTTTGTTGGTAGCCGTTGCTACTCGTCCCTTGAGCTACATACCAGCTTGTATGCGCAATACTACTGCCGATAGCCACGCTGCTGCCTACAACGGCACTGCTCAAGTGCGTCGAGAAGAAATCTGAGCGTTCCGCGACAATTGGCAAGTTCGCACTAACGATAATCGCGTGCTGCGTCTGCCCAACCGCTGCATTGACATTGACCTCGCTACGCGCCTGACCAGCCATGCTTACATTTTGCGTGCTTGTTTGACCATTCGGCAGCAGGTAGCGAATCTGCACATGCGCGCTCTGGCTATTAGGATTTGCCAGGATTACGCGCTCAGTGAAGCCTGACGTGGTATTGCCCGCGCCAAAGTACCATGTCTGTTGCGGAGCAATGGCCCCCACAACGGAACTACCACCGCGCACAGGGCTGACAATCAGGTATTCAGGCCGCTCGACCAATACGGGCGCACTGGCACTGATTGCCATACCAAATTGTCGATTTGGCACGAGATTGTTCAACACAATACTGCCACGCGCCTGGGCGGGAATGGTCACATTTTGGCTGGCCGGGCGCGCCTGATTGCTTGTTGTAGTCGTGGGCAGGTAGTTGATTGTAATTGTCGTAGGCTGGGTTGAAGGATTGAGAACTGCGAGCAGCGTATTCCAGCCATACGTCGTATTGCCATCGGCAAAGTACCAGTGAGTGCTCAGGCTGGCAGAGCCAACGCTATCCGAGGCCGCTACAAAGGTTCCCTTCTGCATGAGCATCGTGCGTTCCGCGACGAAAGGCTGATCCCCGTGTACAATCATGCCAAGCGATTGATTGCTGCCCGCCTCTTGATTGACATTGAGCACAGCGTGACGCTGCGCAGCAAGTTGATAGGTACGGACCAAAGGCACACCATTCTGATAAAGATACGTGATCGTGATCGTCGCCTGCTGTGTGGAGAGATTGGTTAGAGCCAGCGACTCATTAGAACCTGTGCCCGTATAGCCCTCAGCGAAGTAGTAGGTAGTGGGCAGGTTGGCAGCGACTGTGAGCGGAATTGTGAGCGGAGTAGCCCCTTGTGTGGAAAACCAGAGCATCCCTCCCTGCGCTCCGGGCTGCACCATATCCAGACGTAACTGATAGCTACCCACCAGCACGGGAGCGTGGAGTGTCAGCGTGAGCGTCGTACTACCACCAGGAGCAAGTGTTGAAGGTAGCGTGGCAAAGAGCGAGGGAATAGTCTGGGCAGCCGCAAGCGGTTGACCTGTACTATCGAGCCATTGATAGCCGAGTTGCACCAGTCCGCCACTTATGGTCGTCCAGGGAATACGTCCCACGACCTTTGCCGACCATGCCATGCTGCCAGTATTGCGTACTGTCACCGGAAGCGTGAAGGTTGCCCCTGGTGTCAACGTTGAAGGCGACGATGAGACACTCAAGTTTTCGCTATAGGTGGAAGCCACGTTGACAGCATGGCTATAGACCTGCGCTCCATGCTGTGAGAAGAGCGTTGCGCCCTGGCTCATATCCCATTGCAAGGTATAGTTGCCCGTCTGCGCGGGTGTCTGCACAGGCACAGTTAGCGTTGTGCTATAACTGGCATTCACATCTTGTGGTAACGCAACTTTTCCGCTGGTTGCGACGCTCTGCCCTTGCGCGTTTAGCCAGCGATAAAGCACCTGCACAGCATTCGTGCCACTGGCAGGCCATGAGAAATTGCCACTATTTTTCAGTGTCAGTGTGATATTCTGCGTGCTAGATGGAGCAACAATAGCAGGCGTGTTGTCACTGGTCACAGCAAAACTATAGACTGGCGGCGGCGGTGTAGCCTGTACAGAGACGGGGACAAACTCGACGCCATCGGCCCCCAGTTGTGCTCCAGTCTCGCCTGTCGCATTACTCAGTGTCACACGGGCAGGCTGACCCGCGTGGAAGTAATAGGTACCGAGGCTAATCCATTGCGCCCCCGTGTTCTCCCAGCTAAAAGGTCCCTGAAACGTGCCAATATGTGATTGATCCACAACTACAGGATGCGCGACCACACTGCCCGCGTGATTGGGATCCGCACTATAGACCGTATACGCGGCCCAACTGCTGCTAGCGTGGTTGTCATCGACAAACGTGCCCACCTCGTAATAACCATCAGCAGCAAGCGCGGTTTGCCATGTCGCGCTGGCCGTTGCGTTACCACTGCTAGTCGTTGTCCAGTGCATACTGCCACCAATATCGCTGCTCGCGCTGGCAACACTCCAGGTTCCTGTACTACTCCATCCCGCCGAACCATCATCAACCAGTGTGGCCTCAGCAGCGAGCGCACTGCCATTCGCGCTCAGATTAGGAACCGTACCGGTGCTGGCTGGATTAGCAACCCAGAGGTAGTTGTCGGGCACAACATTCGGGTCGGCATAGTTACCCGTCCACCCAAAGGGGTCGGTTGCCTGCCAATAGGGCAGATAGTAGGTCGCCATGTGCAGGTGAGGGCCAGTTGAAGAGCCAGTCGTGCCGCTAGTCCCCAACTGCCATTGAATCCCGACCTGTTGGCCAACCGAGACGGTCAGCGCGCTGAGATGTCCATAAGCCGTCACGTAGCCATTGCCATGATCGATAGCAGCCCACAGGCCAAGAGAGCTATTGTGATCGAGCGGATTGTACCAGCCGGCGCGAATGACCGTGCCAGCGGCAGCACTCAAAACGGGTTCATACCAGAGATTGAGGTCATAGCCGTTATGCCCATCGTAGCAATTAACACCGCCTGTGCATGAACCGATGCTGACATTGGTCCATTTGGCCCCATCGTAGCGCACAAAAATGCCATCATTGACATACCAGGGCTTATCATGATCGACAAACGAGACGGTGCGTTGCGCAATACTCTGGCTTCCATAATAGGGACGATAGAGAAAAGGCTGCGGCGGATTGGTAGCCACCTGCTGCTGTATCTGCTTTATAACCGTCTGAGACGCCGTTGCGGCATTGGCACTTGAGTTCACAGAGGCGACCACTTGGGTCTTTGTATCTTGCAGTGATAAGGACGCAAAGGTCGTTCTCACAGGCAAAAGGGATACAGCAAGCAGTAAAAGTTGCAAAAAGCGAAAAAACTTAGGCATAGTTTTCCATCCTTCATGTATGCAAGACATTAGCCAACAGCAATCACATGTGGGATGACAGGTGAAATGGGCGTCACAGTCGGCATTCTTTGTGGGCCTGTGACGCTGGCTTGCCAGTAGCGCGGCGTGCCACCAACACGCGCGTTAATCGGATTCAAGGCCGTAAACGTGATGCTGGCACTATTCGCAGTCCAGGTTGGATTGATATTGAGTTGCATGTTCGTCTGCTGTTGCGAGGCAGCTAGCCACGCGCTACCGCTATGTACATCAACAACGCCAATCGCGCACCGCAACGATTGAGCGAGTATATCAGCACTGCGATACCCAACATTCGTGCGCACGATATAGGCCAGTTTCGTACTATCCGGCGACCAGACAGGCAGATAGCCATGGCCGCCATCGGTTTCAGTAAGATAGTGGGACTGGCTGCCATTGCTCTGCATTACCCACAGACCGGCGGGCAGAAAGGGCGTGGAACTATCAGCAAGGCGTTCATAGGCGATCTGCGTACCATCTGGCGACCAGGAAAAAAGGCCAATAATGGTGCGTGTGCCTTCCGTATTGGCACTGCTAAACAAATGCGTTTGCGCGTTGCCATCGCTATTCATCAACCAGACATCGCTACCCAGACCCAAACCGGGGCTTGTCGAATAGACAATGCGTGTGCCATCAGGTGAGGGAGCAGCATCAACAAGAGCAGCAGAAGGAACATGAATATCAATATTGAAATGTGTTCCCGTTGCCGCATTGACCAGCCAGAGACCCGGATTCCAGCTACCACCATCCATGGGAGCCTGCGGACCAAGTGGCAACATAGGGCGGTAGAGAAATGTATGTCCACCGGGCATCCAATGCAAGAAGTTACCCAGCACATACGGTGGCTGTAAGGCTATCGTATTGTGCTGTATATCGTACATCCAAACTTGCTCACCGTGATCGCGGATACCATCAATAGCAAGATACGCCCCATCGGGCGATAATTGGATCGTAGCCACACTGTCAGAAGCTACCTGCCCAAAGCCACCACCTAATGTAACAAGCGTTTGAGGCATCCCTACAGGTGCACCATTCGCGCCTTTGGGCGCACGCGCAAGCACAAATCCTTGTGGACTCTCCAGCGTGTAATATAGATAATCACGTGTGGAAGAGCGCGATTGCGAATGGGCATAAAACATGCCCTGTAGTATCAATGCAAGCATAGCAACTGCGAGCACTATACCAGAGCCAATAAAAAGCGACGTTCGCCGCATGAAACGCTCCATTTCTCTCAAAATTCCTCTTACCTCATCCATCATCTTGAATTGAGGTAGTTTATCTACATCAAATGTGATTGTGTTACTTTTTGTATCGTCACATTTCAATGCTTAATAAGTGGGGGCAGAACAACAAAAGAGCCAGTGATACGAGATCGCATCACTGACTCTTTTGGAAAGCAGGCAAACACCTAGAGCGGAATAGTTAGCACGTTATAGCCTTCACGCCCGTTTTGGACGAGAGGAGAGACAAAGACTTCCACAACAAACGGCTTCTCGTACAATGGGCGGCGCAACTCATCGGTAAAGAAGATATGTAGACGTTCACGTCGCCCAGTCTCGTGGTTGGCAAGCGGTTGCATTGGGATTGAGACCTCAGCAGAGTAGCCATTACCAGGCAAGGCAACATCGGCGCGTTGCACAATATAGGCATAATTTTGATACAGAGCCGAACGTACCTCGATGTGAACGCCCACCCCTTTGACCAGAGCACTCAGACCAGACAGTGGCGCACCGGCTTTGGTGCCAGGAGGCGGTTTGGGGGTATCACGTCCCGTGAGATGAATACGTATCACATAGCCCTGATTAGGCTGCACACGCATTGGCGTTTCGATCAGGGCAGCGGCCGCTGTGGTATGTTGCTGCTCGCCTAAAATGAAGCGTTGCAAGCGTTTCAAGAAAGATTGCGCCTGTTTCTCTTTGCGTTGCGTTGCAGACAAAGCATCCGCCGCCCGTGGACGTGGTAAGATTGGCAACAATCCGCTTAACTGCGTTCTCATTCGTTGGAGTGGCGAGGCTCCAATATGTATATCAATTTCATCGTCATCATTCTCTAGATAATGCCCCTCTTCTGCTTGCTGCTGGCCTGATACGTCACGCCCTATCAGCTCATGTGATTGTAGCAGCATCAACTCGCGCGAATGCCCAGGCACAACATCTTCAGAGGCATGATTTACATCTAGAGCGTTAAAATCGTCTTTAGAGGATGATACAGTTGCGGCATCTGCAACAGCAGATAAAGAGGTCTGGGCATCACTAATTCGCACATGCTGTTGCTGCTCCTCTTGCGTGGCAGTACGCATACTGGTGAGATAGAGGTCGGCAAGGCGTGAGCGCAAGGGCACGATAGAAACCGTAACCTCGTCAGGATTGTCGGCGATTGGCTCTTGCTGAAATTGAGTGATATCCGCGCCTAACAACTGTGGGTCTGCGTTTGGCAATGCACTATACGCCTGCAAGAGCGCATGTGCCAGCATCCCTGCGCTACGGAAACGCTCCGTGCTCTCAATAGCAAGCGCGTGCATTACCAGATCACTGGTATCTGGATTGAGACGCGAATTCATTTCGCGTGGCGTGCGCATCGGGCGTTGCATGCGCACAGTAGCTTCATCAGGAGCTTTTCCAGTCAGTAGCAGGTAAAGCAGCGCACCGAGGCTATAGACATCTGAACGCGGCTCGACATGATTGAACAGCACTTCGGGCGCGCAAAAATGTTGGGGATTGGTATTGACGCTATACGGTAACAGATTTCGGAGTGACGCGGGAAGCCAGGAAACCATGAGAGTGGGCAAACTCTCATAATTGACAGTATTGACTGCCACCGTATTGGGATCGAGATCACCGACCGCAATATGTTGGAGATGCAATGCGTGTAAGGCTTGCGCGAGGCGATAGCCCCAGGCCAGCACAATAGCCTCATCAGGCAAACCGATACCACTTTGTAGCAGGTCTTGTAACGTATAAAGATGTATTTCCGATGTCGTGCTGGTCCCATTTACCACAGGCCAGCCCGCCGCGACATAAAGATGGTCGCGCTGTATCCACATTTCGACGACGGGCATCACGCCAGCAATATGCTCGCGGCGAAGCAGGTCATACTCCTGACGCAACGCATCTATAGCCTGTTTGCGCACTGCGTGGTCTAAACTGCTGATGTCAATATCGCGGATGACAATAGGACGTTGCCGTTGTAAATCTTTCGCAAGAAAAAGTTGTACATAAGGTCTTCGTTGCACCAGTGTAGTAAAGCGATACCGCTTTGTGGCATCGCTTGTGCTTAAAAAGCGATTAGTCGCGTCAGATCTGGTGACACGCTCTCCACATGTACCACAGAAGGTCGCTTGCGATGGAAGAGGACATCCGCAACGGGGGCAACGCATGCCATCCGATGAGTTCTGCCCAGTTAGTGTCTGTGCCATGCTCATACCGTCTATAGCCTTTATGTGACTAGGGGTGAAGGCAAAAAATGCAATCACAGTGTTGCAACAAAAATTATAGCATAGTCAGCATAGTTTGTGTAATATGGGCTTATCTCTAAACCAACCAAGCTACTCTCAAGCTACTCTGAACGCAACGCGACAATAGGGTCAAGCCGCGCTGCCCGAACCGCCGGATACAGGCCAAAAGCAATGCCGACAGCAGCAGACACTACAAAAGCCACAATGGCAGGAATAGGACTTCCAACAAAAGGCAGCCCCAATCCTACAGTCAAGCCCAGACCTCCTCCCAGACCCAGTAGAATACCAACTACACCACCCAGGCCGCTCAATAAGACCGCCTCGAACAAGAACTGGTTGCGAATATCGCGCCGACGTGCCCCCAATGCCAAACGAATACCTATCTCGCGGGTGCGTTCCGTGACCGAAACCAGCATAATATTCATAATACCAATGCCACCGACTGCCAGCGAGATTGCCGCAATACCAATCAAAAGAATTGTTAGAACCGCCGAATTCTGCTGCGCGGCTTGCACCAACTGGTTTACATTCAAAATTTGAAAGTCATTGGGCGGATCGGCCAGTACTGACAAAGCACGACGCCCTGCTACTCCACCGCCTTGTCCACGTGTTCCACTTCCAGCTCCCGTGCTCCCTGATCTGCCTTGTCCTGCTCCGGCACCCGCTCTTCCACTTCCGCCGCCGCCAAATCCTCCTTGCCGTGCTCCTGCTCCTCCTCCGCCGCCAAGAAATGTAAAGCGTTGCGCATTTGTGCCACTCTGCTGAATTGTTGAAGGATCGGGACCAGGAAGACGATGACGTTCTCTCAGTAAGGTGACGATATTCTGCTGCACCTGATTCATATTGCTGACATCGTCAAATTGCACTTGAATCTGATTGACATAGATACTCGATGTCAAGCGAATATCGGCAGCACTAAAAGGGATGAAAATCACATCATCCGCATTCGTTGCCCCCTGCGTACCTTTCGCCTGTAGCACACCCACAACGTTAAAAAGCTGACGCCCAATGCGAATTGTCTGCCCTAGCGGGTCAGTAGTAGCATTGGGGAAGAGATTTTGTACAACCGTCTGTCCTAACACAGCTACTGGCGATGCCATTTGCTCATTCTGATCACTGAACCAGGAACCCTCCGCAAGTTGCCAGTTCTGAATATATTGATAATCAGGATAGACACCACGGACACTGGTATTCCAGTTCTGATCTCCATAAATCACCTGCTCATTCACGTTGACGATAGGACTGGTGTAGACGACATGCGGAATCTGGGCCAGGGCATCAGCGTCGGCCTGTGTCAATGTCTGACTTGACCCGGTCGCGTTACGCGCTCCACTTGTCGAGGTTGTACCAGGAGAAATTGTCAGCACATTTGTCCCAAGACTCGCGAAACGACTACTTACATTCTGATTGACGCCCTGCGTCAGTGTTACAACAGCAATAACAGCAGATACACCAATAATCACACCCAACATTGTCAAAAACGAACGCACTCTATTCGTTCGTAATGCCTCAAAGGAGCTTTCAAAAATTGCACCATTACTCACTGTTCCCACATGGGCAGATACATTTCTTTCTACAAGAAACCCCTGACCACGCTCCTGTGGCTTCTGCACATCAGTGATTACATTTGCCATCACATACCTCATCAAATAGGGTTCAAAGACAATATCAAAAAATAGGCATTTCTCTCCGCATTGTAACAGTAAAAACTCAAGAAACCTTTAAGAATGTGTGAGCTTTTTTTAAGTTCTGTGGTAACCACAAAAATGATATGATACTATATAGAAGCTCTACCTTTAACACAGTATTTCATCGCGTTACTATATCTGCCAGACCTTTAAACGAGCGAAGCAGATAGAGTATTTCTCACGAGGTCCACGTATTTGCAACAAACACAAACACAGGTTACGGCACGCAAACCGCGTCAGATACAACTCATCATTATTCTTGGCGCATTAAGTGCATTTGGTCCCCTGTCCATCGATATGTATCTCCCTTCGTTGCCCTCGCTCAGTCGCGACTTTGCTACAGGGGCATCACAGGCAGAACTGACACTGAGTGCCTGTCTGCTTGGATTAGCATTGGGGCAGACGATTGCCGGACCGATCAGTGACGCCCTGGGACGGCGACGCCCACTGCTGATCGGCCTCGCGTCCTATGCTTTAGCCTCTTTGCTATGCGTAATCGCGCCATCTGTCTATCTCCTTGTAGCACTGCGCTTCATACAAGGCTTAGCAGGAGCGGCAGGTATCGTGATTGCGCGTGCGATTGTGCGCGACCTCTATGCAGGAGACGATGCCGCGCGTTTCTTCTCACTGCTGATGCTGGTCAATGGCCTCGCGCCCATTCTGGCCCCGATTCTCGGCGGCTTGCTATTACGTTTCACCTCATGGCGCGGCGTCTTCGTCGTACTAACGGTTGTAGGGGTATTGCAATTTATCGGAGCAAGTAGCGGACTTAGCGAGACGCTGCCCGTGGAACAACGCCAGAGTGGGGGCATCCAGACGACGCTGGCAACTTTCCGTCAACTGCTTACCAATCGCGCCTTTGTGGGCTATGCGCTTTCGTGCGGTCTGGCCTTTGCCTCCATGTTTGCCTATATCTCCGGCTCGCCCTTTGTCCTGCAAACAATCTACGGCCTCTCGCCGCAACTCTTTAGCTTTGCCTTTGGCGCAAACGCGCTGGGCATCATGATTCTGGGGCAAGTCAGTGGGCGTCTCGTTGGTCGCGTCCCACCACAAAAGCTGCTTGTTATCGGCCTGATTATCAACGCAATAGGGGGTTTTGCGCTTCTGCTTGTTATCTTACAGGGCCACATCGGATTACTTGGCATCCTGCCCGCGCTGTTCCTCGTTGTTGCCAGCATGGGTCTTGTGTTGCCGAACGCTACCACGCTCGCCCTTGCTGGTCAGCCAAGCATCGCGGGCAGTGCCTCGGCCCTAGTAGGCGTGTTACAATTCGCGATTGGAGCGGCAGCAGCCCCCTTTGTTGGCATCCTCGGCCCCACAACAGCCCTGCCGATGGGCATCGTGATCGCCACGTTGAGCGTCTCCGCCTTCGCCTCATTCCTGCTGCTGGCGGGACAGAAGAAGATGTTGGCATAAAGAGCAGGGCAAGGTTTGCCCTCGCCCTGCCCAACAACTACTCAGCGGGTTTCAGCCACGCGGGCAGGCCAATGGGATGTTTTAGCTCTGGCGGCAATGGTGAGACATACGGTTTGCCGTCGGTGCGACGTTTGAAATCTGTGCGCGCGGCCTGACGCAGGTCGGCGTCGATCATCACGTCGAGGCCAGTCGCGGCCAGCACTCTGGCGGCATACAGCGCACCTTTCGAGCCGATACTCGTGCCGTGAGAGGCGGTTGCGGGCCACGTATGCACGGAGATATGTAACGGCAACGTTGGCATCCCACAGCCCATCGTGGGCGTCACCCAACTGACATCAGCCACGTCGGTCGAAGCACCCATAAACACGCTGTCGTCGGGCAATGGCTCGGTAGTAGTCGCCATGCCATCAGGTGCTGCGCCAAAGTTTTTCTGTAGCTCTCTGGCAAAGTTCAATTCTTCCTCGGAATAGTCCGGCACACCAATACGCTCCAGGTGCGTCTGCATGCGTTCCGCTAGCGGCTGGTTGGGCAGCAGATCATATAGGCCCGTGTAGAGTAGGACGTTCGCCTTCGTCTGCGTGGCAAGGGCCGCACCTTCGGCAATCTGCCTGAGCCATGTTGTGGAGGCATCCACGTGGGCACGATCGATGTCACGTACATAAAGCCGAATTTTGGCGTAGTCCGCGACAACATTGGGAGCCGCACCAGCACTTTCATAGACATAGTGGATGCGTGCCGTTGGCTCGACATGCTCACGCATCAGACTGACGCCGTGCGCAAAAAGCTCAGCAGCATGGAGCGCGCTCCGTCCCAACCAGGGAGCCATGCCTGCGTGCGCTGCCTTGCCAAAGAACTCAATGAGTAGTTGATTGACCGCAGCTGAACGAATATTGGTGACAGCAGCATCATTACTGGGATGCCAGTGCAGGGCGACATCCAGATCATCGAAGAGGCCAGCGCGTGCCATATACACCTTCGCGCCTTCTGTCTCCTCAGCCGCACAGCCGTAAACGCGCACCGTACCAGGAAGATGCTGCTCTGTCATTAGCGTTTTCAGGGCAACAGCCGCTCCAACCGTGCCCGCTCCCAGCAGATTGTGACCGCAGGCATGACCGCCCGTCACATTGTCTTTGCGCGGCTGGCGATAGGGGACGGCCTCGTTGCCAAGATCAGGCAAGGCATCATATTCCGCCAGGAAGCCAATGATCGGCGTGCCTGTGCCCCATTCCGCGATAAAAGCAGTTGGCACGCCTGCGGTTCCCTTGCTGCTAATCGTAAAGCCGCGCTCCTGCAACACATCCATTACCAGTTGCGAGGACTTTTCCTCGTACAGCGAAAGCTCCGAAAGCTGCCACAGCTCGCTGGCAAGACGCTCAATGACTGGTCTGGCCTGCTCGACGGCTTCGTCAATCACGGTAAACGATGATGCTGTTGTCATGCAAAATACCCTTTCGTATGAGACTACCAGGATAAAAAATAGGTCATGCTCTAAAGAAGATAATACCATGAAACAAACACGCGCCGCTTTTCTCATCATTGAGATAATTGGCCCCCCATATCTCCTAGTATTTTGCCCACGCGCACAATCTCTGGTGTATCCAGGCTATACTATACACAAGAGATTTTACTAAAGGGGACAATTGAAAGGAATTAAGACATTGAAATTACGCCCTTCGATAGATTACCTGTTTCTGGCCCTCGCAGCAGCGTGTATCGCCCTCTTCGTACTGGGAACCCTCTTTACCATAACCAGCGTTCCTGGCTTCATTTCGGGCTTTCTCGCCTTTAACGGGTGCTTCGTGCTAGCAGTCTATAATGCTGCGCAGTATTTCACACGCAGCGAGGAAGAGCGTACCTTACCGTTTTAATACATTTTTGCGGTAATAGAGCCACATTGGCGGTATGATTATCGTGTTCAACACAATAACACGAACATTACATGATGGTAGGGGCGTGATAAATCACGCCCTCGTCCCCTGTCACACGGCCTCTCGCATGGCTCCCCAGGCCGATCGATGGGCGAGCAGGGCGTGATAAATCACGCCCCTACGATTTTTTGTGCCATGCCTCAAGCAGCGTGTGCTCCTGCTCAGGCGTGAGGCCGACACGCATTGCACTCCCATCGGTTTGTTTCCAGGCTAGTGTGTCGCGAATGGTCTCTGCAAGTGGGCGGAAACGCAAGCCATCCTGGAATGCCTTCTGACAATTGACTGCCAGCAGACCTTTATAAGCATCAGGGACCCAATTCGGCAGATCAACATCGTGCGCGGTCAAAAAGTCTTCTTTTACCCATGTTAGATGGGTATTGCTACCTGTTACCTGCTGACATGCTTCAAGAAACTGTCCCATCGATAGCGTATAATCTGGTCCCGTCGCGTTATAAATCCCTGTTTTCTGCTCTTCAACCATATGGATGGTCCAAACGGCAAGATCACGCACATCAACGAATTGTGTCTGCTGTTCCGCATTGCCCGGAGCCAGCATCTCACCGCCTTGCGCAACGCGATAGGGCCAGTAAGTAAAGCGGTCAGTTGGGTCGTGGGGGCCAACGATCAGACCGGGACGAATGACCAGCACGCGTTCCTCCATTGCCTGCTCCGCAGCACGCTCACAGGCAGCTTTTAAGCCACCATACGTCTCGTCCGTCACCGTTTCTACCGTCTGATCCTCTAACGTAGCGGTTGGCGACTGCTCATCAATGCCCATCTGGCTAAAATCCGCATAGGCGGAGATACTAGAGATGAAGATGTAGCGATTGACGCTGGGTGCAAGTGCGCTGGCGGCAGCATGGACCAGACGCGGTACATAGCCACAAGTATCGATTACCGCGTCCCACTGGCGGCCTTGCAGGACGCCCAGTCCTCCGTCGCGGTCACCTCTTATGTGTTCACACTTTGGGAAAAGATCAGGATTGCTTTTTCCACGATTGAACAGCGTCACCTTATGCCAACGCTCCTGCGCGGCCTCAACAATGGCACGGCCAAGAAAACGCGTGCCGCCAATAATCAATATCCGCATAATACTGGCATTCCTTTCTCAACAAGCATTATTAACAATGATACTCGTTGATTAATGCGAGAAACAGAGGAAAACCATGCTTATAGCATATACCGCTACGCAAAACAAAAAGAAGAGGAACGCGCTGGTCGTAGTGCATTCCTCTTCTTTTTGTTTTGCAGTGCTAGATAGATCATCTGTTGACGCCATGCCCATAGACGAGCTATCTTGGAAACAGGGGTCTGAATTTTTCTTTTCCAACATCTAGTCCACTCAGGACGCTATCATTTTTAGCGTCAACAAGGTGACTGTCATCCGGGTACATTAACGAGTGATGAACGTGATGCCCGGACCGGGTGTAAACTGGAAGTCAGTGACGGCAGAGGGGTCTGCGCCCCAATTCATCGAACTGGCAATGATCTCTCCATCGCCCAACACCTGCTCGACAACCGCAACATGACCTAAACCAGAAGCACCTTGAACATCTGGTTGCATATCCATAATCGCGCCAACCGTTGGCTTACTAGAAACATGCCAACCAAATTCTTCTGCGCGGCTCGTCCACAACCATGCATCAGAGTTACTAGTCCACGGCACATACACACCATGCAACTGATAATACCGCTGATCCGCCCACCATGTGCATTGTCCATACGGATACGGATTATAGCTGCCAGTAGCGGCAGAGGCATTATTACCGCCCGCATCTACCGTGCTAATGGGAGGAACGGTTGGAATCGGTGGCATAGTTGGAATTGGCGGCACAGTTGGGATCGCCGTAGGCTGAAAATCGCTGCCAGAGAGACTACCTGTATCTTGTGTCGCTGGTGGTGCTGCCTGAGTATTCTTTTTGGGAATACACAATGTATCACCCGCGTAAATCAGATTCGGATTGGCAAGCTGGTTGTAGGTCGCCAAAGGTTGCCAAGGGAGCCGATAATGCTCCGCAATATGACTTAGCGTATCATTGCGCCTGATAAGGTATGCCTTGTCGCTTGTGTTACATGTGCGTGCAACAGCAAACGTTTGCGCATGGGCAGCACCAGTATTCCAGGGAAATACCGTTACAAACAACGTGACTAACACGGCAATCACCGCCAGCTGGATTTGTACAGAGGACAAAATGTATCGTTGTGTTAAATTGTGTATCTTGCGAGATATTTGCATCAATCTTCTTTCTTTTGATGTATTACAGACTCCTGCAAACAGTCCACCACAGTGACACATGCGTAAAACATGGCACGACAATGCCGTGTTGTGTTTATGGGAACATGCAGATCTTACCATACAGCAGAGTGAAACAAGAAGATTCACAATGAAACATAGCCATATAGGGCTATGCTGATCTATACTTATACAAATTTTGCCCTCTTGTGCGTGCAAGCGTGCGGTATACGGTTCAAGAGAGAATAATGCCCTCACGTTCGTGCTTGGGGTCGCGCATCATTAGTTCGGGAACAGCTTTATGGGGATCAAGTCCCTCGAAGAGGACAAAACTGAGTTGTGTAGTAATTGGCATTTCAACTTGATAGTGCGCGGCCAGTTGGAGTGCGGCCTTCGTCGTGCTAACCCCCTCGGCAACGGTATGTGTGGAGCGTAAAATATCATCGAGTTTCTCACCAGAGGCCAGACGGCGTCCAAGTTGCTGATTGCGACTGAGCGGGCTGGCACAGGTAGCGATCAGATCGCCAATGCCCGCCAATCCAGCGAACGTGAGCGGATTCGCACCAGCTGCGATGCCCAGACGGGAGATTTCCGCCAGACCGCGCGTGATAAAGGCCGCTTTCGCATTTTCGCCGTAACCCATGCCATCGTTAAAACCCGCGCCGATGGCGATAATATTTTTGAGTGAACCACCCAGTTCCACACCAACAACATCATCGGTCGTATAAATGCGAAACCAGCCTGTGCTCAGTAAAGTTTGTACGCGCAGAGCCACAGCATGCACATCGGCGGCAACGACAGCGGCTGTCGGCTTCCGCTCTGCCACCTCGCGCGCGATGTTGGGACCACTAAGAGCGGCAAGACGCTCCCACGCGCCAGGGATCTCTTCGGCAATCACCTCTGTCATACGTTTGAGCGTGCTAATTTCGATGCCCTTGCTGGCACTCACCAGGAGTGTCTCTTTGCCAACATGCGGTGCCAGCAGGTGCGCATTTTCACGCATACGCTGTGATGGCGTGACAAGAATAAGCAGCTCTTTGCCCTGCGCGGCCTCGGCAAGAGAGGATGTGACGGTAAGTGAGTCTGGGAAAGGCATGTTAGAAAGGAAAAGCGTATTTTCGCGCCGCTGCTGCATCTCTTGTGCGCGCTCTGGTCGATGTTCCCATAGCGTTGTCTGATATCCTTTTGTCGCCAGCAACATGGCGAGTGTGGTTCCCCACGCGCCACTGCCAATAACGCCAACAGCAACCATGCCTTTGCTCTCCCGTAGTTCTTCTCGTGTTATCTACGTCTTGATGTAATCAAAGTCATTGTATCATAGGAGAGCAACAAGGATTATGCTACACCGTGATCTCTAGCGTTTGCCCGCTACGGATGCTGCTCTCGCCAGCGGCGACTTTGAGGGTTTCGGAGGCAATGCGTTCGGGAGTGATGAGCTTCGCGGGATCGGCGGGACCGAAGAGCGTGCGGTAAAGGTCGGTATCGACGCCGTGCGGACAGAGGGCGTAGACCTGCACTCCATAGCGGCGCACCTCTTTGGCAAGAGCCTCCGTGAAGGCAATGATCGCCGCTTTGCTGGCACTATAGACAGCCAGATTAGGAAAACCGTTGCGCGCAACAGCCGCCGATACGTTGACAATGACGCCGGAGCGACGCTCTATCATGCCTTGCAGAAATGTTTGCGTTATCTGATACATGGCATACTGATTGACGGCTGTAATGGCTTGCCACTCCTGCGCTGTCATCTGCACAAAAGGCTTGTAGGTCGCGATTGCAGCATTATTGACCACAATATCGACACGCCCATAGGCAATTCCAACCTCCATTGCCAATGCCTGAATGCCTTGTGGGTCGGCAAGATCGACGGGAACCGCTAGGGCATCACCGCCTGTCGCGAGAATTTCTTTTTCTAGCTCTTCCAGTAAAGCCACATTTCGCGCAACCAGCACAACTTTCGCACCTTGACTGGCAAAATTTTGCGCAATGACCTTCCCAATGCCACGACTGGCCCCCGTCACGACAACAACTTTCTCTTTGAAATCCATCTATCGCTGCTCCTTACGGTTTTTTGCTCTTCGTCTTTGCTGCTAAGACGCGCTATCCCATAAGGGTGGGTAGGGTTCTTCAGAGCGTTGCGGTTGTATTCACACTTCAGGTGCGCTTCTCCCTTTTCCGATTAGCCTGCCGCACAAGGGCTTGCATGATATCTTCTGTAGTATGGCGCGTCTGCTCATCCATTTCAAGATACATCTCGATCAATGATTGCAACTGCTTTCCATCCACATCGCGATAAGCAAGGCCAATAATCTTGCCCCAAGACTCATTCAGATAAAAAGCCAGTTTGCGACAGCTTTCGAGTGTTGGACGCGAACCCATCATGTAGGTATATACAGCTTGTTTTGAGAGACCAGCAGAACGAGCCAGGGCTGTCATTGAGACTTTGCGCTCTTTTAACACCCATTTCAAGTACTCATCTAATGTCTGCGGCTCACCATCCATTTCTTCATCCATGACGACATCTTACCTGAACATTTAGTAAACAATATAGAGCCTTATATATTGCACGTATATGTAAGTTAGCTGTATTCACCCTCTTGTATAAAGTTTGTTTCATATTACCTTTATCACTGACAAATAACATATTTATTATTCCTTATTGACAAATCGGCAGAACTCTGGCATACTAAAGATGCAGAACATGACACAGAAGTCTTCTCATTACGAGGGCATTCACGTGGAAGAAGAAGAACAACAACAACAATTGCCACTAGCGAAAACGCTATGGATTTTGACATGCGATGTCGGATACGCCAACCAACTGTTTTCCTTCTATGCCTCCTCCCAGGAAGAGGCAGAAACAAGGGCACAGGTGTTGCTTCAACAACAGGGCAAGCGTATCCTGCACCGTCTCAGCTTAATTGAATATCCCAACGGCTTTGTCGTTCACCATTGGCGTATCCCAGGCACCAGGCAAGAATAATCCCATGCCTTCCTTTTTAGTGTATTGCCTGCCAGGTAGTCTCTCGCAAAAACATGATACAATGGCAACAGACTTTTCCAGATTGAGAGGAACTACTATGCAGCTTGAACGCATTCAACAGGTACTACAAGCAGAACAACTTGACGGTTGGCTGTTTTACGATTTCCGCAAATCCAATCCTATTGCTTATCAGGTACTCCAACTCTCGTTACACGGTTTCTACACTCGTCGCTGGTTCTATTATGTGCCTGCGCATGGTACTCCTGTCGCACTCGTCAGCGCGGTAGAATCGCATGTGCTCCACGAATTGCCGGGCGAGCGGCGTGTTTTCCGCACATGGCAAGAGATGCATGCTACCCTACAAAGCCTGCTTGCTCCTGGCATGCGTATCGCGATGGAATATTCGCCCATGAACGCCATTCCTTATATGTCACGTGTAGATGCAGGGACACTTGAATTGGTGCGCTCCTTTGGGGCAGAGGTGATCAGTTCGGCAAATCTGGCCCAACGCTTTGTTGCCCAGTTAAGCGAGAAACAGATACAGGGACATCGCGAGGCCAGTCGCCGTTTGATCGCGGCAAAGGATCAGCTTTTCCGCGAATTGGGCAATGATTTGCGCACAGGCATTGCCCTGAACGAATATCAGGTTCAACAGCGTTTTGTGCAACTCATCCGCGAACATGGACTGAGCGCGCCGGAAGCCCCGATTATCGCCGTCAACGCGCACGCCAGCAATCCACACTATGCCCCCAGCGCGGTACAGCATAGTCCTATTCTTCATGGTGATCTGATTCTATTTGACTTCTGGGGCCATCTGCCCGAACCCGACAGTGTCTACGTCGATTATACCTGGATGGCCTACGCGGGCAAACATGCTGAAATTCCGCAGCGACAGCGCGAGATTTTTGAAATTGTGCGACGCGCACGCGACACGGGCATTGCTTTCGTGCGCGAACGTCTGGCGGCAGACGGGCCAGTTGAGGGACGCGAGGTCGATGACGTGGTGCGCGGCGTGATCGCTCAGGCGGGCTATGGTGACTATTTCGTGCATCGTACTGGACATAGCATCACAACCGCCGAGCATGGAGATGGAGCCAATATCGACAATTTCGAGACACAAGATGCCCGCTATCTCCTACCCTCTACATGTTGTTCTATTGAACCTGGTATCTACCTGCCGGAGTTCGGTGTACGTAGCGAGGTTGACCTGCTCGTGCTGGAACATGATGCCGAGGTTACAGGCGTTCCCGCGCAGGAAGAGATCGTAGCACTCCTCTAAACAAAGCATCGGGATCACATCGATTGATCCCGATGTTCTATTACAAATACCCCTCTTGCATTATACTTCTGTTTGTTGTATTGTCACATATATTTATCTTTTATCTCTACGTGATATATGGAGTATTTTGTAAGGGGGAGAGCGATTGTTATGTCAACCGTATTGGATGAATTTGATTATTCGCGTGTCGACGCCAGAGTAAGGGCAGAATACCATGCGACGGTGCATGATATGCCCATTGATGACCGCCCACGCGAGCGTTTGCAGAAGTATGGTTCTGAAGCCTTGCCCGCCTTCGATCTACTGGCAATCATTCTGCGCGCTGGCACGCAACAAGAAAACGTGGTCGAACTGGCACAACGCCTGCTACGCAAATACGGTGGACTGAGCGGACTGGCGAGTGCCAATTTTCACGAACTGTGCGGCGAGCACGGGATGGGACTGGCAAAAACGGCCCAACTCAAGGCCGCGCTGGAAATGGGCAAGCGTGTGATGCTAGAGGAGCCGGAGCGTAAATATCAGATACGTTCCGCTGATGATGCCGCCAGCCTCTTTCGTATGGAAATGATGCATCTCGATCATGAAGAAATGCATTTGCTCATTTTGGACACGAAGAATCAGGTTATCGAGAAACTGCGAAGCTATAAAGGAACAGTCAATAGCTCGGTATTGCGTGCTGCCGAAATTTATCGGCCAGCGGTCATTCGCAACTGTCCCAGCGTGATTGTCTGCCACAACCATCCGAGCGGCGATCCTTCTCCCTCACCTGAGGATATTGAGGTCACGCGCCAATTGGTTGAAGCCGGCAAAGTGCTGGATATCGAGCTGCTCGACCATATCATTATCGGCAACCCACGCTATATCAGCCTGAAGGAACGCCTGCGCTGGTAGTTAATGATGCAAGAAAGAGACAGGAGGGGCGTGTCGTCGGCGACGACACGCCCCTCCTGTCTCTTTCTTGCACAGGCTCTATGCTTTGGCGGCAGCTTTCTCGCCTTTGCGACGGCGCGGACGCTCCTCGCCATTCTCGTCGTGTTTACCCTTCTCGTCCTGCTCCACGGGCGGTTCGAGGGCAGTATTAATGACATCGCGCACATCGGTGGAGAAGACAAAGTGCATCTGCTCGCGCAACTCTTTAGGCAGGTCTTCCAGCAGATCCATTTCGTTGCGTTTGGGCAGAATTACCGTGCGAATGCCCGAACGATAGGCTGCCAGCACCTTCTCCTTGACACCGCCAATCGGCATCACCTTTCCACGCAGCGTGATTTCACCCGTCATAGCGACATCTGAACGCACCTTGCGCCCACTCGCCAGTGAGGTCAACACGGTTGCCATCGTGACGCCCGCCGAGGGGCCATCTTTAGGAATGGCTCCCGCTGGCACGTGGATATGCACGTTCTGTTCCTCAAAGACGTTTTTCGGTAGCCCCAGGCTCTCAGCATTGGAGCGCACATAGCTCAGGGCCGCCATTGCTGACTCCTTCATCACGTCGCCAAGTTGCCCCGTTAGCGTCAACTGGCCTTTGCCGGGCATGGCAGCCGCTTCGATGAAGATGATCTCGCCGCCGACTGGTGTCCAGACGAGACCAGTAGCGATGCCAGGACGGTCGATGCGCTCCGCGGCTTCTTCAAAGAAACGTTGTCGCCCCAGGTATTCTGGCAATGACTCCGCAGTGACGTGAATGGGAGCCTCGCGTCCCTCGGCAATCTGTTTCGCGATTTTGCGGCACAGCGAACCGATCTCACGCTCCAGATTGCGCACGCCCGCTTCACGGGTGTAGTCGCGCGCAATACGGCGCAAGGCAGTATCATCAACCGAGAGTTCATCCAGACGCAAGCCGTTCGCCTCAATCTGCTTGGGCAGCAGATAGTTACGCGCAATGTGTAACTTTTGCTCCTCGGTATAGCCAGAGAGTTCCAGAATCTCCATGCGGTCGCGCAGAGGTGCAGGAATCGTCTCTAACGAGTTGGCGGTCGCGATAAACATCACATTAGAGAGGTCAAAAGCCAGATCCAGGTAGTTATCGCGGAAATTGTAGTTTTGCTCTGGGTCCAACACCTCTAGCAGGGCCGAGGAGGGATCACCGCGCCAGTCAGCACCTACCTTGTCCACCTCGTCCAGCATAATTACGGGATCGTTGGACTCGACGCGCCGTAAGGTCTGAATGATGCGCCCAGGCATCGCGCCGATGTAGGTACGACGATGTCCACGAATCTCCGCTTCGTCGCGAATGCCGCCTAGTGACATACGCGCAAACTTGCGGCCCAGGGCGCGAGCAATCGAGTGACCAAGCGAGGTTTTGCCGACACCCGGCGGTCCCACAAAACAGAGGATTGGCTCACGGTTGATCTGACGCACAACCTCTTGTGATTGTAGGGGTTGTGTCGGGATACGCTCCTGAGCTTCACCGCCATCAAGACCACCCTCTTGCCCCATTTCGCGCGTGCGCTCAACCTCAGCCGCTTTGCGCTCTTCTTTCAAGCGACGAACGGCGAGATATTCGAGAATGCGGTCCTTGATCTTTTCCAGGTCATAATGGTCCTGGTCAAGTATCTTGCGCGCATAGGGCACATCAATCTTCTCACCCGTGCTTTTGCTCCAGGGCAAACTCACCAGAAGTTCCAGGTAGGTGCGAATAATACTATACTCAGGCGAGACGGTCGGCAGTTTTTCGAGACGTTCAAGCTCACGGTTGGCTTCTTTCAATGCCTCTTCTGGCATGTGAGCCTCATCAACTTTTGCGCGTAGCTCGTTGATTGTCGCCTGCTCTTCGCTCTCCTCACCCAGTTCGCGCTGAATAGCCTTGAGCTGCTCACGCAGCAGGTACTCGCGCTGCATCTTGCTCATCTCTTCTTGCGCACTGGTCTGTATCTTCTTGCCCAGTTCGAGAATTTCCAGCTCGTGCGTGAGGAACGCGCTCAGCTCTTGCAATTTGGCGCGCACGGAGTCGAGTTCAAGCAGTTTTTGACGTAGCTCGAGGTCCATTTGCAAGAAGGTTGCGATAACGTAGACAACCTGACGCGCCTCTTCCAGATTGAGTGTGGCGGCGGCAACGCCCTCCGGCACATTTTGCACCAGAGCCACCAGACGCTGGAAGTAACTGATCACGTTGCGTTTCATCGCTTCAGTTTCGTTATCGTCCTCCTGCACGTCAGGTTTTAACGAGGCATGGGCGACAAGGTAGGGCTTCTCTTGCGTGAACTCGCCAATCACCACGCGCTCAAGGCCCTGTACCGCGATTTGGACTGTTCCATCGGGCATACGGAACATACGCCCGACGCGCGCGACCGTGCCCATCTGAAAGATGTCATTTGGTCCTGCTTGCTCGGTCTCGGCAGATTTTTGCGCGACCAGCACGACCAGACGGTTACTGCGCATGACATCATCGATCAGGCGAATGGAGCGTTCCTGTCCCACGCCGAGCGGCTGTACGGCAAAAGGATAGACAACCGTATCTTTTAGCGGTAAAACAGGTAATACATCAGGTATGGTCAGGTGGTCTTCTTCATCTTCAGCACGCCTGCGCCGCTCCTCTTCGTGTTCCAGGTCCATAGACGCCAGAGATGACTCAGCGGTAACGTCACCCTCATCGACGGGAGCCGGTTCGCCTTCGAGGGATGATGGCTGGGGAGCCTCGATGGCAGGTTGCTCATCAGACTGAGGGGCATCAACAGCATGTGTCTCCGCAACCTCTTCCAGCTCTGTGTTGTTCTGTGTTGTATCTTTCTCCATACATGTTTCCACTTTATCAGTGTCTTTTATGACTCTTGTGTCCCACTGTGTTGAATATACACCCGTTCAGTTTTTGTTTCAGGCAATCTTGGAAGGTCTACCCAGAGAAATCCATTCTCATAGCGGGCAGTTACAGCATCGCGATTGATAGGATAAGAGATAAAAACCTCGACTCGAAACGGACCATAGTGAATCTGCGCCTCGTGATAGCTAAGGTTCTTATGTCCATCATGGTCATCGTGGCGATCTCCACTGATGACAAGAGCATCTTCGTAGAGTGTTACCTCGATATCCTCTTCTTGCATTCCCGCCAACTCTACTTTGACGGTCATCACCTCGGCAGATTCGAGGATATCAGCAAGCGGCCGCCAGGTTTTGGAGTGATGGAGCAACGCCTGCTGACTTTGGCGTAAGGCATCCTGCAATAACTGACGATAGTGCCGCTCAAGTTGCTGTGACCCTTCAATATACCGATAGGTCACATGCCGATAGCGCATTCGCATAATGTTATTACCTCGTGAAGGCCAGCAACCCATTGCTGCCAGAAAATCATCCATTGTTTTTCTAGAAGCAACGGAGTTTGCTGAGTAGCAGCGTATAAAAACGGCAAAAGGACAGGTATAGCATATACCCATGCTCTTTTGCCGCGCATATATTAATAATGGGTTCGACTGTAATTTCTTACAGCGTTAGCAATGGTGAAGCATGCGGTTTATACGAGCGGCAAATCCTTTTCACCATTGGCGAGTGCCTTCTGACACTCAGGACAAAGGTACTCATACTCAGATTTGCTGTCCGAAAGGACATCGCTCTGCACGATACGTGCATGGCGTAAACGTGTTGCCTTCCCGCATCTCGAACAGGTTACATATGTTTCTGAGATGGCAGTACGTCGAGTTCCGAGAATATCTTCCTGCATGGGCCGCCACCTGTCTTTCTTTGGTAGTGTAGCGTTCTGGGATGACGAAATGGGTCAAAGATGAACCCACAATCGTGTGTCCATCGTAGTGTTTCTATTATAAACCATGAAACATGGTACGAACAGCGTGTTGCGAATGGACCCGTTTTACATGAGCCAACTCTCTTGATTATGGCACGAGGGAGGGAAAATTGCAAGAGTGTTTGACGTGTTCTCATTCATATGCTACTATATTTTCATATTCCTCGTCAGCGTTTACTCAAGAGTAACCGTAAAACTGCTGTCTATCTAATGTGTGCTGGTACGGACGATCAGCGATGACCGTCCCTAAAACAACGAGGGCAAAAAGGAACATGGTCACGCAAGCGATCAAGCGTTGGCTACAAAATCTGTTCGCGTGGTGGCCCTGGAAGCGATACCCAGAGACCGACTACGCGCACCCCCAGAACATGATGAATATGGGTGCGACACAGGAGTCTATTTTACGGACAACGGTAGATGGGTCGATAACTCAACCAGGGACAACATCTGTTGCGGTTGAACATGCCGAGGGAACGGACCCTACAGAGACAAATTGGGCAACAACAGAGGAACACCTCGAACGGGTCATGCCTTCGCTACCAGAAGACATGAATGCAGCGTTCTCAAGTTCAGTAGAACCAGGGAAAAAACCACCACAGTCCGAAGGAGCGATAGAAGATGCTCCCCCCCCTACAATAGAGCAGCAATTAGAATTTTTACGCTATTTGGTACGACGTGGCGTCGTCAACGAGGGTTTTGAACGAGGAAACGAGCCAGATCAGTATAAGAAACCTGTATAAAAGGAAATGAGCCGAATGGCACCACTTCCCACATGGACATGCTAATCGTATTGAAAAAAATGAATGTGAACATTGGCGTATTGGGCGTGATTGATCACGCCCTGCTCACACATCGACCCGCCAGGGAGGCTCTGTGACGCAGGATATGTGACGCAGGACGAGAGCGTGATCATCGTATTCAACAAAATAATGC
>DAIDJF010000045.1 GCA_027451525.1 Ktedonobacterales bacterium
GGAGACCGTGGCTTGCCAGCGGGATTGACTTTCACGTGAAGCGATGGCGGTACAAAATCCGGATCGACGCCGATGAACTCGTAAAGACTCCTGGCGATCCGCTGCGGTTCCGACACCAGATCTTCAAAGAGGAAAATCAACAGCCGATCCTTCGGAAAGAGCGAGCGCGCCACCTTAAGGTGGCTCCAAAACGGTGGGAAGGAAGCTTGACAGAGCACTAGCCGATATGCAGCAAGACCTTCAAGACGCCCTTTTGTTGCGCATAATCAAAAGCCTCAAGAGCGTTATCCAGCGTATAGCGCGCACTGATCAGCGGTTTGATCTCAATCTGGCGCAGGCTCAGGGCACGCAGGGCTGGCTCGAAAGGGCCACAGCGCGACCCTTGCACGCGAATCTCGTCGATCACAATGGGCGCGAGATGCAGCGTTGTCTTGTCAGCAACCGTGCTTTTCAGAAAAAGTGTGCCGCGTGGACGCACCAGCCGTAAGGCCAGTTCCAGCCCTTGCGCTGAGCCGGTACACTCAACCACCGCATCCACACGCTCGTCTGCATTGAAGGTGAACGCTTCGCTAGCGTGCAATAAGCGCGTCTCAATGCCCTGTTGAGCGGCAAGTGCCAGTTTCTCTTCATGCTTGCCAAGCATCGTAACCGCGCACCCACTGAGAGCCAGCACTGGCGCGGCCAGCTGGCCCATTTTGCCATCGCCCAGGACGAGCACGCGGTCGCTAGGATGAAGGTGCACCTGTTCTAGCATCTCAAAATTTGCCGCCAATGGCTCAACGAACACGGCTTCCTCGTCGCTCACGTTGTCGGGTACAAGATGCAGATTCTCGACTGGCAGCAGCAGGTACTCGGCAAACGCGCCATCACGCCCGCCAATGCCAAGCGTTGTGCGGCGTGGGCACTGCGTCGGCATAGCGTGCTGACAATACCAGCAGTCGCTACGCCGACAGGCCGCGTTGATATCGCCCACCACGCGCCTGCCCAGCAGATGCTGATACTGCTCACGCGCTCTCCGCCCAGAGAGTTCTTCGACTACACCCACAAACTCGTGCCCAAGCACGCCAGCGAAATTCAGATAGCCGCGCACAATCTCGATATCAGTATTGCAGATACCCGCCATCAGCACGCGCACCAATGCCTCACCTTCTGCTGGCACAGGTGGGGCATAAGCTCGCTCCAGCGTCAATGCCCCATCACGATAGACTAACGCACGCATAAAGACTCCTCGTACAGAATATTTGTGGCTATAGTCTATCATTACCAGGATGCAACCGACTCAGGTAAGATGCTCCCAGACACTATTCCTGCGCAACAGAATATAGAGTACAGCTAACCCAATCAGCGGAGTAAATGTGCGTGGATTGCCATTAAACAGACCAAGTGGGAAGGCCAATCCAAAATTCAAAAGGACATAGGCGGCAACAAGATAAAAGCCGATCTTTTTCCAGGCGAGCAGCATACTTAAACCGACGATACCTATAATTCCTAGTAGGGTAAATAAGAGGAAAATCCAGGCCGGTAACGTAGTATTAGAGCTAACAAGTGCCCCAAAAGAGGCCAGAAGATATAACCCGGTAAAGAGACAAACTACAACGAGATTAAGGATAAGCCAGGCTGTCAGACAACCTCCACGCTTCTTTTGTGGTAACGGATCAGCGACAGCAGCAACAGGAGCCAGAGGGAGCCTATTCAGCCATGCCTGTGGCCCATTCTCGAAAAACTGAATATGCAGTAGTGAACTGTCCTGAAGAACAAAATCTTTTCCAACTATGCGCTCCTGCCCATTGGCAAGAGAGCCTAGAATTTTTCCATTGAGCAGAACGGTGGCAGGCTCACTGTCCGTAGACCAGTGAATTTGAATGCGCTGCGTTGCAGCAGCATCGAGCGCAAAATCTTGAACTGGCATGGTATCTCCTTATAAAAATATTTTATGAAACGCGAAGCAGTAAAAATCAGAGGTATCAGCACTATTGGCATATCTATTGTATACCTTACTGGGGGGGTAGAACAGGTAAAAAGTAAGTCAAGAAATGGTAGAGATCTGTTATAGGAGATGAACATATAACAACCATACAACCATTTCGAGGCCAATAAGCTCAAAAAGAGAAGGCTTGTAATCTACACCTTAGACGACTATACTGAAGATGCGCATACCCAAGTTTTTTATACGATACAAGAATAAGATGAGGGGAAATAACAATGCATAATGATCCTTATCAGCAGAATAATCAGCAGCCGTATGAGCGTATACCATATGAGCAACCGCAGGAACAGCCATCCTCGCCGTATCCACCCCCACCCACGTCTTATATGCCGCCACCCTACCAGCCGCAGCAGCCACCACCCTACCAGCAGGCTGTTTATGGACAACCGCTGCCCGGCTATGTCCAGCCACCCCAGCCCAAGAAATCGCGCCGCTGGCTCTGGATTACACTCAGCATTATTGGCGGTGTCATTCTACTCAGCTGCATAGGCTGCAGTATCGCGAGCTTCGTGGGCTTTAACTTCCTTAAACAGGCAGCAGGCCCTGCAGTCACTACAGGCGAATACTATCAATTCATTAAACAGCAAGACTACACACGTGCTTACGCATTGATCGATAGTAACGCTACCATTACGGTCAATGGAGAAACAGTCTCAAACGATCAACAATCTTTCATTAACGCCGCTCAGGCCGCTGATAGTACACATGGCCCTGTCACCAGTTTCTCGATACAGTCTTCAAGCAATAACCTTTCTAATCTGACCGTCGCGGTGACACGCCAGGATGGCACAACCTATGATGTGCATCTCACCTTTGTGCAAAACGGCAGTAGCGCAAAAATTAGTAATATGGATGGTATTTAACACATATGCATGATTATGATCTCATCGCGCCTTTTTATGATGCTGAACACGCCCACTTCCGCGAAGACCTGGATATGTACCAGAACTACGCGGAACTCAGTGGCGGGGCAATTCTGGAACTCGCATGTGGGAGCGGGCGCGTCCTGTTACCACTGGCGCACGAGGGCTATGAAATAACAGGCGTTGATAGCTCGCCACGCATGTTAGAGCTAGCCCGCCAACATATACAGCGCGAGAAGCTCACGGGCCGCTGTACACTTGTAGAACAGGATATGCGCACGCTCACGCTGGGGCGCAAATTTCGCATGGCCTTTGTCGCCCTCGGCTCCTTTGCGCATCTCATCAATAGACGCGACCAACAACAGGCATTAGCCGCTATTCGCGCCCATCTCAGCAAGGGCGCGACCTTTCTGCTCGATATCAGTAATGCCGATGCACGCTATATGGAAGAGCTTGGTAGCCATATGCTCCACCAGGGAACATGGCACCACGAAGATGGCACGTTCCTCAGCCATTTTGTCAGTCCTGCCAATGCGTCCGACCGCCATCTGCTCGAACTGACGCATTTTTATGACCAGTATAGCCAGGGTAGCAGCATACAACGCACCATTGTGACCACTCATCTCTATCTCTTCGAGCGCGGGGAGATGGAACTCTTACTGGAACAGGCCGGGTTCAACGTGAAAGAGATATATGGCAATTATGATCTCGGACCCTACCATCTGGAAAGTCCACGTATGATTTTTCTGGCGGAGGCCCGCTAGCAGGGAATACACATCACAATGGCATATAACGAGCAAAAACTTCATGAATGGAATCTTGCACCGGCAGAAGCTATCGCACTACAACGTGAATTGGCACAGCGCGTCATTCGTGAAGATCAACTTGGCGAAGTACGCCATATTGCTGGCGTAGATATGGCAATTAATGAGAACAACGGTATGGCGCGTGCTGCTGTCGTGCTGCTCACGTATCCGACGTTAGAACTCATTGAGCAACATATCTACGAGGAACCGGTGCGTATGCCCTATATCCCCGGCCTGCTCTCGTTTCGCGAAGCTCCATGCGTGTTGGGTGCCTTCAAACAACTATGGCAGCAGCCCGATCTCGTGATGGTTGATGGCATGGGCATCGCGCATATGCGGCGCATTGGGATCGCCTCACATCTCGGCCTCTGGCTTGATCTGCCTACGATTGGATGCGGTAAATCCATTCTCGTCGGGCATTACGATAAAGTAGCATTGAGCGAGACGGCAGGAGCATGGGTTCCATTGATCGACAAAAAAGAGATTATTGGGGCAGTTGTGCGCACGCGCACGCGCGTCAACCCCATGTTTATCTCTACGGGACACCGCATCAGTCTGGAAACGAGTGTCACATATGTGCTTGCCTGCGGGAAAGGCTATCGTCTGCCGGAACCCACACGCCTGGCGGATAAACTTTCAAAAAACAATGCCTGGCAAGAGCCGCTTTTATAGGCACACACAACATACAAAATTTAGCTTGTACTATCTATCCTCTAAGTGAATGCGTTCTATTATAGGCCAATAGTTCCTCAGCCTGCGCAATCACCTCGTCGGGAGAGATAGTGGCAACGTAAGAAACCAGATTTCGGCGGATGGATAAGCAGCACGCAAGGCCGCTAACGCAGGCAATATAAATAGAAAATCCCCAAGTGCGTTCGCCCGTAGTACCACTATTTTGCGCACAGAACGTATGATCTTCGCAGCCATACAAACTTCTTCCTTTGCCTTATATATCTTTCTGCTCCCTCAGGCACAACACGTCTCTCGCTTGCAGGGCGTAACAGGAGCAAAGTAGCAGGCATGCGACATCATCCATACGGTGACTTTACGACAAAAAATATGCTATACTTGTTAGCGGTACTATAATAGTTTCTTTCAACACATAAATTTTATCGAAATCCAGGGAGCACTACCCATGTCACATACATTTGCTGAACTCTATGGCCCAACGCTCAAAGAGGTGTTTCTGGTCGAGGCGCGTAAACAGATTGCGCAGGGGAGCGACAGCTTAACATGCGCCGATGCCTATGCAGAACAAGGCAAACCAGAGTTCGCCCTGGCATATCTCTTGCTCACCGACACAAATGATGAGATCAAGCGCGACATTTTCGCGCGCGCCTACGAGCAGCGTGCGCGCTACTGCGATGAGAAGGCCGACACATTTGATCGCCAATTCCACCGCCCATTCCCACTGATCAAATTGGAAGCGCAGAAAGATCGCCTCGCCGCGCAACAGGTGCGCCAGGGACGCCGCATACGGCGTGACAGTAAGGCTTTACCAGTCAACTGAGCAAGTATGCCCTCCTGTAGTGCTATAAGCCCCCCTACAGAGAGCAACATGCAAATCCCACCATGCTATTACTTTGCAAACTAAATATTGATTGGAACACATTCTCACGTACAACGTATTAGTAGTTGGGAAGCTCTTGTTTTCTCTTTGCATGATGCAATTGTTTGCGGGAGAGTACCTATGCGGTATTGTCTTAACCCTGGAAATCCACACAAACATGCGGACCTATCAGCGGCATCACTCACGACACACGACATACTATCTGGTGAGCAAGAACAGTCCCTTGGAGAATACCAGGCAACATGCCGCTGCTGCAAATATTTACTCGCAGGTGCATTACTTGGAGATTGTCGGGTCACCCGTTGGCTTGGCTCCGGTACATTTGGCGATGTCTATGAAGCGGAACAACTTCCACCATTGCGTAGACGTGTCGCACTCAAGGTAATGTCACTTGACCATGTTATTGATGGCAAGGCCAGTGAGATTTTCGCGCGCGAGGTCAGCGTGATTGCCACACTTGATCATCCGCACATCATGCCTGTCTTGCGTGTCGGAACCCTCCCTGATAGTCGCCCATATCTGGTCATGAAATTTGCTGCTCACGGCTCACTGCAAAAGTTTTGCCATCCCTTGCCACCATTTACCGCGTCTATTCCCACAGACACGCCTCCTAGCAGAAGTAAGCCAGTTGAGCAGCAAACCCCGCAACAATCTGGCAAGCCGACGATACCATTGCCCGTTCCCAGCGCGGAAGAGATAGCGCACTACCACAGTACCCGCTCACTACAAGATGAACACGATGGATACTATACGCCAGTTGCTACGCCTCCTCATACAGGCACGCAGGAACATATGGTCCTGACGGTCGAACAGCAGGCTCATCTTCAGGAAACGCCGTCTCTTTCCACGGCCACATTTGAACTCCTGACAGCCCGACAGCTGCTTCCATATCTCGAAAGTGCTGCTGATGCACTCCAATACGCCCACGAACATGGAATTATTCACCTGGATGTCAAACCTGCCAACTTGCTACTGGACGCGGAAAACCGTCTTATGTTAGCGGACTTCGGCGTCTCAACCTTGCTTGAAGGCTATACCCATGCCTCTCTACGCGGCTATGTTGGCACGCCACTCTACACTGCACCAGAACAATGGCTTGAACAACCACGTGCCGCCAGCGATCAATATGCCCTTGCGGTTACCTGCTATCAGCTACTCACCGGGCGCGTTCCTTTTATGGGAAATCTTTACACAATCATGCATGGACATATTCAGGAAGCCCCACCTGCGTTACGCACATTTCAAGAACATATTTCTCCTGAAGTTGAGGCCGTCATCTTGCGCGCACTGGCGAAAGATCCCGCAGCACGCTACCCAGATATGCGCAGTTTCGCCCTGGCCTACCGCACAGCCCTTGAAGATACGGCCTGCCCCATCGCGTCTGGCGTGTCTATCACATCATTTGCGGCTGTTTCTCCATCCGAAAGTGATGGAGCACGGTACGCCATCTCCGCCTCGGCTCTTACAGAAGCTGCGATAGCAACACCCACCGTCGAGGCCCCCTCTCCACACATACATGCGAGACGGCCTATGTTGCACCTGCCTCGTGGTATGAAACGCACGTTACCCTTGCTTCTACTCGCGCTCCTGCTATTGTTCAGTGGTACTCTAGGAGCAACCTACGCAGTCAACTCTTGCGCTTTTGGCTCTTGCTCACATCCCACGCTCCAACTCAGCGGCACTACCATTCATCTGCTAAACGACGAGTCACAAACGCTCCAGTTACGTAATACAGGCAAAAGTGATCAGCGTTGGTCTGCCACCCTTGAAGGCAATGCTTCCTGGCTCACCCTTTCCAGTACCAGCGGATTGCTCCATGCAGGACAGTCCCACCCACTTATTTTTAGCAGCCACAGCGATATCCTTCCAAATGGCAGCAATACCGCGCTGGTGGTTATTACTGGACCAGGGCTTAGCCCCCAGTACGTAGCAGTGACCATGCAGGTACAAAATGATCTCAATGCCGTGCATGTGCGTGTCAGTGGCACAAACTTTATGGTACAGCAGGGCAGTCAGAACCTTCCAACGCAAACTATCACGCTCACAAATAACAGTGGACAACCCTTGAGTTGGTGGAGCATGTATAGTCAGCAGTCCTGGCTTGTCGTTTCGCCAGATCAAGGTATACTGGCTAACAATGCCACGACGCATCTCAACGTCACGATCAATGCACAAGGCTTTGCCCCAGACACCTACATAGCACAACTCACCTTACTGGGAAAACTACCGCACAGTAATGTGACATCCTTGACCGATAACGCGCTTATTTTTACGCTGACAGTGACTGCCGCTCCTTCTTTGCCGTCAGCAACTGTCCCCAGCCCGATATCCATTTCAACCAGTCTCCCCAGACCAACCAGTACCCCTACCCCCGCGCAATCAACCGGTCCTGCTCCGGCAGGCATTCCCACGACCCCTACGCCAAATACGCCACAAGTTCCCAGCTATGCCGCGCTTCCACTCGCGTCGAACACACAACCAACCACACTCCGCGCTGGTCATAGTATGGCATGGGATGAGAACGATGGACTCCTCTACATGTTTGGTGGAATTGACGACGATAACGACCTGCAAAATGACCTCTGGTCATATAATCCGACCACCAATGTCTGGAAACAGCTTAGCAGTGTAAGCGCGATAGCGGCAGGCAATTGCGCCAGCATCCCAACGGGACGCCTCAATGCCGCGCTGGTCTGGGATACACTCGACCAACAACTCATACTCTACGGCGGGACCGATGGCAATGGTCACTATTTCGGCGACCTCTGGTCCTACACGCCCACGACACATAGCTGGAACGCGCTCCAATGCAGCAACAACCCACCCGGCCCGCGCGTGAGTGGTGCGGTTTGGACGGGTCACCAGATGCTTCTGCTGGATGGACTCAACGCCAATGGCCTGTTGACAGATTTCTGGGCGTACACACCCGGAGCACATGGTGGCTGGCTAGAACTGGCTACCTCTACTCCACCAGGGCCGCGCTCCTACAGTTCACTGGCATGGGATAGTCAGGATAATCGCCTCTATCTCTTTGGCGGCACGAATAAAAATGCTACGCTGTTAGTAGACCTGTGGTCCTACACCGGTAAAACAGGCTGGTCACAAATCAATGCCACGGGCGCAACGCTTCCGGCAGGGCGGGAACAAGCGATGATGACCTGGGATAGCACACATAACGTCTTGTTGTTAATGGGTGGCTGGATGAACGGACAGAGCACACCCGATGCTACACTGTGGGCATTTCTGCCAACGCAAAATAGCTGGAACAATGCGACACCCACCGACAGCAACGGCAACGCACTCATTCCCGCCCGCGCCGCTAGCGCGATTATCTGGTCTAACAAACTCCAGCGTGCCTTGATCTACGCGGGCACAGGCGGTAGCACGCTCCAGGGAACACTTCACGATCTGTGGGAACTTTTATAGAAATTTCCACCGGTCACACATGGCATAATCCGACCTTAGAGGAGATGGCACCTGCCTGGCGCGTGTTCGGAAGAGCATGTCGATGGCTTGTCGTTGTACCACTATGCTCTGGTGCCAGCCACCACTACAGCGCCGCTTTTCCTACGGAACTGAGTGTAAACCCCAGGATTGTGTTTGCAGCGATGTTGGATCTGCTCTTCCTGCACGGCTCGTTCCAATCCATTAGCTGAGTATATTGGCTATTGCGAGGAGCTGTGTGCTACTCAGCCCATTCGCGGAAAGACGCAGGCCAATGCCTTGCTCGCTCCAGGCTAATGTTGTTGTATTGTTGATACTCGAAACGGTTCCTGTCGCGCCACGCACGCTCACTTGCTGTCCACTCGCGGGCGGCACACTTGCCAGCGGCCTCCCTTCAACCAGTGTTACGCTCTGCCCGTTATACAGGTAATTGAGCGTATAGAGCTGGCTACCTGGCGCACCGAGCGCGTCAATGCCCTGTAACACATATACACTCTGGCTCTTTGGAATACTTAACAGGTGAAAGTCCGCTTGCTGCTGGGCCTGCGCCAGCGTCAGCGAACCACTGCCGCTGCCTTGATTGGCTTGCTGCAACGGCAATACCTTCACCCCAGTGGGAACGCTAAATGTGAAGGTACTGGCAGGAATGGGGATGTTTAGCTCTAACTTTGTCATAGTCAACAAAATGTGCCCAATCCCTTGCAGGTTCAAATTCAGTTGCAATGGCTGTTGGGTTACCTTATCAATGTAGATGTCACCATCGTAATTGATACTACCCAGATTACCTGCGAAAGGGGTTCCACTAGTGCCTGTCGCCTGTGCTTGTGGAACAACATGGATATCATAGGCCGCCCGCCCATTGCTGGTTGCCGAGGAAGAGACAAGTGTGGCGTCGCTGCGCGTGAACACAACCTGTAGCAACCCCAAAGGAAGTGTACTTGCGTTGTTGGATCCAGAGCCGTTCCCGCCAGCACTGGTGGCCGGTCCAGTATAGACAACTTTTTGTTGCGGGTCATACTGCCAGACCTGTTTGCCATTATTGACCGTAATCGCGCCTTGAACGGCTAGACGCTGCGCTGACGATTGTAAGACAAGTGTCCGACTCTGCGCTGGCTGCATCGTCCACACTTCGGTATTAACACTCCCATTCGTTGTTGGGCCACTAATCGTGGTTGCGAACAGGCCATGCAGTGTCTTTGCCTGACGCAATTTTTGTGCGCTCGCTGCCAAAATTTGTTGCCCTGCGTTCACTGTTGGCGTTGCCGCAGGTGCCGTAGTTTGCGTCTGCTGCGTTCCCCCGCCACAAGCCACAAGCAACACGGCAACACACAGCATACACAACAATGCATATGTAACGTACCTCGTCTCTTTGAGGCGCATAAGTCGCTCCTTGATATAGTATCGCAATGTCGTTAGCACGCATAACAGGCGTGAACTACGCACGATATATCGCTAATTATTGACTATAGTATAGCATAGCATACGTATGCTGAGCATGACATCCTCGTAGTTACACAAAAATTCGAGGGTATACCTGAAAATAATCTGTGGTATAATAGTCGTCATATCACAGCTATTTTTGAGAAAGCATATATGTGAGAGGGGAAACTGAGCATATGGGTAAGAAGCAACGTGGCACTGGTGTTTTTGATGCTCCTGCTCATTATTATCCAACAGATGCGATGCCGCTGGCAGAACTGGCTCATTGGATTGCATTTAGTCGTGTGACAGGCATTGGGCCTGTACGCTTTCGTCTGCTGCTCAACGCCTTTCATGGTGACGCGACGGTAGCATGGAAAGCTAGCGAGAAAGAACTTGCCCTGGCAGGATTAGAGGCTAAAGTCATTGCCAGTTTTCTACGCCAGCGTGCCACGATTGCCCCAGAACGCGAGCTAGAGCGGCTCGAAAAGCTGAAAATTCATATCATCACCTGGATGGATGCCAGCTATCCGCCCCTCTTACGCAAGATTGACTACGCGCCTCCCGTTCTCTATATGTGCGGCAGCATGAACGAGGATGATCGCCGTTATGCTCTGGCTATTGTTGGCACACGGCGTATGAGCGTCTACGGTCGTCAGGTGACTGAACGCTTCGCAACTGAGCTTGCGCGTGGTAAAATCACGATTATCAGCGGTCTGGCCCTCGGTGTTGATACCGTCGCGCACACTGCGGCCCTCGACGCGGGTGGGCGCACTATCGCCGTAATCGCTAGCGGCCTTGACCATATCTATCCGCAAGTCAACTATAGTCTGGCGCAACGCATCATCGAATCGGGGCAGGGTGCGCTCATCACACCATTTCCGCTCGGCGTTAAGCCGGAAAAAGGGAACTTTCCGGCCCGTAACCATATCATCTCGGCCCTCGCGCTGGGCGTGCTTGTCACGGAGGCTCCTCCACAAAGTGGCGCGCTCATCACGGCAGGCTCCGCCCTTGATCAGGGACGCGAGGTCTTCGCCGTTCCAGGTGGCATCTTCTCCCCTGGTGGTGCGGGAGTAAATAAACTCATCCAGGAAGGCGCACACCCCGTTACCAGCGTTAACGATATCCTTGAACAACTCAATCTTTTCATGGTTCCCGCGCAAGTCGAGGCTCAGGCTGTTCTGCCTGAGAATGCTGAGGAGGACGCCTTGCTCCACCATATAAGCCACGAGCCGCAACATATTGATGAGATCACGCGCAACGCAGGATTGCCCATCCACGTGGTCGCCTCTACGCTCACGATGATGGAGTTGAAAGGGATGGTGCGCCAAGTAGGTGGCATGCAATACGTGCTGGCAAGGTAGAAGAAACGATAAGGGGATAGGGTGGCTGCATAGAATAAGCTTATTTTACGGTACATGATATGATTAAAGTCATACCAAAGCAAGGTATTGGCATTATAAAATTATGAAACATAGGCCCACGAGGGGACTTGAACCCCTGACACAGCGTTTAGGAAACGCTTGCTCTATCCACTGAGCTACGCGGGCACGTTTTATACATGATATTACACAAAGACGACGCGCTCACTCTATCCATTGAGCTACATCGGCACGCCTTCAGTATAACACGGCATCAGGGGTGTGACAAGATATTTTTCTGCGTTTCCTGTTCCTCATAGTCCCATCGCGCCTGCGCTATTTCGCCTCTCTGTGATACAATAACGGGGACTGCATAACTCACAATTGTTTGTATGCTAGAGCATATATCCGTCATTTTTCATAGTTTGACTACTATTTCTACTTTTCGCGCTATTTTATGATGGAGTGTGATGATGTTGGAACAAAAAGATATCCTCGCTGGCTTAAATGCACCACAGCGTAAGGCAGTAACCACAACACAAGGGCCAGTTCTCATCCTGGCGGGACCGGGCAGCGGCAAAACCCGCGTCATCACCCACCGCATTGCCTACCTCGTGCAACACGAGCATGTCTCCCCCTGGCAGATTCTCGCTGTGACCTTCACCAACAAGGCAGCAAAAGAGATGCGCGAACGTCTGGAACGTCTCGTCGGGGCCAACGACTCAAAAGAAATGACCATCGGCACATTCCATGCCATCTGTGCGCGTGTTCTGCGCCTTGAAGCTGATTATCTCTTGCCATTGGGCCTCAATAAATCCTTTGTCATCTTCGATACCGACGATCAGACCACGCTTATCAAACAGGCAATTAAATCTCTTGACCTTGATGAGAAACAACATCGCCCAGCAACGCTACAGGCGCAGATTTCGCGTGCAAAAAATGAACTGCTGATCCCCGAACAGATGGCAGAGCAGGCCTCGCGCTATAGCGAAGAGGTCGCGGCGCGCGTCTATAAAGTCTACCAAAAGCTGCTGCGTAGCAATAACGGCGTTGATTTTGATGATCTTTTGATGCTCACCGAGCAGCTATGGCGGCGTGAACCAGATGTCCTGCACCACTATCAACGCCGCTGGCACTATCTGCATGTCGATGAGTTTCAAGACTGTAATTTGCCACAATATAAGCTCATGCGCCTACTCGCATATGGCACAGATAGCCGTCATGATGGTTTAGGCAATATCTGTGTTGTGGGTGACGATGACCAGATGATCTACACGTGGCGCGGAGCCAGTGCCGAAAACGTGTTGCGCTTCGAGCAGGATTTTCCACAAACCCAGGTCATTTTGTTGGAACAGAACTACCGCTCGACGCAGACTATCCTCGATGCCGCTCAGGGCGTCGTCAGCCGTAACCGTTTGCGCAAAGATAAACACCTATGGACGGCATTAGGCAAAGGAGAGCACGTCATCATCCACGAAGCCGCAAACGAAGAGGCAGAGGGAGAATACTGTGGACGCGAAATTCTGCGCCTGCTCAGCCGCCACGAGATCGAAAAATTGGGTGATGTCGCGATTATGTACCGCACAAACGCGCAATCACGCGCCGTTGAAGAGCAATTCTTACGCTTGAACATTCCCTATAAAGTGATTGGCAGCCGCAAGTTCTACGAGCGCAAAGAAATCAAAGATATGGTTGCCTACCTGCGCCTACTCTCTAATCCCAATGACGATCTGAGCATGCAGCGCGTCATCAATGTGCCTAATCGCAAGATTGGAGCAAAGACGCTGGGCGAACTTCAGTTTTGGGCCAATCAACAGAACCTCTCACTCTATGCCACTCTTCAAAGAATTGATACCCATCCTACGCTGAGCAAAGCCGCACGAACAGCTCTCAAACACTTTGGCGAGTTGCTTGCTGACCTGATGGAAGCCATTGACGAGTTGAACCTGCCAGAACTGCTGGAACGCATTGCCGAACGTAGCGGCTATGGGCCAGAACTGCGCGCCGTTGCTGATCAGGAATTGGACCGCTGGGCGAACGTGCTGGAATTGAAACGCGTGGCCGAAGACTATGCCGAAATTGAGACCCGTACTGCTCTAGAACTTTTTCTCGAAAATGTTGCCCTCGTGGGAGGCGCGGATACCGTGCAGACAAGCGAGGATGGCATGCTGATGCACGAGGAGAACCGCGATGCAGTCACGCTGATTACGTTGCATGCGGCGAAAGGGCTGGAATATCCCGTTGTCTTTATTCTCGGCATGGATGAAGGCTCACTGCCTCATTCGCGTTCAGTCAATAAACCAGATCAAGTCGAGGAAGAACGACGACTGGCCTACGTTGGCTTTACTCGCGCCATGCGTCGCCTCTATCTCGTGCGTGCCAATCGCCGCTCTTTCTTTGGTGAGACACAATATACGCAACCCTCGCGCTTCCTGAGCGACGTGCCTGAAGACCTCGTGCATTGGTCTGGTGGAGCGAGCGGAACCAGCAAGGTGCAGAAGAGTAGCACACGCCACACCGGTTGGGAAGACGATTTCAACCAGGACACATACCCACGCGAAAGCGGCAGGGTATATGGTAGTGGCGCACCATCCACGCAACCACGCCCTAATATGGCTACCCCCAAGTGGTCCACACCTCCACCCCGTGTCGAACGCCAACCGCCTGCGATACCACCAGCAGCAAGCATCGGGCGGACCGAACCCGTTAAACCCAAAGAGCAGCAATTTAAGCCGGGTGACCGCGTTCGTCACTCCATCTTTGGCGAGGGCATTATCCTGAAAAGCGAGATGGAGTCCGATACCGAGTTTGTGGATGTGCAGTTCCAGGGCAAACATGGCAAGAAACGCCTCAGCCTGGATTTCGCAAAATTGGAGAAATTATAGACCTGAACACCAAAGGGCCTGTAAACACAGCTTGCAAGCCCTTTGGTATTCTTTACCGCTCGACCATCTGCACTTCAATGGCGTCTCTGCTTTTCAGAATTGCGGCGAGCTTCTCATGCAATTCTGTACTGTAGTGCATGGTATCTTCGTTAGGGGTCAGGCGTACCTGCCACTCACCGTTAGCAACCACAATATCGTAGTGGTCGCGTCCGGGCCGCTCCTGAATACAACGATAGAGGTCCTGTACCTTCAATTTGTCATCGGAGATAGAGCGTTCATCATTGCCGCTCACGTGCAACGTAATCCAGACATGGTACTGTTTGCGATTCATCTCCTCCTCTACCGCTTTCACAGGCGTAGCACTATTGCAGATGATACCTGCCTCATCGCGCCGCACCTGTACCTCGCCGCGTATAATCACCACCGTATCCTCAACCCACAATTCTGTTGTTTCCTCATACGCTTTAGGGAAGATGGTCACACTAATAATTCCATACATATCTTCTAGCTGCACGACACACATTGTATCACCCTTTTTCGTTGTGATACGGCGTGCCTCTTTGATTGTGCCACCCAAGACAACCTTCTGGCGATCAAGTTCATTGGTGATGTCAGCAGTCGTGTGCGTCACCTGATCTTTGAGCAGATCGCTTAAATAGGAGAGGGGGTGCTTGGTGATGTAGACACCGACCAGTTCTTTCTCCCACTCCAGCAGTTGCTTACGCGAAATCTCGTCGGCCTTTTCGTTGAGCATAAATTCAAGTGAGCTGCTACTCTCTTCCATCTCACCAAAAAGGCTCATGATGCCGCGCTCTTTGGCCTCGCGCTCGGTCTTGCCAAACTGCATAGCACGCTCCAGCGAGGCCAACAGCACATGCCGTCTGCCAGCCGCCAACGAGTCCAATGCTCCGGCCTTAATCAGCGTCTCCATCGCCCCCTTGCCGACATGGCGTGAGTCCACACGTGTGCAGAAGTCCGCCAGCGACTTGAAAGGGCCACCTTCCGCACGTGCGCGCAGGATTTCCGCGATTGGGCCATCGCCAATGCCCTTAATGGCAACCAGACCGAAACGCACGCCGCCCGTTTCAACAGTAAAGCCCTTACTGCTCTTATTGACATCCGGTCCATAGACCTCGACATCCATGCGTTTACACTCAGCTATCGCGCTGGCAATCTTTTTGGCATCCGCTGCTTCGGTCGTCATTGTTGCCGCCATAAACTCCGCCGTGTAATTGGCTTTGAGATAGGCAGTATAGAAGGCGACGACGGCATAACTGGCGGCGTGCGCTTTGTTGAAACCATAGCCACCAAATGGCAGAATGAGTGTAAAGAGTTGCTCGGCAACCTCCTGTTTTACGCCATTTTTGACGCAGCCTTTGATAAAGTCGTCCTTATAGCCCTCGACCTCGTGCATGATTTTCTTGCTGAGAGCTTTACGGAATTTATTGACTTTGCCCCACGAGAAGCCTGCCAGATGGACCGCAATCAACAACACCTGGTCCTGGTAAACGATAATGCCATACGACTCTTCAAGCCATTGTTGCAGGCGCGGGTCCAGATACGTGACTTTTTTGCGCCCGTGTTTGGCATCGATGAAATCAGGAATACTATCCATTGGACCAGGACGGTAGAGCGCGACCATCGCGGTGACATCCTCGATACACGTCGGCTTAAGTTGCTTGATGTATTCGCGCATCTTCGCGCCCTCAAGCTGAAAGATGCCTGTCGTTTCGCCGAGGGTCAGCAGATCAAAGGCCTTCTGGCGGCGCATGTTCTGCGCCTCATCGTCAGGTACAGGGTCGAGGGGAATCTTCTCCAGGACGACCTCTTCACCACGAGCCTCTTTGATAAACTTGACGGCATTATCGAGAATGGTCAGGTTGGAGAGGCCCAGAAAGTCGAATTTAATCAAGCCCAGTTCTTCCAAGTGGGCCTGTTCATACTGCGTGACGCGGCCCTGCGTAGGATCTTTAGGGTCACGCAGTTGCAGCGGCACAAAATGATCAATTGGCTCATTGGCAATCAAAACGCCAGCCGCGTGCACACCCGTTGTACGCACCGAGCCTTCAAGCTTGAGGGCTTGATCAATAACCTCACGCACCTGCTCATCTTTATACAGATCACCCAGTTCCTTGACCGAATCGAGCGAACCTTGCAACGTCACCTTTGGACCGGTGGGAATCAGGCGCGTAATGCGATCACCCAACTCCTGCCGTCCCATCGTGCGCGCCACGTCCTTAATAGCCGCTTTGGCCGCCATCGTATTGAACGTGACCATCTGCGAAACGCAATCATGCCCATACTTTTTGGCAACATAGTCAATCACATCTTCACGGCGATCATCAGGGAAGTCCATGTCAATATCAGGCATATCGGAACGTTCCGGGTTCAGGAAACGCTCAAAGAGCAATTGGTAGCGCAAAGGGTCTACGTTGGTAATACCCAGCGAGTAGGCGACCAGACTGCCAGCAGCGGAACCTCTGGCAGAGCAGCGAATGCCATGTGAACGGGCATAGTTGACGAAATCCCACTCGATCAGGAAATAGTTCACAAAGCCCTTCTGCGCGATAATGCTAAACTCGTAATCAAGCTGGCGTTGAATGCCCTCACTGAGCGCACCAAAACGCTCCCTGATGCCTTCCAGACAAAGCGAATAGAGATATTCGTCCGGCGTGGCATACCCGGGAGGAATTGTATATGTCGGTAGCGCGGCTTTACGGGCCAGGGGATTAACGCTGCATTGCTCGGCAATACGCACGCTATTCGTCAGCGCGTCGGGCAATTCAGGAAAGAGATGCAACATCTCCTCTGGGCTTT
Source organism: Ktedonobacterales bacterium (assembly GCA_027451525.1). Taxonomy (GTDB): domain Bacteria; phylum Chloroflexota; class Ktedonobacteria; order Ktedonobacterales; family Ktedonobacteraceae; genus DTNP01. The sequence goes on from DAIDJF010000045.1 coordinate 17,153, forward strand.
TCAAAAAATATTCGTTGCTATCGAAACGCATACGCTTGGGCGTATCAAGCTGTTTGCCCGTTTGGATGCAGAGTAGCACGTCATGCGAGGTCGAATCGGTAGACTCGACGTAGTGCAAATCGTTGGTTGCTACCATCGGGATATGCAGGTCACGATGCATCTGATAGAGTAACTGATTGAGTTGGCCCTGTGGTGAAGGCTTGCCTTCATCAAAAATACCGTGATGCTCCTGAATCTCCAAATAAAAGTTTTCTTCGCCAAAAACGTCTTGATACCAGCGAGCCGTTTTATAGGCCTCGTCTATTTTCTCCTGTAGTAAGAGCTTGGGAATCTCGCCGGAGAGACACGAGGATGTGACAATTAGTCCTTCAGCGTATTGGGCCAAAACTTTTTTATCGATACGCGGCCTGAGATGCCAGCCCTCGGTATTGGCGATAGTCGTCAGCTTCATCAAATTATAATAACCAGTATTATTTTTCGCCAACAAGAGCAGGTGGTGATAGTCATCACTGAAGCGTTTAGAATGATCGTGCATATTCTCCGTCAAATATGCCTCAATGCCAATGACAGGATTAACACCCGCCGCTTGACAGACTTTATAAAATTCGATTGCGCCGTACATTGCTCCATGATCGGTAATCGCCAGATGGCTCATACCAAGCGTTTTCGCCTGCTGCACCAGTTTTTTGATGCGGCTAAAGCCATCCAGCAGAGAATACTCGGTATGAACATGGAGATGGGCAAAATCAATAGCCATACAAGGCCCTCCACATTACAAGATAGGAAATACACTGGCAAGTATAATAGACAAATGTTCTAATTGTCAAGATAAGATCATCACATTTATTTTGCAAGCATACCTATAAATACAACGTAACAATCGGCATATGGCGCGTCACAACAGGACGAATGACGGGACTTTTGGCAAAAAATACAAGAGCATACGGCTAAGTAGAAACAAATTCTCTTTCTCAACGTATATGTAATTGACTCGACATAAACGTATTTAGCACGCTTATCCTCATTTCCCAGTTTTTGATTAATCGTGATGGGTTGGGAACGTGGTAGTTGAAGAGGCATACGATTCAGTTTAGGAGAAATACAATGCAGGCAAGAAGCTTCATGGATGACATGTGGACTGTGGCACGCCATTTCTATGCAACGACGATACGTGGAGAGATTAGCGACTCCAATGTACGCAACTACCTGTTATCAGCGGAACAGATTGAAGAGGTCTGGCAACAAATTGAGACGCAGATTGCCGCGCAACTAGCGCAAGGTCTTCCTCCCTGGCAAGTCTATGGGCGGCTACGTTATCCGCTCGCGTTCATCCGCGCAGCACGTACCTATCAGGTTTTTGCGCAAGAATTATTGTCTGTCAATGTGGAACAAAGCTCACAAGCTACAGGATACCTACATCCGCTCACCTACGATCAGATAGATGCCCTTTGTCAACAGATTCAGCCTAATCTGCAACGCGCCCAAGAAGCCCTCGGCGACCCGCACTATACACCGGACGTGGCGTTGCCGCAAATCTTGGGGCCACAAATTGAGGCTGAGGGTCAACCAGCACCATTAGCACATTTGCAGGCAATGATGACAACCACCCACAAAGTGAGAAGTTGGGCGACAGATCTCTTGACGCTGTATGATAATGCAATTAGCGCGGCTACCACGCAGCAACCATCTGAGACTGTGACACACCGCGCAGCCCTACAGGGTCTACTTACCCAAGCCGATTCACAGTTACGTTTTAGTAGCGACCTGATCGCTCAACTTGCTCAAGAGTCGGTTACAAATACATTACGTGCCGCCGCCGAGACAAATCTGTGGAATGCCCTGCGGAGCTTTTTCCTGCTTAATCAGGCCATTGCTTCGCCCGAAATTCTGCATTCCAGACGGACAACCGTGCCATTACAAGCACGTCAAGCCAAAAACTACGATGACCGCACCATCAAACCAGATGATCTCTGGATCGTGGCAGCACCCGCTGCGCGAAGCGAGCTACGTGGAACCGCTTTTGGACGCGCCAAGATGGAAGAGATGTGTGAGCGGATGCACCACACGCTCACGGCGCACGCACAACAATACCTCGACGAGGTTGCACTCGCCGAAGCGCGTGGAGACATCGTTCTGCTGGCGGCAATGGCAAACAGCCCATTTGAGCCACTCTATCGGGCACGTCGCCCCATCACCATTGTTGAAACCGATGTCGCCTCCGGTCAGGAGCTACACTGGAATTTTATCCAGGACAGACTCGAAGTTTCTTCGCGTTTTGGGCGTGTGAGAGATTGGCAGGAGATAGCTGAATAGCCATCTCCGCTCCTCAAACCTGTACAGAGTTGGGGCCATACAGTCCGTTTTCCATAATACCACCACCTGTTATGCCAAAAAGACGCTTTTGGAGGGCGTGAATCTCGTTGACAAAGATGCGACGCACAATCGCAACGCTACTCGCATACGTCGCATCCATACCAAAGTAGGAGAGACTGCCCGCGCCCAGATTTTTGCCACGTGTGTAAGGAGTATCAGAACTATAATGCAGAATCCCTAATTCGTAAGGCAAGCGCGCAATATTGATATTTTCGCCATTAGGATAGCGCAACAGGTATTGATCTTCATACACGGCATTGAGATAAGGGCCAGCCTCCATCTCGACCACCGTGTAATTGGCATGGTAGTAAAAATCCAGATATTGGCGATTTTGTAAGAACGTGCCCTTCGCGGAAACCGCGCGCTGATTATCCAACACCGAGCCATACATCAAGTAAGGTTGCACATCCATCGCGGTAAAAGCGTTATCTAACCAGTAAATGTTCTGGCTATGCTCGTCAAACACCACGTTAGAAATCATCACATCGCCAATACTTCCATTGAGGGTCGCGGCCTTACCCAGGATGTAAATGCCACGAATCTGTTCGACATTCTCCATGATCTCGCGCAGCATACGATAAGCCGCCATACCAAGAGGGTAGTCAATGTTCAGGATAATCGCCTGACTCTGGGCCAGCAGGTCCAGGTGTGGCATCCGGCAACGTGGATCGACATCAGCGGGTAGGAGTTTTGATAGGTCAAAAATCTGGGCATCAATCTCCAGACCATGCCGCGCACCGATATGATAGATACCATGCGACTGCTCCTCCTGCGGGCGAATACGCGCAAACTCTCTACCTGCGGCTGTGCGCATCCACTCACGGGCCACGAAGTACAGGAAATTCTGCCAGTTACCGGGCACATCGCCGCGCTTGAGCTTGCGTCCCTCTTCCGCTAGATACTGATCCGTCCCATTCAGGGCAAACTCGCTCAGCTCTTGCTCGTGTTTCAGCAATTCACCCGCGATAATATTAACCAGACTATGCGTATTGCTGGAAACGAAGTACACAGGACGGCCACGCAGATTTAGCTCATCCAATACATGCTCGACTGGTTTCCACCACTCATGTGTAGCACGCACATAGCCAACATGTGATCCCCCCAACATGCGCAACCAGAAGCTCTTGCGGTGCTTGCCTATGTAAATCAGGTTATCCCACAGTTGGTCGCCCCAGATCACCTCCAGACGCTGCCAATCATCAAAAGCAATATGTAGCCGCTCGCGCAGCACCTTGCTAATCTCGGCAAACACGGGCGAATGACGCTCCATACGTGTTTCCAGGAGTTGTAACGTGGTAGGGTCAGCATTGAGCTGATAGTACACCTTGTTCCATTCGATCTGAAACGCAACCAGCACGGGCACAATATCATCGGTATCGCTCACACTGGCAACATAGACAGCGAGGGTCTCCTTGCCATCATAGAACCACTTACGCCGCCGTGCAGAGGCCGTGACCGCCTCCCAGGTATTAACCGGGAAATGTTGCTGTAAAAAGACCGTCTCCGACTGACCCAGCACAACAAGATTGCAGTAGAGAACTGAGGTGGGCAGACGCAAGACACTATAGATGAAGGCCGACATATCAGAATAGGGCGCACGCGCATCGGGATGAAGACTTGAGTCTATGTTGTAATGCGCCTGTACAAGAGCCTTCAGGTTGATCTCACCAGAACTACGTAACAGCGTATTGTAGGTACGAATATAAAGTTCTACATCGCGCTTGCCAGCCTCATGGTATTTCTCACCATGCTCAAACGTTGGTGATACAGCCGTATTTTGCGAAGGGTCCTGCTGCGTGCCAAGTAGCTCATCCTGCGGCCCATTCCGCTCAAAGCCCTTTGGTTCTGGCAATATTGATGCGTCAAGAGGGCCGCTAAGGTGCCGCTGATTATCAAATGCGTCGCGATGTTTTGCCGTATTTTCCATATGGATATCTCTCTTCGCTGAGTTATCACTCTACTCTCGAAATGTTTCCAATATTATATACAGATGAGGTCTCCACGATGCAAGTTTTTTATAGACTGCTGAGAGAGCCTGTATATCACATCCAGGAGACTTTTGGTCACGCTGTTTGCCACCACAGAACACGCTTCCAGACAGTATAGAGACCACATTTTCTATTGGGTAGTGATAATTCTTTTATATTTCCTACCAAACCTCTAGCATAAAGGTTACATAGGACATCAATATTCTTTTTTTCAAATTTTTCTCAAAATTTATAGGCCAATAATGCCACTAAAAGCTTCCATGTAACGTAAACTAATTATAGGAGGCGTTACCAAAGCGTTGGGTGTCCCCATGCTCGACGTTTCCCCCTGGTAACGCCTCTTTCCTATTATTGATCAGTTCCAAAACAAGGTATCATCATTACCAGGTATACGTTCCTCATCTCCCATTTCGCGCAGAGAACCGCGTTTCCATTCACAACGAATAGCACGCCTCGCTAATAACTGCTGAATCAGCTGATCGTAGTCTTGCGTCGTAAGCGTCCCAAAATTGGCAAGCAGCAATTGTTGGCGCAGTTCGGGCCAACGGCGGATCCGTTGAGCACGCCCAAGCGTCTGGATACGCTGCTCTGTCTCTTGACATGCCGCATGAAAACGCTCACGCTGGTGGGCGGCAAACCATTCTTCGTTGAGCAGGCCACGATAACTTTGCGCATGCAGGCGACGTTGATAGAGACACACCGCATCGTTCATACAGAGCAGGCTATCCTGGCGGCGCGTAGCAAAGAGCAATGTATAGGGCAGTGTTTGCAAGAACGCCGGACGCAGCAATACCGGAAGAGTCAAAGCCTGGACAGGTAGCGTAAAATGACGCTGCATTGAGGCAACCAACAAGCTCTGAAAACTTTCAATACTCTCTGTCATCTGCTCTTCCTTCAGCGCAAGGGTCTTCCAGCGATCACTATGTAACAACGAGGTAAGTATCGCCGCCTGCGCGGGCACACGCGCAGCGGAACGCAAGTGTGCCTCAACCTGACGGTGCGGAAGCAGGAGCAGCAGTTCAGTTGGGACAGTACGCCGATAAAGCGGAGCAAGATCATCATTGCTATATAAGAGCGGCCCCAGCGGATTGAGCAAAAAGATTGCCGGTGACTGGCCTAGTTCAGTGAGAACTGGCGTAGCCACTTCGCGCCAGCTATAAGGCAGAACACGACTGGCATCAAAAGGAGGCAACGGCAAATTTTCAAGTGCGGCGTGTTTAGGAGAGAGCTTGCGGCTACTGCCAGCAGCAAACAGCAAACCATGTAAGGTGATCGGGGGTGTACTGTGTATCAGCTCTTGTGCAAGCGAGGCCAACGGTTGAAGGACAACAGGTGTCTCCGCAACATGAGATTTCTTACGCCCCTTTGTCTGTACAACCTCTCCCTGATTGTCGTTTTGTCCACGCGCGGAGAGAGTCGCTGCTTTCTGACTCAGGCCGATAGCATCCACCCAATAACAACGGCGAAAGATACGTGTTGTAGCTAACGAACGGCAGTATGGTGCGGCATAGTCGGCAAGCAACCATGCACGTAAGATTGAGAGCATTGTCTGCTCTGTTATACGGCGCGTAGGAGGCTCAGAGTGCTGTAGTGCAGCCGCCGCGCGTAGATTGTCGTCAAAGTCAGCCCATAGGTCCATCGTGGCTTATTGTATCACAGCAAGTGGCGGCTTGCTTCCAACAAGCATTTAGGTTATCTCTGTCTGCTCTTCATCCACACCCACCTCGACTTGCATACGGCGTTCTTTGCGCGCCTCTCTGGACTGCCCTGTGTGCCGCTCTTGCTCAACGTCCACCTGCACATGATCGGTCTCTCTAGACTCCTTTTTTTCCTGCGGCTGCAACTGCTGAAGTGACTGCTTCGGCAGGCGCTGATCATCAAGCGCGCAATGAATAACAAGAGCAGTAATGTTATCGGCCCCACCGCCACCTTTGGCGGCCTCTATTAATGCAGCGCAGGCTTCCGCAGGAGCGGGACGCTCACCTAAAATCTGCGCGATAGCGGTATCAGGAACCATATTACTCAAACCGTCCGAGCAGATTAATAACCGATCATCGGCATAGAGCACCATCTTTTGGACATGCGGATACACTTCACCATCCATACCGACATAACGCGCAAGCCTGCCGCGTGCGGGATGGTTGCGCGCCTCTTCGGGTGATATTTCCTGACGACGCCGTAACAATTCCAGCACAGTATGATCTTGCGTTACCTGTGCCAACTGATTATTACGTAACAGGTAGATACGGCTATCACCCATATGCGCCAGATAGGCCGTATCTCTGTAACACCAGATAAGAGCGACCGTTGCCCCCATACCTTGCAACCCAACACGCCCCTGGCTTTCAGTAAAGAGACGATGGCTCAGTTCTCTAATCGATTCACTTAAAATGGACACAATCCGTGATGATACAAGCTCCGCAGCTTTCAAACCACCTATTCGTTGTTCGAGGAGAGCTGGTAACGCGGTCACAACAATCTCTGCCGCGACCGCACCAGCGTTACGCCCGCCGATACCGTCCGAGACAATAAACAACAGATGTTTAGGGTCTACCAAGTATCTGTCTTCATTCTGTTTACGTATCAGACCAACATCGCTTAAAGCGGCTGCTTGCACGGTCCAGGGACGTTCATGTTTATCGGGGGGCATCAATCACACTCCTCTCACTTTACACGCGCCAATGCCTTTGCCAACGCATCATGAAATTCACGGGCGGTCTGAAAACGCTTGCGCATATCATCGGCAATAGCCTGATCAATCACGTCAGCCACTGGCTGAGGAATCAGTGGATCGCGCTTACGAATTGGCGTTACGTCGTTGTCCAGAATCACCGTGAGAGGATCGTGCTGACCTTTACGCGCATCGCGTGGTATCTGCCCTGTAAGAATATTATAGCAGGTTGCTCCCATTGCCCACACATCACTGATCGGCTTGAAGCCTCGATAATCCATAACTTGCTCACGCGGCATAAAAGCAAACGTGCCGATCACGCTTCCCGTCGCCGTCATGCCACTCAGACCTGCATTATCGAAATTTTTTGCCAAGCCCATATCAGCGACTTTTGCAATCATACTACCATTCTGGCTGCTCAGAAGAATATTTTGCGGCTTCAAATCGCGATGCACTACATGCATGTCATGGATATAGGCCAGTCCCTCAACTGCTTGTAACATCAGTGGTCCAGCATCTCTGAGCGGGAGTTTGCCGCCACGCTTGCGCATCAAATCAAAGATAGAACCACCATCACAGTATTCGATCAGGAAGTAGAAAACACTACCAACCGCGCCCGTATCAATCAGTCGCACCACGTTGGGATGATTGAGTGATTTGGTCACGGCGATTTCGCGCAAAAAGGTGTCGCGTGCTTTCTCATCAACAGCAATTTTTGCCAACATAATTTTTAGCGCGGCTTTGCTACGATCCCGTTTATGGCGCACCAGATACACGGCACCCATGCCACCCTTGCCCAACTCTTTCTCAACATCGTAATCGGGAATTTGCAGTTCCCTATCATCTCGTGCATTGGATGAGGGCAATTGATCGCGCGCACGGTTCTCCTGTTCATCAAGAGCTTTCTGAATCAGCCCCATGAGCAGATCACCTTGACCGTCCTGTTTCCGACAGCTTTCGCAGATGTAATTTCCACGTCGCAGCGAACCAACTTCAGCAGTCACATCCTTCCCACACTGTTGACATCGCACAGGCGCGGCTGCATCGATTTTTTCCTGGGACGAAATTTCCACTTTAACTTGAAAAACGGTGTGACCTACTTTTACAGTATCGCCATCATGCACATCTACGGTTGGATACTGCCCTTTTGCCCCCTCTTCTGGCGTCTGCCCTTTCGGGCGCCCTCCATATTTCTGACCATTGATATATGTGCCATGCATACTCCCCAGATCACGTACACAAACATCGGGGGGATTGATCTCCACCACGCAATGATGGCGCGAGATATAGAGATCATCTGTGAGACAAATTTGGCAGTCATCCATACGCCCGATGAAGAGCGTATCATGCTTATCAACGGGAAACGGCTCCCCTTTACGGGGTCCTTCAGTAACCGTGAGTATGACTTTTCCAGCCATAGATGATATTCTCCTTGTTACGATGGCTAATTTTGTGGTCCAGAATAGAGCCGTTCATGTCTGCGCGCGCTATATCAGAAATTGATAGAACCTGTTGATAGTATACATCAATTTTTGTTGTTTTTGCTCTATGCTATCAAAACGAATGAGCTAAAACAAAGTATCAGATGGGTTTTGAGGGAAGAGACCACATTTTTACCGCTTCGACGATCATTCGCCGCTCCTCTTGTTTAATACGCCCGTGCAGCGTTTCCTCGTTATCATCGGAACGAATAGAGACCTCGGCGCGCAGCATAACAGGGCCAGAATCTACCTCTGGCACGACATAATGGACCGTGCTACCCGTTATGGGCAGGTGAGCATCGAGAGCCATTTGCACTACATGTAGACCGCGCAGTGCCGGTATTTCGCGTCCATCACTGGTCACATAGGTGTTGCTATTGCCATCGTCAGGGAGTAGGGCGGGATGCAGGTTGATGATACGCTGCGGAAATTGACGCACAAAGTCAGGTGTAAAGATACGCAACCAGCCCGCCAGCACGATCAAATCTATCTGGAAGGCGGACATAAGCACGCTCAGTTTGCGCTCGGCCTCTTCACGCTGCTTCCAGGGCAGGTAGAGGGCGGGAATTTTATGTTTGAGGGCACGCTGCAAGCCCTGCGCGTCAGCTTTATTGCTCACAACCAGGGCAATCTCAACGCCGGAGAGACGTCCCTGCTCGCTGGCATCAATCAGAGCTTGCAGATTGCTACCACTGCCAGAGACCAGCACGGCGATACGCGTCACTCCATTCTTACCAGCATCTTCTATAAATGAAATCTTATCTGTCAAATCTATTGGTATCCTGTTCTGCGTTTCATTTCAAAGCCATACGTATAAATTTCTGCAAAACGATAGTCTTGTTCCTTTGAGCGTACTGCGATCAGGCCAATACTACGTATCATTTCAACGAAATTCTCGAATGTTGTATAAGGACGCTGGCACTCCTCCCACAACCCTTGTAATTCTTTTTTTGTGGGAAACATGGGAGCATTTCTTAGCACGTCAAAAAACGCTTGTAGCTCTGGATATTCTTCACGCATATCTTGACAGCGTTGTTGCGAAGCTATACGTAAACCTTCGTTTAGCGCACTCTGGCGCAGGAGACGATCCATTGCTGATTCACTCGATGATGTAGTTTTTGTCTGTAAGGCTCTCTTCTCTACTTCGCACGCGACATGCAACAAACGGTTGAAACTGCGCGGAAAGGTCGTATTGCTTGTATCGGTCAGACGGTTATATATCCAGTTCGAGACTAGACTAGACTTGGCATTACGTGTCAGGTGATTGCCCCAGAGCAATTGTAATGCCCTTTCAACTGTTTCATCGCTAGCTTGCTCAAGGCTCTGGAAGGGTATAGTGCGCTCAACCAACTGCTTAAACTCTTCTGAAAGGAGTGCCTGGCGTCGTGCCATACGCAAGAAATCCGTTTTTGTCCATTGTAACAGAATATCGCGCCCGTTTAAGTGACTCTTATTGGTAAAGTTGAGCCGTTGCCAGATATCCTCGCGCAAAAATATTTTGAAGCGTAGGTGTGTCAGCTTGCGTGCATCGCTGGTTTGGATAAGCTGAAACAGACCAATGAGAGCATCATTGCGAATACTATCGTGCAAATCTTCATCCAGATCATCATAGAGTAGCCAGAGAGATTGCTCTTGTTCTCGTTGCCGTCCATCAAGCTCACCTAATAAATCTTGTGCTAACGTATCTAACTCAGGGTGCTTTAGCATATCTAGTATCGTTGCCAAATACTCTGCCCCCCAAAGGTTTTGTGATGTGTTTGGAATGTTTTTTAAAAGTTGACGTAAATCTACATAATCTTCCATACAACATATTCTCCCGCACAAACTATAGCATTCAGCTGTATTTTACCTCTACTTCACATAGGTATCAATACAGATGATATCATATTAATTAAAACGGGAGAAAGATAAAATCTACTTTATATGCAAACCTCTTTTGGCGATATCTTTGCGATAATGCATACCTTCAAAGTGAATACATTTGGCGGCTTCATACACTTTTTGTACGGCCTCTGGCAACGTTGCGCCACGCGCAACCACGCTCAGCACGCGCCCGCCAGCAATTACTAATTGTCCGTCGCGCAGGGCTGTGCCGGCGTGAAAGACCTGTACACCCTCTAACTGATTGGCGTGCTCGATACCGCTGATGGGAATGCCCGTGCGATATGTGCCAGGATAACCGCCGGATGCCAGCGTCAGGCTCACAGCGAAGCCAGGATGCCAGAGCGTCTCGCGCTTCACGGGCATAATCTCAGCGAAATTCAGTACATTGAGCAGGTCTTCGCGCAACAGCAGCATAAAAGCTTGCGTCTCCGGGTCGCCAAAGCGCGTGTTATGCTCCAGAACCATCGGGCCGCGCTCCGTGAGCATGATATTAGAATAGAGCACACCTGTAAACGTGATGCCGCGCTGCTTGAGAGCCTGCAGGGTTGCCGCCATGATGTCGCGCCAGATGCTTGCCTCCTGTTCATGGGTGACAAAGGGCAGCGGCGCGAAGACACCCATGCCACCTGTATTGAGGCCCTCATCGCCATCCAGGACGCGTTTATGGTCCTGCGAGAGCGTGAGCGGCAGATAGTGCGTGCCATGACAGATGGCGGTCGCGCCAATCTCATCGCCTTGCAGGTAATCTTCGATAACTACACTATCGCCCGCCGTGCCAAAGACGCGCTCGACTAGCATTTGTTGCACGGCGTCACGCGCGGTCGCCATGTCCAGGGCGACGATAGCACCTTTGCCTGCTGCGTTACCATCGGCCTTGACCACGACGGGTGCCCCGTGCTCTTCCAGATAGGCAAAGGCTGCCTTTGCGTTGGTAAAGGTGCGATGCTGGGCGGTTGGAATACCCGCCGCTGTCAGCACCTCTTTAGCAAAGGCTTTACTGCCCTCAAGGGCCGCGCCTGCCGCGTTTGGACCAAAGGTATGCAACCCTCGCGCTTGAAATAGATCGACGATACCATCGACCAGAGGCACTTCTGGCCCTACGACGGTCAGGTCGATGCCATGCTGTTCCGCAAAGGTTGCCAGTTCTTGATAGTGGGGCGCGCTCACTGGCACACACTCGGCGTAGGGCAACATGCCAGGGTTGCCAGGGGCGGCATAGATTTTCGAGACGCGCTGACTCTGCGCCAGTTTCCAGACCAGGGCATGTTCGCGCGCCCCCGAACCAATCACCAATACACGCATTCCATATTCCTCTTCTTCTACCGTACTATTGGCCCGTGCGCGCTAGATCGCGGCGCGGCAACGGTATGATATATTGCGCCTGTTGCTGTGGGTCAAAGGGCCAGCCCTGCTTCTCCATACAACCATAGCAGAACTCGCTGTGCAGAGCATTGCGTGCCGCCTCCTCGCTTGTTAGCGACTGCCCCGGCATGTGCGAAGAAACCGCGTTAATTGCGCGCCCCAATCCAGGTACGCTCAGATAGCCCAAACTATCAACGCCAATATAGTCGGCAATCTCCTGTACAGTCTTGCCTGCCGCGATCAGCTCAGCCTCCTGCGGTATATCAATGCCAAAATAGCAGGGATGGCGTAGGGGAGGCGCACTGGAACGCAGATGAATCTCTTGCGCGCCAGCACGTCGCAAGGCTGCGACCAGACGTTTCATCGTATTGCCGCGCACAATAGAATCATCAACAATAACCAGTCGTTTGCCCGCGACATGTGGCTTGACCAGATTAAATTTCAGGTCAATCTCCATCTGACGCAGCCGCTGATCGGGCTTGATAAAGCTACGGTCACTGTAGCGATTTTTGATGATTGCCATACCAAATGCCGTATGCGATTCCTCGGCATACCCGAGGGCGGAGGGAATTGACGAGTCCGGCACGGGCACAACGAGGTCGGCCTCAACGGGATATTCACGGGCCAGTTCGCGCCCCAACGCTTCGCGCACAGTGTAGATATAGCGGTCATTGACGCAGCTTGTCGCATCTGAAAAGTAGATATACTCGAAGACGCAGAGGGCCTGACGTGGCATAGTGACAAGCTGCTCTGAGTGCATACCCTGCTCGTCAATCGTAATCAGCTCACCCGCTTCGACCTCGCGCAGATGGTTTGCACCAATGCGTTCCAAGGCACACGACTCTGAGGCAACAACCCAGATATCATCGCCGATACGCCCAATACACAGTGGGCGCATACCCCAGGGATCGCGCATAGCATAGAGTTTGCCCTCTGCAAGCATGACCATACTATAGGCTCCGCGCAGTATTGGAAAGGTTTTTAGCATACGCTCGCGCATATTCTGGCCTTCAGCATGCAGGAGCAGAAGCGCGATAGCCTCACTGTCCGTTGTTGAGAAAAGCCATTCTTGCGGGAACATGGCACGCAACGCAGGCCCATTGACCAGATTGCCGTTATGCGCAACAGCAATCGCCTCGTACTGGTCTGTTTTATCGCCTACAACAAAAGGACCAGCATTTTCCACGCAACTTGAGCCTGTCGTGGAATAGCGCACATGACCAATTCCACAGGATGAACTGGGTAAACCCGTTCCTGTATCCGCGAAGACCTCACGCACTTTGCCCATGCCGACACGGTGGACAATATGCCCATCGTTGTCATATACTGCCATACCCGCGCTCTCCTGCCCCCTGTGCTGCAAGGCGGTGAGGGCCAGTGTCAGGTATTTTCGCATGTCAATATTCTCTTCGTTGCGCTGTGCGTAGATTCCCACGACGCCGCACGCATCGTGCAGACGCTCCATAGCATGCTCCTCTCAGTTATCGATGCAATTTTGCTGTGAGTTGCGCGACCAGGGCATAGCGTTCCGCAATACCTTGCAGATCATCGGCAGTGACATTGGGCAGGTTACGATAAACCTGTTTATCCAACATACGATTCTTGTCACCGCCGGGCCAGAGTCGCCAGCTATCATTATCAATCACATCCGCGACCAGGAGGTTGCCCTGTTCGCCACGTCCAAACTCGATTTTCAGATCTACCAGTGTGACATCTAATGTTGCCCAGGCACGCTCCAATGTCTCAAAGACACGCCGTCCCTGTTGTGCCATCCAGCCAACCTCATGCGCACTGGCAAAACCCATGCTGACAATCTCGTCCGCGCTGATCTGTGGATCATGGCGCGCATCGTCCTTGAGAAATGTCTCGACCCGCACAGGCTCAAAACGTGTTCCCTCGCTGACTTCGGGGTGACGTTTAAGGTAAGAGCCAGTCGCAATACGGCGTTGCACCTGCTCAATCGGTAGCATTGAGCAGCGGCGTGCTAAAAGCGTAACATCATCTATTTGTCGCACAAAATGTGTGGCAATCTCTTCCGCGTTTAACAGGCTAAAGACGTTGGCGGTTGTGATCGTGCTCCAACGCGATTTGCCTGCTAACTCGTTGCGCCGCGCACCATCACCCGCTGTAATCTGGTCTTTGCTGACTATATAGACCAGCGAGGCATCCTCTGGGCAGGCATAGATGCGCTTGGTCTTGCCCTCAGCGAGCAATGGGCCAAATGCAGGTTTTTCACTCATACTCTTTTTTCTTTCTCGTATACATCATCCACATCTTCAGCGCGATCATGGAGTGTAAACAAATTTGTAGGGGCGTGATGAATCACGCCCTCGTCCCTTTTCACACCCTCGTCACACGGCTCCTCAATGTCATACGTCCTCGTCTCCCCGGGCGGATTGGCGCACGGGCAGGGCGTGATGAATCACGCCCCTACAATGATACAATACACGTTCTGCCCGTCTTCATGCTCCCGTGCGCAATGACACTTGACAGAGCACTACGATAGCACGACACCTTCACCTTCGGTCACATAGCCGACCGTGATGAGTTCTGGCAATACACTGCGCGCCTCGATAGCACCTTTGGGCGTCAGCGCGATGACCATACCCACGCCCATGTTAAAGGCGCGATACTGTTCAGTGCGCTCGATACGTCCTAGGCGCGCCAGCAGTTGGAAGAGGGGGGGCACAATCCATCTCTTCGTTTCAATCACGGCTTGCAGTCCCTGTGGCAACATGCGCCCGACATTGCCCTCAAAACCACCGCCCGTAATATGGGCCATCCCCTTGATAAAACGTCCTCTATCCGCGAGATAGGCGCGCAAACGGTTGATTTCATGCAGATAGCAGCGATGTGGACGCAAGAGCACGTCAATCAACGGTTCGCCCAACTCAGGGAAAACGGTATCAAGAGCATAAGGAGCAAAGACGCGCCTTGCCAGCGAATAGCCATTGGTATGGAGACCGCTGGAAGACAGACCAAGCAAGACATCACCAGCGCGAATTGTCACACCCGTGATCGCCTCGTCCTGTTCCACCACGCCCACAATCGTACCAGCCAGATCGAAGGCATTCGGCAGATAGACATCGGGCATCTCCGCCGTTTCACCACCCAGCAGCACACAATTGACCTGTTGACAGGCACTTGCCACACCCTGCACAATCTGCGCTGCGTGTACAGGGTCAAGCTTACCCATCGCCAGATAGTCCATAAAGAAGAGTGGTTGGGCACCCTGCGTCAACAAGTCGTTGACAGAATGGTTGACCAGATCATGGCCTATCGTGTGAAAGCGTTTGGCTTGAGCGGCTAACAAGGTCTTGGTTCCCACGCCATCCGTCGAGGCCACGAGGGCGGGTTGACGCATTTTCTGCAAGCGTTGCGCGTTCAGCACGCCAGCGAAAGCACCCATACCTGCCAACACATCTTTGCCTTGTGTCGCTTTTACCGCGCGCTGCATCAATTGCTTGGCACGCTCAGCAGCGGCAATATCTACGCCACTACTTGCATATGCTCCGCCCGCTTGATCGCTTTTCAGTTGTGTCGGGGCGTGATTTACCGCGCCCTGCTGTTCTCGCGGATTGGCCGACGTCATCTCTACGACATAGTTGTAAGCATTTTTGAAAATCAGCAGACCATCACCCGTACCATCTACATTGCCGCGTCGGAGCGGATGCTGCAACGCCTGCACATAACGTTCGGGATGTGGCATCAAGCCCAGCACGTTGCCGCGCTCGTTACAAACACCTGCAATATTACCCACTGAACCATTGGGATTGTATGGGTACTCGACAGTGCCAACACTCTGACCCTGGGGCAGGGTATAGAGAAGCGGCAGCTGACCACGCTCTTGCAATGCAGCAAGTTCGCCGCGCAACACGAGTTGACCTTCACCATGCGCGACTGGCAGTTCTAGCGTGTGCCCAATGCCACGAGTAAATACACAATTTCCGGGCAATGTGCTCAGCGTGACCCAGCGGCACTCAAAACGCGCCGAGGCGTTTTCAGTCAAGGATGCGTTGGGGCGATCAGCAGATACAGTACCGGGCAGTAAACCAGCGCGTACTAATACCTGAAAGCCATTGCAGATGCCCAGCACAGGTCGACCCTCATTGACGAATTGTTGTAGTTGGGAACCAAGATGAATGGTCAGGTTTTTTGCCAGTAGCGTGCCCGCACCCAGGTCATCGCCATACGAAAAGCCGCCCGGAATCACGAGAAACTGATAATCAAGCAGGCGTTCGGGCGCGCCTAACAAGTGGTTGATATGCAACAGGTCGGTCTGAAAACCAACCAAACGGCAGGCATGGGCCGTCTCACGGTCACAGTTAATACCGGGAGCACGCAAAACCAGGGCACGATATGTCATGTTCGTCATGCCTGCCCTCCTTTCCAGGCTTCTTGCAGGTCCGCAACATGCAGGTTAATCAGCTCTTCTTCGCCATCGCGGACAATAAAGCGGCTTCTATTGCTCACGCGCCCCACATAGGTCACATCCTGTACGCCGTGTTTGCGCATATGCAGTTCAAAGGCACCAAACTGTTCTGGCGTGATCTCGACAAGGAAGCGTGAGGCCGTTTCGCTAAAGAGGCGCACGACATTGACGCCATCCTGTGACATCGGGGCGTTTGTGGCCTGTATCTGGTGAATATCTAATTCAACGCCGAGCATGCTCGCCAGGGCCATCTCCGCCGCCGCGACCGCCAATCCGCCTTCCGAGAGGTCATGGCATGCCTGTACCAGCCCCTGGCGAATCGCCTCTCCTAACGCCCTCATAGTCGCAACTGCACGCTCAAAACGCACTACTGGGACGCTGGTCGCAGGTATCAGGCGTTCAAAGGAGACGCGATCAACCACCTCACTATAGTGTGAGCCACCCAGTTCGTTGCGCGTCATGCCAATCTGGTAAAGCAGGTTGCCGGGCGTCTTGGGAGCCATATCGATCGTGTGTGTTGCATCGTCAATTACGCCAACTGCTGAGATGACCAGCGTGGGTAGAACGGGAATACGCTGCTTCTCGGCGCGAAACTCGTTATTGAGGCTATCTTTGCCCGAAATGAAGGGTGTGCGGAAAGCGACTGCCGCGTCATAACAGCCCTGCACGGCGCGCACCAGCATCCCCAATTGTTGCGGGTCGCTCGGATTGCCCCAACAGAAATTATCGAGTAGAGAGGCGCGTGTGATATCACCGCCCACCGCTGTCAGATTGCGTAGAGCCTCATCAACAGCATTGGTCGCCATGTGATAGGGATCAATCGTGCCATAGAGAGGATTGACGCCGTTAGAGAGCACGATACCCGCACGAGTCTCCTCGTCAAGGATTGGCTGTAACACCGCCGCGTCGCCCGGACCATTCCCGGAACGCCCGACGAGCGGTTTCAGCACGGTCGCGCCCTGCACTTCGTGGTCATAGCGGCGTACCACTTGCTCTTTAGATGCAATGCTTGGATGGCGCAAGAGGGCCAGCAGCGTTGGCGCGTAATGTGTGCGATAGAGAGCGTGCTCGTGTTCGCTTTCGCCCATATCGCCAGATGTGTCTGTCAGGCGTTCGATGACTGGCACGGCAATAGGTTGCCAGATAGCATCCATCGTGCGGGGCGGTCTGCCATCGTGTAGGAAGCTCATCTCCAGGTCCGCTACGACTTTTCCTTGATAGGCAACGGTCAGACGCTTATCGGCCGTAAATGTGCCGATGATGCTGGCTTCAACCTCTTCAATCGCGCACAATGCCAATAGTTCATCGAGATGCTCTGGCGGCACAGCCAGAACCATACGCTCTTGAGCCTCAGAGAGCCAGATTTCCCAGGGCGCAAGGCCCTGATATTTGAGCGGAGCATGGGTCAGTTCAACAGTTACGCCCGTTTCCGCGCCCATTTCGCCAACCGCCGAGGAGAAACCACCCGCACCACAATCGGTAATCGCGTGGTAGAGCCTGCGATCACGGGCCTGAATGACCACATCGGTAACTTTCTTTTCCGTGATGGGTGCGCCAATCTGCACAGCAGTGCCAGCGCGCGCGTTGATCTCGTGGCTCATCTCGCCCGAAGAGAAGGTAGCACCATGCACACCATCGCGCCCCGTGCGTCCACCTAATACAACAATGTGGTCGCCTGGTTGTACGGCATTAGGATGACTGCCGTGCGGCAGGATGCCCAAACACCCGCAGAAGACCAGTGGATTGTAGAGATAGCCGCGATGATAGAGAATAGCTCCGTTGACGGTCGGAATGCCCATCTTATTGCCATAATCGCGCACGCCGTTGACGACTCCGCTGGCAATGCGGCGCGGGGCGAGCAGACCAGCAGGTAAGGCATCGGCGGGAACATCCTGGGGACCAAAACACAAAATATCGGTGCAGGCAATCGGTTGGGCCGACACACCCAACACGTCACGAATAACGCCGCCGACGCCCGTGTTGGCCCCGCCAAAAGGCTCAATTGCCGATGGATGATTATGCGTCTCTACTTTGAACGCGATATCCTGCGTCTCTGTGAAGCGCACAATACCCGCGTTATCACTGAAAGCCGAGACCAGCCAGTCGGGTCTGACCTCTTCAGTCGCGCGCATAATATAGCGTTTGAGTAGACCAGAGATAGTTTCGCTGGTCACAATATTGCCCTGTGCATCGATTTCGTGATAGTTGACGGTAGCCTTAAAAGTCTTGTGTGAACAGTGTTCAGACCATGTCTGGGCCAGCGTCTCTAACTCGACATCACTTGGCTCACGGCCCTGCACGCGGAAATACTGCTGAATAGCACGCATCTCATCAAGATTGAGTGAGAGCAAACCTTCGCGGCTTAAGGCGAGAAGCTGTTCATCATGCATCGTTGAGAGCGGGATAGTCGCAACCGCAGCACCATCTGGCGCGGTCTCGGTGACTTGTTCGGACGCAGACAGGCCCAATCGGTCCTCACGTGCCGGAGATGTGTCAGATTGACGAGCCGGATACAGATGATAGTGTTGAATGACGGGATTATAAAGAAGTGCCTGCGTGATAGCATGTACATCCGCCTCGCTCAAACGAGCGTCCAGACGGTAGCGCAGGCCAGTCTCAACCTGCTGTATGTCTGTAATGCCAAGCATGTGCGCACCCAATTGCACACTTTCAGCCAGCGTATCCGTGACGCCAGGATGAAAAAACACATCAACAATGTGTTCTGTTGATGTGTTTTGCCCTTCCTCTGCAAACTGTGTAGGCTCCGCGTGCTGCACTACTGGATCAACGAGCATTTGCTGTATAAGTTGATGGAGCTGAGCGGGACTGAGATCCCCTGCGAAGCGATACAAGTGCGCGGTACGGATATGCAGCGGCTCGGATGTAACTGGGAGTGCGGCAAGCGACGGCAGGTTTTTTTTGGGTAAATGATATATTTCGAGCGCGATCTGGCGGGCATGGACATCATACCGCTCCTCGATGGCGCGAATCTCTATCTGCTGTAGTGTCACGTTCCTCTTCCTGGAATGCTGCAATACATAAGGTATCTCACAATGAAATGTCTCATCCGGTGGGACATGCCTATTGTATCACCTTAGACAGAGGCATGGCAAATTACCCAAAAAATGCAGAGAGGCAACAGATATGGAACATCTTGGTATATTTTAGGACATTTTGACGAAAAATGTTATCTAAATGTGAGCAAATTCACTACAAAATTGTGATTTATATGGCATACTAAATACTAACAGACATCCTGCCCCACATTGATGCTCTGCCGTCGAGCTGGGAGAATATTTTTACTCCCAGCTTTTATTTTGCGCATCTACTCCGCCTGGCTCTTGTGTTGCGTCTCTGGTTTGACCGTTTCTTGCCCATAGACCGCAGGCTTAAGAATGCCGATGTATGGCAAGTTGCGGTAGCGTTGCGCATAGTCCAGACCATAACCTACGACAAAACGATCTGGAATAGTGAAGCCAACATATGCCGTCTCGACCAACTTGACACGCTCGCGCTGCTTATCGAGTAGCGTGCAGACCCGCAGGCTGAGCGGGTTGCGTCTACGAATCACATCAATCAGATAATGCAATGTCAGACCACTGTCGATAATATCCTCAATGATAAGGATATGTTTGCGATCTATCGGGCCTTCCAGATCTTTGAGAATACGCACCACCCCACTTGATTGCGTGCTATCACCATAACTGGCAACTGCCATGTAATCAATCTCCAATAGGAGCGGGATGGCACGCGCCAGATCAGCGATAAAAGGCACTGCCCCTTTGAGCGTTCCGAGCAGTAACAGATTTTTGCCTTGATAGTCGCGCGTGATCTGTTGTCCCAACTCGGCAACTTTTGCTTGCAATTGCTCCTCAGAGATCAATATTTCAGCAATGTCTTCGTGCATGGATACCTCTTCATTCTTCATTAGTTTGTCTGGGAAGCAGCGCGAGACGCACAATCCGCTGCGTCGCGGCAGTTAAACGCACCCGTTCATCAAGGCAGACGCCCCCAAGCCAGATACAAGTGGAAGCGGAGAAAAAGAGCGGAAGCACAGCACGCTCCTCGCGTGGAACACGTGCATCAATTAATACATCTTGTACCTTTTTCTCGTTTTGCATACCCAATGGACGTATACGATCCCCTGGTCGTCTTGTGCGAATGTGCAGATAGTCTTCCAGAAAGTCAGCAGTAATATATACAGCATAACGAGTGACGGGCAAGATACGCCACACTTCATCCCAATGTCCAGACTGCAAAGCAGGTGCGACCTGCTCAACCAGAGCGGCAGGCAATTCCTCAGCACAGGCACGCCAGGGTGTTCCTGGTACGTCCACCTCACCTGGAATCCTGAGCTGTAGGGACCACTGGAGCGCGTCCGCTACCCCCTGTATATCATTCTCCTGTAAGGAGCGATGGAGCGCATCTGCGCGTTCAATGCACAAGATATCATTGCGCAGGATGGCACGCAGGTGGACTGGCAAATGCAGCGTTATCGGCTCCTGGCTATGTAGACGCTGAAATAGCTCTTCAAGCAGCACATAATGGCGTAACTCTAATGGCGATTGCCCATCACAGAGACGCGCTGTCGCTCGCCGTAAGATATGCCGTTGCAGGCTAAGCGGTAACGCACGCAATACTGGACAAGCTAGCCGAACCTCATTTTGCGTTTCATCCACGATTACGCGCGTCCAGAGATCAGTTACCTGCTGCTCAATCCACTCGCTATCTATGCGCGCAACCTCCGCATTGCGCAGGAGCGTTTCTTGAAAACCAGGATTCAGTTCACTGAGCAGTGGTAGCAGTTCGTGACGAATACGATTACGGAGAAAACGCGGGTCGTGGTTGCTGGCATCTTCGATGGGCGTGAGGCCATATGCGCGACAATACTCCTGTGTATCAGCATGCGAGAGAGAGAGCAGTGGACGGATAATATCATGCAGACGCGGTTGCAAGCCGACCATACTGCTGATACCACCGCCGCGTAGCCAATGCAAAAGCAGCGTCTCGGCCTGATCGTCACGATGATGCGCAACCGCGATAGGTGCTCCATGCGCAACCGCACGTAAGAAGCGATAGCGTGCCACACGTGCGGCATCCTCAAGCGAACGCTGTTCTTGCGCGGCCAATTGCGCTACGTTAGTCGTGCCGACCGTGACAGGCAAGTTCCAGGATGTGGCAAGTTGGGCCACCATCTCGGCCTCCTGATGGCTCAGCTCTGGGCGCAACTGGTGATCGAGATGCGCCACAGCGAGTTGTACAGTGGCATAGCGTTTGTCAGGGCCACACAGACTATGGAGGAGATGTAACAGACAGAGCGAATCGCTCCCCCCAGAGACGGCGACGACTACTGTTCCCTCGGTGGGCAACAGGTGGTGTGCCTCAATAAAGGCTGCAACTGTGTTAGCAACGATGATATGACGTTCTGTCCTATGCATATTTACCCTGCTATGCTGCTTGTGATAAGATATAACAAATTATAACACTGTGTCCCACCGCACAGGCATGGGATACATCATAAGAGTAGAGAGTTTTATCCAGTGTTGTGCAGGGGAATATGAAAGATTATGGCACTTCGCAGAATTATTACATCTGAAAATCCTATCTTACGCCAAAAGGCCAAAAAAGTTCATCGCTTCGACCCGTCGCTCCAAAAATTGGTCGATGATATGTTTGAGACCATGCATGCAGCGAATGGCGTGGGCCTTGCCGCACCACAGATCGCGCAATCCATCCGTCTCTTCGTAGCGGAATATGAAGATCATAAGGTCGCTGTCTTTAATCCAGAGATCGTGAAGGCCGAGGGTGAGGCACTGGGAACCGAGGGCTGCTTGAGCATTCCAGGGTACGCGGGCGATAATATTCGTCGTGCGACCAAGATTCTTGTCAAAGGCCAGGATGTGCGCGGCAAACCGATTCGCATTCCTGCCGAAGACTGGTTCGCGCGCGTCTTGCAGCATGAGATTGACCACCTCGACGGAATCCTCTTTATTGACCGCCTGGACCGCCCAGAAGATCTGCGCGAGGTGACAGCGGAGGAAGAAGAAGAAGAGGCAGTCTCGGTCGAATAATGACCACAGATAACGAACAGAAGGAGGCCCACGGATAGCAAAACATCCGTGGGCCTCCTTCTAAGAAACTACATTTTTTGCTGTTTTCTCAGCATAGGTACAGCGTGATTGCCGAGAGCCTGCTCACAACGGGTGCAGACGTAAAACCCTTCATCCCGATAATGCAGTTCTTCAAGCGTGAAGTAGAGATAACAGATACCACAGCGCGTAGAATCTGGCTGGCTGGCAATCTGACGATCACGAGCAAACAGTTCACGCAACGACTCTAGTGTCTGTTCAAAATCAAAGGCTCCATTCCCTCCACGCTCATTATTCATTCTCGCGTTGACTATAGGAAGCGCACCAGTGACGTTATTGGCGCGCGTTTCTTTACGACTGGCAAATGTGCTGCCGTTCTGGGATACTTCGCCGCCAGAACCAGGGACATAAGGACTGTCCAAATGGATACTCCCGCTACTAAATTTCGGCCTTAGAACCTGATTGCATTATATCGCTCACTGGTTATATAACGCAAGAGGATGCTCTGTTGCATGACACGGTCATACGCAAAGTGACGATGCTCCTCTCTATCTATTCCGTAAGGATAAGCCCTCCTTCACTATAAGTTATAATGATGAAGGAGGGCTTATCCTTACAGACCTATTTTTCTATTCCCAGCGTCTAGCCTAAACGGCGGAGCCAGTTCCACATGGATTGGCCGCCTTGTGGCGCGCTTCCCAGTTCGCGCCGCTCCAGTTGAAAGGTTCCGGCGAAAAGCTGATCAACCTCCTCTGGCGTGCAGCCAAACGGTCGGTCAGCGTGCTCAGAGGGAAAGTGCGCGTAGAGCAGGAACAACGCTCCAGGCATCGCCTGTTCGGCAACGACCTTTGCATAATCTGCCCGCAAGGCACTGGGAATGCCATTCAGACACCCCAAATCTAAGAGCAAGGAGAAACGCTCTTCTGGGGCGGGCGGAGCCAGTTTCGTCACATCGGCTTGCATAAAATGCACGCTTCCACCAGCCTGCGCAATTTCTCCAGCAATGGCCTGTGCTTTCTGGTTAGCAGTATCAATCGCAATGGGAGCAAAATCTGCTCCGACCGTCTGCCAGCCAAGGCGAGCCAAATTCAAACAGTTCGTGCCAGTCCCACAGCCGATATCTAGCATCCGCCCCGGCTTGAGGGCATCTGGCCCAGTGACAACAGCCAACAATTCGGGGGGCGTGATGCCCGAATCCCAGGGCGTTGTACCAGTGCGATAGCGTTCATTAAAGAGTGTTTGGGCGTCTATTTCAGAGGTCATTGTACAATAAGATCTTTCTACTCTACATGCTTAAACGTAGACAGGTAGCGAATAGGGCACGCTTATGGGTGTTCCTCATGTTCAAAAGGAACGGGGATACCTAACAATTGCACTTGTTGCGTCAGTCGTGATTGGACCCCAGCGCAGACGATATCGCAGAGGGCGTAAGTGGTTGCGTCAGCGATTGAGTAATAGGTACTTGTTCGCTCACGCCGCCGCTTCACCAGTCCCCCTTGTGCCATCACCTGTAAGTGCTTAGAAATGTTCGATTGGTTCGCTTCGGTTAGCTCCACAAGTTCGTTGACTGTGCGCTCCTTTTCCCAGAGAGCCGCCAGCAGTTTTAAGCGCAGAGGTTCCCCAAGAAGACGAAAACGTTCGGCAATTAACGCCAGCAGGGCATCAGAATAAGCAGGAGCATTCTCCTTTTGACGCCAGCGCGTAGCCGACAGCACGTCGAAAACAAGATTACTCGATGGATTGCTCATTGCTGTCTGCCTCATCTGCTCTCATAGGTTTTTCAACTACATGAATATATAGTAATAGAATCTATTGCTCTTGTCAAGCTGAAAAACGCAACGCATCGCCTTCGATGATACGCCCCAGAATATCGCTTTCGTTGAGCAGAATATATTTGCCATCATCAAGGGTCAACTCAACGCCAGTAAATTTCTGGAACAGAATCTGGTCGCCAATATCCAGTTTTGATTGCAGCGGTGAGCCTTCTCCCACAGCCACGACGCTCCCTCTTTGTGGAGCTTCGCGCGCCGTATCGGGAATATACAGGCCACTACTCGTTTTCTGTTCAGGCACAATCGGTTTTATCAACACACGGTCGCCAAATGGCTGAATCATCATACTCATCATCCTACTCCTTTTTCATAGAACAGCGGACACGTTATGCAATGCCCGTTTTCAGGCCCAAAAGCTGATCAATGCGTTTGCGGTCGAAGCCCACGACCATCTGCCCATCGATATCAACCTGCGGCACACCCATCTGTCCCGAACGACGCATCATATCCTGAGCGGCTCGCGCATCACGACTGACATCAATATCGGTAAAGGCAATATGCTGATCGCGCAGATATGCCTTCACCCGTGAGCACCAGGGGCAGGTTGGCGTGGAGTAGACACGCACGCTATGCGTGGCCTTGTGTGCTGAAGCGGCAGCCGATGCAGCAGTCGCTTGCGGCGTTAACAAGGCATCAAGAGCCGCCTGATATGCCTGCTTGGGACGCACACCGACCAGACGATTGACCAGCCGACCATCCTGAAAAATGGCAATAGTTGGAATACTGGCAATAGAGAAACGCCGCGCTGTCGCCTCCTCATCATCCACATTGAGCTTCGCAACAGTCACTTTGCCAGCATAATCGGCAGCTATCTGGTCCAGAATCGGCGCAACCTTCAAACAGGGCTGACACCAGGACGCCCAGAAATCGACCAACACGATACCGCTCTCTGGACCAACCTTCTGATTAAATGTTTTATCGGTAAGGGTGATACTATGACTTGACATGGCTATTTTTCCTTCCCTGGCGGCATGGCGAACACACCACGCGCTCTGCTCAATACTACAGCGAATGAAGATCAAGCTCTCCCTCATTCGGTATTTTCATTTTATGACTATATAGTAATATAACCATCAAAACATGTCAAGTCCTACTGAGGCATTTTTCTTTTTGTGATAAACATGTGACTTATTGACTTTATGAATATATGGCAATATAATAGTAAAAGAAAAAGGTACGGGCAGGCATAGGCAGGCCCGATACAGCATACAGAGTTCAAGCGATGAAACAAAGAGAGGTATAGAAAATGGTGAACCGCTTTGGGAATGTGCAAATTCCCTCATTGAATCCACAGGATGCCTGGCAAAAACTTGCGGCCAACAACAAAGAGACAGGACCACTACTGATTGACGTGCGTGAAACGTGGGAATTCCGTAGCGGTCATGCACGTGGTGCTTTGCATATTCCTATGGGCGAAGTATTGCAACGTTTGCACGAGATACCAACAGATCGCGACGTTTTCATAATTTGCCAGAGTGGTAGCCGCAGTGGAAGTGTTGTGAAGTACCTGACCAACAACGGCTACACACGTGTTTTCAACGTCACAGGCGGAACTGGTATGTGGCAAATCCTTGGGCTTCCAATAGAGTGAGCGTTTTGCACGCTCACTCTACGCAGTCGCGGTGATCGTCACATCATCAATAAAGAAATCAGAGGTTTGGTACTGCCCCGGAGCATTTGTGCCGTGAAAGAAGAGCGTGACCGTTTTGCCCTGGTAGGCATTGAGTACCCCCGTGATATCATAACTCTCCTGTACCCATGCGTTGGTGGCGTTTGTATTACAACTTTGTTGTAGCACGCGCAATACGCCACCCGCGCTATTTTGCATCTGGCTGGTAAAGGTATCCAGGCACTGATTTGTATTCTTGTTTGTATCGGCATACCACCAGTAGGTCAGTACGAAATGCTGGTAGCCAGCGGGAACGGTGAACGTTTGCCAGAGACGGTCATCGCAGCCCATATAGCCGCAGAGGTACGCGCTATACTGACCTGTGTGCGGGTTGGAAGGGTCTACCATCTGATAGCCCTGCGCGGATGACTCCTGCCAGGGAGTTTGCCCATTCTCAAAGCCGCCATTGTTGATGAGTGAGAGCGGTGACATGGAAGGCGGAGGTGTCGGCGTACTCCCAGGAGTGGGCGGTGGCAGCAATCCGCCAACAGAAGGCGAGACGAGATCACGCGCCAGATTGTAGGCATCCGGCGAGCCGATACCGCTTGCCTCATCGTAGCCAGCCGTTGCCTGATAAAACAGGTTATTGCCAGCAACGACATCATGGAAGGCGGGATACTGTTGCTGCACATTAAACATGGCATATAGTGATGGGTTCGCGAAGCCAAGCCGCGCCTTGCCCTGTGCCTGAAGGTATTGGTTGAGCGCGGTCAGCGTGGCCGCCCAGAGCGGCGTGGAGGCACTTGTTCCACCCACCGTCATCCAGCCTGTCGCGGGACAGCCAGCATTCTTGACCGTGCAGTAGACGCTATAACCCGTCGTGGGATCGCCGACTGCGGTGACATCTGGTATTTGACGCATGCCATTGGCGTACTGGTTCTGCACGCCAAGTCCAACCTGCCAGCTTTGTTGTTTGAAAAAGCTGCTCAAGCCACCACCACTACCGGCCCCCTTTGGGCCACGCTGCGTCTCGCTCGGATTAGACCAGACCAGTTCACTGCTGTATGTGCCATTGTTCATCTGCAAGCTTGTTGCCCCCACACCAGTGACATAGGGATCGCTCGCAGGTGAATCTACACCCAGATTGCTATTCTGACAATCATACGCGCCAGAGTCGCCAGCGGCGGCGACAAACGTCATCCCTTGCGCCACCCCTTGCTTAAAGATATTATCTAACGTTTGAAGTTCGGCATTGCCCGACGCCGCCTCACACATACCCCAGCTAATTGAGACCACTTGCGCCTTATTATCGGCAACAATTCTGTTATAGGTATCATTCAAGCCTTGTGTCGTATTCGGCCCCTCATACACAATCTGCGCGGCATGAGGAACAATACCCGCCATCACCTCGATATCTAGCTCAGCCTCAACCGCTCCCTGACCTGCCGCTCCCGTTGCATTATCCACCAGCACACGCGAAATGTTGGGTGTATTCAAACCGTACTGCTGGAAATACTGATTGAGGTCACTCTGCTGGTAACCGTCCAACTCGAAAAGCGCGACCGTCTGGTTATCACCAAGTATACCGCTATTTTGCAGTGGCGCGAGATCATAGGCACTCGCAAGGTTCTGAGGCGTCAAACCGGAAGGCCCGGCAAGGTGACGCACATGCTGGGCGATGGCCTGTTGATACAACGGTCGATACTGCGCGCTATTATCCAGCCCGCTGATCGAGGTAATGAGCGTGCTGAGCGCGGCTGGAATGCTTGGCGGTGTACTATTGGCATAGAAGGTGTGCATGCCAAGCCGATAGGTATTAATCTGCGTCTGAAAACTCTGTTGGGCCTGGGCCACGCTACTTGTTGCATCAATTAAAAGATGATTAGATGAGACGCCTGTGACAGTAAAGCCCTGACTTTGCAGATAACTCGTCACCTGCTGCACCTGCGCAGAGGTGGGAGCAAATAACTGATTAAATTGTTCTGGAGTAAGATACTGATGATAATAGGGAGAACGAGGGTCATAGAGAGCTTGTAGATAGGTATCAAGTGCGGCTTGATCGCGTAGTTGCAAGCCAATAGAGAGATCAAGCGCTTGAGCAGAGTCAGCAGCATGAAGAAGCTGCGCATGCTGAAGCAGTGGTACGGCCTGAGTAGTCAGGCTGACACGCTGATTTAATGCGGCATGTGCCAGGATGCTGCGCATCGCCACCATACTAGCCCCCAGCAGAAGAATGGCAAATGCGAGAAAGAGGAGATTGCGTAACAAAGTTCGCTGCATAACAAACACTCCGTACTGGTCCCTGTGCTCCTATGGCAGAGACCTCCGGCGGTCCACACGTACATTCCGCCACTATGAAACACGCTTGTCGGCATTCCCGTGAGCAAGCGAAGGAAAAGATCGCCTGGGATTTCCTGCATATCATTGTCGAATACGGCGCCACATCGTTGACTACCCCATTACAGACATGGCAAAGCGCAATGCATGAGGCATCCATATGGGAATAAACGAGCTTGCGCGCTTTTTTGTGGGAAAGTAAACACGAGTTTGCCTGATACAATAAAAATAATGCAGGTGTAGGGGTATGATGAT
>DAIDJF010000046.1 GCA_027451525.1 Ktedonobacterales bacterium
CGTTACGCTCCGTACGCAGGTTGGTGAAGCACTTGCCCGCGGACAGGACCGCGCGACAACAATAACAACCGTCGCACAACAGATGCAGAAATTAGCTCCCCGAGGGAACGAGGAGCGTCTGGCAAATGGCATAGGGCAGGTTTTCGACGAATTGAGCAAAACAAGATAGCACAATTCCAAACAAGCGAATGAAAGCAGCCTGAAAAGATCTCAGAGATCTCTTCAGGCTGCTTTCATTCGCCGCCAAAATTGTTATGTATTTAGTTATATTTCAGATGCTGTGTTTATGGCATTTTTATAGGAGCCACGTATACTTGTAGCATATCCTTTTTTGTTTTTCTCGTATTCTCCACGCGATATATTTGTAATATATACAAAAAACCTTATTACCAAACAGCGAGGAGACAGAGCCGAGGAACAGAAGAGGAGCAACAGTCTGGCACAACGTGGCTGTAGATGTAACGGTACATCGTGTCCATTTGTGGAGGGAATAGACGTGTCCATCACAAAAACAGTAGCTCAACGCCCTGAGCACAAAACTGAGACCCAAGTCGTCCATGAGACCCGTACACGTAGCAAAAGCCAGCGGCATGGTCTTGCTAAAATCATGTCTGGCTATCTGATCATTATTCTTGCACTGGCGGCCTGCGGTACAAACTCATCCAGCACTGGTGCAAGCACAGGACCGCTTACAATGGGAGTCCTGTCTTGCTTCACAGGAACACTGGCAAGTCTTGGTGAGTCTATGTTACAAGGCGCGCAGGTAGCGCAAAAAGCCATCAACGACGCTGGTGGTATTCTTGGCCGTCAGCTAAATCTGGCCCATGCCGACACACAATGCGATGAGGCAGACTCTGTCCCCGCGCTACGACAGCTTCTGGCAACACAAAACATGGTTGGCATCATTGGTCCAGAAACACAGGAGATCAGTGCAGATTCTCCTATCCTCACAGCAGCAAAAGTTGTAGATGAGTTCCAAGGCGGTAGCACGCTCTTCGACCACAACACCAATCCCTGGTTATGGCGTGATAGTCCGTCCGACTCGCAATTGGGCGTTGCGATGGCTCTCTATGCCCACAAGAAAGGCTATCAAAAAGCTGCCCTGCTTTTCTACTCAGATATTGCAGCGCAGACATTCGCTCAACCCATTCAAGCAACGTGGCAGAAACTCGGTCATCAGATTGTTGCAAATGTTACGGTAGCTCCCGATCAGACATCGTATCGTACCCAGATACAGCAGATCATCAATACGCACCCTGATGTCATTTTCACGCAAACTGATCCAGCTACGGCAGCAGTCATTTTCCAGAATTTTAAGGAACTGGACAATCTGGCAATCCCCTTCGTTGGCACTGATGTCACTGGCAGTGACCAGTATCTAAAGGCCCTTACCTATGCGGTTGCCAGTGCCCATCTTACTTCAGTTTATGGCACATCGGTCACCGGCCAGGCAACAGATGCTTTTAACCAGTACTTTGTTGCCCGCTTTGGCAGCAATGTTCAGCCGCTGGCTAACGCAAACTATGCCTACGATGCAGTTATCAGTCTGGCTCTTGCCATTGATAAAGCCAACACAACTGATAGCACGGCCATTAACGGAGCAATGATGGGGGTGACAAACCCACCAGGAACCACATGCTACACGTACAAAGATTGTATGGCTCTTATCAAATCGGGCCAGAAGATCAATTACGATGGTGCAAGTGGCGATCTCAACTATAACCAGTATCACAACGTATTCGGCCCATATGGCGGTTTCCAAACCAACACAAGCGGGCAAGAGCAGCAGGTCATGTTGCTTTCTGCCTCTGATTTGGCCGCTGTAACACCATAATTTTTACAAAGCACGCATCTACGATACGCCAGACTGTTACCCTCAGCGAAGCAGCCCATCACAATGATAGTGATGGGCTGCTTCGCTATCTCTTCTCTCTGCAAGTAACGTCCTGCATAACCTTCCCATAGAGATTGTTCGTATCACCTTATGAACCATCCAGTTCTCCCTCAGCAAACCCGCGTTTCAGGCGTTGCGCGAAGTCCTCCACTATAGAAATATGTTACCAAGCTCTCATCGATTGTCAAGGCTTTCGCAGACGAAATTAAAGGCAGAGTTAAATAAAAAGCTCAATCTTTGAGCACGCCGCTGTAAGAAGATTACGACAGACAACACGACAACACTGCGGCCCACTACTAACTTCAGTAGTGGGCCGCAGTGTTGTCGTGTTGTAGAGCGTTATGAAAGCCGTCCTACATAGAGGTTTATCACCTCTTCATTTTGCAACAACTCTTGCCCGGTGCCTTCCAGGCGATTGCGTCCCAACACCAGCACGTAGGCCCATTGTGCGTGACGCAGTGTCTCACGGGTATTCTGTTCAACGATCAAAATCGAAACTTTTGTAGAGCGAATCTGCTCGATACGCTCCCAGACCAGGCTTTGAAACTTAGGAGAGAGACCCACACTTGGCTCATCCAGAATGAGTACCGATGGATCAACCATCAGGCCGCGAGCCAGAGCTAACATCGTGCGCTGCCCACCGCTCAGCGTACTGGCACGGCGATGGGATGACTCTTTCAAATCGGGGAAAAGTTCAAACAACTGGTCAATGCGTTCGCTAACACCAGATTTGCGCGCATAACCGCCCATATCCAGGTTTTCGCGGATCGAAAGATCAGGAAAGACATTCTCTACCTGGGGCACATAAGCAATCCCATAACGTACACGCTTCTCTACAGGCTGTGTAGTGACTTCTTTGCCCTCGACAAATACGCGCCCCGCCGCTGGACGGATCAAGCCTGCGACAGCCTTCAACAGCGTAGATTTACCAGCTCCATTCGGCCCTACAATTGCCGTAATCTCGCCTTTTTTGGCTTTTATGCTCACCTGGTCGATAATTGGCGGGCCACCATAGCCCGCCGTAATCCCCTGAACATCTAGCACAGCATCGTCATTGCTCATACAGTCACCTCACCAAGATATGCGTCTATCACGGTCTGATTTGAACGAAGCGCGTCGAACGGCCCCGCTGCAATCACTGCCCCTTGTGCCATCACCACGACATGATGGGCCACTCGTTCGATAAAGGGCAAGTTATGTTCAACGATGATTACCGAAGTTCCAGAAGCCACAAACCCTTCAATCGCTTGAGCCATACGCTCACCCAAGACAGGGTTCACTCCCCCCATCGGCTCATCGAGAATAACCAAATCAGGATGTGCCATACGAATACGTGCAAACTCCACCAGACGTTTTTGACCGCCACTGAGATTGCCTGCCCGCTCATTGCCTATTTTGTTCAAACCCATTTCAGCTATAATTTCGCGCGCACGTTTCAATTCTGCCTCTGGTGCAAGATGCTGAATAAATCCTGTTCCCGCTAGGCTCATCCAGAAGCCCTCGCGCTTTCGATCCAAACGTGCTAAGAGTACATTTTCCAGGACCGTCAATCCCCCCCACTCACGTGGCGTCTGAAAGGTACGAATAAGACCCTGACGTGAGATACGATGGGGCGGCAGGCCCTGGATCTGTCGATTTTCAAAGAGAACAGTACCAGCATCGGGTAATTTGAAACCGGATATCAGATCTATCGCGGTACTCTTGCCAGCACCGTTCGGACCGATCAGCCCTGTCACACGTCCTTTCGGAACACGAAACGAGCAGTTATTAACCGCTGCCACGCCACCAAAGTGCTTGTACAGCCCATCTACGACCAGGATAGCCGGTTCATCCTCCACAGAAACCACTTGACGCGATTTTGAGACAACCACCGAGGTAGCCGGTTGTACACTCTGTTCCTCTTGCTCCACAGTGCCATTTGTACCATGATCAGCTGTGTCAGAACTTTTAGCAGTTGAGACATTGGCAACTGTATAGCTATGCAACTGACGATCCACAGGCCGACGCTCCGGCAAAAGACCCTGAGGGCGGAACCGCAAGAACAAGACCAGTACGCCACCAACCACGATCTCGCGTAACGCTGGCACAATATTGGGGTTGCCCGCAATATCAGGCAAGAAGCGCGTCGATTCCTGTACCAACACGACCATGACCAGTACGCCTAAGATCACGCCTTTAATATTCCCTTTACCACCGACCAGGACAGCAGAATACAACACGATAGTCTCAATCGGTGCCCAGGATGATGGGTTAAAGGCACTCAAATACGCGGCAAAGAGGGCACCAGCGAGGCCGCCAACGGCGGCACCCAGGACATATGCTTTCAGCTTCAAGACATAGATATCGCGGCCAAAGGCGGCAGCGGCCCGCTCATCTTCACGCAAAGAACGCAACGCGAGGCCAAAACGACTTCCAGAGAGCCGTAGCATGAACAGCACGACAAGAGCAAACACCACCAGACAGAAACCAAGCAAGAAGTATTGGTAGGAGTTGTAATCAAGTCCTAACACATCCGCCATTGGGTTAAAGAGGCCAGACAAGCCATTATAGCCATCAAAGAGAGGAACATACTGGCTCGCCATCACGTATAAAACGTACACAGCCCCCAGCGTCACGATGGAAAAATAGATGCCCCGTAGTTGGCGCAGCGCGATCAGACCAACGACCAGTCCCATCAGTGCTGAAGCGACCATGGACCCCAATACAGCCACCAGGTAAGGCAACTGTAAGCCCAGAATGTACTGCGCTGGTGGTGGCTGACGACCGATAGTAAGCACCAGCGTTATATATGCTCCTAGCGCGACATAGCCATAGTAGGCCAGATCAAAGTCACCAGCCCACCCCCAGATTACATTGAGGCCAAGAGCCATAATGCCAAAAATTGCTCCCTCTGTGAGAATAGAGATGAGATATTGTGTCATCATTCGAACAGAGTCCTCCCTGCCTTAGTAAAAAGACCACGTGGACGCACGAGAATAATGATCGCCAGGATTGCGAAGGCAAATGCCAACTCGTAGCTCGCGCTGATGTAGCCACCAGTAAATTCGAGGGCGATACCGACAATGATAGCACCTGCCATCGTGGCGAACGGCTTCCCTAAACCGCCTGCCACTGAGGCAGTCAGCGTAATCAGGAAGAAACTAAAGCCAAAATAGGGATTGAAGGTTCCCACGCTCTCGGCAAGGATAAAGCCCGCATAGCCTGCCACAAAACCAGCAAGCACCCATGTTACAGAAGCAATCAACTGAGCATTAATGCCTGTCACACGCGCCAGATCGCGATTTTGGAAAACCGCACGTAGAGCTTTGCCAAACTTTGTATAGGTGATTAATCCATACAAAATGGCAGTAATCACAAGAGCAGAAAGAATGATCTCGATCTCAGTCGAGGTCCATAAGAAAGGCCCAATCTGATAAGGGGCACTTTGCGGAATTGCGTATGCAACGTTGGCAGCACCAAAGATGATTACCAGGATATTCTGGATAATAAAGGAAACACCAAGCGTTGCGATAAACGTTGGCATCGTTCCCACATTGCGCCGCACAAAACGATCTACCACGGCAGTATGCACAATCAGAGCCGTTATCCCAGCCACGCCTGCCGCAGCCAGAGCAGCAAGCAAGGCGTTTCCCGTAATACGCTGCACAACATATGCCGCATATGCGCCTACCGTGAGGAGTTCTCCGTGGGAAAGGTTTGCCACGTTGGTAACGGCATACTCAAGTGTGAATGCGACCGCCGAAAGCGCGAGGATGGCGGCAGAGACAAGTCCAAAGCCAAGCGTCAAGAACAGCTCATGCATGATGCCACCATCTTCCTTCCAGTACCATTTTTACAGCCCGTGTTTGCCGCAACGTGAGAGCCTGGGCTTGTGTCGAGGCTTCACTAATCATCGTCATTGATCCTCCTACAATGTGTGTTAAAGGAAACCAATTGCGCAAAAATCTCCATACAAGCTGTCCTTGCCTGACGGTAGCGACAGAATTGCGGAGTAGCATATGAGGAGTGCGCTGAAATCGCCCAATCCGTCTGAATTTGCGATAGCGGCGCGCGAGTAAGTGTCGCGTCGGGAGTTGTTCTAGTTCGGGAAGAACATGTAACAGTTGGCGTTCTAATGCCTGCATAACCACGAGAGGATCAGTATGCGCCCCGGCCTTTGGCTCTGGGACAATAGTATCCACGACCCCGAGGCGCAGGCAATCGGCGGCGGTAAGCTTGAGTTGTTCTGCAACTTGCATCGCCTTACGCGCATCACGATATAAGATCGTTGCAGCACCTTCAGGGGCAATCACCTCGTAGATCGCATTTTGTAACATCATGATATGGTCAGCAACAGCAAATGCGACCGCACCCCCACTTGCACCTTCGCCAATAATTGCCGTCACGATCGGTGTTGGTAAACTACTCATCAACGAAAGACAATGGGCCAGTGACCAGGCAAGCCCATGCCGCTCACTTTCGTCGCCAGGATCAGCACCCGAGGTATCAATAAATGTTACAAGCGGGCAGTGCAGCTGAGCAGCGAGATTCATCATGCGCATTGCCTTGCGAAACCCTTCTGGCTGGATGCGCGTCTGTATTTCTTCCGTCTGCTGTATTTCTACCATATGGTACCGCATCTGCCCAATAAACACCACCGTGTGTCCACCAATCGTTCCTAAGCCCGTTAAGACAGTCGGGTCATCGCCATAGCAACGATCTCCCTGTAACTCCAGAAAATCAGGCGCGAGATAGTGAATATAGTCACGTGCCGTTGGGCGATCAGGATGGCGGGCAAGCGTTACACACTCCCAGGCAGAATTTGGCGAGGATGCTGCAGATGTGGGTAAGAATGTATTATCAGATGTATGATAACCAGGAAGATGATGCTGTTTTGTATGAGCAACAGTCGCCTTTAATAATAGCGCAAGCGTAGAAGGAAGGTCTTAGCGAGCAGTAATGGTATCGAGTTGACCGGAGGAGAGCATCATTTCAGCCCGATGCGAGCCTGGTAACAACCTGCGTCCCGTCACCAGTTCAGCGACACGCGGACCTGCAAAGCCAATCACAGCATTCGGCTCTGCCAACAGGACATCGCCCAAGCTGGCAAAGCTGGCAAAGACGCCACCAGTCGTGGGACTGGCTAACACAGAAAGGTAGAGATGACCAGCCGTGTGAAAATGTTCAAAAGCTGCGGCGGTTTTCGGCATCTGCATCAAACTGATAATGCCTTCCTGCATTCGTGCCCCTCCGCTATTAACCACCGTTACCACAGGCAGATGATGGCGTGTGGCATACTCAAATGCGAAGGTGATCTGCTCCCCCACGACAGACCCCATACTGCCACCCATAAAGTGAAAATCTAGCACAGCCAGGACCGTCTCCGTCCCACCGATGCGACAGCGACCGACAAGGACAGCATCACTTAAGCCTGTCTTCTTCTGCTCCGCAAGCAGTTTCGAGGCATAGGATTGCTCATCTCCAAACCCAAGAAAATCGAGTGGCAAAATTCCATGCCCGATGGGTTTGAAACTCCCTTCATCCGCTAGATGCTGCACGCGCTGCAATGCTAACATTGGGAAGTGATTACCACAGTGATCACATACCGCGATAGTGCGATATAGCTCGTTTGTGGCATCCAATGTTGCCTTACACGCTGGGCATTGTTCGGGTTGCACTACGGCATTGGCAGCAGATGAGTCATTTGCTCTCCGCACCAATGCGAAGAGACCATCGTACAGATCATGCCATCTAGACATAGCACTCTCGCTCCGTTGCCTAGAGGATTTTGATCTTTTCTGCTCAAAAGGATTCGTCATTGACACATCTATTCCCTCCACATGAGAATACAAGGTATGTCACAAGTATACGGAAAACATTGTAAACAACTCGTAAACATGGTGAGGAAAACATAACTAAAAACATAACAATTTCGTGTATACTCTTCATATAACACAACCATAGTCATCATCAGTTGCTTTCTGGCACGTTCTCTTCATGAGGTAACCTATGCGCGATCTGATACAGCGAAAAATTAGCCTGCAGCTTCTCAGCCTCTACCTGCTTTTTATCATACCCGTATTGCTAGGCGCGGCAGGACTCTATATCTTTCAGCAGAATGTATTAACACAAACCGCTTATCAATCCGATCTGGCACTCTCACAGGCCGTTGCGTTAGAGGGAGGCGCGAATCTACGCGCTGCCGTTGAGGTTGATAGTGAACTCTCGACATCACAAGCTGCCAGGAATTTCGATTTACATCAGCTCGCCGCTATTTTCGCCAATTCCGCTCATGCCCATCCAGAAATCAGCCTCTACTATATTTGTGATGCAGCTGGCAACATGCGCATCAACTATCCATTCGTCGAGAGCACGATTGGAGAAAATTTCAGCTTCCGCGACTATTTTCAGGGGGCACTCAAAAGCGATAAGCCATTTATTTCATCTGGGCGCGTTAGCACCACAACACGGACCTATGTCGTCTCAGTGGCATCTCGCATTATCAATGAACAAGGCAAAATCGTTGGCGTGATGGTCATCAATCTATCTCTGGATAAGTTTTCCGCTCATCTACAGGCAGTACATCAACGTCTCTCACCCAGCAGCGAAGTGAGCATTTGGGTTGTTGATTATAAAGGACAGTCAATCGCCAGCACTAATCCCGCTTTCGCACCTCTCAGTTCTATTCAAGAGTATCCAGGCCTGATTCTTACTGCCAATTATGCACTTAAAGGCAAAGCCGGTAATCTGATCGCGCATGACCAAAATCGCGACTGGCTATACAGCTATGTACCCATTCCAGAGGCAGGCTGGGGGATTGTTGTCCAACGTCCAACAGATATCACATTTGCAACCCTTGCTGATTTCCAGCATGGCTTAATTCTTGCCGTCGCACTGCTCATCCTTGGAGCCAGCTTTTTCTGGTTTATGATGCATCAGCGTATCATTTCACCTCTAAGCAGGCTTGCTAGTGCTGTTTCAATGATATCTGGCCGACCTACACATGTTATACACACCAAGCTTTTGATGAAAGATCGCACGCGCAAGGATGAGATTGGTAATTTAGTTGCCACATTCTATGTAATGGAGAAACAGGTCCGCTCACAATTTCAAAAAAGCGACGAAACCATCCAGGCCCAATTTTCGACACTCGACGCTATCATGCGCAGCATTGACGAGGGGGTATTGTTAGAAAGTCCTAACGGGCGCATTGTCTACGCCAACCACGTGTTTAGCCGCGCCATCGGTATTCCACAGCATGAACTTACTGGGAGTAGCCTGCAAACAAACACCCTACAAGAGCGATTCGCTTCTTTGCTTGATAATCCCGAAGCGTATCGCGCGGTCGTTGAACCAATTCTTAAAGGGCGCAAATCACGCATTACGGAATTTCAACTGAATGGCTTTTATAAAGCACCTGGACGTTTTGTTAATGCACGCCGCGACATTCGTATGCGCTTTTTTCATGTACGTGACGCAAAAGGTGTGCTTATTGGGCGGGGGCGCATTTTCGAGGATATTACCAAACAAAACGAGGTAGAAAAGATCAAACGAAATCTGCTCGCCATCGTTTCGCATGAACTCCGTACACCACTAACCACCATCAAAGGTTTCGCCACAAGCCTGCTCGAAGAGGCCGAGGGCGAAGTGGATACGCATTGGCAGAACTATAGCTTGGGCCAGATTGTAGCGGAGAGCAATCGCATGGCCGATCTTGTCACCACCTTGCTTGACATGGCGCAGGTAGAAGCAGGGACGCTCAAGCTCTATCCTACTGTCTACTCGCTTCACACGCTACTTGAAGACACGCTTGCAAGCATACCCGATATACACGAGAAGGTTGATGTTCATATACCCAATGATCTGCCACTACTCTATATCGATAGGCGGCGCATTCAGATGGTTTTGCGTAACCTTTTAGAGAATGCTCACCGTTATGGAGGGGCAGATTCGTTTATTGAAATATCAGCTACTTATAGCGAAAGCCCATCCAAGCAACAGACAGGGCTACTGATTAGCGTAGCGGATACAGGACCGGGCATCCCCAGTCACCTTATGGAGGCAATTTTTGATCGTTTCTATCAAATAGAGAGTGGAAAAGAGCGTAGCAGTAATGGGGTTGGACTAGGTCTAGCAATTTGCCGTGGCTTTATCGAGGCGCATGGAGGGCGTATTTGGGCAGAAAATAGGTCAGACGAAAGAACCGGGGCAGTATTTCATCTGTGGTTTCCATACACAACGATTTATATGCAAGCACAGGCACATTAGTTAACATAGCATATGAAAGGCTTTTCCGTAAAAAGCGAAAGGAGTGCAACGATGCCTCAAGAAAAACATGTATTAGTTGTCGATGATGAACCGAATATTCGCACATTCGTGCGCCATTCATTAGAAAAACACGCCTTTAAAGTAAGCCTTGCGACGAACGGATTAGAAGCTCTGGCGGAATTCGATCAGAAAACATTTGCGCTGGTAATACTGGATATTATGATGCCCGGCATGAATGGATTAGAAGTCTGTCGTCGTATCAGACAAGTGAGCACAGTGCCGATCATCATCCTGACGGCCCTGGGCGAAGAAGCCGATAAAATTGCCGCTCTGACGCAGGGAGCTGATGACTACTTGACCAAACCATTCGGCGTTGGTGAATTGCAAGCACGTGTTCTGGCTGTTCTGCGGCGGGCCAGTTGGGCTGACACAACACGCTCTGTTGGCACAATACGTTTTGGCAACATTGAGATCGATTTTGAGCAACGGCAGGTTTGGCTCAATAGCGAACGTGTCAAGTTCACGCCTACAGAGTTCAGTCTTTTACAAGAATTAGCGTTAAACCCTGGCAAGGTTTTTACCCATGAAACACTGCTCCGTCGTATCTGGGGAACGGAACATAGTCGAGATGCCGAATATCTGCGCGTCTATATTGGACGGCTACGTCGCAAACTAGAAGCAGATTCATCAAAACCACGCTATATTCTCACCGAACCAGGGGTCGGATACTATCTCGTAAAGTAAGAGTAAGAGACCTTCACGCTCAGACCGCAATCTTCATCATAAGTGTGCTACCGCTTCGACCAGCACGAAGCAGTCATTACAGCTTAGATTTGAATTTCTTTTTTTAAGATGTTATGCTAAAGCTAAATCGGATGTTCAACGACAATGGAGACGATACTATGACAACCGAAACCCCCCTGGAGCTGGATAACTTTTTTGCCTTCATGCAAGATCCCTATCCAGTCTACACCTATTTACGCGAACATGAACCCGTTCGCTGGAACTCTATGTTCTACAGTTTTATGCTCAGCAGATTCGACGATGTACACATGGTCTTCTCCGATCAGCGGCGTTTCTCCTCAGACATTTGGTCACAGATTCCAGAACGTATGAGTCCCGATGGTGATAATGAGTCTAGCATGTACCTCAGACAGATTGTGCCTTTCCTGGCCTACAACCTGCAGGGAATGGACCCTCCAAACCACACGCGCCAGCGCACGTTAATGATGAAAACGTTCACACCGCGTATGATAGAATCATTCAGACCTACCGTGCAAAAGCTAGTAAACGAACTACTTGACGCGAAACAAGATGCGGGCGCAATGGACATCGTGAGCGATCTGGCTTACCCCTTGCCATCAAACGTTATTCTCGAATTACTAGGTATTCCACGCGAGGGCCGCCCATACATCAAAGCCAGCGCAGATGCCATCAATGAGTTTGTCACGACGCTGTTATTCCTCGGTCCACAAGTCTGGCCGCGCCTGGCTGGTATTTTCGCAGAGGTCAAGGCATATCTAAAGAGTTTGATCGCCGA
This sequence comes from Ktedonobacterales bacterium, assembly GCA_027451525.1. Classification (GTDB taxonomy): domain Bacteria; phylum Chloroflexota; class Ktedonobacteria; order Ktedonobacterales; family Ktedonobacteraceae; genus DTNP01. The sequence goes on from DAIDJF010000046.1 coordinate 11,682, forward strand.
GAAACGCAAACATCCAACCGACGATTTACTGACTAAAATGGTTCACGCCGAAGAGAACGGCGATATACTAAGCGAAGATGAGATCGTCATTGCGACAAACTTTCTACTTTTTGCTGGTCATGAAACTACTGCCAATCTGATTGCCGTTGGTCTCTACTATTTACTGCAACATCATGATCAGTTAGAACTGTTGCGCACAGACCCCACGAAAATGCCCGGAGCCGTTGAAGAACTACTGCGCTACGTCAGCCCGGTCCACACACTGGCACGCCACGCGGTGCAGGATGTAGAGCTTCACGGTGTCACGATCCCAGCCGGAAGTAGCATTTATCTGCTGATTGGGGCAGCCAACCGCGATCCCGCGAAATTTGCCAACCCAGAAATGCTCGATATCAATCGCCCCCCAACGCGCACGCTAAGTTTTGGGTATGGCATCCACTATTGCCTCGGCGCAGCACTGGCACGCCTGGAGAGCCAGGTCACCTTTGACACCCTACTCAAACGCTTACCGCACCTGAGAATGACGATTGAGACACCCACGTTTCGCCCAAATTATTCGCTGCGTGGCCTGACCAGTCTACCTGTCGCCTTTTAACACGAAAAGCATTCAGCACATGAAACATATGCTGAATGCTTTTTTACATATGACGTGATTGCTACAACTTCCGTCAGACCGAAATATCAGCCAGACTCAGCCCGCCATAGCTACCATTGATTTTGCTGGCCCTGGTTCCCCTGCTGGCTCTGGTTGCCATACTGGTCCTGCTGGCCCTGGTTGCCATACTGGTCCTGCTGGTTGCCATAACCACCCTGGTTCCCCTGCTGGCCCTGGTTACCATACTGGTCTTGCTGGTTCCCCTGGTTCTGATAGTCGTAGTTACTCATTGGGCTATTTCCTTTCACTCGATGAATAGCGACATGAGAGATGTACAAGCATTCTCACTCATCATCTTTGACTGTGTCATCTTTCAAAGCAGGTACTACTGATCGCTTAATACGACAATAGTATGGAGAAGAACTCTCCCCATTGGGAAACCTCTCTTAACCACGTCTTTAACACGATTGATACTCTTACATAGTTGTAAGAATTTCTATGGTGTTCTCGTCACATGCTTTGCCATCTCAAGCGATACGTTAAGTTAGACGGCCCTCCTGTAAAAAAGTCACTATATATTTCGGCATACACGATACGTCCTTAAAGAAGCTATTTGGTGAGTTTTTAAACTTGCCACCAGTTTTTGCCACATATTTGCACTCAGGTCTAGACGAACAGCGAGAAAATTGGGTACAATGACAGCTAACAGATATGTACAGAATGTCCACAGTAGGTTGTTAGCAACAGGCAATTTTCGTCTGATTACAGGCTCTCTATAGTCAATAACAGACATAATCGCCTGGCATTCATTGTTTAACAAGTCATTCTCCCTCATCACGAAGGAGAATAAGGTGGTCTCCCAGTAGCACCGTTCCAAAGATTGTAGCGGTGATAGGTACACACCCCTGTGAACTTGTGAAAAATCATGTCAACTCAGGAGGTTGAATGTCTTCTAAGGCCAGTACCAATCATCAGCTTACTGCCTCTATCCCCCCCATCAACCCAGTGATAGATGGAGAAAAAACACTTATTGAGCATCTGCAAACTGAAACATCGTCGCTGCGCGATGCGTTAGATATCCGTACGCAAGAGAATGCTCTGCTTTATGAGGTCATCTCAACTATTGGTTCCACTCTCAAACTTGACGAAGTGCTACGCCATCTGGTGGATACCGTTGTGCGCGCTACGGCTTGCCAGATTGCATTTATCTATATTTTCGACAAAGAGAGGGAACGCTTAGTATTAGCTGGAGCAAGTGAGCAGCATCAACACCTGGTTGGTAAAATTTCAATGGCACTGGGTGAGGGTATTGCGGGATGGGTTGCACTACATCGTACGTCCGTCTTCCTCAAAGACGGCGCGATGGAAGACCCACGTTTCTGCTATTTTCCTGAATTGGAAGAAGAAAAGTTTCAGTCAATCATGACGGTGCCAATTATTGCAAAAGACCGCCGTCTCATTGGAGTCATTACCTTACAAGCAGTTGCGCCACATGAGTTTACCGAACAGCACCAGCGTTTCATCAGTAATACGGCTTCGCTCGTCGCCAACGCGATAGAAAATGCGCAGTTGTATGAAAATACACAGCGCAAGCTCAGTATCCTGACCTCACTTTCCATTTTAAGCCAGACGATCAGTTCAAGCCTGTATTTGGATGATATGTTGCGCTCACTGGCAACGCTCACCGTGCAAATTATGGAGGCAGACCTGTGCGTTATCATGCTTGTTGATCAAACACGTGAACAGCCTGCCGATCACGCGCGCCAGCAACGTCTCCTCGTGCGCGCAACCTCGCCCAATCTCAACGAACGCGCTCATTTTCATCCAATAGATATTGACCGTCATATCCTTGAGCAGTTACGTGAGTCCAATGAGAGCATGTTCATCAGCAAAACTTCACACAAACAGACTCATTCGCCTGAAAAGAAATATCTTTCGTTCGAGCAACTCAATCCGCTCACCGACACACATTATAAGGCATTGATCTCTGCACCATTAATTGCTGGTTCCGAGCAACTCGGCCTCATTAACTGCTATTCTCAGCACCCACGCCGTTATTCACCAGAAGATCATACGCTCCTGACAACCATCGCGAACCAGGCCGCTATTGCCATCAAAAACAGCTATCTCGTCAATCTGCTTGCCCAGAAAAACCTGATTAAAGGCTTTTTTGAAGACCTGATGCAGGGCACATCTGAGTCGGAAGAGTCAATTAAGCAACGGGCAAACTTCCTGGGCTGCGATCTCTCACGGCAACATGCAGTGGTGATGATTGAGATTACACATCTGGATGATCGTCACACGCTCCCCTCTCTCTCATCTAATCCGCGTAAAAAAGAGGGGCCTGCTCATGCGCAGGATGGTTCCACCCCAGAAGATGAAACCTATCTCCATGGGGCCGCTTTGCAGTCCGCGTATAAACGCATTACGACGATCATGCGCAGACGGATCCAGGATAGTTATCCAGGTTCTGTGTTACATGAGTACGAGAACACATTGACTTGTATTATTTCTACAAGCAAAGATCAGTCTGGTACACGCTTAAAAAGTTGGCTTCAGGATGTTGCGCGCCAAATTCAAACTGAACATGCCGTTCTTTTATCAGCAGGCATCGGCAACGCTTGTCAGAATATCAACGATTATCGGCGCGGTTTCGCAGAGGCAAAAGAAGCATTGCAGATGGGACAGAGCCTTTCGCAAGAGCAGGATATCCAGCATCCGCTGGTTACGCATTTCAACGATTTAGGCGTATATCGCTATCTGTATAAAATAGCGTATATGGATGACTTGCGCGACGTGTATCAGGATCAAGTTGCCTTAATTGATACATACGATCAGCGCAAAAACACAGAACTGCTCGACACGTTGGAGACGTACTTAGAGTGTGCAGGAAACTTGACCAAAACATCTGAACGCCTCTTCGTGCATCGCAATACGCTTATTCAACGCCTGGAACGCCTGCAATCCATCTGCGCGATTGATCTACAAGAGCGTAGTAACTGGCTTACCTTGCAAGTCGCTATCAAGGTCTACAAACTGCGCTCTGGGAAAATATAAGTAGGCGAAGAAAGTGGTAAACAGGTTGCATGTCGCTCCCTATGTTATACTAGGATTAGAATAAACGTTCCGATACAATGTTCGACAACGTAAATGACAGTGGGATGACATGCAACAATCTCTATCAGCGTCTATTCAAACCAACCTGAGCGATGAGTGGGTGTTCGGTTGGGACCCACTCCCTGGCATTGTCTCGGTCTGGGCCTCACGCGAGGGTCAGGCTATTATCTGGCAACGTGTTGGCGAGCGCGTGACCTGCCTACGCGAGAAATTTCGTCCCTGGCTTTTTGCGACAACACTCGACGACCTGACGCATCTCGGTTCTACACTGGTTCCTCACCCAAAAGATACGCCTCAGTACTCTCCCTCGATTAGCTATCGCGAACTTGATGGCCCACCTGGCTCCTACCGCTATCTGCTTGCCGCGCATAACGGACAACAGATGGAACAAGCACTGCTGACAGGTGCCTCACGCCGCCTCGCACGGCGTGTCAGCAACCTTAACGAACTTGGCGAAACCTATTATCAGGTTGGCCCCGTCGAGCAATATCTGATGCAGAGTGGGCGTGTCTACTTTCGCGGCCTGCACTATGAAGACCTCCATCGGCTCCAGTTCGACCTGGAAACAACGGCTCTCGACCCACATCGGGGACGCATTTTTCTCGTCGCCATCCTCGACAATCGCGGTTTTAGCCACATCCTCGAAGCTCCTACACAGGCGGATGAAGCTCCCCTTATCACTCAACTTTGCAAAATTATTTGCGAACGCGACCCTGATATTATTGAAAACCACAACATTTTTTCCTTTGATTTACCTTTTCTCGAACATCGGGCTGCTATTCACGGCATTACACTTACACTAGGTCGCCGTGGAGGTCCCACACGCATAGAACGCCGCGAAGAAACATTGACCATCGGCCCTGAGGCACGCCGTCGCACACGCTATAGCATCGCCGGACGCGAGTTGATTGATACACTGGATGCGGTGCGCCGCTATGATTTCGTTGTGCGCGACCTGCCAAGCTACCGTCTGAAAGATGCGGCACGCTATTTCGGTATCGCTACGCCTGAGCGCGTCTATCTGGAGGGAGCCAGTATTTTTGAAACCTACCGCACACAACCCGAACAGGTACGCCGCTATGCCCTTGACGATGTACAGGAAGTCGATGGCCTTTCGCGCCGCCTGCTTGGAGCGTCCTTTGCGCTGGCAAGCATGGCCCCACGCCGCTATGAACGCCTCGCCTCAGCAGGTCCCGCAATGGGCATCCTTGAACCGATGCTTGTACGCGCCTATCTACGCGCAGACACAGCCCTGCCCGCTCGTAGCACAAACCATTCCAATCAACATGAGGGCGGTGCAGCATATATTTTTGCGACGGGCGTTGCCGAACATATCGTCAAAGCCGATGTTGCCTCCCTGTACCCATCGCTTATGCGCACGTTTAGAATCGGACCTGCCTGTGATCGCTTAGATGCCTTACTCGGCATTCTCGACCGCTTAACCGATCTGCGCCTGACACACAAAGCGGCGGCGCGCAACGCTGCCCCAGGCTCACTCGAAGCCAATCTACACGATGCAACACAAGCTGCCATGAAAATTCTTATCAATTCGGCATATGGGTACATGGGAGCGGGGTCAATGGCCCTTTTTGCCGATGGTGAGGCCGCCGACGAAGTAACACGGCGCGGACGAGAGGTGTTAAAGCAGGTCCTTGACGCACTCCGTCAGTATGGAATGGCTCCGATAGAGGCTGATACTGATGGTGTCTATTTCGCTGTTCCCCCTCAATGGACAGAAGCGCAGGAACGAACGCTGGTTGCCGAAATTGGTGCGCAACTGCCAGCCGGGATACGCCTTGAATACGAGGGGCGTTATCGCGCGATGTTCAGCCACGAGGTCAAAAACTACGCCTTGCTCACCTACAATCAGCAACTTATCATGCACGGCGTTGCCTTGCGTTCCAGCCGGGCCGAACCATTCGGGGAGCAGTTTCTGCGCCGCGCCTTACTGGCAACAATGCTTGGCGATATCAACAGTGTGCGCGTAGCCTATCTAGAAACCGTCATGGCCTTGCGCGAACGCACGTTGACAGCGCAGGATGTCGCGGCGCGCGCGCGTCTTTCCAAAACGCCTGCCCTCTATCAGAAAACACGCGCAACCCATACTGAGCAGGCATATGAAGCACTCTTAGCGGCAGGTCGCACCAATTGGGTTCCAGGCGAACGGGTGCGCTTCTATCGCACAAAAAACGGCGCATCTGTCTGGTTACCAGAAGAAAGCGAAGAGATCGCAATTGGCAACGAGACGACGCAGGATAATAAAAAGCAGCAAGAGCAGGCAGCGATCAAGGATCGCCGCGATTATGATGTAGAGCATTATTTGCGCGTGCTCATCACTTCTTACGCGGCACGCCTGCGCAAAGCCTACACAGCGGAAGATTTTGAGCAACTTTTCCGCCTTGATGAGCAACTTGGCATGTTTGATCGCCCCATTGACGATATTCACCCTATCTGGATTCGCTAAGATCCTACTTAGAGGTGATACTGGCTAAAGAATTGCCAGAGGACTACGCCGCCGTTAATCACATGTGTCGTATTGGGCGTGCCGGGCCACGTATGCCCATTGTCACTGATCGCATAATGCACAATAGAGACGCCAGGAGCGCAATGCGTCCACTCAAGACCCGTCACATCTCCCTGCTGAAAAAAGGTTTGTGACTGGTCGGTACACTGATCGCGTGTGCGCCAACCGCTCAGATAATCATGCACCGAGGCCATCATCAAGCTCGGATTGCCAGTATAGGGAGCCAGTTGGTCAGCCTGACCATGCACCTCTATCACAGGCAACGGTCGCGATGCCTGACAACCGCCAGGAATTGGGTAGTATGCACCAGAGATGGTCCCGACTGCAGCGATCTGATTCGTCAACGTGCAGGCAATACGATAGGCCATGCCACCACCAAGCGAGAAGCCAGAGATATAGACGCGGTGAGCATCAACGCAATAGTTTTTCTCGAAATAGCTGAGCATATCGCGTGTAAACTGGATATCATCAGCATCCCCAGTCGGGCCATAGGCTCCCACGCCCGCGTTCCACGAGGGCGGCGAATCAACACCTTGTGGATAGACCAGTACAAAGCCATATTTATCCGATACAGCATCCATCTGGCTATTTTGCTCCATAATATGCGAGGTCCAGTTATAACCGTGATAGAGGATGATAAGTGCTTGAGGCTGCACACCATAAGAGGGGGGAAGATGAACGAGAAAGGTTCGTTTTAGACCGGCAGATTGGATAGAACCAGTGCTATCGCCAAGTTGATAAGCGGGAGTCGTACAAGTTTTTACAAGTTGCGTGGGTACTCCCGGCAAAGTAAGATGGATGCCACCCTTTGGCACAATGCTTTGTCGCATCGCAAAGGCATATATGGAAACACCAAAGATGAGTAAGAGGGAAAACGTTACACCAACCACCCCTAGTTGACGATATAAACTAGCATGTTGCCTCGGTGGTTGCACCATATCATCCTGCTGCATAATTATCCATTTCTCACTTGTTATCATTCATCATAGCATAACCAATTGCCTAAAAGTATACCATGCTGCCTTATCGTTGGGCAACGTTCTCACAGAAGAGTTTTTCGGGCAAAATCAACACTTGACAGGCTTGCACGAGCCAGATATACTATCACTAAACAACAGAATAGCAAGAGCAATGAACAGGAAAAGTATATAGTCTTGTGTGGCTACAGAGAGTCGGGAAGGGTGGAAACCGACGCCATTGCAGCTATAGAATGGGCCTGGGAGCTATAGGGTGAATCCTCTTTCCGTCTCTTAAGAAAGAGTTAGTAGCACTGGTTCGGAACGTCCACCGTTATCAAGGACAGGATATGAAAACGTATCCGGTAATGAGGGAGTATCTACCCTTGTATACATATTGAGTACATGTTGAGAAATTTTGCAAATGGGTAGATAGTCCGAAACAGGGTGGAACCACGAAAGCTACACGCCTCTCGTCCCTAGTATGGGATGGGTGGCGTTTTTTGTTGCTCTTATCATCTTTTATGCATGTGTCAATGGAGGTCGCAACTATGTCGGTCGAACTGAATCCAGTCAACGAAGTCAAAACAGACACGGCAGCACAGCCGCCAATCAGAAAGCGCGTCTTCTCAGGCATCCAGCCAACTGGCAACATTCACCTGGGCAACTATTTGGGAGCTATCCGCAACTGGGTCGCTGAACAGACACACTATGACAATATCTTCTGCATTGTCGATCTGCACGCGATCACGCTGCCTATCGACCCCAAAGAATTGCGCACTAACACGCGCCAAATGGCGGCTATTCTTTTAGCCAGTGGCCTTGATACACGCCATTGTAACCTGTTCATTCAGTCACATATTCACGAACACGCTGAGATGAGTTGGATTCTTAACTGCTTCACGCCGATGGGCTGGCTCAATCGCATGACGCAATTCAAGACGAAAGCAGGCGAGAACCTCGACTCCGTCGGCACGGGCCTCTACTGCTATCCAGTGCTGATGGCTTGCGATATCCTGCTTTATCAGACACATTACGTACCCGTAGGTGACGATCAGCGACAACATCTTGAACTGACCCGCGATCTTGCACAACGCTTTAACAGCATGTACAAAAAGCGCGTCTTCACAATTCCAGAGGGCCAGATTCGCGAGGTTGGAGCACGTGTCATGTCGCTGGATGACCCAACAAAGAAGATGAGCAAGAGCGATCCTAACCCGTTTTCGCGTATCAACCTGCTCGATAGCCCGAAGGAGATCAAGCAGAAAATTGCGCGCGCAACAACCGATTCAGAGAAGCTCATCACTTTTGATCCAGAACGGCCGGGGATCTATAACCTGCTCGGTATCTACCAATTGCTCACAGGTCAGTCACAGCAAGAGAGTGAAGACGCCTTCGCGGGCAAAGGGTATGGAGATTTCAAGGCCGCTCTTACAGAGGTCGTGGTAGAAACGTTGCGTCCTATTCAACAACGCTACAACGAGCTACTCAGCGACCGCGCGATGCTCGACAACATTCTCAAAGAGAGTGCAGATACCGTGCGACCTATTGCGGCAAAAACGCTACAAACGGTGAAAGACGTAATTGGTCTGGGCTAGACCAGAGACACTTTAATAGAAATTCAGGTGATATATGTATTATCCGACATTTGCCGAGACACAGCAGTTACACAAACAGGAGATGGCACAGCAAGATACTCACAAGAGCCGTCCGCTCCTGCCGCTCTATCGCGACATTCTGGCGGATATGGAAACGCCCGTCTCGGCCTATTGCAAGACAGCGCAACACCCCTACACTTTCCTGCTAGAGAGCGTCAGCGGCGGCGAACACGTGGCACGCTATTCGTTCATCGGCATCGACCCCTACATGGTCATGACATTACACGGCGAGATAGCGCACTTGCACAGAATGCACTATAACCATCACGGCCATGCTGTAACGAGTGAGGTTGAAGAGGTGATCTGCCGCGACCCACTCGGTTTTATTGAAACTGAGCTAGGGCAGTACCATCTCGTCGCCCCTGTACAACATAGTCAGGACAACCTGCCCAAGTTTCACGGTGGAGCGGTGGGCTATCTCGCCTATGACTCGGTGGCACGTTTCGAGCGGTTGCCCGTGCCAGAGAAAAATCCGCTTGATCTGCCTTTAGCCGTCTTCTGCTTTACCGAGACGGTGCTGGTCTTCGATCACGTCAAGCATCGCGTGCGCGTCGTCACACACATTCATCTGGATGCTCCTGATCTGGCAGCGGAATATCAGCGCGGCGTCGCTATTATCGAAGAGGTCCAGCAACGTTTGAGCCAGCCTATACGGTTACCCGAAGAGCCAGAACCCATTCACGATACCGACGCTCTGCATATGACCTCGAACCGCACAAAAGAAGAGTTTGAGCAGATGGTGCGCCGTTCGGTTGAATATATCAAAGCGGGCGATGTCTTTCAGGTTGTGCCCTCGCAACGCCTGAGCCGCGCAGTCAATGCAGCACCCTTCACTGTCTATCGCGCATTGCGTGCAGTTAATCCCTCGCCGTACATGTTTTATCTAGACTTACACGATTTTCATATCATCGGAGCGTCACCGGAGTTGCTGGTGCGCTACGAGGATAACGAGGTCACAATTCGTCCAATCGCTGGCACGCGCCCACGTGGGAGCGACCGACAGAGTGATGAGCAACTGGCAATCGAGTTGCAGCAAGACCCAAAGGAGCGCGCCGAGCATGTCATGCTGGTCGATCTGGCGCGTAACGATGTTGGGCGCGTCTGCAAGATAGGGAGTGTCAAAGTCGATGAGCTGATGGAAATCGAACGGTACTCACATGTGATGCACCTCGTCTCCAACGTCGTCGGGCAATTGCGCGATGATCTCACGCCCTATGACGCGCAACGAGCAGGCTTTCCGGCAGGCACGGTATCAGGTGCGCCCAAGATTCGCGCGATGGAGATCATTAGCGAGTTAGAAGGCGAGCAACGTGGCGTTTACGCGGGAGCAGTTGGTTACTTTAGCCATTCTGGGAACCAGCAGACAGCGATTGCGTTGCGCACAATGGTTATGAAGGATGGACGCGCTTACATCCAGGCTGGCTGTGGTGTAGTCGCCGATTCACAACCGGAGAGTGAGTATCAGGAGAGCTTGAACAAGGCGCGCGCGTTACTGCGCGCACTTGACGAGGCAGAACAGATCGCGCGTCTAAGTCGAGAACAGCGTGTTGTTGGAGATTAAACGTCAGTTTTGTGTAGAGGAAGATCATGTTGTTACTTATTGATAATTATGATAGTTTTACCTACAACCTGTACCAGTATCTAAGCGAACTGGGTGCAGAGGTTGAGGTGCGGCGCAACGATCAGATCACACTCGACGAGATTGACGTGCTCCACCCCACGCATATTGTAGTTTCACCAGGTCCATGTACGCCCAACGAGGCTGGTCTCTCTTGCCAGATCATCAAAACCTTTGGGCCACATATTCCGACGCTTGGCGTCTGTCTGGGTCACCAGGCCATCGGACAGGTCTATGGAGGGCGTGTCATTCGCGCACCCGAACCCATGCACGGCAAAACTTCGCTGATGTACCACCAGGAACAGGGCGTATTTCAGCATTTGCCAACGCCGATTGAAGCTATTCGTTATCACAGTCTTATTGTAGAACGTTCGAGCTTACCGGAGACACTGGAGATTACGGCAGAAACCGTTGACGGGTTGATTATGGGTCTACGCCATCGTGAATATCCCGTCGAGGGCGTGCAGTTTCATCCAGAGTCGATCATGACACCTGTCGGCAAAGACCTGTTACGCAATTTTCTGGCGCGTTAAGGCCGAGTGGACGCAAGCACGTGTCCATTATGCGGTGTATAAAAAGGATAACAACGATGATTCGAGAGGCTATTGTACACGTTGCGACAGGAGCCACGCTCACCGAAGCCGAGGCCGCGGCAGTCATGGAAGAGATTATGACGGGCGCGGCAACGCCCTCGCAACTGGGTGCTTTTTTGACGGCCCTGCGTCTGCGGCCCGGTGGCGAAACGGTAGAAGAACTTACGGGTCTGGCACGTGTGATGCGTGACAAGGCCGTGCGTGTGTATCTCGATAGCGCAACTTCCGAAATCGCGCTCGACACATGCGGCACTGGCGGAGACGGAGCAGGAACATTTAACATTTCAACCGCCACAGGCATTCTCGCCGCCGCGGCAGGAGCGGCAGTCGCCAAGCATGGCAACCGCTCAGCTACCAGTAAAAGCGGCAGCGCAGATGTATTGGAAGCGTTGGGGATACGCATCGATTTTGGCCCAGAGCAGATCGCCCAGTGCGTGCGCGAGGTGGGTTTTGGCTTCATGTTCGCACCTGCCTACCATCCGGCAATGAAACACGTTGGACCAACACGCCGTGAAATTGGCATTCGCACCGTCTTCAATATCTTGGGGCCACTGACCAATCCCGCCCATACACGCTATCAAGTGCTTGGCGTTGCTGATGGTACGCTAATAGGCAAAATGGGCGAGGTACTACAACATCTGGGCTGTCGCCATGCCTTGATCGTTCACGGCGAAGATGGCATCGACGAATGCTCGCTCAGCGCACCTACACGTATCTGCGAAATACGCGCTGGTCAGCCACCACGCGAATATACCATTACGCCCGAAGAGGTGGGCTTGACGAGGATTAGCGACAAGCGGGCATTCCAGGGTGGTGATCCAGCCTATAACGCCACCTTGATGCGCGAATTACTCAGTGGCACTGTTGACGGCCCGGCTACCGACATGGTGTATCTCAACACGGGTGCAGCACTTCTGGCATGCGATCAGGTCGAATCGCTCGTTGATGGCATCAAGCTAGCACGCACGACGCTGAAAGAGGGCAAGGCATTGCAAAAACTTGATGATCTCATCGCTTATTCCAAAGTGCAGGCATAAGGTGTGCTATGTTTCTTGAACGTATTGTGGCACAGACGCGCCTTGATCTGGAAGAGCGCAAACGCGCATATCCTTTAGAGGAGATGCAGCAGCGCGCGGCGGCGCAACCCGCTCCACGTGATCTTCTGGCTGCTTTCCAAAATCGCTCACGAGTTGGCATGATTGCCGAAGTCAAGCGCGCCTCGCCATCGAAAGGTTTGCTCGCTCCGCATATTGACCCCATTGCGGTAGCGCGCACCTATGAGGTAAACGGAGCGTCCGCCATCTCCGTACTGACCGAGGAACATTTCTTCCTCGGCTCACCTGCCTATCTGACGGCGATTAAAGAGGCGGTGAGCGTGCCTGTATTGCGCAAAGATTTTATTATCGACGAATATCAGGTCTACGAGGCACGTTCCTGGGGCGCAGATGCCATTCTATTGATCTGTGCCATCCTCGACGATACACAACTACGCCACTTGCTTGGCATCGCCAATCAGCAGAGGATGCGTTGCCTGGTCGAAGTGCATAGCCGCGAGGAGGCGTTACGAGCGATTGAGGCGGGGGCTTTGATTATCGGCGTCAACAGTCGTGACCTGACAACATTTCAGATGAACCCCTATTTGCTGCGCGATCTACGCCCGCTCATTCCAAGCAATCGCGTTGTCATCGCGGAGAGTGGTATTCACACAGCGGCAGATGCGCGGCGACTGGCCCGCTATAACGTGCAAGGGATGCTGGTTGGTGAGTCGCTCGTCGTCTCGAACGATATTGCCAGTCAGATGCGCACGCTCTTACACGGGGCAAACGAGAGTACACAGGTCAAGATTTGTGGCTTGAGCCAGCCTGAGCATATCAACGCGGCTGTTGAGGCAGGAGCGGATATGCTTGGCCTGATCTTCTATCCACCTAGCCATCGCTATGTACGGCCGCAGCAAGTTCCCGCACTTCTCGCCGCCAGTAGCAGTCTCGCCGAACCACCAAAGGGTCAGCCAGCACCTGATCTGGTCGGTGTTTTCGTCAACGAAACAGCCGAGTTTATCAACGAGGTGAGCGAGTTAGTAGGTCTCCATTTCGTGCAACTGCACGGTACAGAAGCACCTGAACTGTGTCAGCAGATGACGCGCCCCGTCATCAAGGCCATTCACGTGCATAACGCCGATGATTTGGCACTGATCCGTACCTACAAAGAGGTGAGTTGGCGCATCATGCTGGACACACCAACACCCTCGTGGGGCGGTGTTGGAACAACGCACGATTGGTCTATCGCCCATCGCGCCGCGCAGGAGGTCCCTATCATCCTGGCCGGTGGTCTAACTATCGATAACGTCGCCGACGCCATCCGCGCCGTGCAACCCTGGGGAGTCGATGTCAGCAGCGGCGTCGAGACCAACAAACAAAAAGATGTCAACAAGATTCGCGCATTCCTACAACAGGTACGCGCTATCTCATAAGAAAGAACGGCAGACATGCAAACAGAGAGTAAAACAAACACCTATGAACATCTTCACTATCCCGATGAACGTGGACGCTTCGGCAATTTCGGTGGCAAGTTTGTGCCCGAAAGCTTGATGACACCACTCGCAGAATTAGAAGCAGCATATCTCGCTTCACTCAAGGATGAGGCATTTCAGGAGCAACTGCGACAACTTTTGCATCATTATGTGGGACGCGCTACGCCACTCTATTATGCGCCACGCTTCTCTGAAATGGTCGCTCCAGGCGTAAAGATCTATCTCAAGCGCGAAGATCTGGCTCATACAGGGGCCCATAAGATCAATAACGCATTGGGACAGGCATTGCTAGCAAAACGTATGGGCAAAAAACGGATCATTGCCGAGACGGGAGCAGGCCAGCATGGCGTAGCGACAGCCACGGTCTGTGCGCGGCTGGGACTGCAATGCGTATCCTGGAATGTATCGTCTACATGGGTGAAGTGGATATCGAACGCCAATCGCTCAACGTCTTCCGCATGAAGTTGCTCGGAGCCGAAGTGCGCGCTGTCAGTAGCGGCAGTCGCACGCTCAAAGATGCCATCAACGAGGCCATTCGTGACTGGGTAACAAACGTAGAGACAACATTTTATCTCATTGGCTCCGCTATCGGCCCCCACCCCTACCCGCGTATTGTGCGCGACTATCAATCGGTAATCGGGCAAGAAGCGCGCCAGCAGATTGTCGAACAAGAGGGACGGTTACCTGATATCGTGATGGCCTGCGTGGGCGGTGGCAGCAATGCGATTGGTATTTTCTATCCTTTCGCGGATGCCCCCAGCGTACAATTGCTTGGCGTTGAGGCAGGTGGAGCAAGCCTGGAACCGGGGCAACATGCCGCCACGCTGGTCGCAGGCACACCGGGCGTCCTACATGGTACGCTCACCTACCTACTACAGAACGAGGATGGGCAGGTACTCGACACGCAGAGCATCTCAGCCGGCCTCGACTATCCAGGCGTGGGACCAGAGCATAGCTACCTGAAAGAGACCGGACGTGCTACCTACGTCTCTGCATCCGATAGCATGACCTTGCGCGGCCTGCAAGCACTCAGCCAGAGCGAGGGCATTATTCCCGCCCTGGAACCTGCACACGCTCTGGGCTATTTGCTAGAAATGGGCGCACAGGGCAAGCTAGCGGCTGGAACCGTGATCGTACTGAATCTGTCTGGACGCGGTGATAAGGACGTACTGACTGTAGCCAAAGCGTTGAACGTTCAGGTGCAGGCATAATAGAGGAGCATTCCATGCAGACAACCGATAAAAATACATCAACAGAGAGCAGCATACCAGCGGAGAAAATCACACGCGCATTTACGCAGGCCAAAGCCGAGGGACGCGGAGCACTTATGCCCTATCTTATGTGCGGCTATCCCTCGGCGGAGCAAAGTGTCGAACTGATTGTCGCCGCGGCAGAGAGCGGTGCAGATATCATCGAACTGGGCATGCCATTTAGCGATCCTCTTGCCGATGGCGCGACCGTTCAGCATGCAGGCCATGTCGCTTTACAACGCGGCATGAGCATCAAGGGCTGTATGAAAATAGTACAACAGGTATCGGCTCGTACATCCGTCGCCTTGGTTTTGATGGGCTATTATAATCCTGTCATGGCCTATGGTCTGGAACGTTTCTGCGCTGATGCTCGCGCCAACGGGGTCAGCGGCCTGATCATCCCTGACCTACCCCCCGAAGAGGCTGAACCACTCCAACAAGTCGCACTGCGTAATGGCCTAACGCTGATCTTCCTAATTCCGCCCACCACAACCGATGAGCGTATTCAGCGTGTGGTTGAACTGACCCAAAACGAGGGCAATGGCTTTATCTACTGTGTCTCGTTAAGCGGTGTCACGGGCGCGCGCGACCAGCTCCCAGCGCACCTGTACAGTTTCATCAAGCGCATTCTTGGCTATACGAAAGGAAAGATCCCGCTAGCGGTCGGTTTTGGCCTCTCGACGCCCGCGCATATCGCGGAAGTGACCAGCTACGCCGACGGGGCAGTGGTAGGCAGCGCGCTGATCAACCTGATTGATAAGCATGCCCCAGAGGAACAAGTGACGGCTATAAGACAGTATATCCAGAGTCTGGCCCAAAAGTAGTGCAATCCTTCCATAGCAACCAACTGCATTTATAGGTACACTTGTAGAAAGTGGGAACCGCTCTATCGTGTCTATCTTGCGACAATTTACATACGCTGGTTCAGGTTTGCACATATGGCATACAATAGGAACATATTCTTTGTATCAGCGGGAGGAACCAGCTATGTATTGTCGCGGTATTCGTGGGGCAACGACAGTTGAGCACAACACGAAAGAGGATATCTTCGAGGCAACAACAGATTTATTGCGCGCTATTGTGCAAAAAAACGAACTTATACTTGAGGATATCACGAGTGTGATTTTCACGGTAACGGCGGACCTGGATGCGGACTTTCCAGCGTTGGCGGCGCGCAAGCTCGGATGGACCGAGGTTCCACTTCTCTGTACACGCGAGATTCCTGTACCTGGCAGTTTAGGGATGTGTGTTCGTGTCTTACTGCATGTCAATACGTTGCGTAGCGCGGCAGAGATGCAACATATCTATCAACGCAAGGCGGTCGTTCTACGGCCAGATATCAGCGTTAATTAAGTGATGAGCAAAAATGGTATCTTCAGAGGATACCATGGAGGATGTAGTTCATTCGCGTACTACAGCGTGGTAAGTGCAAAAAATGAATATCACAGCGCAAAACGTACAGGCAATCATGACGACGGAGTCACGATACGCCATCTTACTGGCAATGATATGCCAGCAATCTAGCACTTGACTCTGAAGGAGTAATTCATGATTGTGGTGATGAAAGCGTCGTGTAGCGACGAAAGCGTTGATCGTATTCTTAATTTTCTGGAGAAGCATGGCCTGAGCGGTCATCCCTCGCGCGGGGTTGAGCGCACAGTCATTGGCGTACTGGGGGGAGTAGGCCCCTGGGGTGCGCCTGGGAGCATTGGTGGTATCAATCCAACCGTTGAGGAGAGCCTGGAAAGTATGCCTGAAGTTGAGAGTGTGTTGCGTGTTTCCAAGCCCTATAAGCTTGCCAGTCGCGAGTTTCACCCGATTGATACCGTTGTAGAGGTTCCAACTCCCTGCGTTGCTGGTGGCGTCGTACAGATTGGTGGCGAAGCAGTTGTGATGATGGCTGGTCCCTGCACTGTCGAGAGCGAGAAGCAGTTAATGACGACAGCAGAAGCAGTGCGTAAAGCCGGAGCAGTTGTGCTGCGCGGCGGTGCATTTAAGCCTTCCACCTCACCTTACGGCTTCCGTGGTCTGGGTGAAGAAGGTCTTAAGTTGCTGGCAAAAGCGCGCGACGAGTTTGGTATGTCGATCATCACCGAGGTCATGACGCCAAGCGATGTCGCAATGGTCTGCGAATACGCCGACATCTTGCAAATTGGCACACGCAACATGCAGAACTACATGCTGCTCGACGAGGTTGGACGCACACGCAAGCCAGCAGTGTTAAAACGTGGCATGTCCGCGACGATTGAAGAGTGGCTCCTTGCAGCCGAATATATCCTCTCGCAAGGCAACCCGAACGTCATTTTGTGCGAGCGCGGCGTGCGTACCTTTGAGAAGGCCACACGTAACACGATGGACATTAGTGCCATTCCGCTGATCAAACGCCTCTCGCACCTGCCAATTATCTCTGATCCCAGCCAGGGAACCGGGCGGCGTGATCTGGTCGGCCCAATGTCGCTAGCCTCGCTTGCGGCAGGAACCGATGCCCTGCTCATCGAGGTCCATCCTAACCCTGACGAGGCGTTGAAAGATGGGGCGCAATCGCTAACTATCGAGCAGTTCCGCGAACTGATGCCACAAGCCCAGGCTATCAGCAAAGCCATTGGACGCCACTTTGTGACGCGCTAAACGCTTCCTAAACACGCAAAAAGAGAAATATATATGGCATGACATTCAAAAACTGTGTCATGCCATAGTATTAAGTGCAATCTTGTAATAAGCCATCTGCGTCGGTGCTTCCTCAACCCCAACCATCAGCGTATGCAAACGAGCAAGTGAGACACCTTCTTGCTCCAACAGGCTACAGAGTTCGCCACAAATATACTCCGCCAGCCGCTCAGCCGAAGAATTATCTATCGGCAACTCCACAACATCGCTACGCGGGAAAATATAACGTCTGCCCTGGAAATGAAGCTCCCACTCATCGCTACGCTCAATCAACTCAAGATGGGGATTGCGCATGGGAAGGAGAAAACGATGATTCAGTTTCTGGCAAATTTCGCGTGTGAAACGCTTCAAAAGTGTGAAATCGAGGACAATACTATCGGCATTAAGATCGCCCTCGATTTCCACCAGGACACCATAATTATGTCCGTGCAATCGCTCGCATTTGCCGCCAAAAGTGATAAAATGGGCGGCACTAAACTTTAGATTGCCGCCCTCGACCTTCACCTTACGCATGATCTGCTCACCAACCATGACAAAACCTCCATCTCGTCTCGATATCGTGTGTGCTGGCATAGCATACCATCAAGCGCATGGAGACGCAAGCGACATGCCCACATTAAGCGGGAGAGGCGGTACGGCGTGCTTGCTGATAACGCCAATATTGGTACAGGTTCATACCAAGAATAGAGCAGGCGGTCAAGAAAAGAACATTCGAGCCGATTATCTCAATCAGGACACGTGTTGAGCCATGCGAAGCTAGCAGGCGCAACGCCATTTTGATAATAAAAATCACCACCCAGACAACAATGCTGACAGTTGTCCCCTGCACAACTAAAGAGTCATGCGCCAGGTCCACATTCAGCTTGAGCAGAGGCCCACTCGCAATGCCAATTATTAAACCAAGCAGCGCGCAACCGATCAGGATCAGCACGTTTGTCGTGCTACTGACAAGCGTGTGTGAAAATATGAGCGCACACAGCACAAAAACAATCAGAATACTTAGCCACAACGAACGGATTTTGGTCTTCTTCTCGCGCGATTGGCTCCAAACGACAAGAACGACCAAAGCCAACAAAAGCAAAATGAGCAGTATATTAGTAAGCGACAGCATGATAGTGACCTCCCCAAATAAGAAGGCACAATATTCACCATAAAAGCCATTTACAGGAATATTGCACCCTACACGTTGCTAGTTACCTAGTTTTCGC
This sequence comes from Ktedonobacterales bacterium, assembly GCA_027451525.1. Classification (GTDB taxonomy): domain Bacteria; phylum Chloroflexota; class Ktedonobacteria; order Ktedonobacterales; family Ktedonobacteraceae; genus DTNP01. The sequence continues at coordinate 30,398 of DAIDJF010000046.1, forward strand.
GCTGGTATGAGTTTTCAAACTCATCCTGGATCAGATGTGCCTGTCCATCCACAGTAAAGGATGTTTCTTGCTCAAGACAACGCACGCGATAGCTCCAGCCTGCGGGCAACTTCAGACGTGAACCGAGCGTCTTCAGCGACTCTTCTGTCAATGTGCGGTCCTTTATGAGTGCGTAGCTCTGCATGATATAGGCTGTGCCATCGGGGGCGACCAACTCATATACCTCGCGCCCTTTATGATACACATAGGTAGTAGAGCGATTAACGATATTCTCCGAATATGGCTTGTGATGCACACCGCCCAGCAGTTGTGTCGGTCCAATCGCCAGGGTCGCCATACTGCGCATCTGCAAGCCACCAAAAGTAGTCACCTCGTGGCTTACATTTGCCCCGCTGATACTGTCCATCAGGAAGTAGCGCGGACCATTGAGAACTACAGCTCGCGCCTTGTGTTCTTTTTTAATCTCATCCGCGTTGAGCTTATGCCACAGATCGTCGGGACAATCATTGAGGCCAAGAGTGTTGTAGACTGTAGCCTCAATATGGTTCAAATGGCCTTGAACTAGCAACACTTCTCCATAACGCGCACCGTGCAGATTGCGGCCCGAACTTGCGGTAGCAGGAGCCTGAGGTAGCGGATTAGCTTGCATGAAGGCAACAACTCTTGCCGCCAGCACCGGACCGATATCCTCTTGAATGAAATGGCCTGCGTCATCAAAACGCTCGTGGGGCTGCCCTTGCGCGCCAGGGATATGACTCGTCATGCGCACCTGGTTCTCCATCTTACCCATATTATGATCTTTTTCGCCACCAAAGAACAAGAATGGCTTCTTATACCTGCCAAGTGCCTGCCATGCGGGGAAATTCTGATCTTCTATCGCGGCAACCATCGAAGGGAAAGTGCGTACCGCCGCCTTATAAATGATGCTTGGGAACGGCGCGTTGTAGGCCGCCTCTTCCTCCGGCGTCAAAGGATGCGTTGCCATCGCCATGACAACCTGACTGGGCGTAAAATTGGGAGTTGTCAGTGCGTAGACAATCCACTTCTGGAAGAAAGTCTGCCACTCTCCAGCACCTCTAACAAGATTGGCGAAATCGCCAAGCGAGCAATCAATTTCAATGGGATTGGGTACGCGAAACGGATTCATACCTTTGGGGATAAGGGGCAAGGTGCCATTCGCAACCACTATACGCGCAAACGAGTCAGGCATATCACCCGCCACGCGCAGACCAATCAGGCTGCCCCAGTCCTGACAAAACAGTGTGATATTCTTGAGACCCAACGCGCCAATAAAGGCTTTCAAACGCTGCACATGCTTCTCAAAGGTATGGAAACTCAGGTCAATTGGCTTGTCCGAGCGGCCCATACCCAGATGATCAACAGCAATCGCGCGATAGCCAGCGGCAGCTATTCCAGGAATCATCTTGCGATACAGGTATGACCACGTCGGTTGACCATGCAACATCAGGACCACTTCACCGTTCTCAAGACCTTCATCAATATAGTGCATGCGCAGTCCCTCGACAATCGCGTAATGGGGAGCAAAGGAATAGCCGGGTAGATTGGCAAAGCGTTCCTCTGGTGTCCGCACAAAACGCACACCATCCTCGGTCGTCAAAATTTCGACAGGGCCATCCTCAGGAACACACGCGGGACGCACGGACGCATCGATCAACTTCCAATCAGGGGTAGCCGCAGGAGAAGACATTTCGCTCATATGGGTATCCTTTCTTCGTTAGATGCAGAGATAACTCATCGCGGCATCTAACATTTCGGCAACAAGTATATCGCGCTGTTGTGGGTTGGCAATTCTGCCGCTGTGGAACATGATTAACGGAAACACAACCATGCCCCACGCAGCGGCGGCGGCAAGTTGTGGTTCACGCGCTTTAAAAACGCCGCGCTCAATGCCCAGATGTACCAAACGTGCCAGATGCTCAAGACTTTTCCTTGATTGCACATTTGCTAGAGCCATCTCTTCGGGTTGTTGCTGTGGTGTAACCCAGGCAAGGTGGAACAGATTAGGGTTTTCACGCTCAAATTGCGGGAAGAACTCCAATGCCGCACGCATGACATGTACAATATCTTCGCGCTCAGCCCGCTGCTCAAACTCCTCTTGCTGAGCACGAAGCTTTACCAATTCGCGCTCGGCGAGAGCCTGCAAGATGGCAGGCTGGTTTTCAAAATAGGTATAGAGGGTCATATGCGCCATGCCAAGCTCATCAGCAATCGCGCGCGCACTGAGTGCCTGCGACCCCTTCTCGACAAGAATGGCATAGGCAACATCAAGAATGCGCGCACGCATGGACTGAAGATGCTCTTCACTGTGACGTGGACGTGACATAGGCTCATCACACCTTTCTCATAACACCATTTCGTATACGCTGTATATTATATACACTGTAAATTTTAATTTGTCAAGGGGGCGGAGAAGATATTTATGGTGCTCTACCAAATAATCTGTATACGGCAGGACAGGATCGTTTGCTTAACAAACAGCAAGTAGAGTATAATGTTCGAAAAGATGATAAATCAGGAGGAGTTATGAAGCAGAAATCCGAAACTGTGTTTTCACACACGCAGAAGAACTCACTGTTTCCTACCAAACAACCTCGCTATCTGCTTATTGGCTGGATATTACTGCTACTCCTGGGAGCGTTTTTCCTCTTTGCATCTCTTTCCGATCTAGTTGCAGACGCAAAAACAGGTCTACCAGCAGATCATTTGGAAGCATTTCATGCAATTACAGGTATGAGTTGGGCGAGCGCGAAAGTTACCTCACCTGCGGTTACACAATATATTACGATCTTAGAGAGAGCATATGCGGTTCATGAACTGGTCTTTGGACTGCTCTTCCTCGCTATTGTTGCGTTTCCTTTCAGGAGACGTGCTCGTTGGGCATGGTGGACGTGTTGGATCCCTATGATCGCAAACCTGGCCTATTCACTCACTTTTGCCCATTACAGTACGACAACCTTTATCTATAGCCTGATCGCAGATATTGCATTGCCGATATTACTGCTGCTGCATATGCCAGCCTTCTTCAGACAACCTGTAGAGAGCAATCCGCCCACTGTAGTTTAATAGTAAGCCAAAACAGTGCTATTTTCATGACTTGCCTCACTGGTTTCATTATCCTTGTGTACATATAATAACGTCCCAGTAGCAGACATTACGCAAACAGCTAGAAGTGTCTATCCTAAAATAAGCAACGTGTAATATTTATATGTATGCATCCATACAGAGTTATGCCGAGTAAAATGTATATGATCTGTTTTATAGCTTGCAGCGTATTCTCTGTAAGAAGATGAGAAGAGAAGGCAGCCATGCAGATATTTAAGCAAAATGATGGAGAAAACCAGTCAACAGGTTCTATTTCTATTCCAATAGAGCAACTCAGCGACGAGGTATTAATTACGGCAATTGCAAAAGGGGCCGTCTGGGCAATGGAGCCACTTTACCAACGCTATAGTCGCATCATGTATTCGCTCGCTTACCGGATGGTAGCGGATCATCAGGTTGCAGAAGACCTGTTACAAGATGCTTTTCTCTCGGTTTGGAAACGTGCCACCTCCTATTCTCCTCAATCGGGCGCAGTTCGCAGTTGGTTAGTTTCAATCATGCATCACCGCACAATAGACTATTTACGTGCTGTGCGCCGTCGCTCGGTGATGAAAGAAGCAACGTTAGATGAAGTGGAACGCGACGAGCGCACGGCATTTCCTGATGCCTGGGATGAGGCATGGCAGAACGTGCAGAGCGCGAAAATTCGCGAGGCACTAATGAATCTACCAACAGAACAACGCATGGTTATCGAACTGGCCTATTTCCAGGGCTGGACACACTCCGAGATCGCCGAGGGCTGCCAGATACCATTAGGGACAGTGAAAGCGCGTATGCGCCTGGGCCTTGTGCGTCTGAAACGCGCCCTGGAAGATTTTCATAAAGAATAAGAGGATAGCGTCTCTCACAGAATTGGCAATGTAGCCAAAGCCTTTGCTATGATCAGCCAAATTACACATCAGATAGAGGATCGCCATGGTTCCTGTGCGCGTAGAAGGTGTGAGAAGAAATTTTATAGCCAGCAGCGTCTTTCTGTATAACGTTTTCTTGATCGATGAAATCGGTCAGCACTTCTTGACCTTTGGCGTTGAGCGACATGAAGCGTTACCTATCGTCGCAGCCTTAAAGCATCTGCCCTTGCCACGTCCTCAGAGCATCACTATTATGGTTGAAACACTGCAACTGCTCGGCCATACACTGGCAGAACTGCGTATTGAACATTACTCTATGCTTCCTCCTGACTATAATCTCTGTACCTGTATGCTTCACTGGCACACGGGAGAAACCATGCAAGAACAAACGACGAAACTACGCCCTGGCGATGCTATAGCACTTGCGCTTCTCATGGATTCACCACTGCTCGTCTCAGACGACATTTTCACTCAAACTAGCGTTCCACTTCACAATGGACAAACGCCCGAATTGATTTTCGCCCACTATTTGCTCAAACGCGAGGGCATTACGCTGCCTGAAGGACAAGAACTCCGCCTGGGTCATAGCAAAACTTCGTTGTACGATGCCCTGGTTAAAGAGTTCAAAGCAGCCCTTTTGGGCAAAGCACCAATTTTTCCAGAAGAAGACATGGAGCGACGGAAAAAAGATTATCTAAACTTCTTGTTAAGGAAAGATGCCCAGACAAGCTAATGCTGTCATAAGCCCAAGGAGGGATACAGATGTTACAAGATATCTGTATCCCTTCTCAGCAATCGTACAGGCTGATCTTTGCTACTTGGCAACTGTATAGCCAATATCGTCCAGCGTCTCCTCAATTTTTGTCAGTGAGACCTGCTGGGGATCATAATTGACAAGAACGGTCTTGCTGGGGATATCAACCTTCACTGTTTGCACGCCCGCTAGCTTGCTCACAGAACCCTCGATAGCCCGCTGACAATGCTCACACGAAATGTCGGGAGCAACCAATTTTGTTAATTCCATGTACATTCTCCTTTACCTGCTATTATTCAATCCAGTACAAATTGTCTTTTCACACCTGTGAAGCCGACTTAGCATATCCGTATCCGTAAAGAGCTATTTAACGGTTGCCAGCAATCGTGTACAACTGCACGAGTTCTTGAATAACCTCTTCCTCACGATTACCTTTGATACCATCTGGCACACAGGTCCGCAGATGCCCTTCTAAGATCATGCCTTCCAACTTCTCAAGTGCTTTGCGCACCGCATACGTCTGACGCAAAATGTCCACGCAATACTTATCCTCTTCCACCATTTTGCGAATACCGCCGATATGCCCTTCGATATAAGAGAGGCGTTTCAATGCCTCTTGACGACGATCATCTTGCATCCTGGGTTCCTTTCATGCCTGCTGCTCTGATCCATTGAAGAATATGGTATCTATTGCACACTATACCATACCCCTATGGGATGGGTCAAGCATGTGCCTTGCCTGTAACACATCCACAAAATTGTGTGAACGATTTGTGATAGCGTTGGCCTATGCTTCCTATGGTCAGAACCGTGAGACGTTTCATTTTGAAAATTTTGCGGATGACGAGGCAAGCGATCCGCATAATCCTACTACGGCCACCAACATCGTCTTCCTTGGTACCTCTATCGTCAGTGGCACAGCGACCGCTGTCGTTACGGCCACAGGACGAGCTACCAGTTTTGGCGATATTGTGGCCCACCTGGAATATCGCCCACCAGAAACAGAATTTGAACGCGGTATCAAACATTAAGGGCAGCCAAGCGTGCATATAAATACTATTGGACAGAGATGCGATGATATGCTATACTCTTCCCGATAGAAATCATCTTGGGAACAATATGGGTGATGCGAGTGTTTTTCTCTAAGAGAGAAAACACGTATTCTCACATACTGTTCATTAGACACCAACAAGGGAAAGGGGTTCAGCAGCAATGCCGAAGAAGGGTGAACTTTCAAAGACAGCGCGTGCCTCGCTCGCGAACCGTGAAGAGATCAACCACTTGACCAACCGCATCTGCGCAAAGTGCGGTGAGGCCATCATGCTTAAAGAGTTACAGCCTGTAAAGGTGCTTGGCAAGGGCATGGTCTACTACCACAAGACACACTACAACGTGCAGTAGTTGGTTGACCGACCACAAGAGCATGTACAGAACGTCTCTCCTCGAGAGGGGCGTTCTGTCTTATTTTTATGGACTTGACACAGCCAACGGAAACTGACACAATCGGCATAAGACTTCACAGAGGGAGTGCAATTATACCATTTATGAGTCAATCGGATACCCTGGCTACTGATGCCACAACACCATCAGATACACACAAAAATGCGCCACTCGTTGCTTTTCAAGGCGAATATGGGGCTTTTGGCGATGAGGCGGTACGCGCTTATTTTGGGCGTGAAGTAGGAATACAACCAGAACCGCGCCCCTACCGTAGTTTTGCAGATGTTTTTCGAGCCGTTGCAACCGGTGAAACGAGCTACGGTATGGTTCCCGTCGAAAATTCTCAGGCCGGTAGCATCAATGATGTTTATGACCTGCTACGGCAACACGATCTCTTTGTGATCGGCGAGCATGGACATCCCGTCAATCACTGTCTGCTTTGTCTCCCAGGCCAACAGATCAGCGACATCAAGCGCGTTATCTCACACCCACAAGCGTTGGCACAAAGTGATGTCTATCTACGCGAATTAGGCGTGGAGATCGTGGCAACGTATGATACCGCTGGTAGCGCAAAAATGATCCGCGAAGAGAATTTACACGGAGTAGCCGCCGTCGCGGGTATCGGAGCCGCAGAACTCTACCAACTCGAAGTGCTGGCGCGTGGCATCCAGACAATTAAAGACAACTATACACGGTTTATCGCCCTGGGACGCGAACCTGCGCCACGCCGTGAGGGAGCCGCGAAAACAATGCTCGTGATGGCAACTTCGCACCAGCCCGGCTCACTGTATCGCTGTCTGGGTATGCTCGCGGAGCATACGATCAATCTGCTCAAACTAGAGTCTCGTCCCTCGCGCCAGCGCGCATGGGAATATGTCTTCTATCTCGATTTCGAGGGCCACCGCGAAGACCCCGCCGTGCGGGCCGCGCTGGCAGATCTGGCCGGTCACACCACATTCTGTAAGGTGCTCGGCTCGTTCTTGCGCGAAGTCTAGCATATCCATACGCATACATAAAAACCCAGCCGAGACTAGTCTCGGCTGGGTTTTTATGTATGCGTACATCGTCCTTACCGTTTTATTTTCAGCGTATTGATGAAGTTTTCCGCAAGTGCCTCATAAGCAGGTGAATAATACTCTTCGACACGCCCGGCATCACACAGTGCCGTCAATGCGGAATCAATGGGCAATTGTGCCAATAGTGGCGAACCAGACATAGCGACCAGTTCCGTGCCATTACTTGGCCCAAAGATTTCATAGCGTTCACCAGCAGGTGTCTCAAAGTAGGACATATTCTCGACAATACCCACGATCACGCCCTTCAACTGGCGCACCATATTGACACACTTCATGACAATCATCGTCGCCAACATCTGCGGCGAAGAGACAACCACGATCCCATCAACAGGGAGAGCTTGCAACACCGTCATAGGCGCATCTGACGTGCCAGGAGGCAGGTCAACCAGTAGATAGTCCAACTGACCCCAATCCACATCGCTATAGAACTGCTTGATGGCACTTGAGATCATTGGGCCTCGCCAGACCACTGGGTCACTCTCATGCTCTAGAAACATATTCATTGACATGATTTTAATGCCAGCTTTGCTACGCAATGGGTCGATACCACCATTAGCCGCCTTGCCGGGTTGACCCTTCACGCCAAACATACGCGCAATACTCGGCCCCGTGATGTCACCATCCAGAATACCTACGCTTAATCCCTGGCGGCGCAACGAGACGGCCAACAAGCCAGTGACCAGCGATTTGCCCACCCCACCTTTACCGCTCATAATCGCAATCACCTGCTTGATCTTGCGGTCAGCGGGTGCAGGCGACATTTGCAGCGGAACACCACGCCCAACTGGAGCTTTCTTGGGAGCGACGGAAACAGGCTCACCGTTGACCGCTGCATTCAGGTCTTTAAGCAATATTTCCATTTTCTCCGGCGTAAAGCGATGGGTACGCGCTCCCCCAGCAACACTTTCACGCGAACCGACCGCGCATGCCGTGCAGGGCAGACCATGTCCGTGAAAGACTTTGACCGTCGACGGGTATTTTGTCACCACGTCGTGTATAATCATATCGGCACTAATTGTTTCCGCCATGTGTCATATCCTCATTCGCAGCTGAGAAATATTCTGCTTGCTGCTCTTTTCTTATGGTAGTAATAGATAAAAGGACTAATTCCGACCTTCTGACTCTGATATCGTTACTATTATACCACATGACTGTTCCGTCACGCTATACCCCGCCTTCGGTAACATTTTCATTTGACCTAACACGTACCCTTTATTGAGCAAAGCCATGAGAATGGGAACAAGCTTTTTTCAGGCCAAGGCCAGTTTCTCTTTAGCATCAATCAGACAATTGCGAAAGAGCGGTGGGTATGCTATCATGCAACACAACCAAGAGTTTTCGCTACATGTAGCATGAAGGAATGAAGTATGGAAGAGAACGATGCATCCTATCTTAAACAAGTATCGCTCTTTGCGAGCCTCGGCGACGAAGATATTCGCGCGCTGGCAGCAGTAGCCAAGCGGCGGACATTTCGTACAGGTGAGGTCATTTTTCATCGCGACGACCCTGGGCAGGTTTTGTATGTGATTAAAGAGGGAAAAGTCAAAATCTGCTTGATTAGTCCCGATGGACAGGAAATCTCGCTGGTTGTCTTTGGCAAAGGCGAGTGTTTTGGAGAACTAGCTCTCTTGGATGGCTTACCTCGCTCAGCAGATGCTATCGCGCTCGAAAAAGCCGAATGTTATACGCTACAGCGCAGTGATTTCCACAACGCAATCATGAAAAATCCAAAGATCGCTATCGAGGTGTTGGAGGTGCTCTCTAAGCGTCTGCGCAGCACCGATCAGCAGGTTGAAGATCTGATTTTCCTTGATGTCTACGGGCGTGTGGCAAAAAAGCTGTTAGAGTTGGGTGATAGTCACGGCACAAAAGTGGAGGATGGCACACGTATTGAGGTCCGTTTGACACAACAGGAACTCGCCTCGATGGTTGGAGCCTCACGTGAAAGCGTCAATAAGGTGCTGGGATATTTTACCGACAAGAAATTTATTAGCACAGACCGTCATCGTATTACCATCCATCGTATGGAAGACTTGCGACGACGCATCTATTAAGAATAGCTCTTGGCGGTCACAGATTGGAAGCATTCTTGAAGCGAGAACCTATAACACAGGATGGCTCAACAAGCGAAACTGTGCCTTCAAGGTCATTAAAGGGCGATACACGCACACTCCTCCAGCGTCTATCTGCTCTACTGCAAGCGTTACGTCCGCGCCAATGGACAAAGAATCTGGCGGTCTGTATTGGCCTCGTTTTCGCACAACGGCTCTTCACATTCTCTTCTCTGGAACGTGGGAGCCTGGCACTGATCATTTTTTGCCTTGCTTCCAGCTGTACCTATCTTATAAATGATCTGCTCGACCTGGAGCAAGATCGGCAACATCCAGTGAAATGTAAACGCCCTCTTGCTTCTGGTGCGCTTCCAGTTTCCTGGGCAATTGCTGGTATTGCACTCCTGCTCCTGCTGTGTGGACTATTCATTGGCGTCATGTTTACGTTACCCACTACCACGTCACTACCAGACCTGTATCACATCTTTGGGGGAGCTACCACACTTTTCACGCTCATCGTCGCCTCCTACCTTCTATTGATGCTCTGGTATAGTCTCAAACTGAAGCATATCGTTCTTATTGACGTGTTTGTCATCGCAAGTGGTTTCATCGCCCGTGTGCTCGCGGGAGCGGTCGTCATCCCAGTCGCAATCTCCCCCTGGCTTGTGCTGGTCACATGTTTTCTCTCACTCTTCCTTGCATTAGGAAAACGCCGTCACGAGTTAGGCTTGTTACAAGGTCAGGCAAGCCAGCATCGCCGCATCCTTCAAGAGTATAGCCTGCCACTACTCGACCAGATGATGACGATTGTTGTCACAGGAACGATGCTCGCCTACAGTCTCTATACCATTGAGGGACCAACGGGCGGTCAGCACCTGATCCTCACGATTCCACTTGTCCTCTACGGCGTCTTTCGCTACCTTTATCTGATCTACATGCGGATGGAAGGAGGAAGTCCTGAAGAGGTACTGCTACGTGACAGACATGTACTTGGAACCGTCTTGTTGTATATCGCACTCGTCTATATTATTCTCTATATCATCCCATCTTGAGTAAGAAGGAGTAATGAAACAGTAGATACAACAGAACAACTGAAAACAGGCTGACAACTCACCCATATGGCAGTGCGCTGTTACCACGGTTAGCCATCAAAAGTTTAACATATATCATGGCTAAATGGCATATCAAGTCTATAAGGAGCTACGTATTAACAAGGTACTATCTCTGTAACGGTATGTATATCCAATGCGTACCTCTAATGAGGCTTCATCACAGATTTTGTCTTTTTGCAAGAACGCATCGTCATTAGGCTGTTGATAGATTTTATAAACAAGCAAAAATACGCCAATTTATTTCATTGCATCGATTGCGATGGTGTGTATGAATGTTTTATGGCATTCATATAAAAGTTGCATCGAACATACGGCACGGTTTTTTGGACAGCATAGTTCGGAACATGCCAACACAGTACGCTACCGAAATAGTCGCTATTGCATACGCATCAACCATATTTCGGTATTTAATGGAGAAATATTACATGAAAACGTTAATTATTATCCCAACGTATAATGAAATCGAGAATCTGCGTCCGCTGCTTGAAACAACTTTTTCGTATGTTCCAGAGACGGATGTCTTGGTAATTGATGATAATTCACCGGATGGGACAGGAGCATTAGCAGATCAGATTAGCCAGGAAAATGCACGAGTACATGTAATGCATCGTGCAGGCAAACTTGGCTTGGGAACAGCGTATATCGCGGGCTTTAAATACGCTATTGAACATCTTTATGATGCCGCCTTTGAGATGGATGCAGATTTCTCGCATGACCCGCGCTATCTGCCAGCTTTCCTCAAGGCCATCGAAAACGCTGATCTGGTTATCGGCTCGCGCTATATTAGTGGTGGCGGCACACCAAACTGGTCGCTATTGCGCCGCTTTATCAGTGGTGGTGGTAACATTTTTGCGCGCTTTATGCTCAATATGCCCATCCATGACTGCACGGCGGGTTTCCGTTGCTACCGTCGTGAAGTACTAGAACACATTGATCTCGACAGTATCCAGTCTCAAGGCTATGCGTTCCAGGTCGAATTAGCCTATCGCGTTCTAAAACACGGTTTCAAAGTCGTCGAAACCCCCATTATTTTCCTGGATCGCCGCGTGGGAAAATCGAAAATGTCGCGTAAGATTTTCTTAGAAGGCTTTACCTGGGTCATACGAACGCGCTTCGGCAAAGATGGCTCAGCCCATTCTACCATGTATGGTCCCATTAAAGAGGTTCCATCAATGCTACAGAAGTAGTGACTATAGGAAGCGCAGGGAATAGAAATTCTATTTCTTGCGCTTTTTATTTTTCCCCTTATTTTTGCCATGATGATATGTCTCTATCTCATCTTCTATTTTATGAGCAGGGTCAATACCATATATTTTTCGCATCTCCTGGCGATGGCGGATACGGTACGCAACATCATTAGGGGCGGCATTCAGATGTCTTACAAGGTGCTGGGTAGAATGGGCTGTTCCGCCTTGCTCTTTCACCGCATGACGCACTTCCATATCGTTACTATACATCTCTACAACACAGCCTTTCGTACGTGCTTCCGCAGCGAGACGTGCAATGACTTGATCCGCCGTTTCTCCATGCCGTGAGTAGATGATACGAATATGCTCCTCGTGGCTTATCTGTTCGCGCGCACCATCTCCATCAAAAACCACCGTTATACGACATGTCTCAAAACGATAGCGATTGTGCAATTGCCGTATAAGCAACCGACGAGCCTCTGCTCTGTTCTTAATCTCTAGCGCGCGAAACATCTCACTGTTTTTTATCACGTTGTAGCCATCGACGAGAATTTCATGTTCCATCCTACGCACAATCCTTTAAAAAGATCAGACTAATGCCTGACCATATAAAATGGCATACGCATCACCTATGCCTTAAAAATTGGGGCATCTCTCTTCTACTCTTGATATTACTGTATTCTGACAATACTCTTCAACATTAGGAGTTTTAGGGTAATAATATGTAGGCTGATGGGAGTGTCACAAAAGTTTAGCCATGCCGCATCTGTTGCAAAATGTTTAGAAACAGGTGCCAGAGATAGCTAAGTTCAGCACGGATATCCACATGCAGGGTCTTTATAGCCCAGATGTTCGCGTTGGCTGAAACAGTTGCCGAAAGGATCAGCACGACTAAGGCAACGAAGAGTAGAAAGAAAAGCCAGGTCAGCGTAAGTTCGATACAGTGAGCAATAATTGCGACACGTGTCGCCCGTGAGATTGGAGAAGGCGAAACAGTCGTTTTTGTTGTTGTCGCAGAAGGAGGTGCGGGTACAATACCAGGCTGTACCGATACAGTAGAGGTTGGTGATACAGGCGAGGAGGCGGGAGTATTCGTCTTTATCCTTGTAGTATCCTGAGGAGGGAGCGGTGATTTAGCGGTAGCGTGAGCCATAACCTTCTTTTCGACATGGGTAGACGACGAGGGTGGTTGACTCTCTAGTGGGCGAGAGGCCGCTTTGGGCGTGGATTGCGTCTGTTGTTTCTCCTTAGACGGGACCGCGACGGGTACACTCCCACGAGCCGCCTGTGCAGGTGAAGGCGTACTCTCTCGCACGCGCTCTGGCACAACTGTATGCACAGGTTCAGTTGAACGCAACGGTTGTATCTGCTCAGTCACCGGGGTAGGCGTGAGTGTAGGAGTTACGGCAGGCGCAATTTGTCCTGGCTGTACACAGACAAGAGCAGGCGAAGCAGCCTTTTTACGCGGCCCCACTTGTGGCTGCGCTTGTGTTTGGTGCGAGGGCAATGGGAGTGTCCCGGGCAGAGGAGCGGATTCAACGCGAAAAGTAAGACCAACCTCGTGAACACAGGCACCACAAATGCCATGGACGGTATCCCAGCACTGGGGACAGGATGGGCGACGGCAGCGAAAACAGAAATGACACATGCTCATAAACGCGGCCTCGACCGCCAGAGCAGGTGCCTTCAAAAGATATTCTTGGCCTTGTGCAGGCCCATAGATCGCATTGCAAATTGGGCAAAAGATTATCCCTTGCGCAGTCGCGGATTGAGCGGCAGAAACAGGGGTTTTAGCAAATGTTGTCTCGCTCATCATCGCCTCCCAAATACTCGGAATGCAAAAGCTGACGGCGGCTTTTTCAGGAAAAGCGTGTCGGGCAGCCTCTATTAAAAATAGGACGGTCTTCGTTTCTAGTATACAGACCTCTTCCAAGTTTTGCATGGAAGATAGAGTAGAAAGTAAAGCCCTCTACAGACATCACGTCTTGACAAGAGGGAAACGTACACAGCATTTTTTAAAGAAACGGGAAAATTAGCGAAATTTGTGGCAAAAGGTATTGACATCACTCGGCCCGTCTGATATTATCATATCTACGAGCAAGATGTTGAAAGACATCAAGAGCGTAAGGAGCCGTGGTGTAGTGGTTAACATGTCTGCCTGTCACGCAGAAGATCGCGGGTTCGAGTCCCGTCGGTTCCGCCGCAAGACACAAAATGAGGGACGCCGACAAAAAATGCCAGCGTCCTTTTTGCATGCCTTTCACGCACAAACTCTAGTGATTTTGCCCTTTCAGTAATCGTTGCAACGCCTGGCGACTCATCCCAAACTGTTTCGCCGCCTGTCGTATTGAGACCCCAGACCGCACCAGATCGCATACGGCTTGCCGTTGCTCTTCCGTCAGCTTGCGCTGGGTCGGAGTCTGCTTTTCC
>DAIDJF010000047.1 GCA_027451525.1 Ktedonobacterales bacterium
GAATCACGCCCCTACTGCTCTGTCAAACTTCATTGCACCTGTTTGGGAGAGGCAGGGCGACCGCAAGGGTCGCCCCTACAATGATACGATGCCCGTTTTCCCCGTCGTCATTGTAGGGGCGAGGCTTGCCCTCGCCCTGCCCCCCACACGCCGAAAAGTGTGCAATGAAGTTTGACAGAGCACTACCGTGGTATGATAGAGAAGGAAACAAGGAAGAGGAGCTGGTATGCGAAGAGAATTTTGTCATCAGCATGTTGTACGGTATGATGAGTGCAACAATGTGGGCGTCTTAACTCCTGCCGCATTTTTACGCTATATGCAGGATATTGCGGCAATGGATGCCGAAGATGCGCAACTTGGCGGCAATGGTTTCTGGGTGGTCAAGCGCACAATCATCAATTTTAGCAATCCCGTTCTTGTGCATACACCCTTGCTACTCAAAACCTTTGGCCTGGGCTTTTCACGCATCACTGCGCAACGTGGTTATGAGGCACGTCACGTTGATGAGCCAGAGGGTGAGCCTGTGATCTCTGCACGCACGTTATGGGTATATTTGAATGAGCGAGGCACGCCGGCCCGCTTACCAGAACGCACCGCCTCGATCTGGCTGCCTGATGGACCACGCGCTCCACAACCAGAAACTCCATTCTCGTCTGCACCAGAACACTCATCAGAGGTCTTTACAATGGGTGTGCGTTTCTCCGCGATTGATCTGGCGGGCCATCTGAATAATGCTACCGCTGTGGAGATGCTTGATGACGCGAGTTGGGATGCTTATGCGCGAGAGGGTCATACGCCAGAGACTGTGCGCCTTGACCCTCTCTACTATGATATTGAATACGGTGATAGCCCACGTTTCGGCGAAACGCTGACTATCCAAAGTTGGCTTGACCCGCTGCCTGCCAATGGACAGCCATGTAGCAGACAGCAATACATACGACGCAATGAGACGGTAGCAGTACGCGCCTATTCGCGTTGGATGCGTGGGGAGCAGTAGGCACGTATACGCATTACTCCTGCGTAGTTGCTGACGCGCTATTGTCCTGCTGTTGAGCCTTTTCCCGTTCAGTGTACTTGTATGGATTATCAATCAATTCAGCTGTGGCCTGTTCTGGATTCATGGCCTCGTTCCATGCCTGTTCACCCATACTTGTGTGTGCATACTCAACGGTCTTCATCACTGCCTGCTTTGCTTTGGAGAGATCAATGCCTTGTAGACGGTGGTCGTACTTTACAACCTTACCATCAACCATAACCGTGTGTACATCGCCGCGTCCCGCTTGGAATACGACGTGTCCATAGGGGTTGAGCAAAGGAAACATCACTGATGACTCGTCATTCTTGATCAGGACAAGATCTGCTCTCTTGCCAGGGGTAATGCTGCCAATGATGCTGTCCATACCTAACGCTTTGGCTCCTCCCAGTGTTGCCCAGTTTACCACCTGTTCAGCGCGCAGGTGAGAGAGCGTAACTGTGTTGTTTTGCTTGTGCGCTTCCATGTGTTCACGGGCACGATCCGCGCTAAGCGTTGAGCGCATTGCCGAGAACAGGTCCGCGCTCCACCACACGCTTGTGTCCATTGACAGTGAAACTGGAATATTGTGACGACGCAGGAGCCATGTTGGAGGATAGCCTTGACCAGCGTTCTGTTCACTCTCACTCGAGACTGACGCATAGCCACCAGTCGCAGCGATGCGATGATAGGAGTCCTCGGATAAGGTCGCTGCGTGGACGTAGATTGTCGAGGGAGTCATGAAGCCATGCTCGTGCATTAAACGGATGCCATTGTCGTTTGTGGCTCCCCACACGCCAGCATGGGTTGTGACGGGTAGGTTAAACTCACGTGCAACCTCGAAGGCGGCTTTTTCAGGGAAGGCTGGGTTACCAGTCACGTCGAAAGCAATCTGCATGCGCAGGGTATCGCCATGTCCATCAATACGCCGTCGGATAAAATCGGCGAACTCAGGAGCCTTCGTCCATTGCCAGGGGGCACCGAGCAGATTGCCATAGGCGAGAACAAAGCGACCAGGCACCGCTTCTAGCGCGTCTGCCGCTGCATCTGCATGTTCAATGGTTTGCAAGCCGTGAGACCAGTCGACGGTTGTTGTGACACCTGCCTCGACAGCCTCAATGGCGGAAAGGAGATTTCCGGCGTAAATATCATCTGGGCGGAAAATCTTGCCCCAGTTGATGTAATAAAACATGAAATAGTTGGTGAGGGTCCAGTCGGCACCAAACCCACGCAAGGCTGTCTGCCACATGTGACGGTGTGTGTCTACCATGCCCGGCATAAGAATGCCATCGGTCGCGTCTATCTCGGCCGTGCCATCCGGGACTGCAAGATGGTGTCCAACCGCCTCAATGCGATTGTTCACAACGAGAACGTCGCCGCTTTCAACAATCCCCAACGAAGGGTCAATGGTCAGTACGGTTGCGTTGCGAAATACCACTGGGCGACCTGGTACGAAGTGATGCGCGCTATCTGCTGAAACCTGGCTCATTATTTCACCTCATTGTGTTCTTGACTACAGAACGTGAACGAAAAGCTCTGTTGAGAGACAAAGGCCAAAGTGCTGACGCGAGAAAAATGTCCGCATAGCGGACATGTGTCCACAGAATCAATGGTACATTATTGACTAAGCTCATGTCAAGACTACGGTTTAGTCTGATAAGACAATACCCACTTGACAAAATCAAGCAAATAACCTATATTGTAAAAATGAACATATGTTCTATGAACGGCACATGAGAGGAAAGCAGAAACCGTGATGAAGGACTCTCTAAATATCTCACCCGCTATACACGTTTCCTTTCCAATAGCACTGCGTGCGAAAGTTGGTAATCGTGAGCGTGTTGTCGTCGTGGGTCGCACCGTCCGTGAGATTATTGAAGCACTCGATCATGACTTTCCTGGTATTCGCTTCAACCTCTGTTACGAAACGGGTGACTTGCGTCCCTTTGTCAATATTTTCCTGAACCGTGAAAATATTCGCTATTTGCAAGGGCTTGACACGCCTGTCTTTGATGGTGCGATACTCCACATTTTTCCGTCTGTTGCTGGCGGTTAGGATAAGCATATCAGTTTGCCTACACGTCCGCCTGTTTCCAATGTTTACGAGCGCGTAATGCTGTTCGCGCTTGAGGTGCTTTAGGAATGCTACAAGTATAAGGAAGGAATCTTGTATGACTACTCGGCAATCTTTTACGCCGGGCACTGTCCTGGTCATGGTTGGCACGAAACGCGGGCTTTTCATGGTGAGTACGAAAGATCGAGAGCGATGGGAGATTTCTGCTCCGACCTTAAAGGGACACCGCGTCTTCAATGTGGCCCTCGATCAGCGTCAAAGCCCTCGACTGTTTGCTGCCGATAACAGAGATTTTTTTGGCTGTTTTCTGCAGTATAGTGATGACTTCGGTCAAACATGGCATGAGCCAGAGCAAGGCATTCAGTTTCCCCCGGACAGTGGCGAGAGCCTGAAGAATATTTGGGTAATTGAGCCTGGTCGCAGTAACGAGCCTGGTACCGTGTACGCAGGCGTTGATCCGGCGAGTTTGTGGGTAAGTAGAGATAATGGTGTGACATGGAACATGAATGCCGGACTGGCTCATCATCCCACCCGTGCGCGCTGGGAGCCGGGCGCGGGTGGACTTTGCCTGCATACAATCGTGCCAGATGCCTCGAATCTAGCTAGAATGTGGATTGGAATTTCCGCCGTGGGGTGTATGCGTACCGACGATGGCGGTGAGACATGGAGCTTTGCCAATAAGAACACGCGCGCGGGCTTCATGCCAGACCCCTATCCAGAGTTTGGTCAATGTATTCATCGGCTGGTGCAGCACCCGACGCAGCCAGATACTTTGTATCAGCAGAATCACTGTGGAGTGTATAAAAGCACGAATGCCGGTAATGACTGGATTGATATCCAACAGAATTTACCCTCTGAGTTTGGCTTCCCTATCGCGCTCGATCCTCATCATCCTGATACCGTGTATGTGGTCGTAGAGGATCCAGAGAGTCGGCAGAATATTGGTTCAAATTTTATTGTCTACCGCACAGAAAATGGCGGGGCACAATGGGAACCTCTGACCAAGGGATTGCCTAATGGGCAAGAGGTGGCATTGGGCGTGTTACGCCATGGGATGTGTACCGATTCTCTCGAGCCCTGCGGCGTGTATGTTGGAACGAACACAGGCCAGTTGTTTGCCAGTCAGGACCGTGGAGATAGCTGGAACTTAATCGCCGACTTCTTGCCACCCATCTATTCAGTGACGACAGCCGTGCTCGTCTAGCTTTGTTCGCTTCCAGGCTTGCTTTTGGATATGTAGGAGGCTCTCAGGCCTGTTTGAGAGCCTCTGGATTGGCGACGCTCGTCCGGTTCCCATCGGCAAAAGCGCGTAGTTGATCGAAGGCGGCACCGAATAGCATTTCGTAGCTATCCTTTTCGACATAGCCCAAATGTGGTGTGCAAACGACATTGTCCATGTGGAGTAGCGGATGATCGATGACTGGCTCGTTTTCATACACATCGACCGCCGCGTAGCCCGGACGCCCGGCGCGCAGTGCCTGTTCCAATGCCCCTGGTTCAATTAATCCTGCTCTACTGGTGTTAACCAGGAGGGCAGACGGTTTCATCTGTGCCAGATGTGCGGATGAAACAATGCCGCGTGTTTCCTCTAAAAGCGAGAGATGCAGACTCAGCACATCAGCTGTTTGGAACAACGCATCCTGACTGGTGGCAACCTCAATACCATCGGCCTGTGCGCGAGCGCGTGACCCTTCGCGTCCCCATACCAGCACCTTCATTGCGAATGCCCGCCCGTAGATCGCGATCAAGCTGCCGATGTTCCCATAGCCGAAGATGCCCAGCGTACGACCAGCAAGAGACCGTCCTAGTGTACTCTGCCAGTGACCCGCTTTCATGGATGCGACCTCCTGAGGAATAAAGCGCATCGCGGATAGGATCAGTCCCCATGTTAATTCTGCCGTTGCATATGGCTTTCCTGGATGAGATGGTGTCGCATAGATGACTGCGACTCCATGACGGGTGCAGGCGGCGAGATCAATGTGCGGGGCGCGTTTGCCTGTTTGCACAATCAGGCGCAGGTCTGGCAAGCGTGCCAGCAGTGCCTCGGTAATGGGCGTACGCTCGCGAATAAGCACAAGAGCATCCACGCCTTGCAATTGAGCTGCCAGCGCGTTGGGGTCGCTGAGATGCTCACGAAGGATAATGACCTGTTGCTCGTTAAGTTTCTGAAAACAAGCGAGCGTCCTCACTGCATCCTGATAATCGTCGGGAATGGCTATTTTCATGCGTGCTCCTCAGATATGTTGATTCGCTTTCATAATATCATAAATTCCTGGCGGTAAGACATCGCCCCTCGATTTGTTGAATATTGAATATAGCATGTTTCGGGCATGTTGCGGCAGCATGGAAGATGGCTTACTGCTTTTGCGCGCGTCTCTGGGCAAGTTTTTGCTTTGCCCAGAGATAGCAAACAATCAGCACACCGAGCAAAATGGCCCCCGATAGATAGCCTCCAAGGACATCTGTTATCCAGTGTGCTCCTTCGAAGACGCGTGAATAACCGATAGTGATCAGCGCGACAAGCGCAAAAAGCTGGAAAGGCAACAACAACCTGTAGTAACGCCATTGGCGCACTGGTTTGGTCAGACTCAGGTAGAGCAGGAAGCCATAGTAGACCATGTCATGCTCAGTATGACCGGATGGGAAACTGTGGAATGGTTCATGAACGTAGATATGAATCAGTGGCGAATGTGGACGTGGACGCCCAACGATGGTACTGAGCAAGCCATCAAATGCGTCTGCAATTGCAGTGCCGAGCGCAATAAAGAGACCTTGCAAAAATTGGCGCATGAGCGAAAGACCGAGCAACCAGAGTGCCATTACAATGATTGAGGGGATAGGATCGTTAAGAAAACTGACAAAATTGAGGAATGGATAGAAACCTGCCCAGGTGTGATGCTGTACATAAATCGTTGTTTGTAGATCAATAGGCCACGGTCCAGGATGGAAGTGAACAATTACTGACGCTGTTCCGAGTATTAGCACAGCAATCAGCCATAGAATAAAAACAATCCTATATCTGGGGTTTTGCATGACATTTGATCGCGTTGGTAATAGATTGGTGCTCATTGCAGGAGTGACTTCTTGTTTCATGTTTATTTCATCCTCATGTTCATTATTAGCTGGTCGGATAGGTGATAGTTTGTATACGTTGAGATGAAAGTAGAAGCATACATGCGCCATCCTGCCCAGAAGTGGGGAAGCATCGGAATAGCTATGTGTGAGCATAGTGGGATAATGTTGCTCAAAAAAGAGAGTGTATTGATAGATCGTGCTGCTATGCTATTTTTACAGAATACGGATTATTGATTAGATAGAAAGCCATTCAAGACGAATGCTGTGGCGAGACAAGCAATCACCTTATGCATAGAAAGGTGTGGTAAGCTATGCAAAATCTTTCAGATCAAACTCAAATTCCGAGCAGCAACGAGAGGGAGACAGCCTCTCAACAGATGCCTGAGTATCAGGAGGGAATGGGGCCGCAGGAGGGGTATCAGTATCAGCCGCCGCTTTATACGCCAGAGCCTCCTCCTTTGCAATACGCGCAGCAGCAGCAATATCAGTATCAGCCCTATGGAACGTGGTCGCCAGGAGACGTGAACCCGCGTGAACGAACCTCAATGGGTTTGAAGGTTGGCACTGCCGCATTGCTCTGCTACCTCTTTGGTTGGGTCGGAGGTCTGGTTTTCTTCTTACTCGAGAGAGAAAATCGTTTTGTTCGTTTTCATGCTATGCAGTCGTTACTGTTTTTCGGTGCGATGAGCATTTTGGGATGGATATGCAACTTCTTCCCTTACGCGCTCTTTGGGCTAGGAGGAGTTGTAGGACTGGTAAGCTTCATTGGCTGGATTGTGTTGATGGTTGCAGCTCATAGAGGTCGCTATTATAAACTTCCTCTATTTGGCGACTACGCCGAGCAACTGATCACTAGTATCCGTTTGTAATGAAAGCTTGCCTGCCTGGAAGCGAGACGCTAAAGGCGCAGGCAATTCCAGTGAAAATGTCCGAAATCACCTGCGGTACAATAGCAAGGGTCTTTGTTCTTTCCAACAGAGACCCTTGCTATCTGCGTATTGTGGCCCTACTATATACCCTTGACAATAAGCCTATTCCTATGTTATGTGTTTTTATTGTGATCGGTAAAATTATGTCGATTATTTTGAAAGGCTCTCGAAGAAAATTTATCGCGCAATATCTCGCTTCCCTGGCTGAACAAACTCTGGAGTTGTGAATTGATCAAACCAAAGGAGGTTTGTGTGTCATCTCTTTCAGCAGGTCAACCATATTTACAAGCAGAATTATTTCGCCCTGCACTTCAGTATCCATCTCATCCGTATGATGAAATACTGACGCACTCGGCTCAACGCTACCCTGAGAATGTTGCCCTTGTTTTCAAGGAAGTGACACTGACCTATCGGGAGATGGATGCGCTGGTAAATGCATTTGCCAATGCGCTCGTGGGGCTTGGAATACGCAGAGGTCAGACAGTCTCTTTACTTATGAAGAACCGACCAGAATTTCTGATTAGTTGGTTCGCTATCACGCGTATCGGTGCGGTCGCCAGCCCGCTTAATCCTTCCTATAAAGCGCGAGAGGTTGCCTACCAGTTGAGCAATAGCGATGCCGTGGCGGTTGTGGTGCAACATGAATTACTGCCACTTGTTGAGGCAGTACAGGCCGAGACACCACTCTTGGAGCATGTAATCACGGTTGGTTCTAGCGAGTACGTTTCCGCTCTACATACGAATTCTTTTGCCTTCTTGGTGCAGAGCCATCTGCCGACACCACCAGAGCATAAGGAGTGGGCTTGGGACGATTTGGTTGCGCTCCCCTACAGTAGTGGTACGACTGGTCTGCCGAAAGGCGTTATGCTCACGCAAAAGAACCTCGTTTATAACCTCTGCCAACAGCTAGCCACCTCGCGCATCACCTTTCTCGACCATATGCTCGTCTTCTTGCCGCTATATCATATCTACGGCATTATGGTTATGGGCCTTGCCGCGATGTCTGGTGCGACCCTTGTCTTGATGGAACGCTTTGATCTTGTCGAGAGCTTACAACTCATCCAGGAACAAGGCATCACGTTACTGTATGCTGTTCCACAGGTGCTTGCCGCCTTCAATGACTATCCGCACCTGCTCAATTATAACCTGAGTACGCTTCGTTATGTCCAGTGTGGTGCCGCTCCTGTGCCGCCTGCACTGGCTCGCCGTTTTGAGACACTTACCAACGTAACTGTTATGACATCCTATGGCCTAACCGAGGCATCCCCAGGCACGCACTCGAATCCGGTCTATAATCGACGCTTGATTAAGGTAGAGACGATTGGCTTGCCGATTCACGGTACGGAACAAAAAATTGTCGATATTGAGACGGGCCAGATTGAACTGGGCGTTGGAGAAGAAGGTGAACTCATTGTGCGCGGGCCGCAGGTAATGCTCGGCTATTGGAAGGCACCTGAGGCAACCGCCGACGTGCTACGTGATGGATGGCTTTACACGGGAGATATTGGCTGGCGCGATGAAGAGGGCTATGTCACTATTACTGATCGCAAGAAAGAACTGATCAAGTTTAAAGGCTTCAGCGTAGCTCCAGCCCAGATTGAAGCTCTGCTGCTTGAACATCCTGCCGTTGCCGATGCCGCTGTAATCGCCAAAGCAGATACGGAGGCCGGGGAGGTTCCCAAAGCCTTTGTCGTACTCAGAGCAGGCTATGAAATGCTCAGCTCTGACGAACTATTAGCGTGGGCTAACGGTAAATTGGCAACTTACAAAAATGTGCGTGAAGTTGAATTTATCGACGTGATTCCGCGTAACCCTTCTGGGAAGATCTTACGCCGCCTTCTTAAGGAGCAGGAACGCCAGAAGCCGAGTTGACCCGAGCCGATTGTACTCAATGATATGCTCGGCCTTCTCGGATCCTGGCATCGTGAACTCCATGTGTGAGAGAAGGTGACGCAGGAACAGGTATAACAGATATAATAAGAATATGTGAAGAAAGGCAGATCACTATGGATATCCAGAAGCTGGTGGCAATTGATGTGCATACACATGCGGAAGTATCACAGCGTCTTCCCGATGATCCCGACGAGCAAGCAAAGCATGAGGCGGCGACGGAGTATTTTAAGGCCGAGACGCATCGTCCAACACTGCCAGAGATTGCAGCTTACTATCGAGAGAGAAAAATAGCTTGCGTCATCTTTCCGGTGGATGCCGAGTCAACGACAGGTCAGACGCGCGTGCCCAATGAGGAAGTTGCAGAAGCTGCTATAGCGAATCCTGATGTGTTTATTCCCTTTGCCAGTATCGACCCAGCCAAAGGGAAGCTCGGCGCACGTGAAGCACGGCGTCTGATTGAGCATTTTGGTGTGCGTGGTTTCAAATTTCATCCGTCTATCCAGGCGTTTTATCCCAATGACCGCAGTGCCTACGTGCTCTATGAGGTTATTGCTGAGTATGGTTTACCTGCGATCTTTCACACCGGGCATTCAGGCATCGGTACAGGCATGCGCGGTGGTGGAGGTATTCACCTGAAATACTCTAATCCCATGTATCTAGATGATGTGGCGGTGGATTTTCCCGCTATGCCAATCATTATGGCGCATCCCTCGTTTCCCTGGCAGGATGAGGCACTCTCAGTCTGTCTGCACAAGCCCCAGGTCTACATCGACCTGTCTGGCTGGTCGCCCAAATATTTTCCGCCCCAGTTGATTCACTATGCCAACACGTTGCTGAAGCACAAAGTGCTCTTTGGTTCTGACTATCCGCTGATCACGCCAGATCGCTGGCTAGCCGATTTTGAACAGATCGCCATCAAACCGGAAGTGCGTCCGCTTATCCTGAAGGAAAATGCGGTCAAGCTTCTCGGCCTTTGAAGAAATTTTTCGGACTATCTTATTCATTTCATTGGGGTCTTCTGTATGACAAAAGAACACGTCCCTTCTTTTCCCGAAGAGACACACTTCCATGGGTTTCCACGCGATATGGCCTCGATCCTTTCCGCAACGCACCCTGCCACCGATGCTGGCTTGCTTGCTGAGCCACACTCAAACATTGGGGCACGTTTCATGCGCCCACCTCAGCTTCTTCTGATATTGCTAGGGGAGTACTGGTGGCAGCAAAATGAGCCGCTGCCCTCTGCAGCACTGGTGGCATTGCTGACGGTTTTTGGCGTAAGTGATACTGCTGCGCGAGCCACCCTTAGTCGCCTTGTGCATCGCGACCTGCTGATCACCTCCAAACGTGGCCGACAGACCTTTTATAGACCTAGTGACCGGGCTATGCAAGTCTTGGATAATGGTGCGCGGCGTATTTTCTCCTTTGGACTGCCCGCTTGCCCATGGGATGGTATATGGAGTCTGGTGGCTTTCTCAATTCCCGAAGAGAATCGCCATTTGCGCTCAGCCCTGCGTGACCGACTGCGCTGGCTAGGGTTTGCGCCATTATATGATGGTCTATGGATTTCTCCTCATGATCGCTTGCGTGAGGCGGCTAGCCAGTTAGCGGAACTCTCTATTGATACCACCACTTTGTTTCGGGCACATATAGTGAACAGCACCTCCCACATTGGCCTCCCACAATATGCCTGGGATTTGGATGCTTTACGTGCGCAGTATCAGCAGTTCATCGACATGTTTCTGCCGTTGAGCAAACGAATCGAGAATGGCACCGTTTCCCCAGAGGAAGCCCTCAGAGTTCGTACCAGACTCATCGCTATCTGGCAAGATTTCCTGGCAATGGACCCTGATTTGCCGGATGAGCTTCTTTCGCCCGATTGGCCGCGTGCGCAGGCACGACAACTCTTTGTCGAAACATACGATGCTCTCGGTCCTCTTGCGCAATATCGCGTTCGACAGGTCTTTGCCCTTTATGCACCAGACCTTGCCGAGAGGGCAACCTACCATACTTCTTTTACTATCTAGTAGGCTGCCAATCCTCGCGAACAGGTGCACATTGAGGAGAGCGAAGAGCACTGGGTGATTGCGCTCTTCGCTCGTAACCGATAGATACATTACAAGGAAACAAAGCGATGGGAAGTACTGGCAGTTACGGCGAAACCTCGTCCAGGCGTTTGTCACGGGTAGACGTGCCAAACTGGGCAATGATGGCTGCAACCACCAGACATCCACCAATGACCATAAAGGTGCCTGTGACACCAAGTGTTGCAACGTTATTGGCAATCAAGATAATGCCCACGCCGCCACCAATGTGCCCGATGCCATCGACCAGCGCAAAGCCGCTCGCGCGTGCTCTGGTTGGGTAGTTCTCCGCAGACCATGCCCAGGCCATAGGGACAAAGAGATTGAAGCCAATGAACAGGATGATCGCGCCAATGGCTGTGATCCAGAACTGGCTTGACCCGGCCAGAGCAATGATCAGCCCACCGAGAATGGTTAGTACTGCTGAGATCGGCAACCAATATTTGCGTTCCAGTGTTTCGCCAAAGACATAATCAAAGATGGCTACGCCGATGAAGCCAAAGGTGCCGACGGCCGCAATGAGTCCCGCTTCAGGTGGAGGATAGCCCAGGCCCGCCAGGACGCTAGTCAGACCGGAGCCAATCGTGTAGACCGTGATGAAGGCGATGAACCACATACAGAACAGCAAAATCGTTCGACGGAGATAGAGGGGATTGCCCAGAATCTCCATGTAGGTCGCGCTTTTCTCGCTGGTGTGGAAGTGGAGTTCGGAACCAAGCGGGGGCAGACCTGCAAGCTTTTTGAGTGCTCGCTGCTCCATATCTGTCACAATTTCGTTGGCTTCCTCAATACGCCCCTGTAGGATCAGCCAGCGTGGAGATTCCGGCAGACGGACACGCAACACGATGCCAATGAGGGCCAGTGCCGCACCGATGCCGTACATGATGCGCCAGCCGTTGCCCGCAAACTGAGGAAGTTTGTTGACGATCTGGACTGTTGCCAGTGCAAAAGGCAAGCCATTGGGAAAACTGGCAGGCGGCGTGGTCAGCCAAAGCCCTAACCAGATGCCAAAGAAAGCTCCCAGGGAAGACATGATAAAAATGAGCGAGGTGTATTTCGCGCGGCTCTTGTTGGGGGCCATCTCGTTGATATAGGTAGCGACAAGTGCCAGATCTGCTCCTACGCCGATTCCCGTGATCACACGGGCAATAATGAAGGTGTTGTAATCCCAGGCGAAGGCGTTGAATAGGGAACCCAGCCCAGTAATAATGAGGGTCAGCAACAAGATATCACGCCGTCCAAAGCGATCAGCCAGAGGGCTAAGCGTCAACGCTCCGATGACGTATCCGACGAGATTCAAGAGCACAGGCAAGCCCAGTTTGTCGGAGGCCAGGACCAGACCGGGGGGCACAGCAGTTAGTCCTGGAGGCAAGCCCGGCAGACACCCAGGCACAATCTGGGTACATGTCTGTAGAAACGAAACATTGATATCAAAGATATCAAAGAACGTGAAGAGAAAACCGACGCCAATGATGCCAATGAAGAGATAGGAAAGCGACCAGATGGGGATTCGGTCTTGCCTGGCAATAATTGCAGCACCACTGCCGCTTATTGCCGGTTGGGATAAGCCACTTGCTTCTGATGCCATTAAGAGGTCCCCTTTCAGAAAAAGAAAGTCAGCGACAATAAATTTATCAACCAACGCCAGAGCGGTTGGGTGAAACAGGAGAACAGCTTGTGCGAGAACTGGCGTTAAACCTGCCTCGTAGTGCTTTTTCTCTTGCTGAAACCACTGTGTTTGTAGTATTTGCCGTTGCCTTCTGTGCGTGAACACAGACCGTTAAATGGTTGCTTTAAGACAAGAAACTAGGGGAATCTGAAAGATCGTCAACCAACTGCAAAGGGAACGCTGAGTAGAGCTAACCAGGGCATGGGGAGATGAGGCTGACAATGTGCTACGGAAACTGTGATAGCCGATATAGGCTCGCTCGGTATCATCCAGTACACACTCTGTAGGAGTAGGAGTAGGAGTAGCCATATGCACATCTCCTTGTTTAGTCTGGCAATGTGTTATTCCGTAGTGTATTTTCTTCGATGGCTTCCAAAATACACTATATAATCTTCATCGATCACCAGAAAAATGTAGCATAAGAGAGAGCTTGTTGTCAAGGGTGTAGCTGGGCTTCTTTAGATTATCCTCATTTTTGGTCATATTCACCGAACTAGCAGCCGCAAAGTGCAAAACATGGACATAGTTTACGCCAATGCGTTGAATGACGGCCGGAAGTGACATGAAGCGGAAGGTAGCTCTAACGGGCTGGCGACCAGAAGTGCGCGCCGCAACGTGGCCTTTTTCTTCACTGGTCAGGCGTCTTAATTCCGCGTCCAGCACAATCGGCAAGATGCAGGCAGTATCTTGCCGATTGTGCTCGTAAAGTGCCAGAACATGAATATGTATCATGCTTCCTATACACGAATATCCTTGCGTTTAAGAAAGAAGGCTGTGACGCAGAGAAATACAACGATCAGCAGCACAAGCATCCCCCAGGAGAGTAAGAGACGCTGCATGGCCTCGCTCTTCGTGTAGATCGAGTAGAGCAGCCCATGTGAGGCATAATCGCTGCCAAAGAGTTGATTGCCTGCGATTTTGTCGTCGTGCAGCCCAAGCGAGGTACTCAATGCCACCAGTGCCCAACGTGTCGGGATGACGACCGCAATGATTTGGGTCCACCAGTCTTTTAAGGGCACAAGTGCGCCCGCAAAAAGCACCAGGGGGATCAACACGATTGGCACAAAGCTCACGGCACGGTCGGTATTAGGCGCAACTGCCGAGATAGTCAGGCCGATCATGAGACCTAACAGCGCGGTGAGTGCCAGCGTAGTGTAGGTTTCCAGGATGACGGGAAGGAAGACACCCTGCTGCAAAGGCTCCGCAATTTCGATCAGCCCTACAAGAATTGCACTCTGTAGCAAGCAGAGCAGACCGAGTACGGCAATTTTCGAGAACATATAGGGGAGCAAACCCAGATTGACGGCCTGCTCACGGCGGTAAATTGCCAATTCTTTAACGATTTCCCTAGTGCCATTCACGCAGCCGAAGAGGGCAGCGGCAAAGATGGTAATAAAGAGCATCTTTTGCGCATTTATGCCAGAACCGGGCAGGATGAAGTTCTGTAATGCTGCTATCGCGCTCCCCTGGTGATGTGCATATGCAACGCCCAGAGGATTGTTTTGCAAGAAGTTTAATACTTGACTGCAATCAACGGTGGATGTCGGCTGTACATTGGGCAAACTAACCAGACCAGAAGGAGTGTTGACCTGCGCGCTACAGCGGAGCATGGTGTTGACGTTAAAGATGTTCGCTCCTATCTGAAAACGCATCAATAGAACTATCAGCATACCGATAATGGGGGCCTGGAGCAGCAGAATGAGCAAATTGCCAATATCGTTCTTTAGTAGTTCACCGCAGCGTAGCGAGAGCAGGAGAAATTGTGTCCAGGAATTGCCCCGTTTGGTGCGCTTGACCTTGCCTTGGGCCGCCTTTTGTGAGGAAGGGTGAATTGGCTGTTTGCTCAACGGTTCCGCAATATAGCGTTGGTACTCTGGTGAGTTTTTGAAACGCGCTTCAGCATCCTGCGGTGCCTGAGGATGTTCCTTTGTGGCTTCAATGAGGCTATAGATTTCAGCAAAGTCAGCCCTACCGAAGTAGTTCTTGGCCTCATCGGGTGGACCGTAGTATACGACATACCCCCCTGGTGCTAGAAAACAGATATAATCACAAATGCTAATATTGTTAGTCGCGTGCGTTACCAGGATAACCGTGCGCCCACGATCTGTGAGACGGCGCAGGAGTAGCATCATCTTGCGGTCCAATCCTGGGTCCAGTCCCGAAGTTGGTTCATCTAAAAAGAAGAGACTGGGGTTTGCAAGCAATTCAAGCGCGAGTGAAACGCGCTTGCGCTGTCCCCCAGAAAGCTGCTTCACCATCAGCCCCCGCTGATCGGTTAATTCCACATCCTCCAATACCTCGGTAATCCTCTGCTGAATCTGTTCTGACGTCAAATCGCTTGGCAAGCGAAACTTAGCTGCGTAAAATAACGCCCGCTCCACACTAAGATCACGATGGACAATATCTTCCTGCGGGACATAGCCAATCTGTGTATTGAAGGCGGCCAGATTATGATAATAGTCTTCTCCGTTATAGAATACACTCCCGCTATTAGCGGGACGTATCCCACTGAGTGCATTCAGCAAGGTTGTTTTACCAGCACCAGATGCGCCGACTAAGGCTACAAAGGTGCGCGGCGGAATCGACAGCGAAATATCATTGAGCAAGGTGACCTGTTTCCTGGTGCTTACCTTGAGATTGAGCGCATCCAGTTGGATGCTCTGGCTCTCATCGTACTGCACAAGCTGTGTTGTTTCGTAAACTAGCCTGTATGGTCCAATACGCAGTTCATCGCCTAGTTTGAGCAGTTGATTAGTGACAAGCTGAGCATTCACATACACATGATTTGTGCTGTGCAGGTCCATGATGCGGTATGTTCCGCCCTCACGCACCAGTTTTGCGTGATGGGCCGAGACCTGAGGATGGGAGAGGACCACGGTATTGTTTATATGCCGTCCAAGCGTTAACTCAGACATATCGAGCTTGATAGGGTGGATTGGTGGCAGGACTTCTTGCTGGAGATTGCTACCATCATGATATGTGAGCGAAATGAGTGTACCATGTTCATCGCCAATGCGAAAGACATCACCTGGGGTAAGTACCCTGAGATAGGCTTCATCTCCGCGAATTTTGCGCCCCTGATAGAGTAACCCATTTGTTGTCCTCTGCTGGGTCGGGTGTGGGTGAACCAAAATAAAGTTCTTTCCCTCCTGCACAATTTGCAGGTGTTGTTTGGAGACCGTTTGATCGCGAATGACAATATCATTTTTCTCGTCTCGCCCAATATTGATGATTGGTTTATCGAGGAGATAGTGCTGCCGCCCTCCAGTAGTATTGCTACTGATCACAAGCGTTGGCACTGCTGGCAAAAAGTGTGTCATCATTGTCTGAGCGTAGAGTTCAGGGAGTGCAATTGTTTCATCCGTCCACTCTGAGCCTGATCTTTGCGCCGCAAGAGGCGATGGTGCTATGGGCGTAACTGGTATAATCTCAGCGGCTGATGCTGGCTCGACAGGCGTTGTCGCAGGTATTCGTTGAATCGGATGTGTTGGGGCATCAGATTGAGGTTGCTGTACCATCACCGCATCAGGCTTTGTCTCTTTAGGCGGCAAAGCGGGGCACAATGTATCTGCTTCGTCAGGGCAGGCCAGCACTGCCAGAGAAGGATGAAAGACAAAGGTGCTATCCAGCCCCAGCGTAATCACACTCTTATCCTGTATAACTGCCTGCTGGACAAGTTGATGATCTACAGTAAGGGCATTTTGCGGGGCGAGACTTTCAATTCTCCATGTCCCATTCTCCCAGTATATGTGGGCATGATATCGTGAAACCTGTTCATCAGATACTACAATATCGTTAGAGATCGCTCGGCCAATCGTTATATCTAATTTGGTAATCTGGAATGTCGTATCTGCAAGAGGACCAGATAAAAAAGTGATCGAACCTGAACCGATGTCTTGATGACCATTCATAACTGACATGCTGATCTGGTTCCTTTCTCGTCTTCTACTTCTTTTATTGTTTTTGCTTCTTATAATCTCTTCTACGTGAAAAGCGACTTATCGAAGCTTTGATAACAGTATATCATAATGGATGCTTGTTAAAAAGAGATTGAGTTATGCCTTGTTGACGTATAACTAGAGCTGATCTGGTTTCCTGATGCAATAATAACTCGTCTTGAGATAACGAATCTTATTACATTG
Source organism: Ktedonobacterales bacterium (assembly GCA_027451525.1). Taxonomy (GTDB): domain Bacteria; phylum Chloroflexota; class Ktedonobacteria; order Ktedonobacterales; family Ktedonobacteraceae; genus DTNP01. Next base: position 16,876 of record DAIDJF010000047.1, read on the forward strand.
GTTGCTCCCTCTCCCTTATTTTATCATTCTCATCCCAGTGCTATTTTTGTTCTGACATGAGAAGACCATTCGTGCTTTTTAGCAGTTATTACATTACGCACAGGCACTCTCTATTGACCAAAACGTAGGGGTTTGAGGATGATACTGTAACGGGTTTCGATAGCGGATCGTGATAGAGCGAAAGGCGATGGTCATTGTTGAAATATCATATTTGTGTAATAGAGGAAGAGCAGTGTGGTCATGCAAGGATACCGCCAATAGCCACTCCCAAGAAGGAAGAAACACATGAAAAGGTGGTTGCTTTTCTGGGCATGTATGGTCTGTCTCCTTTTGCTGCTTCTCGCCTGTGGGCGATCTACGTCGGGATATACTCCACAGACACGGACGTTTACGATGGTTACGGTTCCCTTACTGGTCAAAGAGTCGGCGACCATGTTCGGGTTCCTGAAGCAAGATTTTGCGCAGGGAGGGGTGCTAGCGAACAAGGAAGTCTATATGTTCTCTCCTGATCATCTGACGGTCTACCAGGGTGATACAATTCAGTTGACCATTGTCAATCCAGAGAATGACGCCCACACGTTTACGCTACCGCCTTTCAATGTCAACGTTCCACTGGCACCACAAGCGATCACCAGGGTCCATTTCGTTGCTCACAAGGTAGGCGTCTTCACCTTCTTCTGTACTATCCCCACGCATATGCCGTTTATGGTGGGGCAACTGACGGTCTTACCCGATGCCCAAGCGGTGCCATCAGACTGATCATGTACAAGGTATTCGGCCTTGCTTCTCTGACTAGTGCAGATGAAACACCAGGCGCACCAACCATTCAAGGAAGAAGGCTAGCGTCAAGCCGGAGAGTGGGCCGATGAGCCATCCGCGCAGAATGGCGAATACTTGCTTCCGCTGCACTGTTTCGCGCCCACGTGCCGCGCCCGTACCTGCCATCGCACCGATAAGTGCCTGATTCATAGAAGTGAATAGGCCCAACGTGACCGCGATGAGCACAACGAGTGCCTGCACGCCCTGAGCGGCACTTGCCATCGTCAGGTCCATCTTGACCACATCAAAAGCCACGGTGTTGAGAATGCGTCGCCCCCATGTCAGCGTTCCGACCGCCATCGCCACACCGCCGATCAATCCTGCCAGCATGAAGGAGAACAGATGGGTGAGAATGAAGACGCCGGTCGCATTCGAGACATCGTTAGCACCTAGCACGAACGAGGCCGCCATCCCTACACAAACCAGCAAGAATGGCAAAAAACGTAGCGCGATGAGGGATGTCTGTGCAATCAGTTCCTTGTTGGCTGGATGCGTCTGTTGCGCAAGGGCCACGCCAGGAAAAGTGCGCACGAACCAGGAGTGCTTCTTGAGAGCTTGCGCGTCCTCTTTAGCCAACGCTTGTGTTTGAGCACGTGCCAGGTCTATTGGGACGATGCGGTCAAGCAGGCGGGTAAAGAAAAAGCCCAGACCAAAGGCCACCACGGGAGCACAGACCCAGACAATAGCCAGTTTCCCAATAGTTGACCATTCGATGGGGATATTCCCGCCCAGACCAACTCCAATAACACAAAAGACAAGAATCTGAATGGTAGAGGTGGGAATCTTCCAGTAGTTGTATAATAATGTCAACAATCCAGCCGCCAGCACGATTACCAGCGCGTCAGGGATCGTAATGAGTTGACTGCTGATAATATGTTGTCCCACTGTCGCTTCGACGCCGCTACTGGCAAAGGTCGCGCCAAGAATCGTCAAAATGCTGATGATGATCAGCGCGGGCCAGAGAGAAATTGAGCGTGCGGCGTAGGGCATGCCCATCACAGCTCCGGTATAATGCACGCCCAGGTTCCAGGCAAAGCCAATGGCAACGATCACGAGCAGAATCGTCATAATCATTGTCCGCCTCCTTGTGATGAGGAAAGCTGCTCTGATGAAGCTGTTGGTCTTTCCATTACCAGTTCCTGATAGAGTTCGCGAATAATGTGACGGATTTGCGCAAGTGCCTGTATACCCTGTTCTGTTGCTTGGTAATACTTGCGCATCTGGCTGCCCTTGCGGCGTTCTTCACACACAAGGAGTCCTTCCTGCTGCATCCGATGAAGCATTGGATAGAGCGTCCCATAACTGATAGTGTATCCGTGGTGCGCCAACTCTTCAGCCATCCAACTGCCATAGATCGGCTCTATGGAGGCATGATAGAGGATATGCGCCTGCATCGCGCCCAGTTGTAAGTCACGGATTATCATGACAACCTCTTTCTCAAACAAATAATAAATTATTAACAGTATACGATAGCGGGAAGCGATAGCGCAAGGGGGATGAGGAGGCGTCAGAGCCTCTCCCCAAGACGTTCAGGTGAGGCTCCTGCGCGCCCTTTTTTATCCCAGATTGCAGTTGCAATGTCTCCTGCGCCAATCACGATGACATCAAGGCCACGAATAGCAGTTCTCGGCGCAGACCCTCGGAGAAGCCCTCTAATCCAAACTTGTGGACATGATATGCGCCAAGAAAGGGGGCAGCTTTCTATCAGTAGAACCGATATTGACAATACGGCATGTTATTCTCGCTGTATGTAGTGTGGTAGAATGACTAGGTACAGTCTGTCCAGTCAGCCAAATTCTTTATAGGAAATATCTTCTAAGTAATGATGCAAGATATAATACAGATCAGGTCTGCGCGACCAGATGATGCAGAGCGTGCCGCAATTTTGTTGTATTCTGCGTACATGCATACGCCTATCACTTCTTCGGCTCCAGAAGAGCAGGAGAATGGATTTATCAAGCGTTTACAGCGTTTTTTCGGTCGAGACGATAATCGTTTTAGTTATCAAAATATTCAGGTTGCTGAACTGCATTCAGAGGTGGTTGGGTTGGTTTTGAGCTTTGGCGGACGAGATGAGGCACGACTTAACAACTCTGTTGGCGGCTGGCTCGAACGAGAGGCAGAAGACGATGAATGGTATGTTGATGCGCTGGCTGTATTCGAGCAATGGAATCACAAGGGAATTGGCACACGCCTGCTGCAAGAGGCAGAACAGCAAACATGCCTGCATCACTATGCCAAAATCGCGCTGAATGTTGCTCAAGACAATACACGCGCGATAGATTTGTACACGCACTTGCACTATGTGCGCACCCAACAGACTTTCCTCTATCAGCATCCCTATATCCGTATGGTAAAAATACTCGAATGCCTGAAATAGAGGCACGACATTCCTACCAGACTAAATGCGAATTGTAGCCTCAAAGCGGGTCAATCTGCGCCTGCCTGGATAAAATGATTTTTATTTCCGCGAGAACTGCCCTCCTTCCCAGAAAATAGCAAGACTTTGTGTGAGAATGCTGAGAGACTTTTGGCAATAAAAGAGACTCTCTTGATAGAGACCACTACTATGATTATTTTGAAGCACTGTGATCTGATCCATGGGGTTTGAAGGAGTAAGGCAGATGAATACACAACAAACAGAGCAAGACAAAACTGTCAAAATACCTCAACCTGTACAAGGTCCGGGGCGATCGAGGAGAGGATATGCCGTGATTGTGATTGGCATTGTCCTGGTACTTCTTTTGAGCATTGGGGCTTTTGCCATGGTGCACTTTATGCCACAGTCGCCGCAGACACAGGTCACGCCGACGGTTGTGCCCACTACACAACCTCCCACGCCAACGACTGGCAATACGGATACAACGCCAATACCAGCACCTGGTGTGGTCTTAGGTCCTCAGGCATGTCCGCCAGGTATCGACAGCGTGGCTCATTGGAATGCCATTATTGGCACAAATAATGGAGAACGTTCGGTCGAGCGTATCAGTTGTGCCAATATTCTTGACACTTCCACTTTACAGGCACTGGTGACAGTGCGGCATACGAATGTCAACCGCACGCTGGATGTTTACGTCTTTAACGCTATTACCACAACACAGCCGACGCGTGTCTTCTTGCTGTCGGGTTTACTAAAAGGTGATGCGCAAATTAGTGGCTACAATACTATTCTGACCGCAGAAGTTGATACACGCTCAGCTATGAATGTGGGCAAGTCGGTTCCTGCTATGACTGCTGATCTGTTCCGCGAATTTGACTGGTCGAGTGCGCAAGGCACCCTCATCCAGACGGCTTTCCCTGGCATTTTCCCCGACTTGACACGCTATCAGGCGGAAGCAGACCAGGTTCGCGTCAACCAAGGGCAGGAGAGCTGGAAAAATGATCCTGTGCAGGTGGCACAGGCACTGGCGAAACAGTTCTTTGGGTGGCAGCGGCCGTTGATCAGCAGCATTGTGAGTGGTGGCGGCGTGCATGACGTGAATGCAACCGTCAAGGTAGAGGAGAGTCCGGTGCAGGGGGCGCAGGGACAGGGACCATCTGTTCTAGTGACGTTGAGCCGTCTGGAAGGCAATACACATAACATGTGGATAGCGATTGCCGTCAACGATGGGTCCATGTTGACCCTGGAGAATATCGATGCTGGGCGTACGTTCACCAGCCCGATCAGGTTGGAAGGCATAGGTGCAGCCTTTGAAGCGGTTATTGGACATGCCATAGTCTATGACCACCTCTCTACTGATATTGGTCATGCGCAGATCACAGGTGATAACGGTATGGGCATTGCGCACTACGTCACGAACGTCTCTTATACCAGCACCTTTCAACAGGGACCGCAGGAGGGTATCGTTGCCGTTTATGAAAATAACGGCGGTATCAGCGATGAGATCTACACGGCGGTGTTGAGAAAGGTTTTGCTTAGTCCTGAACCAGGAGTGGCGTCAGGGGTCGTGAGTTGTCCAGACGCAGTGAAGAGTCCCGATTACTGGACCTCTTTCATCTCTCTACCTCCCAATCCTGGTGTTGCTGAGCAGGTGAGTTGTGGTAACTTATTCGGGAAACCGACAGTGCAGGCCTTAGTGGTAGCACGCGAAATTGTTGGCGGTGGTCCCACTTTCCGTAGCGCGTTCGTTTTTGACAATATTACAGCTTCCAAACCAACGTTGCTCTTTAAGATCAGCCATATGTATCAAGGTAATGCGCTGATCAGTGGATATAGCACGGTTATTACGGCAGAGGTTGATAACAATTCCACGCTGAATAAAGGAAAAGCAGATGCGAATATGACACAAGACCTCTACCGCGAGTTTGAGTGGTCAGCAGGCAAAGGCGCATTTGTCCAGATCGCATTTCCTGGCATTTTCCCTGACCTGACGCGCTATCAGGCCGAAATGGATCAGCGCATGGTGAGTAACGGCCAGGATCAGTGGAAAATGGACGCGAAACAGGTCGCGCAACATCTGGCGACAACACTCCTCAAATGGTCGCCCACCGCACAGGCAACGCTGATCAGTGGTGGTGGTGCTCAGAATGTGGATGCGGTAGTGCAGGTACGCAGTACCGGACCAGATCATCCGATGATTACTGTCACGTTGAGTCGCCTGGAAGGGAATACCTATAACTTTTGGCTGGCAACAGCGGTCTCCTCTGGTGCGGCGATGTCGATCAGTACACCAGGCAAATGGGAAATGCTTACCAGCCCTGTGACAGTCAAGGGCACGGGCGGTGCCTTTGAGGGGGATGTGGGCACCGTGTTTATCCTTGACCATCTCTATAACGACATTGGTCATGCTAAAGGAGTTCCTGTCAGTAGCGGCATTACGCCTTTCACCGCGACCGTATCATATACGTCTACGTTTCATAGTGGTGCTCAGGAAGGCGTTCTTGCTTACTATAGATATAGTATGGCTGATGGAGCTATTGCTGGCGTTATTCTGCAAAAGGTGTTGATTGCTGGGTAGAGGCAGAAGCATGAACCGCTCTATTCCAGGTCGGCGTAGTTGTCAGGCCGACCTGGATATGGTGTGACTGGTACGATTACGCGATGATTTCTTGGGCGAAGCGACGGAGCGAATCGAGCTGCAGGACGTCGGGGAACATCAAGATCAACTCTTGTACGCCCACTGCCTCGTATGCCGCGAGTCGCTGGCGGATGGTCTGTGGGCTGCCGATGAGCGCAGTCGTGAGAGTATCTCCCATGCGTGCCCTGGCTATTTCAGGAATTCTTGCCTGTGCTTCTTCGTCGGTATCGGCGATCACGCAGAGGCTATTTGAGGTACGATGGATGCTGTTGTAGTCTCGCCCGACGGTCTCGCAATGTTCTTTCAAAATGGAGAACTTATGCTGGAGCGTAGCCAGGCTGCCATTGACATTGCAGGCATCACCGTACTGCGCGACTAGTTTCAGTGTCACCTTCTCGCCTCCGCCACCGATCAGCAGCGGAATATGCGGTTTCTGTACGCCTTTGGGCTGGTTGATTGCCCCGCTTACCTGATAATATTTGCCCTCAAAGACCGCCTCTTCCTGCTCCCACATTGCCCGAATCACCTGCACAGCCTCGCGCAACATGCGCAGACGTTCAGGGGCATCGGGATAGGGATAGCCGTAGGCGCGGTATTCATGCTCATACCAGCCTGCGCCGATACCAAAGTTGAGCCTGCCGTGGCTCAAGACATCAACCGTGCTCGCCATTTTTGCCAGCAAGGTCGGGTTGCGATAGCCGTTGCAGGTAACCAACTGCCCAATGCGCACACGTTTCGTATCGCGTGCAAGGGCGGCTGTCGTCGTCCAGCACTCAAAGGTTACTTCCTGTGAAGGCTGCGGAATGGTATGGAAGTGATCGACAAGCCAGACCGAGTTGTAGCCTGCTTCGTCGGCGGTCTGAGCGACACGTGTCATCGCTTCATAGGCCTCAACCGGATCTTTTATGCTGGCTAGATCCATCGTCCAGCCTTGTGGAAGAGAAATACCAAATTGCATAGGAAACAAGGTCCTCTTTCTTTTTGAAGATGGTGTTATTGGTAACTGTGTTGAAGGGGTATTGGAGAAAGGCAATACCTTTCTCTCTTCTCATTGTATCTCATAGAAGGACAAGGCGGGAGATTATTTGGCTAGTATTTAGATGAGGGCTTGGCTTGGAGATAGTGGTGAGGTATGCTAAGAGCAATGACGCTGAATTGATTTGAGGGTGAATATATGCTGCCAGAAATACATATTTCTCCTGCTCTGCTCGTGATAGCTGTTATAGCAATCGTCTTTGTCGTTGTCTTGCCTTTTATTTTAGGGGGCATTGCTCACCAGAAACTCGCTGTCGGCTGGAGATACTTTTGGTTTGGTGCTCTGGTGATGCTGGTGGCCCAGCCCTTGACACGTGTGCCCCTTATCGAACTGCTTCAGAGTACGGTGTTGGTCCCTGTGTTGCGCACATCGGTCGTATTCACCTGGATCTGGTTGGTAATCCAGGCCGTGACTGCTGGACTTTTCGAGGAAGTTGGACGCTATCTCGGCTATCGCCTCTTCATGCGGCGGGAACCGAAGACGTGGGCGAAAGCGGTGATGTATGGTATAGGACACGAGGGTCTAGAATCGGTGCTGCTCGGCGGCGGAGTACAGATTGCGCTTACGCTACTCAGTGCTCTTGTGCTCTCTGCCATCGACCTCAACAGCCTCCCAGTTGCGCAGAGGCAAGCTGCTATTCAGCAGATTGTGTCTATCAACGCGCTACCGCCCTGGTCTCCTTTACTGATAGCCTGGGGGCGACTCTGGAGTTTTCCGTTACAGGTGGCACTTTCTGTCATGGTACTGCAGGTGTTTCGCAGGCAGCAGAGAAGCTGGTTGTTGTTCGCTATCCTATTCCATACGCTGATTGATTTTCTCACCCTTGCCCTTCCACAGGCATTTGGTGAAAGTACCGCTATAGAACTACTGACCAATGGGATGCTTTGTGTGTTTGGGCTATTCGCAGTGTGGATCATCTGGCGGTTGTATGAGCCGGGAGATCAGGTCCGTGTGACAGAGGAGATGAAAAGCCGCTAAAACGGCATCGAGTCTTTTCACAATGGAAGTAGCTCAAGATCAGAACAAGCTTCGTCCATTTCGGGGAAGCCAACTATCAAGAAAGATAGTTGGCTTCCCCGAAGTGGACAATCTCTCACTAAGCTTGCTCGATGTGGTGGCGCAAGAACTCTACCAGTTTACGCTCCAAATACTCCAGATAGGCGGGATGGCGTGGCATGTGCCGCGCTTCCGGAAACAGTGCCAACTCGTAGTCTTGCCCGGCTGCAGTCAGTGCTTCGACCAAGCGTGTAGTATGACGGACATGCACATTCTCGTCCACCATCCCATGAATCAATAGTAGCTTGCTCGCCAGCTTTTCAGCATACGGGAGTACTGCACTGGTCTTGTAACCTGTAGCATTGGTAACTGGCGATCCCATGTAGCGTTCAGTGTAATGGGTGTCATAGCCTTCCCAGAAGGTGACAGGCGCACCCGCGATGCCTGCCACGAAGACCTCTGGGGCCTGTAACAGTGCCCTACAGACCATGTAGCCTCCGTAGCTCCAGCCATAGATACCGACGCGCTGGCTATTAACATAGGGGCGGTTAGCCAGGAAACGCACGCCCTCCAACTGATCGTCAACCTCGATATGCCCCATTGAATGCGCGATTGCAGCCTCGAAAACCAATCCCCGGTTAGCACTGCCCCGGTTATCGACTTTCAATACCACGAAACCCTGCTGAGCCAGATACTGTGCGCGCAGATCAACGGTGAGGGACCAGCTATTGGTGATAGATTGCGCGTGTGGGCCACCATAGACCGACACGACCAGTGGGCGTGGCTGACCAGCAGTACGTGTCTGCTCTGAGGCATAGATTGCTGCATAGAGCACTACGTCGTCGTGTGTGCGGAAACTGGTGATTTCCGGTACACAGAGTCCGAGCGCATCTGGTGTGATACCCTCGCTCTCGAACAACAGGTCTTGTACCTCTCCGTCCGCCAAACTGCGCAACGTGAGACGTGGTGGTTGCTCCACGCTCTGCCAGATATCAACAAAAGAGCGGCAATCTGGCGCGATCATCACATCGTGCCAACCAGGTTCTGGTGTTAAGCGTCGAAGAGGTCCGCCATCGAGCGATACCACATATAAATGTCGCTCCACTGCTCCATCGCGGGTGCCCTGGAAATAGACAAGGTGCTGCTTCTCGTCAAGTGTCACCTGGCCTGTCACCATCCACGGTCCCTCGGTGAGCACTCGTACCTCGTGACCAGTAGCGTCATACAGGGAGAGATGGCGAAAGCCTGTCCGCTCGCTGGACCAGAGAAATGCGCCTGAGTTCAAGAAGCGCAGATCATTGTTGAGGTTAAGCCAGGGGTCGCCCTGTTCCTCAAATAGCGTGGTAGCTGTGCCGCTCTGGACATCGAAGGCTACCAACTGCTGTGTGCGCTGGTCGCGTGACTGGATCAGTGCGCATAGTGTCCCGTCGGGTCGCCAGGCCACGCGCGCCAGATAGATATCATCATTCGCTCCCAGGTCCATCCAGGTCACGTTATCCGAACTTCCATCCACTGCCACAATGCCCAATTGCACGATAGCATTGCGGGCACCCGCGAAGGGATAGCGATGCTCCTCTACGGTTATATGTTCGGTTCCCTGATGCACGATAGGGTACAGGGGGATATGGCGACTATCGACGCGCTCGAAAGCCAACCGCGTTCCATCAGGACTCCACCAATAGCCCGCCTCACGTTCCATCTCCTCCTGGGCAATATATTCCGCCAATCCATTGGTCACGCCATCCGTCGCGCCACTGGTCAACGTTCGTACTTTTCCCACGCCATCGGTAGAGGCGACCTGGAGTTCACCATCACGCACAAAAGCCACGTGTGACCCGTCATGGCTGAGTTTTGCGTCAATCGCTCCCTCACTATCTGGCAGTGGGGTCAGGCTTTCTCCTTCGCGCATGAGATAGAGTCGCCCATCAAAAGGAACGAGTAGGATGAAGGGCGCACCTTCCGCAGCCTGGACGAACTGGTAATTGGTGACGCCCAATTTGCGCTGCCGACTGCGCTCACGCTGCAATTCCTCGTTGAGGGAAAGTGTCCCCGCAGAACTCATCTTGCCAGCAACCAGTTCGGTCAACTGCCGCCGTTCTCGACTTTTCAGATCATAAGTCCACAGTTCCTGCTCTAGCGAGCCTGCCACGCCCTGTAGATAGGCAACCTTCTGGCTGTCGGGAGTGAATGCCACCTGGCTCGGTGCGTTTGTGCCGGGACGTGGGTAATGCGCGACATCCCCCAGGGATAGTTGTCTGTCCGTCATTGCGCACCTCGCGTGCAATCCTCTTGCTTACAGGCATGATAGTGTTTGCTCATACGCAGTCCTTCCTGACGAGAAAAAAGTCTCTTATGAATTGTGTTACTGCGGAGGTTCTTCAGCTTTGTGTAGTATCTCAACGAACGCTCCGCTATGTGGCTGAGATTGACACCTTATGCGATAAACTCTTTGGCGAAGCGGCGCATCGGCTCCAAATTTTTCACACTTGGAAAAGGGAAGTCGATGATAAGTTCGTGAACGCCATTGGCTTCAAGTGTCGCAATCCGCTCTCGGATTGTCGCGGGACTGCCGACCAGGGAGGTATCGGTGAGACCATTTTTCCGTGTTTCCGGTACCAGGGCCAGTGCCTCCTCATCGGTATCAGCGATAGAGCAGTATGTCCCAGTCGTGACATGGATATCTGAGAAGTTGCGTCCGACGTTTTCGCAATGTCCTTTCAGGACCTCAAGTTTGTGCTGCAGGGTCTTCAGATCGCCACCCACATTGCAGGCATCGCCATACTGGGCAACCAGCTTTAACGTGACTTTCTCGCCGCCGCCGCCGATCAGGATGGGAATATGTGGTTTCTGCACACCTTTTGGCTGATTGATTGCGCCACGGACCTGATAGTATTTGCCTTCAAAAACCGCCTCTTCCTGCTCCCACATGGCATGGATCACTTGCAGGGCTTCACGCAACATGCGCAGACGCTCAGGGGCATCGGGGTAGGGATAGCCATAGGCGCGGTACTCATGCTCATACCAGCCAGCCCCAATGCCGAAGTTTAAGCGACCATGGCTTAAAACATCAAGTGTACTTGCCATCTTCGCCACCAGGGCTGGATTACGATAGCCATTACAAAGCACAATCTGTCCGAGGCGAATATTCTTTGTATCGCGGGCCAGGGCAGCCAGCATCATCATACTTTCAAATGTTACTTCTTGTGTTGGGGTCGGGACAGTATGAAAGTGATCGACAACCCATGCTGAATCATAGCCAAGTTCATCACCGGTGGTGACCATGGTCGTCATCGCCTCATAGGCTTCAACCGGGTCTTTGATGTCCACGAGACTCATCTTCCAACCATTGGGAATATCAATACCAAACTTCATGTAGAACCTCTTTCATTGTTCACAAGCTCTCTAGAAAAATTATGCCAGTGCTTTGACAGTCGCTGCGAAGGCTTGTGTGGTCGTATAGTGTGGCATCCATGTGCCAGTGGCTTGCAGTTTTGTGTTGGAACATATCAGTGTGCCCTCACCTAGCCATTCAGGGCCAAAGGCACTTTTACCCTCTTCCCATGCCGTAATAACCGCTTGCAGCAGCATTTCGTCTGGAATCTCAATGACTTGCAAGCCTGCAGCAGCCGCGATATCAGGTAGAGACGCTGGGTCATCGCCTACTACATTATAAGCACCTGGCAGGTCATGTTGTACCATCGCGTAAAAAGCGGCAGCCAGATCATCTTCGTGTACGAATTGCAGGCGTATCTTGCGCGCGCTCGCCGTCGTGAAGTGCGTTTTGTTGGGCTGAATGTAAGATGTTGCTGCCGATTGATTGGGTCCGATAACGATACATGGGCGGGCACGCGAGATGAGCAGTTGCGGAAAAGCGAGCTGTAACCCATCTAACCAGATTTCGTTGGCATGTTTGTGCTGGTTGTAGTAAAAATCGGTATAGAGTCCGCGCAGAGGGGTGTCTTCAAAGACTGGCTCAGGGTTATCGGGTAATGTACTATACGCGGCGACAGAGCTACTAATCACAAGCTTGCGTATACCCGCTTCTGCTGCGGCTCTACATGTATTCCATGTTCCAGCCAGGTTGATGCTTGCTGCTTCAGCAAGAGGCATGCTGTAGGGGCGTCCTACAACGAATGCCAGATGTACCAGCGTATCACATCCGGCGAGCGTCTCTTTTATGCCGGGATCACGAATATCCTGCTTGTGGAACACCAATTTGCTTAGGGTATCAGGAGGGGGTACAAGGTCAATGCCAATGATCTGCTCGATGTTGGGGTCTGCTTCCAGGAGCGGTAAAAGCACTCTTGCGAAACGGCTGGCGCACCCCGTAACGGCTACTTTTTGCATGTCATGGATATCCTTACCTATGGGCTAGTGGAGAGAATAGCACACGTGTTGCTAACGTAAGCATACTGATCGGGCAATGACATTGTCAAGTTTTGCGCGCCACTTTGTCAGTGTTCAGTGATTTTATCATTCGCATGTGCTAGAATAGCTTTGTGTAAACAACTATTTTAGTTGACGAGAGGAAAGAGCAACACATGCCAATAGCCAACAGCAATCCACCAGGCGAGCAGGGCGATCTACTTCATCGTCTCTGGATCTACACCAACTATGACTGCAACCTCTCATGCAGCTATTGTGTCGCAGAGTCCTTTGTGGGAGCTGAACGAAATGGACTCGCGCTCCAAGAGGTCTGTCATCTCATTGATGAGGCAGTAGATTTAGGGATGACGGAATTGTTTCTTACGGGCGGTGAGCCATTTATTCTGCATGACATTTTCTCAATGATGTCCTATGGCCTGGAACGGATGCACGTAACTGTCCTTAGTAATGGCATTTTGCTCAAAGGCAAACGCCTGCAACAGTTAGAGGCTCTGCCACACAGGGAGAACCTGACTATCCAGATTAGCCTGGATGGTTCAAATGCTGAGATGCATGATTTCTACCGGGGCGCAGGGAGCTGGCAGAAGGCCATTGATGCCATTGTACGTCTCAAATCTGCGGGCTTCCATGTTCGTCTGGGAACAACGCAGACACCAGAAAATAGCCACGATCTCGCGGATATGTGTAAACTCCATCGTCAACTCGGTATCACCGATGAGGATCATATTATTCGTCCGCTCGTTCGGCGCGGCTTTTCTACAAAAGGTATGGCGATTTCGTTGCCTGCGCTTGAGCCAGAAGTAACGTTGGATCGCAATGGTGTGTACTGGCATCCGGTCGCAACCGACCTGGATCTCTTGATCTCGCCCAATCTGTTTCCGTTACGGGATGCGGTCGAGCAGATCAAAGAGATTCGCACCTCGATGCTGGCCGTCACTGGGGGAGCTTCCAGTCGCTTCCGGTGAGGGTAAGCCGTTAGCTACTCCGTGTGAGTGCATACTAAGAACGAATGAGCAGCTATGCCATCTCCATAGCTGCTCGTGTAGCGCAGAACTGCAGGTATTTAGAAGACAACACTATGATGGATCTTCTTGCCCATTTAAGGGAATAGATACTGTGAAGGTACTGCCTTGTCCTGGCATACTTTGCACACTAATGTGTCCTCCATGCTGTATCACAATCTGGCGTGTAATATAGAGTCCTAAACCCAATCCCTGACTGGAGCTGGTTTGTACTGTGTCTTTTGTATCCTGCACTCTGTAGAAACGCTCAAAAATATATGGCAACTGTTCCGCTTCTATGCCTATGCCCTGGTCATGGACTTCAATGACACAAGTCTCTCCTTGCCGCATGACATGTATACTAATCGGATGAGCCGCGTGAGAGTATTTGCGTGCGTTCGTGAGCAAATTTAAGAGAACCTGGCTGATGCGTATCGAGTCCACTACTGCTATGAGCGGTTCAGTCGGCATCTTTGTTTCAAGCGTCACTGGTGGAGAAGCCGTCATTTGGAATTCTTCGATCACGGTGTTGCAAAGAGCGACCATATCATGGGGCTGTTTGTGTAATTGTAGTTGTCCTAATTCTATGAGCGAAGTACTGAGTAAATCCTGTACCAGCACTTCCATACGGCGCGTGGCTCTTTCTATAACGGTGATTGCCGTGTTATCAGATAACTGCCTCTGTTCTATGCGACGATGTAGTAGCTGTATCATCATCTTGAGGCTTGTGAGCGGTGTTCTCAACTCGTGAGAGGCGATGCTCAAGAAGCGATCTTTTGCGGCGTTGGCTTCCTGCAATTCTTTTGTTCGTTCTGCAACTAACGCTTCAAGCGAGGTTGCATAAGACTCTAAGGCGCGTTGCTGCTCTCGTACCTGACGACGTAGTCGACATGTATGAATGGCTCGTTGTAGTGCTAATAGAAAATATTCGCGATCAATCGGCTTTTGAATAAAGTCGTAGGCTCCTCCGCGCAATGCTTGAATGGCTAAATCATGTTCGCCATGCCCTGTAATTAATATGGTTGGCGTTTCGGGACTGCGTTCTTTAATCGCGTGTAGTAATGCCAAGCCATCCATCCCTGGCATTTTAATATCCGTGATAATCGCATCATACTCCATCTGCTCAAGGCGTTTGAGTGCTTCGATAGCAGAATCTGTGATCTCAACCTTGATATGGGGTATTCGCAATGTGATAGTCAGTGGAAGTGCGTGAAGAAGAGCCGTGTCATCATCTACCAGGAGTACTCGTTCCTGGCAGTGGCTCTGAGTTATAGGCTCATGTGTCACGTCTTGTTATTCCCTTCTTGAGAATTATCCTCGAGGAGAGGCAATTGAATTACAAAGGTTGCTCCTTCTCCTGGATGATTTTCTATGCTAATAGCTCCTTGATGCTCTTTCACAATTCCATATGTGATTGAAAGGCCCAAGCCAGTTCCCGAACCTACTTCTTTGGTCGTAAAAAAAGGATCAAATATACGCCCTTCTAATCCGGCTGGAATGCCCCGCCCTGTATCGCTCACGCGCAACCATACGCTTTTGTCTTGTACACTACATGTAATCGTGAGCAACTTGCGTGATTGGCCCTCTAGTGCATCACGGGCGTTGGTCAGTAGGTTAATAAATACTTGCTCAAGCTGGATAGCATTGCCGCGCACGACTACGGGATGCTGTGGGAAACGTATCTGAACTTCTATCTGACGCTGGCGCAGTTGTTCCTGAATGAGCGAAACTGCTTGATGAACTACTGGCTCGATTGCAACAGGTTCATAGCTGACCGTGGCGGCACGCCCAAATGTGCGTAGATGGGAAATGATCTCAGTCGCTTTGTGTACCTGTTGGAGCGCACTAGAGAGTTCATGCAATATCTGTTGTGATTCTGTGCCAAGATTGATCAGATCAATCGCATTGCCTAGAAAGAGACCTATATTGTTCAACGGATTATTCAGTTCATGAGCGACTCCTGTGGTCAGTTCGCCTAATGTAGCCAGCTTTCCCGCCTGAATGAGCTGTTCTTGTTTCTCGCGTAGCTCATGTTCGCGCCGTCGTACCTCTTCTGTTGTCTCTCTGAGGTCGCTCATGATATGAATCATGGCTTTTCGGCTATTTTCCAGGCGCAGATTTGTATGGTGATAATCTTGCAAAATATGCATTAAAGCACGTCGTGAATTATCTAATCGTTCTGTTTGACGTGCCAGACGCCGCCGATCGTGCTCATAATCAGCGAGAATATGAATCATCGCCTTTCTCTGTTCTGCTAGTTTATGATTCACTGCATTAAGATCAGTGAGAATATGAATGAAGGCGCGTCTGCGTTCCTCACTCTGACGCACACGCACCTCTAAGGCTTGTTTTTCTTCTAGTAATTTTTGATACTGATCAAGCAATTGCTGGTAATCACCCGGCAATTCCTGTCTATCCCATAGAGAGATCGCCCACGCGTGTTCGGCTTCTCTCTGCGGTTCCTGCCATGCTGGCTGCTCGTCATAGAGAGCAGCCTCAACAGGCTCTATATTATCTGTTTGTCTCTCAAAAAACGATTGTGGAAATGTGAGAAATTCTTGACCTTGACTCACGCGAAACGCTCCTGATATTTCTTCAGTTCCCGCTTCAAATTTTCAATTTCTTTCTCTAGTGCAATCATCTTGAGTTCGCGACCCACTACGACTTCTTCAAATTTCTCCAGGTCAAGGATTTTCTCCTGCAATTCCGCTTTGGATTCCTGTAAGTCGCGTACAACCTTTTCATATGCGCGCATATCGCGCAAAATGCCAATTGCACCGATGACCTTGCCATCAGTGTCGCGTAACGCGGACGCATTGAGTGTTGTAGGGATGACTTCGCCAGAAGCACTGCGTGGGTTGAGTCGGGCATTGCGTGTGACACCGCGTTCAATGACTTCGCGTAGGGCGGCCAGGAATTCGCGTGTCTCTTCCGGGCTAATGAAGCGGGAAAGGGATTGCTCTAGCACCTCATCGGGACGAAAACCAAGCAATTCGTAAACTGCGTCATTTGCCTGTAAAATTTTGCCCTCCAGGTCAGAGACGAAAACAGGATCAGGGGCATTTTTAATCAGGCTGTCGGAATAGGCGAGTGCTTTATCCAATTCGCGCATATCGCGTAGCATGCCGATGGCGCCAATCACTTTGCCATCACTATCCCGTAAGGCGGAGGCGTTTAAACTGGTAGGGATAATTTCGCCAGAGGCACTGCGCGGATTCAGGCGCGTGTTCCGAATTACGCCGCGTTCGATGACTTCGCGCAACGCGGCGGTAAACTCGCGTGTCTCTTCAGGGCTGATGAAGCGAGAAAGGGATTGTTCGAGCACTTCATCTGTACGGAAACCGAGGAGTTCATAAACAGCATCGTTAGCAGAGAGAATCTTGCCCTCCAAGTCAGAGACAAAGACGGGATCAGGTGCATTTTTAATTAAGCTATCGGCATAAGCGCGGGCCTTGTCTAGTTCGCGCATATCGCGCAGAATACCGATGGCGCCAATCACTTTGCCATCACTATCCCGTAAGGCGGAGGCATTCAAACTGGTGGGAATGATTTCGCCGGAAGCACTGCGTGGGTTTAAGCGGGCATTGCGTGTGACGCCGCGTTCGATGACTTCGCGTAGGGCGGCAGTAAACTCGCGTGTCTCTTCAGGGCTGATGAAGCGAGAAAGGGATTGTTCGAGCACCTCATCTGTACGGAAACCGAGGAGTTCATAGACAGCGTCGTTAGCAGAGAGAATCTTGCCCTCCAAGTCAGAGACAAAGACGGGGTCAGGTGCATTTTTAATGATCGCATCTGCGTCTAACCAGCCATGATTGCGGGTAGTTTGTATAGCAGATGAGATAATGGAATGATGAAGCGTATTAGAAGTATCAGGCATGCGACAAATCCTTTTTGAAAATAAGTGGTTTCACTCATGGAAACAAGAACACGTTCCATGAGAATCACATACGTCAAACGTTGCGTAATGCTCTATTGCGGTTGTGACCTGATAAACCAGAAACACGGCCATATATGTTACACGGATGACTTCTTTGTAGTGGAGACAATTAGAAGCAGAAAATCCCCCAAATGGGGGGAGAGGAAAAAATGCTGCTCATACCGTGAGAAAGGGTTTTCTATGCATCAATCTTTTCGCCTCAGCTAGCCGGTTTGTCTTTCGCTCGCGGGACCCAATCGAGTAGCTCATTCTGGATAGCGTGCTGTCCGAGGAAGAGGCTCAATTGGGCGGCATGCTCCTGGACGTGGCGCAAATTGTAAATCTGTAGCTCCAGAAAGCTGACCGGTTGCCCCTCGGACCAGGGATATGCGACGGGTCTGAGTGCCTGTTCGTCTGAAAGCTGAACCAGTGTGGTGTGGCATTTCTGGCGCGTGGACGTGAGATAGGCGCGCAATTCCTCTCTAGTATAGGGGTGTTCGGGTAGTGTCTCTACGGAATCGAGCACTCCTTGGACAAAGGGCGCAGGGGGTGCAAATGCCTCTTCTGGGACGCCTGAGAGATACAGGTCGAGCCAGGTAAGTGCATGAAAGATGACATACCAGAACTCCCCAAACTGCGACGGAAATTCCGATGGCGGCGTGGTGTGCCAGAGGCGCTCTTCCCACAACGAGGTGGGGCAGGCATCGAGAACGTTTTCAAGCATATCAATGGCTGCGCCGAACTGCTGCCACAGAGCGGTGCGGAATGTTGTCTCCATCCGTTGTTGCGCCATAACGTTTCCTCTTTTGTTCTTTTTTTCACAGAGAGTGAGAAGATATCCTGATACCAGTAAATTCTTTTAGTATGTGGGTTTTCCGCGACTTTGATAATAAAGTCTGCAGTAACAAGATCGAGAAAAGATCTGTTCCTACAGTATACCAGATCAAACGGTCTCTCTTTTTAGAACAGCAGCAAGCTTTTCAGCGTTCATGTACCGTCTGTCAACGCTCTCTTCCCACTTGCCGCGCAACCTGAGTGTTGCTTGCCTTTCTCACTACTCGCCAGCCAGAGATCACGAAGGTTTCACAGGTGTGTTGTTGCTACGACCGGGAAGCGCGTGAAGAAAATCAAGAGGCTATGCAACATTCTTTGACACCAATGACGGCTGCCTGCTGTGGAAGGGTGAGTGATCGCTGACAGAACCAAAAAAACTGGTCTGCTACCAAATCCATGCATAAATAAGAGCGGTTAAGAGCGTATTATGATAGTACAAACAGCAAAGGCAGTATATAGGGAGAAACTGATGGATGCAAAAGAAATAACATGTATGGCAAAAAATAAATATGTGGCGAGCCGCACACAAGAAGGGCACGATTTTTAGGTAACATCTGGCGTTAGAGTCAGTAGAGACGGAAAAATCTTGCAGAAGCTGTTGATGAAAATTTTTGACCTTTTAGAAAAGAGTGAATATGAAATTGATGCATAAAAATGTATGGATGCGTTATTGGCTGAGTACGATGATGGTATTGCTGGTCTTCGTACTAGCGGCATGTGGTGCAAGTAGTACAACAGGTTCACAAGGGAGCGGAACATCTGCAACTTCCACGCCGAGCGCGACGGTTGCGAGTGGTACGACACCCACTGTTCCCGCGACTGCGACAGCAATCCCTGAAACAACCGTGCCTTTAACGGCTATTCGTATGCTTGATCAGATGAATGGATGGGCTTTGACAAAAAACTCGATTCTGAAAACGAGTGATGGCGGACAGACCTGGCATGATGTCACACCTTCCGGTTTCCAGCTGAACGCGCAAAGTACAGGCGATTTTATGAATGGCACCTATGCCTGGGTTGCCACCTTGCAAGGGTCGACTGTGACCGTGTTGCGCACCAGTGATGGCGGTTCAAACTGGCAAAGTGCAACTTTTACCACGCAACAGCGAGGCGTAGATCGTCCGCATTTTATTAACACAAGCGATGGTTGGATTGCCACGATGACAGCGCAGGGTATGTTTCATGAAGATGAGGAGATCTACCAGACAACAAATGGTGGTCAGAGTTGGACGTTAGTAGCAAGTACAGCCAACAATGCCAGTGGTCTACCTACTAGCGGTAATAAGACGGGTATCTCATTCATGAATACGACGACTGGTTGGGCGACCGCTGATATTCCGGCTATCTATAGCTGGCTCTACAAGACGACCGATGGCGGAAAAACCTGGCATAATCAGCCGTTGGCTGCTCCCAGTGGAGTGACGAATGTGGGTGAATTTGTCACTACGCCACCCGTCTTTTTCGGCACGACTGGCATCATGCCTGTGCAACTCTTTGCAAGTGGGCATAGTGGCGTTGATCTCTATGTTACCCATGATGGCGGTCAGAGTTGGACGCCAACGCAATTTACCAGTATTACTAGCCAAAATGTGTATGTGGTGGATCTGCAGCATGCGTGGGCTACTGCTACTACAACCTCTAACTCAACGATTGTATACGCCACCAGCAATGCTGGTCAGAGTTGGCAGCAGGTCTCTACCCTCGCGCAACCTGTCGGTTCGTTGAGTTTCATCGACAATTTACACGGCTGGGCTATTGGTCAAGCTTCTTCTTCAACGCCGCTACTGTGGAGCACCAGTGATGGTGGTCAAAGCTGGCAGAGTATCACCTATCGTATCGTGCATTAATAAAGGTAAGAAGCGTTGTCGAAGCCGTCTTACTCACCAGTCAGATAAGCACAACAAGCACGTCTCCGTTGCCAGATTATAGAAATTCTGGCAACGGAGAGAATCTGCGATGCTCATGCAACATCATGAGAGGTCTTTGTTGTTGAGATGCTCGAAGGTGATTTGCAAGTGTTCAGGGCCGCGTAAGGCAGCATTGCTCCGATAAGGCGGCGGGTCAGTAACCAGGCGTGGACCATCCAGACGCTGTGAGAATGCCTTCAAGGCTATTACTGCTTCGAGCCGCGCAAGAGGTGCGCCAAGACAATAGTGGTCGCCGCTGCCAAAGCCAAAATGCTCGTTGTCTTTCCGCTCAGGCCAGAAGCGGTCGGGATCGACAAAACGGGCAGGATCGTGATTGCCCGAAGCGAGTAACAAGACAACCCTGCCCCCTTGTGGGATGGTCACTCCTGCGAGCGGAATGTCGGCCAATGTTGTGCGCGTGCGAAACTGTACTGGTGGATCGTAGCGCAACACCTCTTCTACTGTGGGGATAACCAGAGCCGGGTTACGCTGCAACTGATCAAACACCTCTGGATGACGCAGCAGTGCTAGCATACTATTTGTAATCAAGTTGACAGTTGTCTCATGACCGGCGATTAACAGCAATTCCATCGTGGCCAGCAGGTCCGCTTCAGACAGACGACCATCCGGGTCATCGCCAGCTACCAGTTCAGAGCACAAATCATCCTGGGGCTGCATACGACGTGCCTCGCAGAGCTGTTGCATATAGGCATGCATCTGTGTACGGCTTTGCTCCGCCTGTTGCACTTCCGTCTCACTCAAACTTTCGGTCGGATCCAGCGTGCGTACCATAGCCGAGGACCAGCCACGAAAGCGCGGTTCGTCTTCGCGTGGCACGCCAAGCAACTGGCAGATGATCATGACTGGCAGCGGATAGGCAATATCTTGTACCACATCGAGTTGGTGCTGATGCTTTCTGGCGTCAAGCAAGGCCTTGACCTCTTGTTTGATCTGCTCTTGCAATGCCAGAATCCGTTGCGGAGTAAACTGATGTCTGATCAGGCGACGGAGCTGGGTGTGTAGAGGCGGATCAGTAAAAATGAAGGGAGGCGTCGCTGCAGCTGTAGCCGTCAAAGCACTCGCCGGGCGTGCGCTCTTGCGTTCATCTGAACTGATTCTTGGATCGTGGAGCAGCAGGTTGATCTCTCGGTACGTGCTGACGACATAGGTTCCATCCTCTTGCTCCGAGACTGGTATTTCGCGCAGGCGGGCATAGATGGGATAGGGGTTGGCCCGACTGACCGGGTCGAGTACCTGGGCAAACAGTTTCTTCGGCGTGACACGTGCCTGGACCATCAGTGCATTCCTCCTATCTGTACTTCTTGTAGAAAGGGATGTTTCTCTATGCTAGTCTCGTACGTGGGCAAGGTCATGATGGGTGGCGCACCAAGCGGAACACGTGGATCCAGGAGCTTGAGCACCTCTTCCTCAAGACGCTGTTCTGGCGTGTTCGGGCCAGCCCCTGTGAGTATTACCCCCGCATCGTGTGTGGGCTGTCCACGTCGAGGAAATCCCGCCGGTAATGGATGGAGTGTAGCAGGCCCATTGGATGCGTGCAGCGTCGGCGGGAACGGCGCACGGGCCTCAATCATCGCTTGATAGGCCGGTAAGGTCCTGGGTGAGTTGACAGCAACCGCCGCGACTATACGTCCCTCTCGCCCATAAGCTGCGACCAGGCGACGCTCCTCTATGGATCCCTCGGTGAGTACGATGGTATCAGCAGAGGTTGGTACACCAAGTGCTTTGATATTGGCTCCGAACTGGTTAGACCAGAAGAAAGGCAGATGCTTATGTGCGCGTCGCGTCGTAGTCGTGGCTAACATGTTATGAGCTGCGACCTCGGCTTGAATGGCGGCATTGCTCCAGTGTTCCACCACCAGAAGCTCACCGTCATAGAGGGGATGAGGCCAACGCGCTACATCTCCTGCCACGAAGATGTCATCGGTGACCACTCCATCGGCATCAAAGGCGCGACAGGCGGCATCGCACACGATGCCACGCGAGTCGGCGGCCAGCCCCGCATCCTGTAACCACTCTATGTTGCGCAGGGAACCCAGGGCTACCACAGCCACATCTACATCCAACTCGTCTCCATCAGAGAGACGGGCGCGACGAAGCTGCTTATGAGCATCGCCTTCCAGCGCGAGTACCGTGGTATTGCAGCGCAAATCTACTCCATGCTGACGCTGTAAATAGGCGGCAAAGGTTCCGGCGGCCTGCCCAAGAGCACCAGCCAACGGCGTCGCGCTACGTTCAGTGACGGTGACGTGCAGATCCAGTTCGCGGCAGACAGAAGCCAGTTCGGAGCCAGTGAAACCGGCCCCAATAATCAGCACCCGTTTGGGCCTCTCTGCCAGACGCGCATGTAGCCGAGCGGCGTCATCACGGGTGCGGAGCGTGAACACACCATCGAGGGCACCCTGCTCCTTATCCGGCCAGGGACGCGCTCGTGTGCCAGTAGCGATCAACAGGCGATCAAAGGGATGCAGACCGCCATCAGCAAGCTGTACCTGTCGGTTGGGCAGATCAAGTGCCACCGCTTTGGTTCCCAGTATCCATTGCGCGGCCACTTCTCGCCGCCGGGGCAGGGTGGTCTGTACTTCCGAGATCCATCCCTCCTGGACCGCTTTGGAGAGCGGCGGGCGATCATAGGGTTCGTAGGGTTCGTCACCAATCAGGGTCAAATGACCTGTAAAACCTTCTGCGCGCAGGGTCTCTGCCGCCCGCAAACCGGCCAGAGAAGCCCCAACAATCACTATGCGACCAGTAGCGGTGCCGTTCCATACTGGTGGAGGACTACTCGTCATACCTTTTCTCCGCTCTTTTCTGATTGAGAAACCGTCCCTGACTGTTCATCCAAGTAATCGATGGTAATGGCGTTGACGGGACAGGCCACGGCGGCCCACCTGACCTGCTCACGCATCTGGTCATCGGGGGTATAATCATATTCAAGGGCTTCTTCACCATGAAAACGAAAGACATTTGGCGCGAGGAACACACACTGCCCATAGCTCTGACAGCGTGTCAAATCAACGACAATTCTCACGTGCACACTCCTTTCGTAGTCTCCAGCTTTCCTCACAATGCCCCACAGTTATAGGTTTAACTTCAAAATGTACGGGAATGTTTGTATGCTTGTCTCCGATGGGAAGCTATCTCTGAGCGTCTTTTCAGAGAGAACACGTAAGCGGAATGCTTAAAATTTCACTTATTTTGAAACATGAGCTTGATTATCTTTTTTTTCTTATAAAACAGCTTTTATGCTTTCTAATTTTAATTTGCTCTATTTGGTATACTGTTCGGAATTACGCTGGAATTCTCAGCTGGGCTGTGTCGGTAGCGTTGGAGGAGATGGTAATGTGACAATTTCAGAAGAAATAGATGACCATAAACGAGCCTTTTTCACAATTAAGACTGATAGCTGCGTAGAAATATTTTCCCTTTTAACTGGTCTATGATCTTCATTGTAGCAATAAAACATATTTGTCGTAAACATATCACATGATTAACCATTTTTACTGCTATGGAGCTATACATTCCTACTCTTGCAATACTTTTATTCCCATTTGTTGTGATAAATAGCCGGGTTTATGCTATACTTCATATATAAAAACCCATCCTGGGGAAGGATCAATCACAGGTATGTTAGATAACCTTTATACAAGAATCTTTATATCTCGTCATCCAGGGTTATTTATTTTTCTGCTGGATCAATCAACTTCGATGGGTGAGCCGGTAAAAGGCTAGGAGTATAGTAAAGCTAATCTCGCGACAACCGCCATCAATAACCTTATTTTTTTGAACTGGTTCGTGGCGTCCCATTGTGGGGAATATAAAGTGTTACAAGCGTATAAATACTGTATTTGGGGGAATATATTATGTCATATGAAGGTCTAGAATTAGATGGCCGTTACCGACTGGTGCGTCTGCTGGGCAGTGGTGGCATGGGTGATGTGTATGTCGCGACTGATCCGCAACAAGAGCGCGAGGTGGCAATCAAAATCATTCGCGCCGAGCGTTCGTACAGCGGCGAGGAGGTAACTAAGGAGGAGGAACGCCTCTTTCGCCGCGAGGCCAGGATGATTGCGCGCCTGGACCATCCGTGCACCCTGGCACTGTATGACTATGGACAGGTTCAGCACAACAACCTGACGCTCTACTATCTGGTCATGCCCTATCGAGCGGAAGGTTCTTTGGCCGACTGGCTACGCACCCATGGGGGTATCTCACAACTCACACCAGATGACGGAGTTGCCCTCATCAAGCAGGCTGCTGAAGCCTTGCAGCATGCTCATGACCACCAAGTCATTCACCAGGACATCAAACCCTCTAACTTTCTGGTCGAAACTAGTGAGGATGGCACCGCGCGCCCCTCTCTGATTCTCTCTGATTTTGGCATTGCGCGTCTGTCCATAACTACTTCCAGTGCTAGCCAATCCATTCGTGGCACTCCTACCTACATGGCTCCCGAACAGTGGGAAGGCCGACCCGTCTACGCTACCGATCAGTACGGATTGGCGATTATGGCCTATGAACTGCTCACTGGGCAGTTGCCTTTTCAGGGCAATGCGACACGGATGATGTATGCGCACCTCAATACGCCGCCTGCTCCACCATCCAGCGTTAATCCGCACCTCTCCGCTCAGGTTGATCGGGTGCTGTTGCGCGCCCTCGCGAAAAAACCGCAGATGCGCTTCCCTTCCGTTGCTGCCTTCGCCGACGCACTCTCTTTAGCTGTAGCGGGCAAACTATCCGAGGAAGCATTTGTCACGCTTGGGACTTCACAAGCCGATGAAACTTCCTCTCCTGTGGCTGAGTCAACCCTGCCGTTTGTAGAGAAGACGGGTCTTTCCTACAAGGAACTCGTCAAGTTGCGAGCTGCCTCTATAACAGCCGAAGAAGCAAACGCCTCACCCAATGAACCAGTGCTGGAACAGGCCAGGGGGAATCGGGCGAAGGTGACACATGAGCTTACCAGCGGTCTACAGCTTCCTCTTTCAGGCAAACAGAAGCCCCCACAGAAACGTTCGTTCTTTGTCCTTCTGGCGGCTGCTCTCACCGTTGTGCTCATCTTCGCCAGTGTCACTGCCGCATTGGCATTACGTGGCAGACCCCCAGTTGGGCAGGCTGATCGTAGTGGCGGACAGACCACACAAGGCTCGACCATCACTCCAACGGCAACCCCCGCGCGGCAACTGGCCTTTCGACCATCTCCAACCAGTGTGTTACGCAAACCGACTCCTACGCCGACACCTGTTCTCCAGTCCAACCCAACTTCAGGCTCAGGAATACAACCAATTGTTCCACCGGCCCCTATAATATCTCCAACGGTTCCAACTGTGCCACCAACGCAAGTCTCAGCAACTGTGCCCGTATCTATCCCCCCAGCAATTTCGGTAACACCCACTCTCGTTGATAGAGCTGCTTCTGTTACACAAAGTTCCTCACCGACCGTGCAGGAAAATCAACAGTTTTTGATCTCCTTTACTCTGCAAAACACTGGTACGACAACGTGGAGTGATAACGGTGGCTATATAATGGTTTGCATCACGAATTGTCTGGGAGCCGGAACTATTGGTTTTAATGGACAAACGGTCACGCCGGGTCAACAGTTTTCGTTTAATATTACGCAAATATCTTCCACTACACCCGGTACCTATACTACCCAATGGGTACTACAGGATAACGGAACCCCTTTCGGGCCAACGATGTCTCTTGTTGTGAATGTACTCGCTCCACCAACTCCTGTACCTGCACCAACAACTCCCACGCCAACATGGCAACCTCTTCTTGTAGAAGCAGCACCAGATTGTAATAATCCTGCTGGAACCTCCTGGAATCCGTCCTTGCCTGGTACGGTAGTTTCCTGTTCGAATGGTGGGCTACTGATGCAGCAGACTTCGGCATCGTACTATGCTGAACTTGACCTCACGCAGGCGGGTGGTGGTTATTATAGTCAGACGAATTTCCGTGTACAGGTAGATGCGACCTTCATGAACACGAGCGATAACTCAACATGGGCCGCACTATTAGTACAGACGCCAGTGCCACAGGGAGCTGTCGGAGGCTTTATCTTCGTGCTCAATCCTGCTGGACAATGGCAGTTGCAGCAAGTGATTACAGGTACCTCTATTCCCGTTGTCGCGAGCGGTACGACGAGCATTAATCCAGGGCAGGCAACCAATATAACGATCATTGTACAGAATGCAACCTTATACGGATACGTCAACGGCAATCAGGTATTGGCTTGGAGTGACAGTAGCACCGTTTCACCCGCGCTAACAAGCTTGATGGTCGAGCGGTTGCGCGCCGCGCCATCATCAAATGTTCTTTACACTAATTACGAATTGGATATGTGGGGCTAAAAAGACTAGAGAGGATGCCTGAATATAGGTATTCACGCATCCTCTTTCCAGCATTTGCTTTTTGTAATGGATGATGTATAGTAATACATCATCTTGTATTTAGAATACTAATAATAGTTTGTCCCTATGCTTGCTGCTATCGAGTATACAGGTGGAGTATAATGGAGTGAAACGTCTTTTGTTTCTTGTTTCTCTGTGCAGAGAGCAATGAAAGGATAGAGATCATGATCGATCAGGATTCGTATGCAGAGAGTTCGGAAGTCATCTGGCAAATGGATGATACGTTCGTGTATGGCACGATGACCAAGCCTGCTGGCCCAGGACCGTTTCCCGCTGTGGTGATGGTGGCTGGTAGCGGTCCGACTGATCGCGATTGGAATTCGCCCCTGCTTCCAGGCACCAATGGTAGTGCCCGCCTGCTGGCAGAAGCACTTGCACAGGCAGGATTCGCCTCACTGCGTTATGATAAGCGTGTTTCCGGTCCCCATGCTCGCGAGAATGTGCCTCTTCTAATTGGCAAACTCAGCATGCAAAGCTTTGCTGACGAACTCGCTGGTGCTGTAAACATCCTGGCAAAACAGGAATATGTGCGTCCTGACCGGATTTTCGCGCTCGCTAATAGTGAGGGCACTCTGCACGCTCTGAATTACCAACTACACAGCCCCGTGCATCAGTTCGCGGGACTCGTCCTCATAGGCCCTCCTGGACGAACTGTTGGCGCTGTTGCACACTCGCAATTGGCTGCGCAGGCTGCTGCTCTCCCCAATGGTGCTGCTCTATTAGCACTCTACGATCAGGCCATCACGCGTTTCCAGGCGGGTGAACCGATCAACCCTGACCCACTTCTGCCGGAGGGAGTTCAGATGATACTGAGGAGCCTGGAAACCCCAGCCAATCAGCCCTTTGCCCGTGAACTCTGGTTGGCCGACGCGACTCCTCTTCTGCGTCAGGTAGACATTCCCGTGCTGGTCGTGATTGGGAAGAAGGATATCCAGATCGACTGGCAGGCCGATGGCGAGCCACTGCAGCAGGCCACTGCGGGGCATGAGAATGTGAGCTTCCTCTTCCCAGAGAACGCTAATCACATCCTTAAGCAAGAACTGCGTCCCCGCTCAGAACTGGTAACTCCTGAGATAACAGCAAGTTACAACGGCCCTGATACGCGCCTGGACCCGCAAGCTACAGAAGAGCTTCTCAAGTGGCTCGCTGCCCATGTCTGATAACGAAGATGCTTTTCTACTCCGTGAGCTGCAAG
>DAIDJF010000048.1 GCA_027451525.1 Ktedonobacterales bacterium
AAGTGCGTTTGAACGTTCAAAGCTCTCCGCACGTTCTGGCGGCAGCAGAGCAAACGTGGCTTCATGATACGAACTGGCATAGATGGGCAGCATCTGCTCCGTGACAGCGAGCGTGACAAGACCCGCTCCCACTCGTCCCGCCGCGCTCCCCGCAAGAAAGGCCGAGCCTGGATAGGGACGCGAACCACAGAAGAGCATCACTTTGCCAAAGGTTCCCTTATTGCTCTCTAATGGACGTGGCGGAAGGAGCGCGCGCACAAGCTGACTGGTCAGCATGTCTGTGCGCAAATCTTGTTCCAGGGCAGCAGGCAAACCAATACTGCCAACCGAGAGTTCGCCGATATAATCGCGCCCAGGAAAGAAGAAAAAGCCCTGTTTAGGGCAGGCGAGCGTGATTGTATG
Organism: Ktedonobacterales bacterium; assembly: GCA_027451525.1. Taxonomy (GTDB): domain Bacteria; phylum Chloroflexota; class Ktedonobacteria; order Ktedonobacterales; family Ktedonobacteraceae; genus DTNP01. The sequence goes on from DAIDJF010000048.1 coordinate 403, forward strand.
ATCGGCGCGCACTATACCAGGGTCCACCTCGCCTGTATCAGCATTAAGACCTGTCGGGAGGTCAATTGAGACGATGCGCAATAACGGGCGTCTGCTCCGCTCGTGATTGACCAAATTGAGTAAAGCGCGCATATCGTCGGTGAGAGGGCGCGAATGACCTGTACCAAGTAAGGCATCAACAATGTAATCCGCACGCTGCAGCGCAGCATTGAGTTCTCGCGCAACTTCACTTTCGCTGGCCTCTTGTCCATGAACGAATAGACGGCGTTCTTTCCAATAATAGAGACTACTATATGCTCCGGCCTCTTCCAGGTGTTGCGCGACGACCAGACCGTCACCGCCATTATTGCCGGGACCAATCAAAAAGAGGATATGCAAACCTGGTAGCGTATGGTGAGGGAGCAGATGCGATTGAAAAATGTCCGCCGCGCTCTTGCCCGCGTGTTGCATGAGAATAGGAGAAGTCAGGCCATACTCTCTATCGGCCCGCGCTTCCAGTTCGCGCATTTCCGCAACCGTTACAATATGCATAACAAGATCTCCCTGATAAACGACTGTTGTGTTGCTTTTTTCCATCTTATTGTAGTACGTGGCAGGTCAATAGGGAAGATTTGGGGAATGTTCTCAGCACGAGATGCCTATGCTACAATAGCACAAAAGACAGTGAGGAATGAGAAGGCATGAAGATTGCATTAAAGGTTACGCCACAACGCAGCACCCAATACACGAATATGACGACAACGCTCGCCACACCCGAATTGCTAGCTAGTCCACTGGGGCGAGCTATTCACATGGTCACCCCCATCACGCTCGCGGGTCAGGAGTATCTGCTTGTCGAGATGGAAGATACAGCTTTTGCCGCCCCGCTCACGCGCAAACTCCTGGCACGACTCGGCGCAACCAGCGAAGCTTACGAGTATTTTGAGCAGATCGGCGCGGTGACAGGGCCACTACTACGCCCACTAGAACCAGATTTCGTGCCCTTCGTACCACTAGAAATGGTTGAGACGCGCCGTTATAAAGGCAAAACAAATGAGCTATTCACACAGGTATTGCTCAATGTCGCGCTTTTTGCTGGAGCATATAGCGAGCAAATTACCGGGCGTTTACGCATCCTCGATCCATTGGCGGGGGGCGGCACAACGCTTTTCCGCGCTCTTGCCTGCGGCTATGACGCCTTTGGCATTGAACAGGAACGCCAGGATGTTGAGACAACCGAGGTTTTTGTGCGCCAATACTTGAATAGTGAACATATTCCTTATAAAGAAGTGGATGAGCGAGGGCGCAGAGCAGGCCGTCGTTCGCAATTTGAGATCGGGCGCAAGGGCGAGACGCGCACACTCGTGCTGGTGCATGGTGATAGCACACAGGCGGAGAGCCATCTACGCGAAATTCCTGGCGGATCGCGCATGCACGCTATTGTCGGCGACCTGCCTTACGGCATCCAGCATTTCGGCGAAATCGCGGATCTCCTGGAGAGAACGCTGCCAGCCTGGGAGCGCGTCTTGCTGCCAGGCGGCACGCTGGCTCTGGCATGGAACGCAACACGTATAGAGCGAGAGGCTCTTATCGAACTCATCGAACGACGCACCCATCTTACGGTGCGTAACGACCCGCCCTACACGCAATTCGTCCATGCTGTTGACCGCGTTATCAAACGACGCGACATTATCGTTGCTACGAAGCCAACACCTGCTCACACAGCATCTTGACATCGGCAGCAGTATGCATGGCAATCGCACGCTCCGCCAACTCTGTCATCGCCGCCAATGTATGGCGGGTCAGGCTAGCACGCACATTTGGCAGCGCGTTCGGCGTCATGCTCAGTTCTGTGACGCCCAGGCCAACAAGGAGGGCCGCAAGCATGGGATCGCTCGCCATCTCGCCGCACACCGCGACGGGCTTATCCGCTAACCGTCCGATGTGCGCCACCTGACGAATCAGGCGCAACACTGCTGGCTCCATTGAATTGTAAAGCGCACTCAAGGCCGTGTTAGTACGATCACAGGCAAGCGTGTATTGGGTCAGATCATTAGAGCCGATGCTGAAAAAGTCGGCCTCCTCCGCCAGTTCAGGAGCCATGATCGCGGCGGCAGGCACTTCCACCATGATGCCTAACGGCACATGTGTAGGAATATTGCCCTGCTGTTGGCGTAATTCGTTATGGACACGCGCAAAGATGGCGCGCACAGTGCGCAATTCAGTAACCGTTGTTATCATGGGGCACATGATATGTAGCTCACAGCCCGTATCGGCCGCAGCCAGCAAAAGAGCGCGTAGCTGCTGCTCCAGTAATTCTTGATGCGCCAGATGAATGCGAATACCACGCACGCCCAGGGCGGGGTTAGCTTCAGGAGTTGACCCCAATAAGGCTTGCAGGGCTGGCATCGGTTTATCTGCTCCCGCATCGAGCGTGCGCACCACGATCGGACCTTTGGAGGCTTTCTGGTCGCCCATAAAGGCCCGAAAAACCTGTATATAACGTTGACGCTGCTCTGCCTCGTCGGGCAACTGCGCCGTATTCGCCAACAAAAACTCGGTACGGAGCAGGCCGATACCTTCCGCTTGCCACTCGCGCGCTGCTTCTGCCTCTACCTTTCCGCCGACATTTGCCAGCAGGAGAATGCGCTGCCCATCAAGCACAAGCGGTTCCGCAGCTTGCCGCGCCCGCGCTTTGCGCTCCTCTTGCGCGTGTTGTTGCTCCATAATACGCCGGGTCAGTTCTTTACGCAGTTTTGGTGCTATACGGGTGTAGATTACGCCCTTATCGGCATCTAGACCCACCTCCTGTCCCGCATGGATCGCCTGAAGCAGTTCTTCAGGCACGCCAGCAAGCGCGGGAATACCTAATGCACGCGCAAGAATGGCGGCATGGGCCGTTGGTCCTCCCTGCACAGTACAGATACCCACAACCATATCCGGGCGCAAGAGGGCGGTATCCGAAGGCGTCAGGTCTGGCGCAATCAGAATGACAGGTTCTTTGATGTCACGCAATTGCTGCTGCAGCGTCTCCCCCTGTGGGCGCAGATGGGCAATAGCGCGACTGGCGGCATCGCGCACATCGGTAGCGCGCGCGGCAAAGAGCGGATCCTCAAGCTGAGCCAATATTGCGGCATGTCGTTCAGCCACATCTGCCAACGCGCTTGCCGCATCACAGGTATTGTGCGTAATATATGTCAACGCATCATTCAATAGCTGTGGATCGCCCAACATCAATGCCTGGGCGGAAAAAATAGCGGCATCTTTGCCCACATACTGCCGCGCATCATGCGCGAGTTGCTCTAGCTCCATAGAGGTACGTTGCAACGCATCACGTAGACGTTGTTGCTCATCAACAATCTGCGCCGGCAAAATAGGATGCCGCTCAATGTGTTCAAGCTGCAACGCGCTCGGTGTATAAAGCAGGGCTGAGCCGAGTGCCGCGCCAGTTGAGGTAGGAGTACCATACCAACTCGTGCTGCCTTGCGAGGAGGAGGATTTCTTAGCAGGAGCAAGAACAGTTGGGGAGGGAGGGGGCACATTTTTGGTCACAGTCTCAATCTGGACAGGCTCATAGAAATTAGCCTCAACCAATTCACGGAGAGCCGCTAATGCTACGCCCGCCTCTGGCCCACTGGCATAAACAGTAATCGTCTCACCTTGACGAATACTAAGTGAGAGAAGACTCATCAGCCCCGTTACTTCGCTGAACCGCCCATTGCGTTCAATCGTAATTTTCGCGTGAAAACGGGCCACAGTTTGCACGAAAAGACTGGCAGGGCGAGCATGTAACCCGGCGGAATTGGTAATGGTGAACTGAGCTGTATGCGTCTCGTCGGGTTGAACGGATAGAGGTTGCTCTACACCTATTGCGTCTACAGGGACGTTGGTAGTATTTTCAGTATCTTCGACAGGAGTGACAGGTTTGAGGCGCAGCAACTGTTCTATCTGACCAGTCTGCTCAGCAGCTTGTCTGACAGCAGCAAGCGTATGTCCAAGCGAAGCTTCTAAAGCCGCGGAGATTGCCCCTTCAACAAGTGGAGCATAGCTTAACTGCACGTGTTGACGTTGTTCCTCATCCAGAAAATCTAAAGCCGTCTCGGCTGAGAGGATTGCACTGCCCATATCGAGTAACACAAGCACGCCACTACCACTATCCGCTTCCTGAATAGCCTGCACAATGCGATCCGCCGATGTGCCTAAAATGTCGTCGCCTGACTCGTCACTGCTTCCACCCGCGGGCAGAATAGCAACCTGACCATGAGCCATCTGAGCGGCAAGTTCCGCGACCCCCTTAGCTAGTTGCGTACTATGCGAAACTATAACCAATCCGACTGTCATAACGAGTTCCTTTTTCCTCGACTACATCGTGGCCTGGACCACATTGTTGCATTCATGTTCGTCGAGATTATACTACCTTTTACGACACGTGTGATAACTATGTGGACAGCGTAGCATAAAGAGGGATAGTATCAATATCCCTCTTTATGGCCTTTACCAACGACATATGAAGTACAGAGACAATAAAAAGTCACCTCATAGAGTTTGAGGGCTAGTATGGAGGAAAGTATTGTCAGGCGTACCCAGGCTACTACTGTTGCGCACACACTACAGCGAGCGCGCGCAAAATGAACCAACTGGATGTTGCGCCAGGGTCTTGATGTCCAATACTGCGTTCCGCAAGATAGCTTGCGCGTCCTTTTGTAGCCAGCATTGGAATAGTAGATTTCATGCCTTCTTCGGCGGCAGAGGCAGCGCGTGCTGTGATTTCAGCTAATGAGGCGTTCTGAGCAAGAGCCTCTTTCGCGCTATTAACAGCGGGCGTTAAGGCATCAATCATCGTTTTTTCACCCGTGTGAGCTTTGCCACGCGCAACAATGCCGCCCAAGAAGGCATCGAGCATGGCAACAAGGTCTGCAGGCGTCAGGCTCTCTTTCCCGGCAACCGCGCCACCCGCGCGCAGGAACGCAGTCCCGTAGAGAGGACCACTGGCTCCCCCCACGGTAGAAACAAGCGTTGAGCCAACGGTGCGCAACGTGCCTGCCATATCCATCGCTTCCATAGACGCGAACTTGGCACGCACCGCCGTAAAGCCGCGATTCATATTCGTACCATGATCAGCATCACCAATTGCCGAATCTAGCTCGGTGAGATATTGCGCGTTTTCATGCAGCGTATCGGCAATGAGGCCCAACCAACGAATAATATCCTGATTTGTCATAAGTCTTGTACCTTCTTGTGTTGCCGTAGTAACATCCTGTCACGGGTATGGGAAAACGTGATGATGAATATATCCGTTCATCATCACGCTTATTACATCGTTCAAGAACTGTGTCTGTCAGTGACGGACCACTACATACCCCAGCGCAATGCAGGCGTATGGACAGGAGCATCCCAGTACTTCGCCAGTTCGTCATCCAGACGCACGAGAGTAATAGAACAACCCGCCATTTCAAGCGAGGTGATGTAGTTGCCGACCAGAGAGCGCGCAATCGTGATGTTCTTGCCATGCAAAATGCGATTGAGCGCGTCGTAGATCACATACAATTCGATCAATGGCGTGCCACCCATACCATTCACCATAGCGAGAACCTGTTCGCCGCTCTTGAGGCCGAGGTCTTCAACGACGGGAGAAGTAAGCATTTCGGTGATTTCAGCGGCGGAGGCCATCTTGACACGACGACGGCCCGGCTCACCATGAATACCAATGCCAATCTCCATCTCATCTTCGCCCAGTTCAAAGGTCGGCTTGCCCGCTGCTGGCACGGTGCAGGAAGTGAGAGCCATACCCATACTGCGGCCTTGCTCATTAACCTTACGCGCCAGAGCGGCCACTTGAGCCAGCGGCGCACCTGTCTCGGCGAGGGCACCAACAATCTTCTCTACCAAAACGGTCACACCTACGCCACGCCGTCCCGCTGTATACAGGCTATCTTGCACCGCCACGTCATCATTCGTGACCACGCTGGCAACCTCAATACCCTCTGCCGCCGCCAATTCAGCTGCCATTTCAAAGTTTAGCACGTCACCAGTGTAGTTCTTCACGATATGCAACACACCGGCTCCGCCACTCACGGCTTTTGTCGCGGCCAGCATCTGGTCAGGCACTGGTGAGGTAAATACGGCACCTGGGCAGGCAGCATCAAGCATGCCAAAACCCACAAAACCACCGTGCATCGGCTCGTGACCACTGCCACCACCAGAAATAACGCCGACTTTGCCCTTGATAGGGGCATTCTTGCGCACGATGATTTGGTTTTCCATATCGACGCTGATAAGATCGGCATGGGCTACTGCCATGCCAGCCAGAGCCTCTTTTACCACATCTTCTGACTTGTTGATGAGTTTTTTCATGGTCTGGTCACTCCTTTTGTTGTAACATTACAACGAACAACACAAGTATACACTGTCCCTTTAGCGGGGCGCAATTATGCCCGGTCACAACGCTATTGCGTGATGACCGGACATAACTTCTCACACATGCATTTATACGCCAACAACCTCCGCCGCCATCTGCTCCTCAATCGCGGCCCGATACTCAGCAATCAACGTTTGTTTTTGCTCGTCAGACCACTGCAGTTCTTGAGCCATCAGGTCCGCAACGTCGTTCACGATCCCAAGACCACGTTGGCGGTCCTCCAGAGTAATTGAAGTGCGGCGTCCCAGAATATCATACGGTGTTAACGCCATCTCGTTGCGGCAGGCATAGGGCACCTCAACACGCAAGTACGGCAGGTCGTTGATGAGGCGTTGAGCAAGCGCAGAATCGGCCTCAATCATGTCTAGAAGCGTTGCGGCCTCTGTGCCATAGCTCTTGCCCAGATGCTCGATTGCCTCACCGCTGAGTCCGAGCTTGACAGCCCGTTTCGCCAACGCTTTTTGCTGGCTAGGCCAGCCTGCACTTCCCTGCAGGGGTAAATTCTCCGTAGGATGAACGGGTTTAACGCCATCGCGTTTCCCCAACACGTCTAGCGTATCCTGGGCCATGCGGCGGTACGTGGTGAGTTTGCCACCAACAATCGTTACCAGCCCGGTTGGACTCTGTAAAACCGAATGCGAACGTGAGAGACGGGCGGTTGATTGACCCGCGCTATTCGGTTTCACCAGCGGCCGATAGCCTGCGTAGGTGCTGATAATATCGGCCTCCGTCACATTGACAGAGAGGTAGCGATTGAGATGCTCTAACAGGTAGGCAATATCATTGTGGCTGGCAGTGGGATGGTCCAGGTCGCCTTTGCCTGTATCGGTTGTACCAAAGACAGCGCGTGACTCCCAGGGAACAATAAAAAGAATACGTTTGTCATCGGTTTCTGGTAAGACAATCGCGTGTTTGCCAAGTTTGAGTGTCTCGCGCGAGAAAACCAGATGGACACCTTTGCTGGGTTCAACTTTGGCCTGTGGCGCGACACCAGTCAGCGACTCCACCTTCTCCGAGAAGATGCCTGTCGCATTCACGACGTGGCGTGCGCGAATGGTTAATTCTTGATTGCTGATACGGTCACAAACGTTGGCCCCACACACTTTTCCATCTTCGGTGACAAAGGATGTCACCTCAGCATAGTTGGCAATGGCAGCACCATAGGTGGCAGCAGTTCGTAACAGAGCCATTGTAAGACGGACATCATTGGTCTGCCCATCATAGTACATAAAGCCTTCTTTTAGCTTATCCGTCACCAGAGCGGGAGCCAGTTCCAACACACGCTGGCGGCTCAAGCGGCGATGGCGTTTGACATTCCGTCGTCCTGCCATGAGATCATACATCCAAAGGCCAATGTCGAGGATAAAGCTCAGGCCAATGCCACCGGGCGTCGTAAACGGCATACCAACCGGGTGACGGTCTCCTTCATAGATCGGGAGAACAAAGCCCACTGATTCAACCAGAAATGGGGCATTTTGGAGCAGTAGACCGCGCTCAACCAACGCTTCATGGACGAGACCAAAATCGAAATTAGGCAGGTAACGAATGCCTCCGTGTACGAGTTTAGTCGATTTGCTGCTCGTCCCACTGGCAAAATCTATCTTTTCTACAAGTGCGACTTTATATCCACGTGCGACCGCATCCAGTGCGACGCCCGCACCTGTGACACCACCGCCGATGACCAGGACATCGAAGCGTTCGCTCTCCATGCGTGCTAAGTTGTGCATGCGTGCTGTATCTGATAATGGTTGCATATCCCGTGCAGAGGCGAACATGTACCGATGGTGATGCCCGTCTCTCCTTCCTTTCTCGAATGAGCGTGCGCACACATAACAGATGTACGCACGCCTGAAGACGAAGAGTGCCTTACAAAAACTAGTTGACCGAAGGCTCGCGCACTGCCTCGCCCTTTGTCTCAGCGGTGCCAGATTTCATCAAGCCGCGTGCAACAAGGACTTTGGCAATCGTGTAGTCGTAGATAAACGCACCAGCCACACCGCCGACGAGCGGAGCGACGATGGGGATCCAGAAGTAGTAATTGTTCGCCGAGAAGCTCGCGCCGCCCGTTACCAGAGCAACCCACAAGCGTGGGCCGAAGTCACGAGCAGGATTGATCGCATATCCTGTGTTGAGGCCAAAGGATGCACCGATGGCAACGATCAGTAAGCCGATAATCAGCGGGTTGAGGTTGGCCTGCACAGGCTGGTTGCGTGCATCGGTGATCGCCAGGATCAGTCCGACCAGCAAGGCTGTACCAATAAACTCATCGCCGAACGCGCCAAAAGTGCCAACAAAGGCTTTAGGCGCTGTATAGAAGACGCCACCGACGTTTGCCGCAAAGTTACCAGCAGCATTCGCATTCAACGCGCCCTGGTAGACGAAGTACAGGATACCAGCGGCAACGAATGCGCCCAGCACCTGAGCCAGAACGTACGCGCCGACCTTGCTCCAGGGGAAGCGTTTGGTTGCAGCCAGCGAGACTGTAACGGCAGGATTCAGGTGTGCGCCGCTGATTGCACCGGAGACGTAGATACCGAGCATAACCGCGAAACCCCATCCGAAGATGATTACGGGCCAGGTGTTGGCAAAAGGCGTTGCCGCGCCATTCGCACCCAATTTGGTGAAGAGCGCGAAAGTGGCGACACAGCCATCACCAAAGAGGATTAGAACCATCGTGCCAAAAAACTCGGCTAATGCCTCGCCGAATGTGCCCGCCATTGCGGACGGTCTGCTAACAGATTGTGCCATGATTGTTTACTCCATTCCTGTGAGTAAAAGATACACTACAACGACGGATAATGTCTGCGCCGCAGCGTTGCGGCAGACGCTTCTGATACGAAGCGGTGGTAAAAATTAGAAAAAGTGACGCACTACAAAAACGCTCTGCTCTCGTTGTTAGCGTGGGCGTTGGGCGTCCATGATGAACAAATGAGTGTGGCAATAGCAATCACCACCTTCATTTATTCATCATGAGACAGTGCTTTCTACTTGGCCTCTTCCCACTTGAGGGAGCGACCAACTGCCTTCTTCCAGTTTGCATAGAGGCTCTCGCGCTCGTCTGCACTCATCTTTGGCTCGAAGGTGCGGTCAATCGCCCACTGGCTGGCAACTTCTTGCTGGCTGCTCCAGAAACCAACGGCCAGACCAGCCAGATAGGCTGCGCCAAGCGCGGTAGTCTCTGCAACCTTTGGACGCTGGACGGCAACGCCCAGAATATCGGCCTGGAACTGCATCAACAAGTTATTGACAACAGCACCACCATCAACACGCAATGTCTTCACATGCACGTTGCTGTCAGCACTCATCGCCTCTAACACATCACGTGTCTGATAGCACATGGACTCCAGCGTTGCACGCGCAATGTGTCCGATGGTCGAGCCGCGTGTCAAGCCGACAATCGTACCACGTGCATAGGGATCCCAATACGGTGCGCCCATACCAACGAAGGCTGGTACGAGGTAGACACCGCCGTTATCGGGCACAGTAGCAGCCAGAGCCTCGACATCAGCACTGCTGGTAATCGCTTTCAAGCCATCGCGCAGCCACTGTACAGCCGCACCAGTGATGAAGATACTGCCTTCCAGTGCATAGATGGTCTCGTTATTCGCGCCCCAACCAATGGTAGTGAGCAAGCCGTTCTGCGAAGGAACGCCCTTTGTACCAGTGTTCATCAGCATGAAACAGCCAGTACCATAGGTGTTCTTCGCCATACCGACCTCGAAACAGGCCTGTCCGAAAGTTGCCGCCTGCTGGTCACCCGCGTCACCCGCCATCGCGATTGGGCCACCGAAGAACTCAGGATCCGTCTCGCCAAAGACACCACTGGATGGCATGACCGTCGGCAACATGGAGGCTGGGATACCCAACTCGTTCAGGATGACATCATCCCATTTACCTTCGTAGATGTTATACAGCAGTGTGCGCGAAGCATTCGAGGGATCGGTAGCATGTACGCGACCTTTGGAGAGACGCCACATCAGGAAGGTATCGACGTTGCCAAAGAGCAATTCACCCTGTTCGGCCTTCGCACGTGCGCCGGGCACATTGTCAAGAATCCACTTGACTTTCGTGCCGGAGAAATATGCGTCTGTGACAAGACCTGTACGGGCGCGAAGCTCTTTGTCAAAGCCCTTTGCAGTCAGTGCTTCGCAGATTGGCACGGTCAGACGGCTCTGCCAGACAATCGCATTGAAGACAGGCTTACCCGTTGATTTCTCCCAGACAATCGCGGTCTCGCGCTGATTGGTGATACCGATAGCGGCGATATCACTGGCGGTCGCGCCCACTTTCTTGATAGCTTCCTGCGCAACGGCGAGCTGGCTAGACCAGATCGCTTCTGGGTCATGCTCAACAAGACCGGGAGCAGGATAAATCTGTGGGAACTCTTGCTGCGCAACACTGACAATTGCACCATCATGGTTAAAGAGAATTGCGCGCGAACTGGTTGTACCCTGGTCGAGGGCGAGAACATACTTTGCCATGTAAACCTCTCTTTTTCCTTTGGGGACGCTCCCCCAACTTGTCAGGGGCGGTTATGAAATCGCACCCTGGAACACCAATGTGCCAAAATGAGACAGGCATCGCTGCCCGAATCATCTATTTTATCAGAATGCACCGACAGCCATGTCCGTGCAAGAAGGTTGTACAGATGAGAGATGTTACAGTAATACCGCATATTGCAGCTCTAACAGGCATTCCATAACTCATCGCGCGCAATTAATACACCTACCGCTCCTGCTTGCAAAACACGCTGAATTTGTTCCACGTTATGAAGCAAACCAGACGCGATAAATGGCACAGGAAGCAATGGGCGAATGCGCGTGATGATATGCGGAACTACCAGGGCTGGTGAGATGTCCAGAAGATCAACAGTTGCAGTATCTACCGAAGCCAGGGATGTCTCCAGACCGGTTGAGTCCAGAGCGAAGATACGTTGAATGGTCTCCAGACCAAAACCTTTGCCCATCGCCAGCACACGTGCGTGACTGGAAATAATGCCGGTAATGTGCAAACGTTCGCTGAGATAGCGGAGTCCTGCGGTATCCGCATAAATACCATCCATGTGGTCGGTATTAACATATGTGGGGATATGACGTTGATAGGCACGCTCAAAAAAGTTGCTAAACTCAAAAAGATTGCAGTGTCGGAGCGAAACCGCACGCGCATGAGGCAGGTCAAAGACCCGCGCGCCCTGCGCCCTATTCTCCACAACGGGAATACCCTTCCCCACATTGGAAAGGCTTAGCAGTGATCCACTAGACCTGTTATGCATAATGCACCTCTGGTAGAGCGGCTAAAAATAACAAAGCCCCAAGCCTCCCTTAAGTAGCACAGTGGTGCTGCGGGACTGGCTTAGGACTTTTCATTTCACTGTCCTTGGGCTATGCGGTTGTATTTGCATGCTAGTGCGGTACAAATCGTTTGTAACCGCAACATATCTTTCCTACAAGTATAAGATAGGAAAGACAAAAGCGCAAGTTGTTCGCCAACAGCATCACAACTTTGTGAGATATCTCAACCGTGCCCTAAAAATGCGACGTGTTGGATATTGAAACTATGATTGGACGAACTATACAATGTGTTTTTGTTAGCTTATAATGATATTACTCGGCAGAACTGTTTTTGTCAAGGGCTGTCTAGCTTCATTGGGAGAGAGCCAGGGATGGACATAATGACTAAACTTGAATTCTTACAACTTGCACAACGTTATCCGGTAGCGGCGGCGATCAAATCGAGTGAAGATATGCAGATAGCATTGACATCTAACGCGCTCCTGCTCTTTATTTTAAAAGGCGATGCGTTTGAACTCGCCCCTTTTGTTGCGCAAGCACATAAAAGTGGAAAGGGTATTATTGTGCATGTTGATCTTGTTGCTGGCGTGGGGAAAGACCGGGCAGGCATTCAATACCTTCGGCAGATTGGTGTGGATGGCATTATCACCAGTCGCTCTCAGCTAGTCTCAGCGGGCAAGGCCGAAGGATTGATTACGATCCAACGCCTCCTCCTTGCCGAAGACTCGGCTCTTGATAGTGGCGTGCGTACAATTGCCCGCGCCGCGCCTGATATTGTCGAAGTGTTACCAGGGACCATCTTTCCTGATGTGGCAACTATTCTACAATCACTCCTGCCCGGACCTTTTATCGCTGGCGGTTTTATTCGTACAGCCGCGGACGTGACACGAGTCCGCGCCGCTGGTTGTATTCTTAGCAGCAGTAGCACCTATGAACTGTGGCAACAAACATCATTTCCACGCTGAATGTCGCCAGGATGCGACATTTGTTCACAGAAGATGTAAGGAGTTCTCGTTATGCGTAATATGCCCAACATATTAAGTGCCAGCCGATTAATTGCGACAGTTGTCGTGTTTTCCCTCGTCCTGGTCGATCAACCCTGGGCTTTTCTCGTTGCAACGGTTGTGTTTTTCCTGGCTTCAGTAACCGACTTTTTTGATGGCTACCTGGCTCGGCGTTTTCGTATCGTCTCATCCCTGGGGGTCTTTCTCGATCTGACAGCCGATAAAGTCTTTGTCGTGGCTATTCTCGTTGCTCTGGTGCAAATCGCGCTCGTCCCCGCCTGGATAGTCTTCGTGATTGTCACACGCGAATTTCTCGTGACCAGTTTGCGCTCACTGGCCGCCTCTAAAGGCCGCGTCATTCCTGCGGGTATCTGGGGCAAGCAGAAAACATTTATCACGCTGGTGGCAATGGGCGCATTACTACTCGCCAAGGGCCTTGGGGCTAATCAGCTTTCGCTCTTCCCCCAGCATCTGGTTTTCAATAGCCAGACCTTGACTGCCAGCAATATTCTTCTCCTGTTCGCCGATGTCCTGCTCATTGTCGCCGTGATTTGGACAGCGTTCTCCGGTATCGAGTATATAGTTGGCGCACTGCCCATTTTTCAAGAGAAAACAGAGAACAAGGCGACTGAAGAACAACACGCCAACTCCTAGGCTTCTGATATTGACAAGTGAGCCTGGGAGTTCGACGCGGATTTTTCAGGTCTATGCCTGTACAGGAGGGTTGGTAGATGCCGTAGCGGTAGTATTGGTCGTGCTATCTGCCGCTATTACCACCTTCTGACCCAGTTTGCGCTCTGTGCCCTTCAAAAGACGCCCGATATTATCATAGTGGAAGAGAATGATCAGGCCCGGCACAACGATCATAAAGACCAGCTTTGCCACACTCACCGCCGCAAAAAAAGCCGGGTTGACCAGACCAATGATGAAGAACACAATCCCACAGACCATCGCGGTCAAGCACCCAACAATTGAGCCTAGTGAGACATAGCGCGAAATTCCAATGGTGCTAAAGGTTGCGATAGCGGTCAGCACAAAAGCAAACGGAGAAATAATCAGTAGACCACCGCTGCCAGTCATCACACCACGCCCACCCTTAAAGCCGATAAAAATAGGGAAACAGTGGCCGAGCAAGGCCGCAATTCCGGCAACGCAAGCTCCCCAACCAGCACCATACAGGGCAGGTACCAAAGTGCCAAGTAGCACAGGCCCAATCCCTTTAGAAATATCTAATAGAAACACAACAGCCGCAGGGCCTTTACCCAAAGTACGCAATACGTTGGTCGCCCCTGTTTTGTGGCTACCATACAGGCGAATATCAAAATCCTTGCCACGTAACAATTTGCCCATCCAGTAGCCAGACGGAAGCGAACCCCAGAAATATCCAATAAGCGCGTTCAAAAAGAGCGAACCGATGATGCCAAACATTGCACCCTCCTTCATTGTATGAGACGCTCTAGCGCGGGTAGGTCGTCTTCTCTGCCAAACAGTATCTAGACAATCCCCTCTGCTCCCACATTATAAGCGCAAAATCTTGTTACTCACAAGTGGTCCTACATCTCTACCACATCGCCCACTCACGATACGCTCTACATGTTATCTACGATCATATATGCCATTGCACGCCTTTAAGCAGCAGAATGTTATCGACCAGGCGAACCGCTCCAAGCTTGGCGGCAAGTGTAATAAGAGTATTTTCGGCAACTTCATCATATTCTACAAAGGTGTCAGGATCGCAAACTGCTACATAATCCAGATAAATTGACGGGCTGTGGGCAACATGCGCATAGATGATTTCTTTGATACGCTGCGCCTGCCGTTCCCCTTTTTCAATCGCCTCTTTACCCAACAGCAACGCCTGATACAGCAACGGTGCTACCTTACGCTGCTCTACCGTCAACTGATGATTGCGACTGCCCCAGGCCAGACCATCGCTGTCACGCACCGTCGGCAATATACGCAAATGAATGTCAACCGTGAGATCGCGTATCAACTGACGAATAATCGCGATTTGCTGGGCATCTTTCTGTCCCATGTAGACGACATCTGGGCGAATCAGGTGAAACAACTTGGTCATTACCGTCGCCATTCCGCGTACATACTCAGGACTAATTGCACCTTCAAGACGCTCAGCAAGTGGACCGCTCGGCATCACATACGTCGAAAAGGTTTCTGGATACATATCTTCCGTTTTCGGAAGAAAGACAACATCCACCTCTTCTTGCTCGAGAAGACGTAGATCACGCTCACGATCACGTGGATAGTTCAGAAAATCTGCGTGTACGCGAAATTGCAGCGGGTTAACAAAAAGACTGACGACGCTAATTTCACATTCAGCGTGCGCCGACTGAATAAGAGAACGATGCCCTTCATGCAGGTAGCCCATCGTGGGCACAAAACCTACGGTTCCTCCTGTCAGCCAACCGCGCGCTGTCTCTGTCATTTCGTCAGGAGTAGAGATAATATGCATAGCGGCTCCTATAAAGAACCTGGATAACAAACGCTTACGACCATCCATTTCGTCACACATTCAACACATAACTTTTAATGGTAGAAAATTGATACCTTTATACGTCTGTATTAACGTCGTAATCTTCCTAGACGTATGGCATCAACATCAGTAACCATGTTATACTAGGATACATGGCCTGGCTAGAAAGAAAAAAGATATGCGTAAAGTGACTCGATACCTGCTCAGAGGATTCATCTGCCTGTGTGCAGCTATCCTTAGTGCATTACTCATCATCCTTCGATACATTCTAAGTACTCCCCAACCGCTGTCTGACCTCTTCTCAGGAGAAACCCATCTCTTTATATGGACGCATGGCACTGTGCGTTATCACATCATTGGAAAAGATGACGCTCCCCCAATAGTCCTATTCCATGCCCCTGGCATTGCGACTTCGGCCTATACTATGCGTGCGATTGCAGAAGGATTAGCCTCACACTATCGGGTCTACGTTCCCAACCTGCCTGGTTTTGGACAATCCACCTGCTCTTCAACTACATATTCTGCTGATATGTACGTCAGCTTCTATAAAGATTTTCTCAAACAGGTGATTTCACATCCCACAACAGTACTAGCAAGTGGGCTAAGTTGTAACTATTGTATTAGTGTAGCGCAGGCTATGCCAGAATTGTGTGAACGTCTCATCTTACTTTCACCAGTGAGTGTTTTCACCACTAAGGCGACTCCCTGGTATGCTCCTCTTTTACGCATTGCGCCGTTTGGTCTATTTCTCTACGCGCTATTCACACGGCGACCGCTTCTGCGCTACGTCTTAGCCGCGCACTATCACTGTGCAGTTACCAATTTCTCGCAGGACGAGCTTACTACCTATCAGGCATACGCGCAGCAAACGGGCGCACAGCATGCAGCACTTGCCTACCTGGCAGGCGATTTATGGCTTGATGTGACCCAACAGCGCGAAACAATTGAGCAGCCAATCCTGATTCTCTGGGGCCTTCATCCCCTCAATACCGCCCTTACCTCGTCTGGATATCACGCCCTGCCAGCACACGCGCGCGTTGTTTTACTGCAAGACACAGAGCATAGTATGCAGGCAGATTATGCGAGCAAGGTGGTAGCAAACATTCGCGATTGGCGCAGTGCTACCCTCACACCTGCACCCATCGCGATTTCTGCACCTGCACCGCTCTCTGAGCCGATTTCTACACCCGCTCCGCTGTCGGCAGTAACAGCATCAGATGGGCCATCGCTCTCTGAAGCCACCGCTGCGCCCGCACAGCTTGCATTAGAGGCGTATTGTGTAAAGTGCAAACAAAAACGTCCGATGCAGAATCCACAAGAGGTTGTTACGAAAAACGGCAGGCGTGCAATGGAGGCTTTTTGCCCAACCTGTGGCACACGCCTCTTTCGTTTTATTGCCAGCTCTGAACAATAGAGATGAGGAGGTTCATCCATGAGTCTAAATATACTCATCAATCGTATAGAAAATATAGCTTTTTGCTATTTGTGTTCACAAAAAAACACAAGATTTTTGTTCCAAGAAAAATTATAACGTAAATCACTTGACGTTCTGAAAGAGAGAACGTATAATCTCCCTCATGCGTATGATAACCGTTAGCAAAACTCTAGTGTATGCGAGAAAAGGATGCCTTGCAGTACATCCTTTTAGCTGAGCTAGAGGCCAGGTGCATAAAACTGAGTAGTTGCACGGTTTAGCTATTCAGAACTATTGGGTATCCACGTTTCGATACGGCCCATCGTGTGCGAACGTATCGGCTCGATCAACGTACATGGGAGAACAGTGAGAAATGCTGTTACGTCACCTGAGTAGGCGTGTTGATCGCCTTTCATAGATGCTCCTCGCGGTGTGGAAGGGTGTAAGCGATAAATAAATCACAAAAGACGCATATGTGACCTACTATCCAATAAAGATTTTGACGGGAGCGAAAAGAAGCGGGAACCATCTTCTCATCTGTGAAAGATTTACCCAGGGATTAGCGGAGATTGAGTGTGTCATTACCAGGGAGGAAATGAGCTATGAGTATTGGTGGACAGAGTGATGCGCGGTCTGAGCGACAGGTATATCGCTTGACGCCTGAAGGCTATGCCAAGAAAAAGGAACGGTTGGAATACCTTCGCAATGTAAAACGCAAAGAGGTCGCTGATTATATCCATGAAGCGAAAGAGGCGGGTGACATTAGCGAAAGTAGTGCCTATGAAGACGCCAAGAACGATCAAGCAAAGGTCGAAGGCGAAATTCTAGAGCTTGAACAGCTCCTGGCAGCCGCTGAGATTATGTCGCCGGATATGCACCAGGAAGTTGCAGGCCCACGCACAGTGCGTATTGGTATGCAAGTTGAGCTTGAGAATGAGAGCGGCGTTAAACGTTTGTTTAACATTGTCTCGACCTTTGAAGCAGATCCAAAAGCTGGCTTGATCTCAGATCAGTCACCTGTGGGAAAAGCGTTGATGGGCCACAAAGAGGGCGATGAGGTTAGCGTATCGACCCCCGGCGGCGTCACCAGCTATCTGATTCTCTCCATTAAGCCCATGTACTAGAGAGTCGTTTCCGCTCCTGCGCCCCGCTCTGCAAAAAATACAAGCACATGCCAGGCATGCAAGCATATAATGCAGCATTGCATCTTCGCATCACAAAAGACCCGATGAACTATATGTGCGTATATTCATCGGGTCTTTTTTACGATCGGCTTTCATTCGACTTGTGGGTGGGCCTGCGTGACAGGAGTCGTATTGGGGATGGCGAACCAACCGAAGAGGCCACCAAGCATGATAAGGATACCCCCCAGCGCGAAGATCAGGCTGACGGGCAGAATTTGACCGAGATAGCCTGCGAGGGCGGCGGATAACAGGCTCACGCCAAACATACAGGTTTCAAAGACGGCCATTACGCGCCCCATCATCGCTTGCGGCGTACTATTGATGATCAACGGTCCTGCTCCGACATCGATTCCTCCTTGCGGAATCGTCATAATGAGCGTGACAATAATCGCAGCTACGTACCAACTTTGCAGCGAGTAGAGGATAATTCCAATTCCTACCAGGAAGACACTGGCTGTGAGCATGCGCTGAGGCTTAATTTTCCTGATAAGCAGGCCCGCGAGGATAGCACCCACCAGCGTACCAATGCCGCTCACCATCGCCAGCGGACCATAATAGAGCGTGCTGACATGCAGATTATGGCTCACAAAAATGATATCCAGGGCATTAATGCCGCCCGCGCCTAGCATAACGATTAATGCCATCAACACGACCATCAGAATGATGCGCGTGGTTACCACAAAACGCAAGCCAAGCCAAAGTTCGTGCCAGATGGCCTGCAATTGGTTCACACGCTGCTCATGCTGGCTAAATGCGTAGGGATGCAAAGCGGCGCGTGGCGCTGCAATAAAGAATACACAGATTGCCGAAACCAGAAACGAGAGCGCGTTAATACTAATAGCAATCACAGGGCCAACCGCGAAGTACAGCGGCGTGGCAAGAGCGGGGCCAACGATGATGGCAAGGGCAAAGGTGGCTTGACTGATTGATGCCGCCTGGCCCTGCTGCTCGGATGAGACAATGGCCTGTAGCAGACCTGACTTGGCAGGTGTAAAGAAACGCGAGAAGCAGGCGATCAGAAAGACACTGGCGTAGATCATGGGCAGACGCAAGGTGAAGGGGGCCAGCAAGGGCAACAAGGCTAAGAGTGTGCGTGCAAGATCGGAGATCAACATAGTCTGACGACGATTCCAGCGGTCTACAAACACGCCTGCTATTGGACCAAGCACAAAGGTTGGCGCGTATTGGGCGATTAAAATGCCACTCACAGCCGCTGCGGAGTGCGTTAACGCAAAGACCCAGACGAGTAGCGTCGTGCTATAGACAAAATCGCCCATATTGGAGATGCCCTGCCCAATCGCAAGCAAGGTAAAGTTGCGATTGATCAACCAGCCCTTTTGCGGTGCGACGACAGCAGTATGCTCTTGTGAGGATGTAGCTACACCCGCTTGTCCGGCTTGTGATTCTGGCGAGTGGTCTTCTGTTTGCATGATTATTGCTCCTCTCAAGCACGCTTCTTTTCAAGAACCGCACGCACTGCTACCGATGCCTGTAGCTTCCCAATCAGATGAAAACGTTCTACCACCTGCTCAACCAGCTCCGCGCTCACGCTCTTCTCAAATTGGCAAACGCCAATCACGGTGATGTCGAGCTTTTTGCCAGCCAGATGCACACGCTCCAGATCGGCAGTCGAATAGACGACGGTTCCAACCATCCACTCAATTTGTTTGGAAGTAGATTTCTTAGAGGTTACAACGCTTGCCTCAGAGTATCTCCCTTCATTCTTCTGCGGATAGAGAACGAGCGCGCCCAGTTGCTCCTGCTCGCCCTCAATGCCGCGCCGCACCTCAAAAGGGGCCATCATTTCCTGCATTTTTTTCATCATTTCCTCATGCTCTTGTTTTGTCATGTACATATGTAACATGGAGAACGTAAAGCTATCCTGTGGAGCAAATGGTTCCTGCTCTTTACGTTGCAAAGCCTCACGCATCGCAGAGAGAAATCGCTCTTTCACCTGATCAAACCAACTACGGATCAACGAGAGGGTCTCGTTAGAAGGCATAGCGTTGAGCAAATGAGAGGGAACCTCAATATCATGGGCAATGGGCAGGTAATATTTTTCGAGAATACCACCCTTTTCGCGTGTCTCGACGAGGCGCAAGAGGCCAACTCTCTCCAACTCGCGCACGTGATAATGAATTTTCGCGGGCACCACGCCCAGTGCCTCACCCAGTTGCGTCACGGTCATCGACTGCTCGCGTAACAGATCAATGATACGCACGCGCAGAATATCGGAGATCGCGCGCAATTGTTCCAGATTTTCAAGTTCATAGCGTTCTTGCATCGTTATTAACCTATGTTAATCAATTGGCCTTATTTGATCGATCAAAAAAATTTTATCATGTGACAAGAATAAAGTATCTATTGGCGTCTGTCAAGGGAGGGAAGAATGTGATATTGACATGATCTGAATAGATCAGTAATATAGAAGGACGCCGTAGAGAGGAACACCAAAATTTTTTGGTATTACACACACAAGCGGCAAGGAGTTTATTGTGCTAACATACGAGGATGTCACCGCGTATTTCTTGAAAGCGGCGGAAGGTATTGCTCTCGTGACCCACCCCGAATATTGGACAAACGCACGCACGCTGGAGCGTGAATTCGCTTGTACCTGCCACAGTGGAAGTTGTGAAGAGGCAGAACAACGCAGCGCGTGTACGCTCTCATTCACCTGGGACGCACTCGACACCGCGTTATCGCAGGAGGGGCCACTAGGAATATGCGAGTTTTTTCATGAGGCCGATGAGCATTGTCCGCATCTCCATACCCGTGATATTCCTCCCTTAATTTTAGATCTATCCTACACGACGCCGTTGAATGGTTTTCAAATCTCTGAGAGCGCGCTACTCTCGCTGACCCAAATGCTCCGATTGCGCGCAAGCGAACATAGTCGGAGAACGACTGAAACCCGCCCTGGTGTCAGTATGATTTTGCAAGAGAACCGTCTTCAACCCGATATGCTGACCCTCCAGCAACGGGTTGAGCTACCGATCTGGCATCCCGATGGCATGCGCGGCCTGCATGAATTACAGGATGGGCACCACTCACGTCTGCGCCATAAAATCGAACGGATACAGAATGACACAGACAGCGAAGAGGTTGTTGTTGACCAACCGCGCCCGGAGACATGGCTCCCACAGGTCATGGTCGATGTCTGCCAGGATATTTTTCATGTCCTCGCCGCCCTCGATATGACGGTCACACGCGATTTAGCCGATAACGCAGGCCATCAATAAAGAAAAGGAACGAGCCACCCCAAATGTTTCAGAAACATTCGGGGTGGCTCGTCGCATATCTACGCTAACTTACCAGTAACGCTCCTCTTGCCAGGGATCGGCATGATTATGATAGCCGCGTACCTCCCAGAAGCCGGGGTGGTCTTGCTCCATAAATTCCAGGCCATCCAGCCATTTCGCGCTCTTATAGGCATACAATTTAGGAACAAGCAGGCGCACTGGGCCACCGTGATCGGGTTCCAGGTCCTTGCCATCATGTTTCAACACAATCATCACATCATCGTCATCGAGATCTGAAAACGGCATGTTGGTGGTATAGCCCGTCCAGGAATGGGCCAGCACATAGTGAGCAGTGGGCAACGGTTTCGCACGCTGCAAAATTTCACGGATATGCACACCCTCCCATGTGTTATCATAACGGCTCCAGGTTGTCACACAGTGGAAGTCGGTTGTTAACGTTGTACGTGGTAGGGCAAGAAACTCTTCCCATGTCAACTCAAGCGGCTGCTCCACAGCCCCTGTGATCTTCAAACGCCAGTTTGTTGGCATCTGACGTGGTGTACGCTCATAGCTCAACACGGGCCATTTCTGCGTCAGGTATTGTCCGGGGGGCAAGCGGTCGCGCCCATCTGGTCGCTTCTCTACCTCTACAGCTGGTTTTTTGCCGAATAATTGCATGCGTTTATCTGCTCCTTAATAACATAGTCGCTACGAATTTGCCTATTACACGAAATTATATGACTCAATTTTCATGACGTCATGATTCTAAAAAGAGGGGAAATATACAAATTCATTTTTCTACATTTAAGAACAACTGCAGGGCACGGAACATTCCGTGAAAAACGTTGCCCGCTTGACGAATAAATACGTAGATACGCCAAATGTTGTAAAATGGGCTGAGCAATGCACAGTATCGCATTGTTTCATCATTAACACTGCCCTCTCATAGATGCCTGGTGTGCAAAACGGTGAATACACCTCACACCTTTGAGAGTAAGCTCTATGCAACTCAATACAAGCGGAGAGGCTTTATGATTATTCTTTTACTTGCCCTTATCGGTACGCTGATCATAATGGCAATTTTAAGTGCAGGGCGCCTGTTCTTCGGGCGTAGTGAGCCATTCAACACCAGAAGATTTTTTACCTGGTTTGGTTGGTACGCGGCCTTTAACTTCATTTTTTGTCTGTTAATTCTCTACTTTGGTGAGCCTGCTCTGACAGGACCCTTTGGCGGATGGCAGTGGCTACTTTGGCCGCTCCTCCTCAGTAGTGTTGGCAACCTGTTCGCTTTCGCGCGTCCAGCAATGGGCGTATTAGAGGATGCATCCGCCCTCTCACAGGGCCGCATGCGCTCCTCTAGCGCAAGCACAACGCGCAAGATGCCCAGCAATTATTCACGTGGTGCCGTAGCCGCTGGTATTCTTGGCCTTGTCATCGTGGGAGTCATTGGCATTCTAGCCACAATCCTCATCACCATTTTCACGACATGGTTCGATACTAACGCGAAGGCCCTGGCCGCCATCCCCAATGTGAAGATGATGGCGGCCTCATCACAGCTTCCACCGACTGATGAAAACAATATCGTGCTCGTCAGTCAGAATGTCGCCTCCTACAAAGGGCAACAAATTCTTGGCTCTAACGGGCAAAATCTCGGTTCAGCCTATAATCTTGATCCGAATAGCTATACGTTGCAATCCATTAACCATCACCTTTACTATGTCGCGCCACTCTCTTACAACAACATTTTTGTCAATCTGTCCAATGCCAGCACGCCAGGCTTTGTTGTTGTAGATGCAGAGAACCCCCAGAGTGAGCCAAAGCTCTACACAAGCCCCAATGACTCGCTCGCCGTTCTCCCAGGTGCGCTACTCAACCAGGATTTGCTGCGCCACGTCTATCTCGATGGCTATACGTATGGACGCCTTGTAGACCCCACACTGGAGCTTGATGACAATTTCCATCCTTACTGGACAATCTCGCTGATGCAGCCTTCACGCGGCTACACGGGTGATGTGCTCAGTCAGGTGTTAATCGTTGATGCCCATACAGGGGATATCAAAACATACCAGCCCCAGAATGTTCCCACGTGGGTAGACCGCGTGATGCCAGCCGATACGGTCACGCAATACCTGACATGGTGGGGTCTCTACCATGCTGCCCCCTGGTTCAATCCATCCGGTATTGGTCAGCAATCCCCAGCCAATACGCCCGAACTACTGTATAACAATATTGATCAACCTGTCTGGCTCATTCCAATGACCTCGTCTTCAGCCAACGACAACTCCAGCACGGGCGTTTTTCTCTTCAACACGCACAAAAATCTGGCGCAGTTTTACCCGCTCTCCGGCATTGGTATCGCCAGCAACGTGCAGAATACAATCCAATCTACACGCGCCAATATTCGCAACTATGCCGTAGATAGCATCCAACTCTATCAGATTTACGGCACGCCGACCTGGGTTGCCATCTTTGTGCAGCAAACGAGTAGTGGAGACATCTTTCAGGCCGTCGGCATTGTAGATGCCCGCAACCTCAATGGCAGTAATGTGCAGTTTGAAACAACGTTGCCCGCCGCCTTACAAGATTACCAGCAATGGTTAACACAACAAGGCTCTGGCAACCCGCCAACTGGGGTCACGACGCAAACAGCCACTGGCAAGGTTGTGCGTATTGCACCCGTTCAAGCGGGCACAAACACGATTTACTATATTCAGATCGCAGGCCAACCTGTTATCTTCACGGCAAATTTGACACTTTCGTCCAAATTGCCGCTTGTGCAGGCGGGTGATACGGTCACCGTAACATATACGGGAGGGACAGGTAACGTCATTAACGTGCAAACGTTCGATGATCTCAGCATCAATCTGAGTGGAACCCCCACGCCAGGAGCCATACCCACCCCTACACCTACGCCGAAAGGATAAATACTTTGCGAGCAACGCAAAGGTCGAGCGGTATTGTACCGCTCGACCTGCGTGTCGCTTAATGAGTCACAGCATCTTTTAACAAACAAAACGGGCGCGGAGGCCGATGTTTTGTAATATCCCGATACAATTCACAAATGAACAGCGACAACAAAAATGCGTGCGAGCCGAGCGCAAGCCCCCACATAATCAACGTAATCAAATTATCGCGCCGCAAATAGCTCTGTTTATTTTCTTTAATATTGTCTATGACTTTTTCAACCGCAGTGACCATCATCACCCTCCATTCTGCTAAACACGTGTTATTTCTCGCTCTAACAGCATATAGAGCCTGTCCTATACGGCACGGCATATCATACGTTGGCGTTTCAATCGAACAAATAAACAAGGACCCTATCACTACGGAATAGCAATAGAGTCCTTGTTTATTTGTTCGATTGAAACAGCATTTAACGGGCGCGGGATGGTTGCTTGGGCGGAATATGGATCGGACGCCCTTCGACCGCCAGCACAGCCTCGCGTAGCCCTTCGCTCAGGGTCGGATGTGGGTGAATTGTTTCGGCAATTTCATCCACTGTCAATTCGCCACGCATCGCAACCGAATACTCGGAGATCAGGTTCGTCGCGTCAGGGCCGATGATGTGTGCGCCAAGTATTTCACCATACTTGCCCATAATCACCTTTGTAAAACCTTCGGTCTCGCCAATTGCGACAGCTTTGCCAATTGCGGCCCAGGGGAAACGCTCGACACGGGCCTCTGGATACTTCGCCTTCGCTTCCGCCTCGGTCAGGCCAACAAAGGCGACTTCGGGAAAGGTATAGATGGGATTGGGAACGACACTGTAGTCCATACGCGCCTCGTGGCCCATCGCGTTATCTGCCGCGATCTCACCTTCGGTTGAGGCAACGTGGGCCAGACCTGCGCCATGCACCAGATCGCCAATCGCGTAAACGCCGGGCAAATTTGTCTCCATATGCTCGTTGACACGCACACGGCCGCGATCATGGTCAAGTCCCTGCTCCATCAGTTGTTCCAGACCGCTCGTATTGGGGCGACGACTGACCGCCATCAAGACATATTCGCCTATATAGGTCTGCTTACCTTGCTCAGTTGTAGCGATGACTTTCTTCTGGTCGCCATCGTCCTCCACAGACTCGACCTTTGCACCCGTGATAATCTTGATGCCGCGTTTGCTCAACACACGCGCCAGTAGACGACGCACCTCTTCATCGACAGGGGCAAGGATATTGGGCAGCATCTCTAAAATCGTGACCTGCGTGCCGATGGCACTAAACATACAGGCCAGTTCAACGCCAATCACACCGCCGCCAACGCAGATCAGGCTCTCTGGAACCTTTGATAAATTCCAGCAGGTATCGCTGTTCATCACATTGCGCCCATCAATGCCCGGTAGTGGCGGCATAAAAGGCACAGAACCTGTTGCAAGGATGATCTTGTCCGCGCTAAACTGCTCTTTTGAACCGTCCGCTTTCATCACCGTCACGGTTTTTGAGGCATCAGCCACCCCTAGACCATCATAGACATCCACGTGGTTGCCCTTCATCAGTGTGCCAACGCCACTGGTCATGCGTTTCACAACTTTATCCTTAAAGGCAACAGCTTTGATCATATCAAAAGTGGGAGCCTGGGGTAGATGAATACCCAACTCTTCTAAGGACTCCATGTTGTGCATGACCTCAGCGACATGCAACATCGCTTTTGAGGGAATACAACCAACATTGAGGCATGTTCCACCAAGATACTGCTTCTCAACGATTGCAACCGTCGCGCCCAGTTGAGCAGCACGGATCGCGGCGACATAGCCACCTGGGCCTGCGCCAATCACGGCGACATTATACTGTTTATTCGCCATTCTTTTCTCCTGCTATTTTAAAGTATACCTTCAATGCGTTGCGCTCACGCATTAACATCACCCCCTCATGAAACTGCTCGAGAGGAAGACGATGACTGATCAGCTGATCCACACGCACAAGGCCCGTTGTCAGCAGATCAAGCGCGAGCCGCAAATCCTGCGGTGAGGATGAATATGTACTGATAATACTGAGTTCCTGTTGATATACCTGCTCGATATTCACAGGAACAGTACCAGCATGAGCCGCAAAAATATTGAGCAATCCGCCCTTGCGCAAACTTGCCAATGCCTGCATAAATGGACGCGCACCCGCCGCGGTAATAATCGCCGCATCCGCACCACGCCCATCCGTTGCCGGAGCTAACATAGCACGCAAAGCATGCTCCTCCGCTTGAGCCAGAAAAACCTCATCCGCTCCCACACGACGGGCCAGTTGTAGCCGCTCAGGGAATAGATCTACCCCATAGACATGATACGTCTGCCCCGCACGCTTGCCCAATGCTTTTACTGCTTGTACCATCAAAAGCCCGATCGAACCCAAACCGACAACAACAATGCTATCACCGTCCTGAAGGGGCATCCGCCGTACCGCGCGTACACAACAGGCCAGCGGCTCCGTAAATGATCCTTCTTCCTCGCTCAATACATCTGGTAGTAGCAGTGTCGTCTGCTGCACATGAGCAGCGGGCACACGGATATACTCGGCAAAACCGCACGGAGCGATATTGGAAGTTTTAAACTGCACGCACATCGAGTAGTTTTGATGGCGACAATAGTGACACGTCCCGCACGGCACATGGTGGGCAACAACGACCCGTTGCCCAGTGCGAAATGAAGAGACGGCCGCGCCCGATGCCACAATAGTACCGGTCAATTCATGCCCCAACACTACTGGCGGAGGAACCTGCTGTACAATCTTGATGATATCCGAGCCACAGAGACCGCAACCATCTACACGTACCAATAACTCTGTCTCTGTGATCGCAGGAATGGGATACTGCTCGACACGAATATCATCGTGCGCATGATAGATAACAGCTTTCACTCAGCCTCCGAAGCGTTTGAAGGATTATCTTGCTCTGCGCTCAGTATATCACGTTTCAGCGCAGGGCGGCTATGCGTTACGTGACTACACGCAAGCCACGTTTCATAACCGTCACGTAACCAATTTGGCCTATTTTGACCGCTCTTGTGGATGATTGTCACGACAGAAACGTATGTATAACTAGAGCAACTTGTTACTCGTGAGTAGCCTTCTGCTCTGTTTCTAACTATTCTCTACTTATGAAATAACTCGCAGATCACTCGGCGCAACAATACGTAACAGAGGGCGTCTAGTGTATAGGGTGGCAGAGGATTGAGTCAACACAGCGTTATTGTTTAATAAATACTTTATGAGCTTGGGGGTTTTTGTCATGGCGACAACGGGTGAACTACGTGCAATTATTGAACAATTGCAACTGGTCGATATCGGCGATGCTGCCGATTACCTGGGGGAGGATGAATTAGTCGAGGATGAGTATTCACAACTCGCTACCAGCAGTAGCGAGGGGACAAGCGTGCAACTCTTGCCTATGAGTGCGTGATTTCGCACAGTCCGGTATCATCAACATTTTTCTTCCAGGCGTGGCAAAGATTTTGCCACGCCTCCCATTAACTTAAAGCAGATGACTTCCACGCCGCATCGTTAATACTTCGCTTCCGTCAAGATCTTAATCCGTTTTTCGACATTGGGCATACCACAATTTTTCAGTTGTTTGACCACCTCTTTGACATCGTACGCAACACGACGATGTTTGGCTTCCCAGGCATTGTCTTGCCATGTGAGAATGGCATAAGAGGCGCGAGGGTCACCATCACGAGGCAGGCCACAACTGCCCGCATCTACCAATAAGAGATGTTGCCACCGCCTTGTATAGGCAATATGGATATGACCAAAGGCTAATGCCCCTGTTGTTGTCGCTACGCCACCGAGTAAATGTTCCAACATACTCTCCGGCGCGGTCGGGAAAATGGCCTCTTCCATATTCAGCGGGTTAGCATGTACGACAAGGAGATCACTTCCCTCGGGGTTCTTTACCAGATGGGAAAATGGCAACGAGGCCAGATATGCGATGCCGGAACGTTTGATCTGCTCACGAGTCCAACCAATAATATTGCTCTTTCTCGCACTTTTCACGTCCTGCGTGACAATATCCAGATCAACATTTCCTTGAATAACCGGGCAACGCAAGCCTTGTATTATCTCTAACACCTGACGGGGACACGGCCCATTAAGACACAGGTCGCCCGCGATAACAATGTGATCGACGGCTGGCTGCCGCGCCAGATCAGCAAGCACTGCCTCCAGGGCAATTTGATTTCCATGAATATCCGAAAGGATAGCAACGCGCATGTATATGATATCCTGTAGCAAAGAAACTAAGAAAAAGTATGAGTTTTCTCATACTATATCGCAAAGAGAAGGGGTGAGCCAAATTGTTACACCATATTGGCGTAATTTCCGACACGCATATTCCGCATTTTAAGCAATTGCCAGAGGCCGTATGGAAACACTTTGCAGCGGTAGAATTAATCATTCACGCTGGCGATTTATCGCGGCTCTCTGTAATCAATGAACTGGAGACAATCGCTCCAGTCGTAGCCGTTCAAGGCAATGTTGAAGAAAATGAAGTCATACGCACGTTACCCATCAAGCGAGAAGTACTCGTTGGCGGCTTGAGAATTGGGATTGTTCATATTCTAGGCGATACGCACAATCGGGTCAAGATTGCGCGGCAGGAGTTCCCAACAGCGCGCTGCGTGATCTTCGGACATAGCCATACCCCCTACAATCAAGAACACGACGGGCAACTGCTCTTTAACCCAGGGAGTGCCACCGACCGCCGCCGCCAACCAACATGCAGCCTCGGCAAACTCACGATCAATGACGAAACCCAACATATCAACGGCGCGATTATCCTCCTATAGAACATGGAAATTGCGCATGTTCTCCAATAAGGGAATGAGCCATACAAACCACATTTGGGCAGGGCGTGACGGTTGATGGCGCACTATGGCAATTTCACCAGTGAACGGTCGATACTTGCCAGGGTGGGACGCCCAGAGAGAGCCATCGCTAGTTCTAATTCGGCACGCAAGAGACCTAAAATGTCGCGCACACCTTCACTACCATCGACTGCCAGACCCCAGAGCACAGGTCGCCCAATCAGGACTGCCCGCGCGCCGAGAGCCAGGGCCTTCAATACATCGGTTCCACGCCGGATACCGCCATCGACATACACCTCACAACGCCCCTCAACGGCCTCCACAACCTCCGGCAATGCCTCAATGCTTGCCAGCCCACCATCCAGTTGTCGCCCACCATGATTGGAGACAATAATACCATCCACACCATGTTGTACCGCCAGCAGTGCATCCTCAGCGGTCAAAATACCCTTCAAGAGAATTGGCAGGGAGGTTATGTCGCGCAACCAGGACAGCATCTCCCAGGTGAGCACAGGCCGAAATAAGGGATGGCCGTCGGCAAAGTTTGCGGCTCGATGTGGGAGCGGAGGAATAATCACGTTGTTGCGCAGATCACGCTCGCGCCTGCCCAGACGCGGCGTGTCAACCGTCAAGACGATAGCGCGATAGCCCGCCTGCTCTGCGCGCCGCACCAGCCCCTCAGTTATCTGCATGTCGTTGAACACGTAGAGTTGAAAAAAGAGCGGACATTGCACCGTATGCGCTTCTTCCGCGATATCCTCTAATGTACGAGTGGAAACACAGCTAGCAATCATCAGCGAGCCTGCCATCCCAACGCCACGTGCGGTCGCGCACTCACCTTCAGGATAGGCCACGCAATGACTGGATGTGGGAGCAACCATGATTGGCATCGCAAGCGGTATTCCCAAAACGCTTGTCTGCATGGTAATTGACGAAACATCCACCAATACGCGCGGTCGCAAGCGAATGCGCTCAAAAGCACTGCGATTGGCGCGCAATGTCACTTCGTCGTCGCTCCCCCCCTGATAAAAGTCCCACGCCCCCGCTTCTATCTTCGGTTGGGCCAATGCTTCATATTCGCTCACATTGACAGGTTTCATCTTTTACTCCTTTGTCTGCTCTGTCGCTGTCATACCTGCTACTGTCTCCAATGTATCACATCAATATCGCGATGAACAACACGTGTGTAGCAAACGCAAAGACGAAACAGGCCAAATTTGCTTGACAAGCCTTTATGCTATACCCTACAATCAACCTATCTTAGCCCATAGACACGCTGTCCTTGCAAAGGGTCTGACCTGTATGCCAGTAATAGCTTCGACTGAATGAAGGATATAAGAAATGACGGATCACGTTGGACAACGATTTGGCAACTATCGCCTTGTTCACCTGCTCGGTGAGGGCGGCTTTGCGAGCGTCTATCTTGGTCAACATGTGCGCATTTCGACCCAGCAAGCCGCAATCAAAATTCTCCACACGCACGTCACCGGAGCAAATATTCAGCAATTTCAGCGTGAAGCGGAGACTATCGCGGCACTCGCGCATCCCAATATCGTACGCCTGCTCGACTTTGATGTCCAGAATGATACGTCTTTTCTGGCAATGGACTACGCCCCCAATGGCTCATTGCGCAACAGGCATCCACAAGGGCAACAAGTTCCACTCGCAACCATCCAAACCTACATCCGCCAACTCGCGGACGCGCTTTCTTACGCGCATAGCCAACATGTGGTACACCGCGACATCAAACCAGAAAATATGCTTGTAGGCAAACGCGGCGAGATTTTGCTCAGCGATTTTGGGATCGCAGTCATCTCACAAACAGGCTATACAACCCTCCAAACAGGCCAAAACGTGGGCGGCACCGCCTGCTATATGGCTCCAGAGCAATTTCGCGGCATTGCGCGCAGTGCTAGCGATCAATACGCACTGGCGATTGTTGTCTACGAATGGCTCTGTGGTTATCCGCCATTCATGCAAGGCGATTTTATTCAGTTAGGCTATCAGCATTCACATGAGCAGCCCCCCTCATTGCGCGCCAGGGTACCATCAATTTCACCTGCCCTTGAACAGGTCGTGTTCAAAGCACTAGCCAAAGACCCGTTGCAGCGTTTCAGTAACGTACACGAGTTCGCACGCGCGCTGATTGAGGTGAGCAAGCCCCATGGCACACCCATAGGCACACCCGTGATAACCTATCGAGGCCACGCCAACTGGATTCACGCGCTGGCATGGTCGCCTGATGGCACACATATCGCCTCCGCCTCGGCAGACCACACGGTTCAGATCTGGGAGGTCAATAGCGGACGCCCCAAGCTTTTCTACAATGGACATAGCGATGTTGTCTGGTGCGTGGCATGGTCGCCCGATGGCACACGACTCGCCACAGGGTCGCGTGACCATACTGTACAAGTATGGGATGCACAAACCGGCAACCGTCTGGCTACCCTCCAAGGTCATCGCGCAGACGTGCTCTCGGTTGCCTGGTCACCCGACTCCACGCGTCTGCTTTCAGCCTCATGGGACCACAAAATCTTTGTCTGGGATATCGCACAAAGTCGCCAACTGCTGACATATACAGGCCACAACGATATTGCCTGGTCTGTCGCGTGGTCTCCCAACGGGGCGCGTGTTGTCTCCGCTTCCGAAGACAAGAGCGCACAGGTTTGGAATGCGACAACGGGCCAACGCATCTTTTCATACCAGGGCCATACAAATAAAGTTATTACCGTCGCGTGGTCGCCCGATGGCACACGCATTGCCTCCGGTTCCGATGATAAAACCGTTCAAGTGTGGAATGCCGCAACAGGCCAGCGCATTTTCACTTACGCTGGACACAGCGATGAGGTCTGGTGCGTAGCATGGTCGCCCGATAGCACCCTTCTTGCCTCCAGCTCACGCGATAAAACCGTACAGGTATGGGATACCCAAACCGGTCGTCAACTCTATAGTTATCGCGGCCATAACAGTGAAATCAACACCGCCGCGTGGTCGCCCGATGGCACACGCATCGCCTCCGGCGCGTTTGACAATACCGTGCAGGTCTGGCAGGGCATAGCACCAGTATAGCTAGCACGTGACCGCTCTGGAAGGCTGCTAGTATATAAAATATATTGATAATCAAGGTGCTGACTTGCTTTTTTGCGCTATCCCTACATTTACAGCCTCAAAAATAAACAAATAATTCATGTTCAGCTTGACTTCTTTCGTATTTTCTCGTTACAATTTATTTTGTGAACGCGATATGAAGCGTGACACATTCTTGAATACGAAGAAAGAAAGGAGACTTTAGATGAAATTACTATCTATATCTACCGAGCAGGAGAACAAGGAGGCGCAGGAACACTTCATCACCTTGACCGATGAGGAGATGGAGCAGGTGGTCGGTAATGGTGGTTGGGGCTATGGGTGCTATCCCATTATTCCATGCTATCCTATCACGCCTTGCTACCCAATTATTACGCCTTGTGTCATACCTTTTCTGCCTTGCATAGGCTACGGCTATTAGCTTCTACAGGCATATTCGATATCTCTTTATGAGCAATATCAAATAAGCACACAAAAGAAAGCCGGAAGGACACGCTCGTGTTTCTTCCGGCTTTCTCTCTAGAACTGTTGCTAGCGGGGACGAATATACTCCTGCCCACCCATGTAGGGACGCAAAGCGGCGGGAATGCGGATGCTGCCATCGGCTTGCTGATGGGTCTCAAAGAGCGGCAGCATGATGCGCGGCGAAGCAATCGCGGTATTGTTAAGCGTATGCACGAAACGTAGCTTACCTTCCTCGTCGCGATAGCGGATATTGACGCGGCGTGCCTGCCAGTCATGAAAGTACGAACACGAATGGGTCTCGCGGTAGCGATTCTCGCTCGGTAGCCAGCACTCGATATCCGACATCTCGACCTTGCCATCGCCCATATCACCCGTGCAAACGTTCAGCACGCGATAGGGCAGTTCAAGAGCCTGCACCAGTTCCTCCGAGTTTTGCAACAACTGATGATACCAGCGCACCGACTCCTCGTGATCGGCGCGGCACATGACATATTGCTCAACCTTATTGAACTGGTGAATACGGAACACGCCGCGCGTATCCTTGCCATAGGTGCCGGCCTCTTTGCGGAAACAGGGGCAGAAGCCGACAAAGGTCATCGGCAGGTCTTCAGGCTTGAGAATCTCATCCTTGAACATGCCTGTAATCGGCACTTCGGCGGTTCCAACCAGAAAGGTATCCTCACCTTCCAGGCCATAGACCTGATCGCGTCCCTTTGGAAACTGTCCATTGCCAATAAAGCAGAAATCGCGTGCTGTGGCGGGCACGATCAGAGGCGTGAAGCCTTTTTGCGCAATGCGATCCATCGCGAAGTTCATCAAGGCCAATTCCAGACGCGCCGCGTCACCTTTCAAAACGTAGCTACGCGAACCCGCGACCTTAACGGCACGCTCGATATCTACCAGACCCAGCCGCTGCATCAGTTCATAGTGGTCGAGTGGCTGAAAATCAAAGGTTGGTTTCTCGCCCCAATATTTGACGGGCACGTTCTCGCTCTCGTCCTTACCAATCGGCGCGCTGGGGTCAGGAATATTCGGCACGAGCAAGAGCAGTTGATAGCGTTCCTCTTCCAACGCCTTCACCTGTGGCTCCGTCGCTTTGATCAGTTCAGCAAGTCCTTTGCCTTCGGCGATCAGGGCCATACGCAACTCATTGTCCTTGTTTTTCGCCGCCTCTTGCACGCGCTTCGAGAGCTGATTCTGCTGCGCGCGCGCCTCCTCGACCTGCCGTTGCAGCGTCAAGAGCTGCTGGTCGATATTCAACAGAGCATCAATATCAATGGGATTGTTCTTGACGCGCGCCGCCTCTTTGACGACATCAGGGTTAGCGCGAATAAAAGCCAGATCAAGCATGGCTAGACTCTCCTTATTTTTATGCAACAAAAAAACGCCGCGTCCTCTCTAAAAGGACGACGACGCTGCAATACGCTTTCGTGGTGCCACCTTACTTCTTCCACATCTCTTTCCCCATACGTCTATATGAAAAAATTAAATGTGAAACTCGTTGTAACCCGTTAACGGAGGTGGCCCGCTGACGCTCATCGCGCAGAATCATGGGTGGATTTCATCTCTGTCCGCGTATGCGTCGCACCAACCCGCAATTCTCTGGAACGGAAACATAAGACTACTTCTCCCAATCAGCTTTTTTCTCTTTCGCTTGCCCTTTGGCTACAATCACTATAGCAGTCTCGCTGATATCTGTCAAGCATGATCCGCCAGATCTACAGCGAGACTCAAAAATACAAAATTCTTCTAACACCATAACTTATAAATAAACATTGTTATACAATTTACTCCACCACACCCTCCATATAGGAAAAACATCTACCATACTTCTCTTATATATAAATATTTATTCGCATTGTTGTTAATACAAAAATTTTTATATTTTTGCTTAACTATTGATAATTTATAATTGTCATGGTATAATGCGAATGCCTTACTGATAGGCGATATAAAGGAGACAGAAAAAAGAATGCAACAATCATTTGATTCTTCTACACCTCAACCGAAACAACCCCTAGGCGAACAATGGAATAATCCACCCTATACGCCACAATCTGCTCCACTGCAGCAGAGCTATCCGCAACAGCCACCCATGCAGCAGGGCTACCCACAGCAACCGCCTATGCAGCAGGGGTATCAGCAGCAGCAGATGCCTATGCAGGGCTATCCACAACAGGGCTATCCGCAGCAAATGCCCATGCAGCAGGGCTATCCGCAGCAAATGCCTATGCAACAGGGCTATCCGCAGCAGTCGCCTATGCAGCAGGGCTATCCGCAGCAAATGCCTATGCAACAAGTCAATACAATTGTCAATGTCACGACAAAAAGTAATGAGCCAAGTTTTATTATACGCGCCCTCTACTTTTGGTTTATTGGCTGGTGGTTCGGCCTCGTCTGGCTGAACATAGGCTTTGCGCTGTGTGCATTCATCATTACACTGCCAGTTGGGTTGATAATGCTCAACCGCATACCACAGGTACTTACATTGAAGGCCCCCAAACAGAATACGCAGGTACAGGTTATGACCGCAGTAAATCAGGGAGGGGTCACCAATATAGTCAATGTCACGACCAGCGGCACCCAACAGTACAATTTCTTTATACGCGCCATCTACTACATCTTCGTGGGCTGGTGGGTGGGCTACCTGTGGGCCAACGTTGCCTACGCCCTCTGCCTCACTATCCTGGGCTTGCCACTTGGCATCATCATGCTGAATAACCTGCCAATGGTGCTGACCCTGAGAAGAAACTAAACGCATTACAGATCACAGATCATGGTACTCTTTAATGCGAATAGAGCACCATGATCTGTAACATTGTCCTCAAGACCGCAATCAGCAGATTATTCGCTCCTTCCTGCTATGCAGGAGACAAAGTAACAATTCCTCAGGGAAGCTATCCATGTGATACCATAAGAGACAGTGTTCATTTGGACAGGAGTTTCTATGGCTATCTTTTTCGCGCTCTCAGCCGCGCTCAGTTG
Organism: Ktedonobacterales bacterium; assembly: GCA_027451525.1. Lineage (GTDB taxonomy): Bacteria > Chloroflexota > Ktedonobacteria > Ktedonobacterales > Ktedonobacteraceae > DTNP01. The sequence goes on from DAIDJF010000048.1 coordinate 35,746, forward strand.
GGGGATCGCGGACTTCTTCGCACGCTATGCTACACGGGGCGTCGGCACATACCGCACGCTCTTCTTTATGCAATTCACCGGCCTTGTCGTGCTGACCATCTATCTCGCCTGGACGGGGCAGTTCGCGCACGTGATGACAGCCGCTAATCTCGCGCCCTGGCTCTGGGCTATTCTGGTCGGCCTTATCAATATTTTCTCTTCGCTGATGCTCTATCGCTCCTTCGAGGTCGGTATCCTGGCGATTGTCTCGCCGATTGCCGCCAGCAGTTCCGCCATCACAGTCGCTCTCTCCCTGCTCAGTGGCGAACACATCAGCATACTGCATACGTTTGGAATTTCAGCAGCCATTGTGGGCGTTGTGCTGGCGGCGACGACACTCCAAAGTATCAAATCAGCAGAAAAAATCATCCAAATCGACAAACGCCATCGACTCCCACCCGGTGTCATACTGGCAATTATCGCCTCGCTTGGCTATGGCATCATGTTCTGGCTGCTGGGATTTTTTGTCACGCCTCGTCTTGGCGGCGTTGCTCCCATCTGGCTCTTTCGGCTGATGACACCGTGCGTATTACCTCTACTGGCACGTCCCTTGCACCAGAGCCTGCGCATCCCACGCGGCAATGTCTGGTGGTTCCTGCTCGGTGTCAGCATCTTTGATACTTTTGCCTTTACGATGGGCGCGCTAGGGTTGGCAACGGGACAGGTTGCGATTGTCAGCGTGCTGGCCTCGCTCTTCAGCACCGTCACCGTCCTTCTCGCTGGCATCTTCTTGCGCGAACGCCTGCAATGGAACCAGTGGTTCGGCATTGCGTTAATTTTTGCGGGGATTGTGCTGGTGAATGTCTAAAGACAACCAGTTTATCTGCTCTGCTTACTGGCTACGCTGGCGAGCAGGACAAGCTCTTTGCGATACACGCGCCGTAGCATAATGGGAACAAACCAGCGTTCGACGAAACCCTGCAAACCACGACTGCTCTCCATCGCCGTCGCGATCTCTACCCGCGTCTGCTGGCCCTCCTGCACAGGCGTAAAACGAAATGAGGTCTCCATTGGCGCATTGGTGTAATTCTCTACCAGCAATTGCCCCTTTTCCTGTTCAGTCACCTGCGCGTGCAGCTCTCGTGTCACACCGCCCAGGTGCGAACGGAAGCGAATCACTGTTCCATCTCCATAGCCACCAGCCTCCACGACTAAGTCGGTAAAGGTTTCTTTCGGCAGAATCTGAGGATGCCCATTGCGATAATCCGCGACAATCGCATAGACGACCTGTGGAGCCGCATGAATTACTAATGCATCTGCTACATATATCTTCGCCATGAGAGGTTCTCCGCGTAACTATGACCTGCATACTACAAAAGATGTTTCTGCACATTTGAGATACTGATCTCATATGACATCAAGTCATATGTCTGCTTATACTATAGGTTATATATGCCTTTTGTCAAGCCGTCATATGACGTGAAAGCATATTACTGGGGTCCTGCAATATCTCCTATTGGCAACGACCATATGACGTGATAGCATAAGGCACGATATCGTATGTATGTGGTAAAGGAGTTTTCGATGGAGAGGCCAGAGGCTTATCCTATTACGTATGGTGTGTTAGGGTTGCTCGCGTTCATGGGTCCACTATCGGGTTATGACTTGAAACACCTCTTTGATAGCATGTTAGCACCAATGTGGGGAGCAGCCCATAGTCAGATTTATAATGAACTGCGGCGCATGCGTGAACTGGACTGGGTTGAGATGGAGCGTGAAGAGCAAGAGTCGCGCCCTGATCGCAAAGTCTACCATATCACGCAGAAGGGACAGAAAGCACTAACAGCATGGCAAAGCCAGCCGCCCGGCGTTTACCAGATACGCGATGAACTGCTGCTCAAAGTGATGTTTGGAGCTTTTGCATCGCCTGATGCACTGGCAAAAAACTTGCGTGCAGGACTCGTCGAACATGAACAACGCTTACATCAGTATCGGATGAATAGCCTGCTCATTCCTGCCCACCGCACTACTCAGGGAGAAGCGTATCAGGGACGCTCACACTTCCAACCTTACACGGAAGAGAACGCGGACGAAAGCGATTTGTTCCTCAATCTCATTGCCCATTTTGCAGTTGCGTTAGAACAAACATACATCAAATGGCTACAGGAAGCCATCGCCATTATTGAGCATCAGCCAACAGGGGAACAGGAACAATCTTGAGATCATCATCCACAAAAGAGCCGCTATGCATCTCCTGGGAGATACACAGCGGCTCTCGATCTTCGCTTGCGAAACGCGGGGCCTAGTACTCAGGCATGGCCGGAGCAGCGGGCTTCTCTTTCTCTGGGATGTCGGTGATCAGGGCCTCGGTGGTCAGGATCATCGCGGCGATGCTGGCGGCATTTTGCAGTGCCGAGCGCGTTACCTTGGCAGGATCAGCAATACCAACCTCGAACATATCGACATAGGTGTCGTTGAGGACGTTGTAGCCGATGCGAGGATTGCCCTGTTCGCGCTGTGCGCGGCGCACGCCATCGACAATCACCGAACCGTCGCGTCCACCGTTGGCAGCCAACTGGCGCAGTGGCTCTTCGAGAGCGCGGCGCAGAATGACCACACCTGTCGCGGCATCACCTGTCAGGTTCAGGTTCTCCAATGCGCGGGTCGCGTTCAGTAGCGCAACGCCACCGCCGGGGACCATGCCCTCTTCAACGCCTGCGCGGGTCGCGGAAAGCGCGTCCTCTACACGGGTCTTGCGATATTTCAGCTCAACCTCTGTGCCTGCGCCAACCTTGATCAAGGCAACGCCACCAGCGAGTTTTGCCAGACGCTCCTGGAGTTTCTCGCGGTCATAATCGCTGGTCGTCTCATCGATCTGCGCCTTGATCTGGCGAATGCGAGCCTGGATGTCCTCGCCCTCGCCGCGTCCCTCGACAATCGTGGTGTCGTCCTTGCGGGCGATGACCGAGCGTGCGGAACCGAGGTCTGCCAGGGTCGCGCTATCCAGGCGGCGGCCCATCTCTTCGCTGATGACTTGACCACCAGTCAGCACGGCGATGTCACGCAGCATCTCTTTGCGGCGGTCACCAAAACCAGGAGCCTTGACAGCCAAGACGTTGAGGATGCCACGCAGTTTGTTGACCACGAGGGTCGCCAACGCCTCGCCATCGACATCTTCCGCGATGATGACGATTTCGCGCTTGCCCTGCTGCACAATCTTCTCGATCAGGGGCAGGATATCCTGGATCGCGCTGATCTTTTTGTCGGTGATGAGGATGTAGGGATTCTCCAGCGTGGCTTCCATCTTCTCCGAGTTGGTAACGAAGTAGGGCGAGATGTAGCCCTTGTCGATCTGCATACCTTCGACATACTCGGTCTCGAAGTTGATACCGCGCGACTCCTCAACGGTGATGACACCATCTTTACCAACGCGCTCCATCACGTCAGCAATCAGGTCACCGATGGTCTCGTCAGCAGCGGAAATAGAGGCGATCTGCGCAATCTCTTTCTTCTCGTTGACCGGAATAGCCTCAGAGCGAATATACTCAACAACAGCCTCGGTGGCCTTGTCGATACCATATTTCAGCTGCATGGGGTTCGCACCAGCGGCGAGGTTCTTCAAGCCCTCGTTGACGATGGCCTGTGCCAGCACGGTCGCGGTCGTTGTGCCATCACCAGCGACATCATTGGTCTTGGTCGCGGCCTCTTTGAGCAACTGCGCGCCCATGTTCTCAAACGGATTCTCAAGCTGAATCTCTTTGGCAACAGTCACGCCATCATGCGTCACGGACGGCGCACCAAATTTCTTGTCGAGGGCAACGTTACGCCCCTTAGGACCGAGGGTTGTCTTGACAGCACCGGCGAGAATATCAATACCCTTTTTAAGGGAACGACGGGCTTCTTCATCAAATACAAGCTGTTTTGCCATTGCGTATTCCTTCCTAACAAACGTTTTAGACGTTCAACTAGCCAATAATGGCAAGAATGTCATTCTCTTTCAGAACGAGGTACTCATCACCATCCAGCTTGAACTCCGTGCCGCCATATTTAGCGAACAGCACGCGGTCACCCACATGCACATCGATAACAGCGCGATCTCCATTATCAAGCAGGCGACCATTGCCAACGGCTACAACGGTTCCTTCCTGGGGTTTCTCTTTGGCAGTATCAGGAATAACAATGCCGCTCTTTGTTACTTCTTCCTTAGCGGCGGGCTTTACGACCACGCGGTCGCCAACAGGACGAATGTTTGCCACGACTCGACTCCTTCTTGCTTACAACACGTTTCACTAGTAGTCTGCACACCAGCAGACGGGTATTACTCCAACTCAGACGATGCTTCTGGCTGTCCAGCACTACGCGCTATGCGTGTGTGAACATCACTGCCATATTCCAAGCCATAGTAGATCACGCCAGAAACCTTCACTGAGCGGTATTCTGAATAATCACAGGTACAGGGACCGCCTGCCGCACACCCGGTGCAGCAATAGGTTTTCCCCTGCACAACTGTCGCAGGCCAGAGAATATCTATCTCGCAATTCGCGCAACGCGGCGGCCTTTGCGATTTCCCTTGTGTGGTCTCGTGAGGTTTTGGTTGTGGTTGCTGGCCCTCTACGTACATATCCTCTCGCCTTAGCTGTTCTACTGTATTCAGCCTTCAGGACAGAGTATGCCACACCTTCTGTTAGAAGCACGTAGGAAGTGTGTTAGAAGAATGTTAGAATCCGCTGAAACTCCCAACATCACGCGCAAGAGACCCGGCATGATCGCCCAACGAGACGACAATTGGCCTCCCCCATGAATTTTGTCCCAGACTATATTGCCAGTTTGCCGTGTATGAGTTACACTGTCTCTGCTCTAAGAAACAACACGCGCAAGGTGATATGGGCAAGGCGCGTGGACACACGGGGAGGTTTCTGGACCCATTGCCGTGTATAGTAGGGGCAGAAGTGGGGTGGACGCGGGGTGGGGACCCTTGTGGTTACCCGTCTCTCAACCCATTCTCCCTATTTAAGCGGTATTGACCCTTGTGGTTGCCCGTCGTACTGCCCGCATATTGGGCACGGGGGGGCGTGATTATGTGGGCAAAATGGGCAAAATGGGCACATATATATAGCAATGATTGAGAGGGAAGGGATACACACTCCATGCTGGCACATGATCTGGATTTGACACGCGACGACGTGACGGCACTCTCCAGCCGCGACGCTCTGGCGGCACTCTTTGCCCGCCTGGGCTACGATACCAATGCCCGTTTGCAGCAGCAGATTGGCGCGCTGGGCATCACCAACGAGCAGCTCAAAAGCACGATCACGTATATTGAACGGCTGGCACAGCAAGATGGTGGGCTGTTTGAGATCTATCTGTTTGAACTGACCTCCCTCACGCGCTCCGCGACCCAGGCCATCGTGCGCTCTTTCCGCGACCGCCCTGGTGATTACTTGCTTGTCCTCGTCGATAGCACGCAGAAGTATGAGCGGCTGGATTTTGTGCTCGTCGAACGCCTCAGCAGTGCCATTGCCGAGAGTGAGGCAAGCGCGCAACCGCTGGCGGGTTTCCCACAGGCGACGCCAAAGGTCATCGTGCGCCCACTCGTGCTAACGCTGCACCGCCGCGAGCCGACGCCCGTACAGGTGCGCGTCTTGCGCCGTTTCAGCTTTACCGCCTCCGATACCTATGCCCAGTTCGAGAAACTGCGTGCCGCCTATGAGACCGCCGCGTGGAGCGAAACGTATTTCAATAATCGCGCCCTCTTCTCCGACTACTATCTGGCCCAACGCCTGCGCGAACAGTCCATCTGGCGACAGGTACAGCAGTTGCCCACGCTCGCCAGAAGCTATCGCGAACTGCGCGCACGCTATGAGGATGTGCGCGACCAGAGCGCGTGGACGGAGGCCGCGACGCGCAGCCGCTTGCTAGAGCCGACTTTTGCCTTGCTCGGCTTCACGGTAACACCCGTGCAGGCGCGCAATGGGGAAAGCGTGACGGCGGATTACCTGCTCAGCGCGTCCGACGCGAACAAGAAGACGCTGGCCCTGTGTCTGGCCTATCAGTGGGGGCGCACCCTGGATGGGCGCGACGACAACGATCAGCAGCAGCCCGACGAGAATCCTGGCGCGAACGTTGTCACGCTGCTCGACTCCGGCGAGGCTGAGTGGGCCATCGTCACCAATGGCAAAACATGGCGACTCTATGCCGCCAAAGCCCATAGCCGCGCCACCAATTACTATGAGATCGACCTGGAAGAGACGCTCGTCTTGCCCGATATCGAGCGTGAAACCGCGTTTCTGTATTTTTGGTTGTTCTTCCGAGCAGAGGCATTCATCAGCAATGCGGAGACGCCGTGTTTCCTGGATACGCTGCTGACAGAGAGCGAACGCTACGCGCAGGTGCTGGGCGAAAATCTGAAAAATCGCGTCTTTGATGAGATTTTCCTGCATTTCGCGCGCGGCTTCCTGCTCCATGCGCGCCGCCAGCATCTCTTGCCGGAGTGGAGTACGCTCACGCCTGCCGAACGCGACCGCGCCCTTGAACCATTCTTCAGTGGCACGCTGACCTTCCTCTATCGCCTGCTCTTCCTGCTCTATGCCGAGAGTCGCGACCTGCTGCCCGTGCGCGAAGAGATCGGCTATGGACCGCGCAGCCTGCAACAGCTCAAGCAGGAGATCGCGGAAAAGGCGAAAAACGTGGAGAGCGAGGCGGCAACACAGATCACGCGCGTCTATGCGCACATCTGCACCTCGCTCTATGATCGCTTGCAGGTGCTGTTCGCGGCGGTGGACAAGGGCGATGCCACGCTCAACGTGCCCGTCTATAATGGCGGTCTCTTTATGACCAACCCTGATCCCGCTGATCTATCAGCGGAGGCGCAGGTGGCGCGTTTCCTCGCCACGCACAAAATTCCTGATCGCGAACTGGCTCTGGGCCTGGATCGCATGGCGCGTGACGTGGACGAGAAGCGGCAAGAACTGGTCTTTATCGACTACAAGAGCCTGGGCGTGCGCCAGTTAGGCAGCATCTACGAGGGTCTGCTCGAATTTAAACTGCATATCGCGCCTGAGAAGATGGCCTACGTCAAGGGCAAGAAGACTGAGGAGATTGTGCCCTATGCCGAGGCGGTGCGCGCTGGCATGAGCATCGTGCGCGAGGGGCGCGGCAAAGAGGCGGTCGAGAAGACGCTGGCGGCGGGCGAACTGTATCTGGAGAATGATCGGCGCGAACGCAAGGCGACAGGCAGCTACTACACGCCCGATTATATTGTCAAGTACATCGTCGAGCAGACCGTCGGGCCAGTGCTCAAGGAGAAACTGGAGGCCCTGCGCCCGCTCTTCCGCGAGGCCGAGCAACATCTACGCGCTCAACGCGCAAAAGCTGAGGCGATAAAGAAGCAACGCCTGCTGACGAAGAACAACCAAACGCCGGAGCAGGAGACCTACAAACACTATAAAGATCGGCTCAACGAACGCTTCTTTGAACTGCGCGTGCTCGACCCCGCGATGGGTAGCGGACATTTCCTGGTCGAGGCGGTGGACTACATCACCGACCAGCTTGCCAAATTCCTGACCGCTTTCAAGTGGAGTCCCGTGCTGCACGAACTGGCAGAGACGCGCCAGGAGATCCTCGCCGAGATGGAGCGGCAGGACGTGACGATTGACGGCGGCAAGCTGACCGACCTGAACCTGCTCAAGCGGCGCGTGCTGAAAAGCTGCATCTACGGCGTGGACCTCAACCCGATGGCGGTCGAACTGGCGAAGGTCAGTCTGTGGCTGGACTGCTTCACGCTGGGCGCACCGCTCTCCTTCCTCGACCACCATATGAAGTGCGGCAACTCGCTGATCGGCGGCAACGTCGCGGACGTGCAGGAACTGCTCAGCGGGAGCCTGTGGAGCAACCAGTTTGCCTATCTGCTCGATGCCACGCAGTTGATGCGGCGCGTCAGCGAACGCTCCGACGTGACCGCGCACGAGGTTGCCGAGTCGCGCCGTGAATATCGCCGCGCCTATGATGCCCTCGCGCCATTCAAGGGCCTGCTCGACATCTGGCTGAGCGAGTATTTTGCCGTCAAGGGAGCCAGGGAGACGGCGCGCATGTGTATCGAGGCCCTGCTCTCCGGCACTGCGCCAACCGACCAGCATGACCGCGAGATCGTTGCCAGCGCGCAAAACCTGAGCGCGGAGAAACGCTTCTTCCACTGGGAACTGGAATTTCCCGAAGTCTTCTTCGCCCGTGAGCAGCGCAAGCCCGATGGCGGCTTCGATGCCGTCGTGGGCAACCCGCCGTATGTGCGCCAGTAGGGCCTGGGCGATGATAAAGTGGCCTTGAAAGCCCTCTACAAAGTCTTTAACAGTATCGCC
>DAIDJF010000049.1 GCA_027451525.1 Ktedonobacterales bacterium
AGCACTCTTCTCGTCCCAAAAAGAAGTCTGGTCAAGCCTCCAACCTTTCTCCATAAATGATTTAGTTGGAGGCGATGCCTTTGCGGTCGCCCTGCCTCTCCCAAACAGGTGCAATGAAGTTTGACAGAGCAGTACGCTGTCGCACATTGCTAAAGAAGCTCTCAATCGCATTCGTCGTTTGAATATGCCGATACATACTAGATGGAAAGGCATAAAAGGTGAAGAGATGCTCCTCATCCTCGCTCAGACTGCGCACCGCTTCAGGATAGCGCTGCGCATATTTCGCTTTGAACGTAGCCAGATTCATCAGGGCCTCTTCCTTTTTCTCCTGCTTCCAGATACCTGCGAGTTCGGTTTGCACGTCCTCCCGCTCCCGGCGCGGGACGGCATTGAGAATATTGCGCTGTTTATGCACCAGACAGCGTTGACGTGGAGTAGCTGTAAACAACTCTGAGACCGCCGCTAGCAAGCCATCATGTCCATCCGTGACAAAGAGGTCCACGTGGGTTGCTCCACGCGTGCGCATATCTTGCGGAATACTCAGCCATCCTTCTTTGCCTTCCTCCGCACACGCCCGGAGCGCCAGCCCCTCCTTGTTGCCTTGCAAATCAACGCCTAGGATCGTCAAGATGATGCTGGAATCACACTGCTTGCCATGCCGGATGTGGAAATGAATGCCATCCAGGTACACAATACGGTAGTGTGGCTGTAACTGACGTTTTCGCCAGGCTTCAAATTGTTCTGTCAGTGTCTGGTTGAGGCGGCTCACGGTGCTGGCACTGGGAGCCGTTCCCAGAAGCGTTTTCGTTACTTCCCCCACCTTATGAGTACTGGTGCCACTGACAAACATTTCGGTCAACGCTGCTGCCACCTGTGGTTCATAACGGCTGTAGCGTTCAAACGCTTGGGTCTGAAACCGACCTTCTCGATCTCTGGGAACGCTCAGGTCTTCAATCTGCCCAGTGCTCGTCAGCAAATCGCGCGTGTACGAGCCATTGCGATAGCCTTGACGCGTTGGAGTGATTTCCCCCCATTCCGCCTGGAGAAACTGGGTCAGCTCCTCTCGCATGATTTCTTCCATCACCACTCGTGTGGCTCCACGAAGCAGTTCGCGCAGATGCTGATGAAATTCCTGTTGTCCTGGCAAATCTGCCTCTGTTGCCAGCTTCTTCTCCGATGTGGTATGGTCTTTCTTGGGTGCAGGCATAGTTCCCTCCTTGTCATACTTTCCATTTCTAGAGACTCGGAAACAGTCTATGCCTGTAGTATCACCTCAAATCTCGCTCTTTGGAAGGGGCACCAGTACACAACATTCGGGCTGGCATCTCTATCCTCTATCAACAGGATGCGAACTGGTTCATGTATTCCTCGGTTATTGAGTTCTCTTCCCAACTCAGTAAGGTAACGTTCTATGTCTACAGCATCCATTGATGCCTCCTGAGTTCCCTGTGACAGACCAAGCGCAACCTTCCCCTAGTTATACCATGTTGGTGGTAAAAGATGACCGATTAAACTGCGTCGTTCAGTACGATTGGGCAATCGGCATACGACAAATCTTACGACAATTGTAAAAACTGGCGAGAGGCCCTGGTAATCGGAGGAGAATCGTGAAGCGGCCTCTAGAGCCGAAGAGAGACGAAAAAGCACAGCAGAAAAGCAAGCGACATGTTTTCCCCCCCTTCGGCACCCCTATTCGTAGGATGGTCCCCTCAAGCAGATCTAGATGCGGCTTGAGGGGCTTTTTGTCCTGCTTTTCGCTTCATTTTGTCGTATTGATAGCAAGGTTGCACACATTTTTTCAAAGAAGCGCAAATGGTATAATGGTCAGGCGGGCAGGTTAGCAGACGCCATCAGTACCATGGGGTACATTTGTACACACATCGCTCCTGGTGAGGTAGCCAGTGTTGATGATCTCGGAAAGAATATTGCTGCTATCCACCAATACAGGTGTTTCGAGCACAGAAGGGATGAGACTACCATCGTAGGTAGCTGTCTTTCCATTAATCAAGTTGGCGGTAGAAGTCCCGTTGTAGATTGCCTGCACCAGTTTGCCGGTTGCCTGAGCTTCTAGCGCGATGGGCTTGTAGACCGTCATACTCTGATATCCCAACAGGATGTTGTTGATCCCTTGCGCGGTTCCGTCTTGCCCTGTCACCAGAACCTTGCCGTTCAGATGTGCAGCGGTCAGCGCGTTAATCACGCCATTCGCCATGCTATCGTTAGCAACGTACGCAATCTGGATACTGTTGTTATCCAGTATCGTCGCCGCCTCGGACTGCGCAATATTGGAATCCCAGTTGGGCGTAAATATCTCCGGTAGGCTTTTCAGTTGCAACCCATTAGTCGTCTTCAAGCCTGCTAGATAAGGGTCTAACACCTGATGGACCCCCTCACTGAAGAGGAGCGCGTTATTGTCGGTCTGGGAACCACTGATCATCATCATGTTTACTGCGGTGTTGCCATTCAAGGCATAATTCTGATAGTGACTGACAATGTAGTCAGCCTGGAACGCTCCCACCTTAACGTTGTTAAAAGAGACATAGTAGTTCAGGTGGTCTGACTCGATCATGCGGTCGTAGGCGATTACCGGAACATTTTGTTCCTGGGCCTTTTGGGCAATGGTCGCGGCGGCCACGCTATCATGCGCACCGACAATCAGGATGCAATCTCCATTTGCCAGATCTGTTTCAGCTTGTTGCTGCTGGAGACTGGAGTTGTTCTGGGCGTTATTATAGTCAATGTGTACACCTGGAATAGCATTTTCGACGGCCCGAATGAGCAGCGGGCGATCCTCTGTCTCCCAGCGCGGTGAGGAGATGGTTTCGGGAAGCAGAATGCCAACTTTCGTGCATCCTTTCCCTCCCTGGGCAGCATAGGGTCCAGGGGTAGTGCTACTATTGCATGCCGCCAGCAGTAGCGCGGCTAGAAGGAAGACGCTGACCACACGAACACGTGTCCAGGCGTCTCGCCAGAATACAGGCATGGTTTTCATTTCTTTCTTCAAGACTATTCTCCTACCACACGGCGCAGTTGCACGATAACTTCTTCCAACTGAGAAGCTGCATCCGAGGCTGCGGCCGCTCCTGAAAGAACCTGCTCAGTGATCTGGCTCGTCACCTGAATGGCTGTAGACAATCCCCGGCTACTGCGGTCCTCGTGAGCAGTTGCTTTTTTGAGATAGTCCGCGGCTCTGAGAATTTCGTGCAGATAATACTTTCGCGTCTCAGGATCAAACCGCTCGCCTTTTTGCAAGAAATCCTGCGCGATCTCTTCGAGTTTCTGTGCGGCAGCACTGCTGGCCTTCGCGTAGTATTGTACTGATTGCAGACCTGTTTGAGCGGATTCAACAATCCACTTCTGCTCCTTGGCTCTGGCCTCTTCGCGCGCGGAGAAGATTTTCAAGGTCTCGCTGTTCCTGGTAAGTGATGTGACTGATTCCAGCAGCGGTCTGTTTGTACTTCGCCCCACCAATAGACCGACGATACCCGCCAGCAAGGTGACAATCATCGCGATAATCAACAGGTAGATATCCTGCTGGCTGGCCGCTCCAGTGATCGTGCTGATGGGTCGGAGGACAATGTAGGTCCAGGGCGTCACTTGAACCGGGACTTGATACGCCTCGTAGGGCTGCGTTTGCTCTACCGGATTGAATTGATAAGAAGTTTGTTGTCTTTGCCCAATCTCCTGAGCCAGCGTAGAATCAAAATTGGCATTCGTATTGACAACGCCATTGCCATAAAGGCCCTCGTCTTTGATCTCCTGCTGAAATTGTGGCGAGAGTGGCTTGATCGCTTTAAAAATGAGTGATGGGAGCGTGGTTAAAGTCGTATCGGTATTAGTGTAGGCGATACGCACGCCATTCCCATCGACAACTACCGCGTAACTGCCCGTCGCGGCGTTTGTTTCATTATTGACGGCTGTCCAGATATCATTCAACGACAACGTCGAACGCGCGACGCCATCAACCTTCCCGCCGTTTGGACTCACCAGAGCTGTATAGATATCAATGTAAGCCTTACCGAGACCCCGGTTAAAATAGACGTTTGAAATGACTGTTTTATAGGGGGTTTGCATCTGCGCGAGAATAGTCGGAGGGATATAATGCCCGGCACGCTCAGAGGGAGTAGTTGGGTTCTTCGGGTAAGAAAGAAGAAAATTTCCGTGTGTATCCAGGAGCGTCCAATCGGTGTAGTTTGAGTCCAGGCTGTATCCGAGTTGCAATTCATTTCGGGCTTGATCCGTATAAATTGTGTTCTTGAAGAGGATTTGCTGAATGGCATAATACGCTCCCAAGGCTTCAATGTCCTGTTCGCGGGCAATTAACAGCGAATTAATCGCCTGCTCATGGGAGACAGCATCATTTCCCATCTCAATGAGAGCTTGCGAGGTCAATGTTGGTCGCAAAATAAGTTCGCTACTAGTAATGGTAATTATCAGTGGTAATATAACCGCTCCTATGAGTAGAGCGGATATACGTACTGTCAGAGAGATACGCCTGCGAGAATTTCGCAAGCGTTCCTGTCCTTCTGGCATGGAAGGCTCCCTTCTATAATCAGGGCTATTGTTGAATCAGGCCTGCGTACTCCAAAGCGTCGAGCATAGTCTGCACTTCTTCAGGATTACGAGCCATTAAGCGTGCTAGTTCACTTAAGCTTCTTTGCCCGTTCACTAGCAATAACAGACGCCGATAGGCACGCTCAAGCTGCAATGATTGAGGCGTCACTAATGCAGCTTCGCCAGCTTGCAGACGTCTGGGGAAAAGAGAGGGTCGGACCACATTATGCGCATTCGTCGCACTGTGCGAATTTTGTAAGAGTGGTCTTGTGGTTGTTCCAGATGATGGTTGAGAGCGACCCTGCAACATCTCTGGTTCGGTGTAACCTGCATCTATAAAAGAAAAACGGCAGTTTTTCCAGGTTCTAAGATAATTGAATGCTTGTGAGCCGTTGTACTGATTCACTTTGGCATCTACCACTCTGCCATTCACAAGCACGATGTATCCTTCTTCTGTTATTTGACTTGCCGTTCGCTCTACGGTAAGCGTGCCACTGCGGTATCCAATTTGCAGGATCTGGATAATATCCGCAAGATTATCCGTCAGCGTTTCTCGTTGCGGTTGCTGCATGTACATCACCCTAGTCGCCAGTGACCCCAAAATAAGAGAAACTACGCACTTCGCCAGCGTACGTCGTCATATCTGGCTTGGCCGTTAAAATAGAGCAAAAGGCCTTGAGGTACCAAGCCATCCTTTAGAACATCCTGCTCGTATGTTTAAATAAATAAATTGTCCAGAAAGGATGATGCGTATTTACAAGGGTGAAATTGCTCATCTATACCATACATTACTTTGATGGTTACGTATAGTACCTATAGGACTTTCGGCCCAGTTTGATGTTGTTACAATTAGTGGTCAAAGGGGGTGAGACGTTTTGTGCGCTGCATGTATTCCTGATACTGCTGGCCCAGATGCTCCTGTAAGCCGTGTTTTTCTATAGAAAAGCGGTAAAAAGACACGTATCGCACATCCCATCAGGACCAATAGGTTCAACCAGTTCGTCTGCGACGCGCGTCCATATCGTACAACGCCAGGGAAAGTATACCAGATGAGGAACACATGCATTGACTGATGGGGGACTCTCCTGGTGTTTTTTTGTGCTGCAAAAGAAAACCAGGATGTTTAACATGGTGTTTAGCTGGGCAGGTGAAATGCGTACAGCGTATGATCAAGGGAGCCAATATAGACGACGCCATTGACCACAACAGGGGAAGAAATAATGCGATCTTTTGTAGACGCAGTCCAGAGGACTTTGCCTGTTGTGGCATGGCAGGCATACAGTTTGTGATCGCCTGAACCAATATAGACCACGCCGTTCGCAACCATTGGTGTCGCGTCGATCTGATCTCCCGTAGAAAGGTTCCAGAGGACTTTGCCCGTTGTGGCATGGCAGGCATACAATGTGTGGTCTTCTGAACCGACATAGACCACGCCATCCGCAACGGCACATCCTGAAGCAATGCGATCTCTTGTCGCAACCGTCCAGAGAACGTTGCCTGTTCTGGCATCTAAGGCATATACGTTGTGATCGGCAGACCCGACATAGGCTATCCCGTTTGCAAGCGCGGGTGCAGCAAGGATACTATCACCTGTAGAGGCCGTCCACAGAACGGTACCAGTGAAATCATCACAGGCATAGAGTGTATGGTCATTTGAACCAATATACACAACGCCATCGATCACTGACGGCGCGGCCTGTATGCTATCATGTGTGGTCACTGTCCACAAGATCGAACCTGTGGCAGCATTAAGGGCGTATAACTTGTGATCTGCCGAGCCAGCATAGACCACACCGTTGACTACTGTAGGAGATGAGAGGAACGCGTCATTAGCGGGCATCGTCCACAGTGTCTTGCCTGTCTCTGCTTTGAGTGCGTACAGGTTGTGATCTGCTGAGCCGATATACACGACTCCGTTTGCCACGGCAGGCGAAGCGGTAATCGCGCCTCCCGTGGCAACAGTCCACAAAATGTTTCCAGTCGTAGCATCACAGGCATACACCTTTGTGTCATTTGAGCCAACATAGACAACGTTCCCGACAACCGCAGGCGTTGAATTGATACTATCTCCAGTAGAAGTAGACCAGTATGGCGTCAGATGGGCAACGTTTGTAGGCGAAAGTGTATACTCATTGGCATTAAAACTTGTATGGGCTGGATTAAAGCCAAACATCGGCGCGGAAGCGGGAAGTTTTGGGCGCACGGGCGTAGGGGTAACGCTGATAGCAGTAGAGGTGGATAGTGTTGTTCTTCGACTGAACCAGACAACTCCCCCGCCTACTGCACCTACTGCTACCAATCCGACTAAGGCTGACATGATAACACGGCGCGAGATTCCACGCGATGCCCGTGTATTCGTCGCGATAACAGCTTCTGCGGGTTTTTGAGATGGTTGCACAGGCATCTGCACAGCAACAGTCGCCTCGAATGCTTGGGGGACAGGGATCGCATAGACAGTGGGGGCATTCTCGATAGTGGGGACCATTTCAAGCTGACTTGCCTGTTCTAATGCTGTTGCAAAGGCTTGTACATCGGCGAAACGTTGGTCCCAGCGTTTTTCCAGAGCTTTCATCACCACCGTTTCTACGGCAGGTGGAATAGCGGGGAATTTTTCGCGCAATGGCGGTGGAGGCAAGGCTCTCTGTTTGATGGCAAGTTCAGGTGCTGCACCTTGAAAAGGTGGCTCCCCCGTCAACCATTCATAGACTACAATGCCAAGTGAGTATTGATCGCTGACTAGACGTGGATGTGGACGTGCTGCAATCAGTTCTGGGGCTGTATAGGTCATATCTAACGGGTCCTGAGAGGACGAATGCTGTTCCACAATGGCAATCCCAAAGTCGCTGAGCAGAATTTTATTCGCGTTTCCCACTAGAAAGTTCGCTGGTTTGACGTGACGGTGGATAATCTGTTGCTCATGGGTATAGTGCAACGCGAGAGAGATCTGATTGACATAAGAGACGATGGTGGCTAATGGCAGGCGACTCCCTTTAGGATGAAGCTGGCGCAGTGATCCGGCGGCAATGTAATTCATGACGAGATAAGGGGTATTTTTTTCGACGCCAAATTCTAAAATACGCGCAATATGCGGATGGACCAGATGGGTAATAATCCGCGCTTCAAGACGAAATTTTTCGATAGTCTGCTCTTCAAGCTGGCACTGAAATACTTTGATCGCGGCGAGTGCCTCAAGCTTCACATGCTTGCCAAGATAGACTTCCGCAAATTCTCCCCGTCCCAACAATTGGAACAGGTGGTAGTCACCAAAACGTTGCCCTATATGGTCTGCCATACATATCCCTCGATGAAGATTTCATAGAATAGATGCGTTTATGCTTGCTGTATGAGAGCAATAAGCGCAATGCTGAAATCGTGCAGGTTGGGCGTACCCAGCCCAGTCGCAAAATCCCAATTCAGCATCGCAGGATAATACAGGTTATCACCCTGGGTCACATCGGTGTAGGGTTGCAATTGATGATTCAGCCCATACTGAGCAACCTGATAGAAAAGCGTTGGCCCAAAGAGAAATCTTTGTGTCTGGCGCAGCAATTGCTCATTGACCAGTGCCAGACCGCTGGCCCAAATGGGAGCGGCCGCACTTGTTCCTCCCGTTGGGTCCCAGTGCCCCAGATAATAATATGTTAAATTAGATGCAAAAGCGGATACATCCGGCATTTGACGCATCCCATTAGAGAAGCTGTTTTGTGTGCCAGTCGCACTCTGCCAGTCTGGGCGTTTGAATAGCTTACTGAGACCGCCGCCGCTGCCCCAGTGGTTATTACAGGCTGCGTGATTTAAGTTATTGGCCCAGGCGATCTCATGAATGCCTTTCTGTGGGTCGAGAACTGGGGTCGTTCCTCCCACGGATATAGCCCAGGGATCACTGGCAGGGAAATCAACCGAGAGATCACCGTAAGTTCCACTATCAAAAGCCGCGCAGTCGCCGCTGGCAATAAAAACTGTCATATGCTCAGCCTCAGTTAAGATTTGCAGGCTCTGATCGATGGCGGCAACATCGCCCGGTGTGATGCTGCTTTCGTTCGCGCCCAGGCTGATACTGACAATACTTCCGCTATTGGTATTTTTCACATTATTGTCAATAATTGCTTGTAATGCCTTATTAATGGAGGTAAATGTCGCGTCGCTCGTTTCATAATCGGAGATATTTGCGGCGGGTGCCAATCCCATAAGCGTTTCAACATCAAGGGTCGCCTCTTCGCCAGGACTCGGCGGTGTATTCAAGTCAACCACCTTCAGATGCCCCCGATAGTTCATGCAGCTAGCATAGTTCTGAATATCAGCCTTCGCAATGCCATCTATCTCGACCAGATTGATGGTGATGCCTTCACCGTTCAGGCCAGATTTGTAGAACTGATCGTAGCCATAGAAGTGTGCTATCGCCAGTGGGCTTAAGACGTTTTGATTGAGGTTACAATCAAGTGCGGTCGTGCCATTTTTCTTGGTGTGGCCTGATTGCGAGGCCACACCAATCTTCACGGGCTGGCTATAGCTATCCAGACCGGTGATCGCCAGGATTTTATCGACGATAAAAGCTGGCACTTTGGGGTTGCTGGTCGGCGCGTAGAAGGTCCGCCCATTGAGTTGATGGAGCAGGAACTGAAGCTGAAACACCTGAGCAAAGGCTTTCGCTTTGGCATCAATCGTGAGGACAGTGTGTAATTTGTTGAGATTTAGCGTGGCATTTTGTATGCCATAGATTTGCTTGATCCGTTGATACTCGCTATTATTAATCCCTAACTGGTTGGCATCGTTTTCCAGGTTCTGTCCCGGCGTACTTTGCAGCTTATTTAGTTCTTGCTGGGTCACGCGGAAGGTGACGCTTACATGAAGAATGGTATCAGGCGGGAGTGGTCCGACAACAGGGGCATTGAGAGCCTCTGGGGGAAGGTGTAGATCAAACGTTGCCCATGTGATAGGTGGAAACGTGGGTGTGGGCATCGGCGTAGGCGTAGGTATAGCAACCTGACTGGGGCCGCTGCAACCGACAAGCAAAACGAAGAGGAGCACTGACCCGATCGCACTGATCCAGGTATGCTTTCGTTGCGCGTGTGCGAAGTGGCGTATCAGAAACATATTCAACCCCTCTCTTGCGCGGGAACATTTTCCACTCTTGACTACTCAGACGCGCCTTGTATTGGCTTCGGGCGCACTGAGACAGCCTGCTTATCTCGAAAATCTCCCGTCCTTCAAGTGCGGGAGATTTTCGAGATAAGCGCATTATGTCTTGCTTAGCAGGTGGTTGCACCAGCGACACAGTCCGTGTAGTTACCGCTACCATCTACCGCCACCGCATGCAATGTGGTGGGGTCAGTGACTGCTAGCGTGGCTGTCCATGTTCCAGCGGTCGTTTGCGTCGCAACGACGGTTTGGAAGGTACTCCCATCAGCAGCGACAGGGGCACTGAGATAAAAGACAACGCTGGTAACGCCTGCCGCTCCGGCTCCTCCATTGCTGTCATCCTGCACCCCCGTGACTTGCACATTGTTCGCGTCAACGACGGTGGGTGGATTCATGGTAGGTGCCTGTGTATCAGCTGTCGTGGGAGGGGTATATGGTGTGGCTGTGGAATCTTCGAGAAAATCGAGGGTGTAGTAGTCGCCGAAGGAACCACCTGTTGCGATACCAATGCCCACCCATGTGTAGTGACCGGGTGAGTTGTCTACCCCTGCATTGTAGCCCAGGATATTCTGGCGGTGCCCCCAGTTGGAACTCGAATCCTTATACATAAAATTGTAAACCGCGTCAGCAGGGCTACCGCCGCCTGGAGCATTACTCGCGCCTGCGTAAATGTTCTCCGCGCAACAGTTCGTATTGTGTCCTTGGACTGCTGGGTTTACAGTGACGCGACTAATGGAGTCGTTTTTCCCGCCCGGCTGGTTGATGGGGCTGGGATGATCAAAGTAGTTATACTGCGCAAATTCCTTGCTATGGTTGAGGCTGATCTGGGAGAGCAAGGTGCTATCTAACTGCAACGCGCCTAGACCACGATCCTGACGCTCTGCATTGAGTAACATCAATGTTTGCGCCTGCGGTGTAGCCGCATCGTAGGCAGCAGGATCAATACTCAATGAGACGTTACACCCCTCCTGTTGTCGGGCGGTGTTGAAGGTGGTAATCACATTGGCTCCCGTGTCGAACGCGACATTTGGGTCATTGATATCGGCCGGAAGTGTGCCTTGGGGAGCACATGTGCTATGTTTCTTGACTTGAGCTGTAGATGATGCTTGGCCGGTAGAGGCATTACTACTTCCGCAAGCGGATAAACTGATTACAAGTAGCACGAGTATAAACGTGGCAGGAAGATGCGGCTTGTTTGCTATTTGCCTGTTGACGAAATTCCTGAAGGAAGAGATACTCTTGTTCTTCTGGTAAAGAACGGTTTCAGGTTTGTTTCTCTGCTTAAGCATGCCAAAAGACCTTTCTGGTGCTACTTGAGAGCACTCAATCAAAAGAGAGATGGTTTCTATTTATTGAAACCTGGGACGCTATAAATACTGCAAGCCAAGGTTCGTGTCCTGTCTAGCATAAAAAGATAGCCAATCAGCTTACCGCAGAAGCGATCTCTGCAATAATATACCATATTTTATAGAGTGATAAAATTATATAAGAGTGCGACGGTCTTCTATTTCCCAGATATGATCAATGATGTGCCAGGTGAAGCGGCGGATGGCATAGGTGGTGGGCCAGCCGCGTGCAGTAAGCGGTGAGCCATCGGATGCTTGGCCCAAGACTGTGGCGATCTTCTCACGCATTGCTGCCAAAGAGGCAAAGTCGTCAAAGGAAAATGGCTTGTGAACGAGGACACAATCGGTCCCTATTCAGATGAAACGACAGGTACACATTCCGTTTTTCTCATCTTGTGAAAGAATACAGTCACTTACAGTGAAACAGAAATCTATCATCAGCAATAAAGAGCAGAACATGGTAGAACAACCGCTCCCACTCATCGTATAGATATCCAAAACAGTTTGTACCATAGCTGGCACACGCTATTCCTCCTGATTTCCAAATAAATGATCTACTTGTTTCTCCCTAGAAAAACTCTACAGTTATCATGCCCCCAATAATACTGATTACCCAAAAGATTTCTTATAGTTGACAGCTATCCGTGCGGTTTTTCAAAAACTCTTATATAGACAAAGATAATTTTACTGTGGTAGAGTAAATATAATAAGCGACAAGGAATTTCCTGGGCGGTTTCTAAGTATTATTGTATCATGGGGAAGGAAGATAATTTGATAGTATTACCCTTTTTTAGATTATGTATCATGGTAAATGCATTAAGCAAATTAGCCAAGCATGATACGATAAATAATCGGAATAAAAGGTATCAAATTATCTTTATTTTTGGAAGGAGAATGGTTTCATGGCGCGAAAATCGGCCTCAAATCCAAACGACAAGCTTAAACAGGAACGTCTTTTACGGGGTTGGACACAGAATGATGTCGCTGGTTACATTGGTACGGATGGGTATACAGTTAACCGTTGGGAACGTGGACGTACAGTGCCCAGCCCCTATTTTCGTCAGAGACTCTGCGAGCTTTTTGGAAAAAGTGCTGAGGAGCTTGGATTTATTGCACCAAATCTTCTTGAGTCTGAACAACGGGGCGAAGATGTGATGCCGACGCTGCCAACGCTCTGGTATTTCGCCTTTCGCCGCAATCCCTTCTTTACCGGGCGGGAAAACATTCTCTCCCAAATATATGCCTATTTTCAACAGGGGCGCGAGGATGCATGGCAACCGACGATCGCTATTTGTGGGCTACCAGGGCTGGGAAAAACCCAGATAGCGATTGAGTACGCGCATCGCTATGCCTCAGCGTATCAGGCAGTTTTTTGGGTACAAGCTGATACTCCTGCGCTACTGCAAGAGAGTTTTCTCGCGGTTGCATCCCTACTTGGTCTGCCTGTGCAAGAAGGTCCTTATCACGCGTCGCTTGCGCAAAGCATCAAAACGTGGCTCAGAACGCATTCGGATTGGTTGTTGATCTTAGATAATGTTGAAGAGCCAGAAAGCATCCAGAAATTCCTGCCCACCTTCTTTACTGGTCATGTCTTGTTGACAACGCGAACTCAGTTTATGGGCACATTAGCCCATTGTATTGATATTAATGTTTTGTCGCCTGAAGATGGTGCGCTTTTTTTGCTGAGGCGAATTAAAACACTACGTCCTCGCGATACGCTGGCGCGGGCCACGGAAACGGATAGCCTGCATGCGAGAGCACTTGCGCGTCTTATGGGCGGGTTACCTCTTGCTTTAGATCAGGCTGCGACCTACATCGATGAGACTTCATGTACCATTGCGGAGTATCTCCAGCTTTATTTGACAGAGAGCAGCCATTTACTTAATATTCGTGGCACGTTCAACGAATACCATCCCATGTCTGTCTCGGCGAGTTTTACGCTGGCGATTGAAAAACTTGCGCAGAAGAATCCTATTGCGGTAACAATCCTGCAATTTTGTGCGTTTCTTTTCCCCGCTCCGATTCCCGAAGAATTTTTGGTCACGCATGTGCAACTGCTTAATGAGAATATGAACAGCGAATTTTATCGCTCCTTACTGGGAAGATCATTAAACATGCCCGTGCAGGCATATGGACTGATAGAATTGGACGTAACAGCAGACAATCCTCCGTTGATGATAAACACGTTCATGCGAGAGCTACGTCGTTTCTCTTTTCTTTTTCGCAATGCTGAAACAAAGACCGTTTCGATGCATCGGCTCGTCCAGGAAGTCATCAAAGAAAGAATAGATGATATGCTGCAGCGGCTTTGGGCTGAGCAACTCATCAAGGTGGTGAACAAGGTATTTTTGCCGGTTCACTTCTCCTCCAAACACCTCTGCCAGCGTTACCTGCCTTATGCCTTGACGTGTGCAACATTTATAGAGCGTTGGAACATTGTTAGCCTGGATGCCGCTCGTTTGCTAGAACGTACTGGCTCTTATTTATTGGCGCAGGCGCACAATCAACTGTTGCAGGTCCTTCCTGCGCCCAGACAAGGCCAGCCAAGTGCAGTGGCGACCAGCGTTACCGCGCGACACATACTGGCATTGTACAGTTATGCTTTTCCTGATAAGCAATTCGACGTTACAAGCATTGCCAACAATCTCGCCCTGTTATCTTATCAGCAAAACAATTATGTCTTAACGGAACCGCTTTTGTTACGTGCCATCAGTATCTGCGAACAAGTCGTTGGAGGAACCCATACTGCTCTTGCCACGTGCCTGCGTAGTCTTGCCAATCTCTATGAGACGCAAGGGAAACTCAAACAGGCTGAAGTGTTGTATCTTCGTATGCTACAAATCTTTGAAGCACACGAGATGGAGGACAATGTCTGCGCTACTTTAGGCAATATGGCCTGGATTGCGCTTGCTCAAGAGGATTATGCGCACGCTGAGGATCTGTGTGAGCGCGCGTTGCATTTATGCGAGAAAAATGTGGGGCTAAATCATCCCAACACTGTTCCATATCTGGAGGATTACGCTCTGGTGTTGAGAAAAGTTGGGAAGCTGATGATGGCAGGAGCAATAGAAGAGCAGATGAGAGCCATTCGTGGCCCGATTCTGCCCCCAAGTGGAAGTGGCGTCTAGAAAATAGAAAAAGACTACGTTGATCAAGACGCTATAAATTCGCCGGGTGCGTGAAATCGTGGGTCATTGCGATAGGCAACGCGGCGAGAAAACTGGACGTAATTTTCAGGGGATGCGCTTATCTTTTCAGGTGAGATGGAGAGATAGGCGCATCTCTTGCTTTGAGCCTTAAAAGGCTACCTCTGGCACAATATCCTGCCTATTTCGTGCCTATTTCGTGCCTAACTCTTTTGTGTAATCCGACTGTATACTTTTGACATACGAAGCATAAAGAACCTCTTATATAGACGGCAGCAACGATGCTCGTGTTTAAGCGTTCTTTGCACGTATTACCAAAAGGAGGGGTGTGTGGATTATAGCGTTGAACAGATACGTGCCCTTGCGCGTTCAATTGCTGAGCGCGGTAGACAGGATCAAGACTTTCGCCAGCAAATAAAGCTCGATCCTCTCAATACCCTGACAAAAGCTGGCTTACCTGAAGAGTTTGTGTATATCTTCCTGCAAGAAGTCCAGGCGGGCGAAGTGAGCGCGTATAGTTTTGAGCATGAGTGCCGCCTTTCTCTGATGGAATTTATTCAGGATTTTATTTACTAGACAAGCAGAAGAAGGAAAGCTCTTCGTCACTCTGTAGGTTTTACCCGCTCGCGGATCACTTTGTAGTCGGCTATCGGCGATTTTTGTGTGAATGGTTGCAGAGAAATTTGTCGATATTGCTATAGACTAATCTATTTGGTGTGGTATCTCACTTCAACTGAGATTCCTTAGTTTTGCCGCTTCCCGAATGTGTAATTGTGCCAACCGTTTGGGAGTAGAAAAAGGAGATCTTCCATGGACATCAGCGAATCTCTCACCAAAGTTCACAACCTCGCCATCAGCTTGGCCGAACGTGCGAAGACTGACGAAGAGTTCCGCTCACAGATTGAGCGTGATCCACTTGGTACGTTGACATCGGCTGGGTTACCCAGTGAAATTGTAGGCGATTTTCTGCGCGATAGTGGCTTAGGAGCCGACGGCGATGTTCAGGGTTACTGGAGCCTCTGCTTTGGTTCTGTGATTGTTGGTTAGTTGGTAAAATTGGTTCAGTAATCGTCTAGATACTCTGGTGCGGGCTGGCTATAAGCCCACATCGCACATGTTCCCGCGCTGTCAACCAAGAATACGGGTACACTCTTTTCTCGTTGGGTTGTACCCGTATATTTTTTTACAAGAGAGACGCACCGTAATTTGCAAGGGCGATGGAGAAAAGGAGTCAAAAAGCTATGGAAGTTCAGTCTCACGATGCCGCTTCCATCGTGAAGGACCCTCGTCTTCTCACGCCAATCGTGTATGAGCTATGTGCTGCTCTGTGCGAGGAGCAAGCAGACTGGCATATCAGTCTCAGTGATGACGCACAGCAGACCTGGTTACAGTTCCATCATCATGTATCTCTTCTCCCTGAGCAGGGCTGGAAACTCCATATTTCAGCCGATGTTTCTAACGCTGAACAACTCCTGCGCCAAACGCTCCCAATTTTGCTCCATGAAACAGCATACTTTAAAGTAATTACCTCACTTGAACTTGTAAATTTTCTTAATCGCGGTGGCGGTGGTATCAGCCAGATCGGAAAATTTATCACTATCTACCCAATGAATGACGATCAGGCGGTGAGAATGGCCGCTCTCCTGGATCAAGCAACTACTGGATTAGGAGGCCCCTCTGTCCCTTCAGATCGTCTACTGCGCTCTGGTAGCCGCGTATCTTATCGCTATGGTAGTTTCAAAAATACTACATTCCTTCAGGAGCCTGATGGAAATACTATAGCCGCGCTACGTGATCACGAAAACCATCTGATCCCTGATCGCAGGCTCTCACATTATCAAGCTCCGACAGGGATACGTGATCCGTTTCGTGCTGCTGGTATTGCCGCAACGCTACCGACGCCCCCTCGCCTGCTGCGAAAACGCTATTGTCTCATTCAAGCTATCGCATCTTCTGTTGACAATACGATCTATATGGCAGCAGACTTTGAGCAAGGCCGTTCTTGTATTATCAAAGGTCCGGGTGCTGCCTGGCAACACAATCCCTTTGCCAGTGGCAGAGCGACGATGATCCGCCACGAGGCAGAAGTGCTTGCACAGGTAGGCTCGCATGCATCTATTCCCAGTCTGTACGAACTCTTTGAACAAGATGATGATCTCTATCTGGTGATGCAGGATATGGCAGGAGAGACGCTTGAGGCGTATATGCATAAACGCCGTAAACAAGGACCCCTCCCGCTCGACCGATTTCTTACATGGGCCAGACAACTACTGGAAATAGTTGCTTTTTTGCATGAGCAAGGGTTTGTATATACCGATGTAAAGTCGTCTAACGTAATTGTGCATGCACAGGAAAACCTTGCCTTAATTGACTTCGGCCAGGCACGAAAAGTAGATTCACCTGTTGCCAGAGGCCTCGGCACACGGGGCTATGCGTCTTCGCAACTGCGAAATACGCGCCTTGCAACTGTTCAAGACGATATGTATAGCTTTGGGGCACTCCTCTATTTTCTCTTGACTGGAGCGGAGCCATCACTCACACCTGACCAGGATGCGCTTTTGAAACGTCCGCTTGCCTGGATGCGTCCAGGTATCCCAGCAGACCTGATAGAGATCGTAGAACGTTGTCTGGCTCCAGAGGCGACGGCACGCTATACATCTATGCAGGAGCTTGGATGCGCTCTTGCACACGTGAGAGAGAACAGCCCATCCCTGCTGTCGCCTCGTGGTGAGTCTCCATCGCTTGCAGCAGACATCGAAGAGGGATATGCCCACTTTCGTCTGCAAGCAAGCCTCTTATGCGATACGCTCTGTGCTGTTGCACTCAGTGATACGGCTGGACTCTACTGGCGTAGTTCGCATCCACGAGCCTCTAAATGCGTGCGCCGCGATATTTATCTCGGAAACGCGGGCGTGGTGCTGGCCTTGGCTGAGCTTGTACGTCTGGAAAGTGGTCTTGAGGCACGAGCGGTACTTGTGCAAGCCGCTCACTGGCTGATGTCCACATTTTCTCCAGGCTCCCATTTGGCGACGGCTGGTCTATATACTGGCGAGGCTGGCGTGGGGGCTGCCCTCTTGCGTGCGGGACAAGTTTTGCAGGATCCGCAACTTATTGCGTTCGCCTGTGAGCATGGGCGTTTAGTTGCCGCTGTCCCTCAAACTATGCCTGATATGATGAATGGAGCGGCGGGGCGTCTGCGTTTCCACCTTCTCTTATGGGATGAGACGCGGGCATCTGAACATCTTCAAGCGGCTCTGAACTGTGGTGCGTACCTTTTAGACACGTTAGACACGCAATGTTGCGAAGAAGGTCAAGGGATTGCCTGGACTATTCCAGCAGGTCATGGAAGTTTGAGCGATGACACCTTCCTGGGATATGCCTACGGCGCGGCGGGAATCGCTGATTCTTTACTTGATCTATATGAGGCTACTGAGGATAAGCGTTTTCTTCCTGCCATTAAGGGCGCACTTGAGTGGCTTCAGCGGCAGGCAATCCCTGTTTTGGAAGATAAGAGTGGTCTCAACTGGCCGATCAGTGCGAAACAACGCGCTCTAGCTGCACCTTCGTGGGTTCATGGCGTGACAGGCATTGGACGCTTTTTCTTGCATTCGGCCCAGATGAATATTCTTGCGGAGGGCTGGGATATCGCCAGACGAGCAGCCGCCACAGTTATCTATGCCGCGCGTTGGACCGACCCAACACAGAATCATGGACTCGCGGGCAATATCGAATTTCTGCTTGATATGTACCAGGCCACTGGCGAACAGGTGTATGCAAAAGAAGCCTATGTATTTGCGCACCTGCTCGATGCCTTTGCCGCTCGCGATCATGAGCATCTGGTTTTTTCGAGTGACATGCCGGATATATATACGCCTGACTATATGTTTGGTTATGGTGGCATTGCACTCTGTTTTCTGCGTTTGAGCATGCCTACACACATGTCCCATCAGTTAAGCCGTCATGGGTTCCGTTTTCATAGACCTTTTGGAGGAAAGCATGGAATTCTCTCATCCCGAGCATGAAATCCGAACGCTTGCTCAAGCGAAGGATTTGCTTACCCACCAGGCAGAGGAAATCAAGTTGCTACAGCAGCGATTATCTAGAGAAACCTTTGCCCAAAAGATGCGTATGTTGCTGATTACCTCCAGGGCATTCAGCACAGTCTTTGCGCCTTTTACCTATACCCATTTGTTAGAAACAATTGTCCAGACCGCCTCTGAGGTTATCGCGGCCAAAGCGGCCTCCCTGTTCCTGATCGAAGAAACAACGCAGGCACTGTTCTTTGAGGTCGCCACTGGTCCAGTTGCGCAGGAGATAAAGAAGTATCGTGTTCCGCCCGGCCAGGGAATTGTTGGTCTGGTCGTCGCTACTGGGCAGGCAATGGCTGTTACCAATGTAAGCGACCACGAGTCATTCCACCGAGAAATTGCCTCGGCGGTAAACTACATTCCAGAAAATATCCTCTGTGTCCCTCTTTTTTATGATGGGCGTATCATCGGTGCGCTAGAGTTGTTGGATAAGATTGGGCAGCCATCCTTTGGGGCAGAAGATATAACGACGTTGGGCCAGTTTGCGAATATTGCGGCGATGGCGATTGCCCAATCGCAGGCCAACGGCGATCAACAGAAACTACTGGCCCATTTATTGCTCACCTTTGCCAAAAGTGCAGACAGCAACGGAGCAGAGACGGAAAAAGAGGTACAAGAAGGTATACAAGCGTTTTCGCAGTGGATCGACGAAGGTGACAGGCTGAATACGAAGGCGCAACAGCTTGCAATGCTCATCCAGGAGATTATTTACGAGGGAGAGCAAGAATGTGAGCTATGTATTACGATTTTGCAAGGCATCATTGGGAACCTTCGTCAGAAGTATCAATTTGCATCTATGGCGAGTAGTGCTGGTAGCTTCCGATAAAAGCGCACTTTAGAAGGAACAAGCATATGAGTAAGGGTCTACCAGCCAAAAGTGAAGTTTTTACGCCAGAACAGTTACAAACATTTACTGTTCCGCAGTCTTTCTGTGGCATTACATGGGATGAGGCACTGGGTGGCAGCACAGGCAAAGGCGTAAAGGTTGCAGTTATTGATAGCGGTATTGATGCCAGTCATCCTGCAATACAAGGTATTTCAGGCTATGTCTCATTTCATGAGACGCCAGAAGGCATTGGATACGATACTGAGCCACACGAAGATTCCTGTGGACATGGCACCGCGTGTGCGGGCATTATTCGTTCTATCGCCCCAGAATGTGAGCTGTACAGTGTGAAAGTGCTGGGGAAATTTGCGATGGGGCATGGCAACATTTTTGAGGCAGGCATACGTTGGGCGATAGAAAATGGGATGCATGTTTGTAATCTCAGCCTGGGTACGACGAAAAAAGAGTATATTGCGGCCCTGCATGACCTCGCTGATCAGGCGTATTTCCGTCAAGTCGTCCTGGTAACCGCGGCCAATAACTTTCCCGTTCCGAGCTTCCCATCACTCTACTCCTCTGTGATTTCGGTTGCCTCGCATGCAATTCAGCAAAACCATCATTTCTATTACAATCCCAAGCCACCTGTCGAATTTGGCGCACCAGGCATTAATGTGCGTGTTCCCTGGTTGAAACACCAGTGGTTCACTGTTACAGGAAATAGTTTTGCGGCTCCTCACATCAGCGGGATTATCGCTAAGCTCGTTGGAAAGCATCCAGGCTTGACGCCTTTTGAGGTAAAAACAATACTTCGTTCGCTTGCAGCAAATGCGTCTCGTTCTTCTGAAGGCTTAGCGCAGAGCAGAGAGGAGCTTTATGAGTTCAAATCATGATCGAGAAATCGCAGCACTGTTACACCGCCAGCATGGGCGCGCACCTATTTGCTCGTTTGATAGTGACGGGCATCTCTTATCGCTCAACATCGCGGATTGTAATCTGGTGCAGATTCCACCTGAAATCAGTGAGTTGAAATACTTGCGTAAACTGGTGGTGTCCAATAATCCATTGCGCACGCTTCAATTGCCTGAGGCACTGGCGACGCACACAGAATTGTTTATGCTCTCGGCCAATGGATGTAAACTTGAGGTATTTCCCACCTGCCTGCCTCCGCATCTGAAGAAATTCTCTGCCGATTATAACCAGATTTGTTCCCTGGCTGGTATGCCTGAGCAAGCCCCATTGCTCGAAGAAATCTCCCTGTATGGAAATCACCTGGAGCATTTTCCAGAGGAACTGTTGCTGTTCAAAGCCTTGCGTATCCTTGATCTAGGCAATAATCAGCTTAGAGCACTGCCGCCAACGATACGGCATCTACGCTATGTGCAGAAACTCAATCTCACTGCGAACACGTTAGACACGCTTCCGCCCGAAATCGCGGCTCTCTCTGAGCTACAAGCTCTCTATGTGGGTGATAATGCCTTCAACCAACTTCCAGAAGTGCTCTTCTCATTACACAGTTTGCAAATTCTGAAGCTCGATGGCAATCGCCTCCAAACATTACCA
Organism: Ktedonobacterales bacterium; assembly: GCA_027451525.1. Classification (GTDB taxonomy): domain Bacteria; phylum Chloroflexota; class Ktedonobacteria; order Ktedonobacterales; family Ktedonobacteraceae; genus DTNP01. The sequence continues at coordinate 20,660 of DAIDJF010000049.1, forward strand.
GAAAAAATCGCACAGTTGAGCAATCTTCAAACACTGTCTCTGGCAAGAAATAGATTACATGCACTGCCGCTTGCCATTCAGCATTTACGGCATTTGCAGACGCTTGATGTGCATGGCAATGAACTTGACACGTTGTCGCCAGCAATTCAATCCTTGAACGGCCTGGAAGTAATGAATCTGGTGGTATAGGAATGTGCTCTCGCACCAATCATACATCAGGTCAATGAGGAAGGAGCTAACCATGAGTGCAACATCCGAAGAAACTCTCGTCAGTACAAAAGCTGTACCGAAAAAAAGCTTGTTGGTCAATCGCAATTATACGTTGCTTTTTCTGGGACAAACGATTTCCCAATTGGGAGATCAGATCTCAGGATACACATTAGTCTTATGGATTGTCGCGATCATTGCGGCTGGGCAATCGTGGTCACCACTCGCTGTGACTGGTGAAATCATTGCTGGCATGGTACCTGTCTTAATTGTCGGACCGCTCGCAGGTGTTTTCGTTGATCGCTGGCGGCATCGCCTTACCATGTTAAGAATGGATAGTATCCGCGCGCTCCTTTATCTGTTCCTCCTTGCTTTTACTGGCATCGTGCCTTTGCCTTTTTTCTCTGGCGGGAGGCCACCGCTCTTGGTACAGCTTGGAGCGATCTACTGTGTCGCATTTCTTAGCAGTACGTGCTCACAATTCTTTAACCCCTCCTATATTGGACTCATACGGCAGATTGTTCCCAAAGAGCAACGGGCACAAATCAGCGGCCTGAGTCAGTCCGTCGGCGCACTATTGAGTATTATCGGACCTGCATTAGCGGCGCCATTACTCTTCAGTGCTGGGATTAAATGGGCCTTGCTGATCAACATGTGTTCTTTTATTGCGTCACTCGTGACATTATGGTTGGTCAAACCTCCCAGTGAAGCGGAAACGAAACAGGTAGAGCGTGCCAATTTCCGTCAGGAATTTTTGACAGGGCTACGTTTTGCCTTTCGCACGCCCGTTATTCGGATGATTATCTTCGTCGCGATCATTCTTCAGTTGGGTATAGGAATATTTGACGCATTGTTCTATTTCTTTATCCAGCAGAACCTACATGTTGCTGTGGAATGGGTTGGCTTTGTTTTCTCAGCTTTGAGTGTTGGCACCATCATTGGCGCGATTGTGATAGGGTCCTTTGCCAAGCATATAGAGCTAAAACGGTTGCTCTTCCTGGCCCTGCTAGTTGCTGGTCTGGTCATTATCGTCTTCTCGCGTATGACGGTATTCGGTGTCGCACTCGCAATAGCCGTTCTGCTGGGCGTAACTGTTGCAGCAGCCAATGTCGCATTGCAACCACTCGTGATGAACGAAACACCAGAGGGGATGATCGGACGCATCGAGGCTGTACTGACGCCACTGGCAACAGTTGCCTCTCTCGTGTCGCTCTCGCTAGGCGGTTTTCTGGTGAGTATTGTGCTGGTACACTTCAAAGCCCATTTTCTGGGTATGACATTTGGGCCTATTGACACCGTGTATATGGGCACTGGTGTCCTGTTCGTCATCGCCAGCCTCTATGTCTTCCTGACCAGCAGAACTATGAAATCTGCGCATGCAGGGTAAAGAGTGTGCTCGCATAGAGAGAGAAAAAATGTACTTCTAGTCAAAGGAGGCCACATGAAGGCATACGACCTTGTGATTATTGGTGGTGGACCAGCGGGAAGCACTGTCGCAACATTGACCAAGCGATATTCACCTGATCTTAAAATACTGGTGCTGGAAAAAGCGATCTTTCCTCGCCATCACGTGGGCGAATCGCTGCTGGCTGGAGCCACGCCAGTGCTGAAAGAAATGGGAGCTTATGAGCAGGTGAGCAAGCATGGGTTTCTGGAAAAGCTTGGAGCAACCTATATTTGGGGCCATGATCGCAAACCCTGGGGTTTCGCCTTTGACGAATTAAATACAGCATTTACCGCTCAGGGGAAGCGTGTCTCAGAAATCTACACCAAAGCATGGCAGGTCAACCGCGCAGAGTATGATCACATACTGCTCAAACATACGGAAGAGGTGGGTGTTGAAGTTCGTCAAGGCGCGCGTGTTATACGCCTCATACAAGATCTGGGCAGTGAGCGCATTACGGGGGTAGAGTACAAAGACGAGAACGGACTGCACAGTGTTGCCTGTTCCTGGCTTGTTGATTGCAGTGGGCAAGATGCCTTTCTTGGGCGTAAAATGGGTATGCGCCATTATGACGAAAAGATGAATAATTATGCACTCTGGGGCTACTGGCAAGGCGTCAAGTGGAATCCCGAATATCTGGGGTCGCCTGAACTGACACGTATTTTTGTCGTCACTACGCCACATGGCTGGCTCTGGTGCATTCCTATTCGTCGCGATACTGTCAGCGTCGGCCTGGTAACGCATCGCCAGATCTTACAGAATGCGCAAAATTCCGATCAACTTTACCTGAATGAGGTTGCTACCTGCAAAGAAATCTACAGTATGCTCGAAAATGCTCATATGGTGCGTATGGCCCCTGACCAGACTCGTGATGTCTGTGCCATCCAGGATTGGTCGTATACCAGTCAGCGTATGAGTGGGCCATCCTGGGTATTGGTGGGAGACTCGGCGGGTTTTGTCGATCCTATTCTCTCCTCTGGAACGATGCTTACGCACGAGTTGGGACAAAAAGCCGCTTATACGCTGCTCTCGACATTTGCTTCCAGCAGTGATCAGCAGATTCAGTCCTACTGGGATTTCTACAACACCACCTATCAAACGTATTTGCAAGCATACCGGGACATGGCGAACTTCTGGTATAGCAATAATTTTTCGATGGAGTCCTGGCAGTGGGAGGCTCGTCGTATTCTTACACAACGGGATAGTACCATCAATTTGACGGATCGTGAAGCTTTTACACGGATCGCCTTTGGCTACGCTTCGCGCACCGAGTCTGTCGGGCTTTTTGGTAGCTATGCACCATTTGAGGCTCTTCGCCTTGCCGATGGGTTATTTGGCACCACGTGGGATGCAAAAGCGGTGATGACGAAATATGCGACCCAGCCGTTGCAGCTGAAAGCGGGCGTACAAATTAGTGATGGCATGTATTACTACTGGGGGCGTATTCGCCATACAAAGCGTATTATCGGCGAAAATAATGAGTACCTTGATCTGCATCCCTCGGAGGAGTGCTTCATTGATTTACTGAAGAATACCTGCACGCTAGATACTTTGAGCCAAACGGCGCGCGGCATCCAGCAGCGCAAAGAACTTGCCCGTAGTGGCATCGACCTTGTTGTGCAGCTCGATAACATTGGGGCGTTAGTATAGCCTGTCGCATCAGGGTAGTGCTCTGTCAAACTTCATTCCAACTGTTTGGGAGAGGCAGGGCGACCGCAAGGGTCGCCCCTACAATGAGACGATGCCCGTTTTCCCCGTCGTCATTGTAGGGGCGAGGCTTGCCCTCGCCCTGCCCCCCCCACGCCAAAAAGGGGGCGATGAAGCTTGACAGAGCAGTAGGTAACCGCTCAAGAAAAGAGAGCTTTCTATGGTAGATTTTCCAAGTGGAACAGTCACATTTCTCTTTACAGACATTGAGGCGAGCACTGTCCGTTGGGAACGCTTTCCTGAGCAAATGCGTCAGGCTGTGGCGCAGCATGATATATTGCTGCACCACATAGCAGAAAAAAACAACGGCATCGTGTTTAAGACAATGGGAGATGCATTCTATATGGCTTTCTCCTGCGCTGGAGATGGATTGGCTGCTGCCATAGAAAGCCAGTACGCACTTGCAAAAGTGTGTTGGCCCACAGAGATACAAGCTATGCAGGTGCGTATGGCGTTGCATACGGGCGAGGTCGAATACAGAAATCAGGATTACTTTGGTCAATCGCTCAATCGTGTGGCGCGTATGCTTGCAGCAAGCTACGGTGGGCAAATTATCCTCTCTCAGATCACGTATGGGCTTGTGCGTGATCTTTTACCGACAGGTGTCACACTGCGCGATCTTGGACAACATCGCCTTAAAGATATTCAGCATCCAGAACATATTTTTCAGGTTCTTCTGCCAGATTTACGCTGTGACTTTCCCGCGCTGAAAACTCTGGATTATCTTCCCAACAACCTACCAACACAGTTGACTCCTTTTATTGGACGGCAGCAAGAACTGGCGACAATTTCATCGTTACTGCTGCGTGGTGATGTGCGCCTGGTAACGTTAACAGGGCCGGGTGGAGTTGGGAAAACGCGCTTGGCGTTACAGGCAGCGGCTGAGATAGTCGATACTTTCTCAGGAGGAGTTTTTTTTGTAGAGTTGTCAGCCGTGCGCTCTTTTGACACCTTTATATTAGCGATTGCTCAGGCACTCAATATTAGTGAAGCTGAGTATCAATCGGCGTTAGAACACTTGAAAAGTCGTTTGAATTATAGAATCTTGTTATTGCTGGATAATTTTGAGCAGGTCCTCGACGCCGCTCCCTTTGTCTTTGAGCTTTTGGTCTATTGTCGTGACCTGAAGATGCTCATTACCAGTCGGGCCGCTTTGCATCTTGAAGGTGAGTATGAGCAGCATATAGAGCCGCTGGCCCTCCCCGCTCGTGGGAGTCTTCCGCCGCTTACAGAGTTATCTCAGTACGAGGCTATTATGCTATTTATGCAGATAGCTCAGGCTGTGAAACCCAACTTTCAACTGACTGAGACAAACGCCCCCACCATTGTGGAGATATGCAGGCGGCTAGATGCGCTTCCGTTAGCAATTGAATTGGCGGCTGCTCGTATCAAACTGTTATCTCCCCAAGCCATGCTCAAACTCATTAAACAAAGTTTTCAAGTGATCAAAGGCAGTATGCAAAATCGCGCGGCGCGTCAGAAGACGTTATATGAGACGATTGCTTGGAGTTATGAGCTACTGAGCGAGAATGAGAAAAAGTTTTTTAAGCTACTCGCAATCTTTCGTGGCGGATGTACTTTAGAAGCAATTGAGGCACTCTGCCAACAGCAAGAGTCGCTCGACGATCTCCTGGATATTCTTCTGTCACTGATTGATAAAAGCCTGTTACGCCAGCAAGAACAAGAAGATGAGATGCGTTTTACGATGCTCTATACGATTCAAGGATTTGCGTTAGAGCAATTTACAGCGGCAGAAGAATTGCGCGTTTTGCAAACACAGCATTATCAGTACTATTTTCAGTTTGCTCAACAAGCCGTCCCTAAGCTCAAAGGTCCAGAACAAAAACATTGGTTGAATAATCTGGATAGGGAATACGATAACTTGCGATCAGCTCTCCAGTGGTGTCTAGAAACTGAGGCTATTGATGCCGGTTTACGTCTTTCTACAGAGCTTTGGCGATACTGGTTAATTCGTGGGTATTTGCCAGAGGGGAAATACTGGCTAAATGCATTTTTACAGGCACATAGCACTCAGCCAATTGCTCCCATTGTCCGTGCGCGCGCGCTTGAGGGAATTTGTGTGCTCCTCACGCGCCAGAAAGATTTTTCGGGAGCGACAACGTTTGCCAATGAGGCATTGTCATTAGGGCAGCAGTTAGATGACAAAAATATTATTGGCATGGTCTCTAGTGCTTTAGCCGAAATTGCTTACGCGCAAGGCAATATCCCACGTGCCACCGAACTGCTAGAAACGAGTTTACAACTGCGACGCGCGCATGGCGATGTACGTGGTACGGCGAGTTTGCTCAACAATCTGGGCAACATTGCGCTACAGCAGGGCAAGTTTAGCCGTGCCGCTATGTTGTTAGAAGAGAGTTTAAGCCTTTTCCGTCAAGAGGGCGATAGATTAGCCCTTGCTTCAATATTAAATAATCTGGGGGAAGTAGAACGCTACCAGAATAATATTGAAAAGGCTCTACTGTTGTACGAAGAGAGCCTCAATTTGAGCCGTGAAGTGCAGTACACGTGGGGGATTGCGGCTGCTCTTTCCAATCTTGGAACAGGTTTGCTCTGTCAGGGAAAGTATCAACGCGCTTTGCATGTCTATCAGGAAAGTCTGAAGCTTTTTTCTGAAATGGAAGATAAATTTGGCATGGCCTGTTGCCTGGGAGGAATTGCAGAAATTGCTTATGCTGATAACCAGTTAGAACTAGCGGCCCACATACTGGTCCAGACCGAACTTATGCGGCAGAGTATTGGAACTGCTGTCTGGCCGTTTGATCGTGGGAATCAGCAGAATATTATTACGCTGTTGCGCACGGCACTTGGCAATAGTGCTTTTGACGCTCAATGGGCAGCAGGAAGAGCACTGGTGCTTGAGCAAATTGTTGCGCGCGCGCTCTCTATGCGCAAGCGCGAAAAATAGCGGTGTGCCCCAAAGCGTCTCTTCAAGCCATTTTAAAAGGAGCTTGAAGAGATGCTTGGCTGTGTACTTGTGAAACTAGATGACAAAATGAGAGCAATTTATGTCGTGATGATGCTAGCGAGCCTCAAGCCTCTTGCTGCTGTTTGAGATGCTGGTCGAAGAACGCGAGAATGCGTCGGCGGGCGTCCTGAGCGGAGGGTTCGTTGTAGCCAGCACCAATGAGTGGAGCCATAACCGCGAATAAGACGCTGTTGTGTTTGTTAAGGAAGCCATGCCCTGCGTTGGCATACTCTGCAACATCATGATCGATATTGAGTTTTTCAAGCGTGCGTTCGAGGCGATTGGCGGCTCCACGCAGCGTGCGATCCTTGCCACCGAAACTGCCGACAATTGGACAGGCTCCCTGTAAGATGCTTTCAGCATCATTAGGGACCCGGCCATAGTTCACACTTGATGCTGAGAAACCGTGACCGGGAGCCAATAGAAGCGCGAAGCCGCCCCCCATACAGAAGCCAATGACGCCGATTTTGCCAGTACAAGTCGGTTGCTCACTTAGCCACTGGCGCGTAGCGTCGATATCCGCAAAAGCCGTGCCTTGACGAGCCGCCAAATCGCGAAAGGTGGCGCGTAAGCAGGTCATTTTCCGTCCCCAGGAGTAGAGGTCGGGCGCAATGGTCACGTAGCCTGCACTTGCCAGCCAATCAGCCTGACGGAGCAGGTCTTCACTCATCCCAAAGGCATCGTGTACTATGACGACGCCCGGCCACGGCCCCTCGCCAGCCGGTTGGGCCAGGTAGCTGCGAAGCTGGTGCTGCGGCGTTGTTATTACGATATCTGCCATCGTATCCTCCATATAAAATAAAATTGGAGAGACAAACGAATGCCTCTCGTTACGCTCAAGCTGAAAATCTGGTGCGGATGAACGCCGATGATTTCGTCGAACAACCACAAATAACCATAATCTGATAGAGAGTATATCATAACAATGCTTGACGCTATCGATTTTTTGTCGCCTGCTGTCCAGTTTGCGAAAAGGTGTTTTTTTAGCAACCCATCTATCTGTTTTATTGTGTGTTTAAATTGTTGAAATAATAAAGCATCTGTAATTGTATATATGATGAAACTAATCAAAAGAACGGCATAGTTACCTTCGATAATCTAGGAACGTGTCGCCTGTGAGATCTCTATGATAGGTGAGCTACTTCGACCAAAAGAAGCAAGGAGCAACTCGAATCGGGCCACCAACTCTGAGATATTCATATTAAATAGTAAAAAATCTTGTATATCTCTTTATAGAAAAATAAAAAGATATACAAGTTATAAAACTGAGAGGAGATTTTTATGACGACAGCACTACGAGGCGAAACTCGTAAAACAGGTGGGGAAACTCAAGAGCGAGACGGCATGGAAGGCATGCCACTCCTATTGGCTGCTCTGGCATCGCGCCACGAAGAGCGGGAAGAGCGTGGGGAAACGCTTCAACAGCTACTTTTAGCCGCTCTGGCATCGCGTCGCGAGGAGGAGGATGAGCAATTCCAACCATTACTCTTAGCCGCTCTGGCAGGCCGTCGCGAAGAGCGAGAGGAACGAAGAGAGATGATCCAACCACTGCTCTTAGCTGCTTTAGCCTCGCGCCGCGAAGAGAAGGAAGAGGGTATGCCGATTCATCCTCTGCTGTTGGCCGCTTTGATGTCGCGCCGTGAAGAGCGGAGAGAGCGCGGGGAAGCGATTCATCCCCTGCTGCTAGCAGCTTTGATGTCGCGCCGCGAAGAGAAGGAAGAGCGCGGGGAAGCGATTCATCCACTATTGCTGGCAGCTTTGATGTCGCGCCGCGAAGAGCGAGAAGAGCGTGGGGAAATGCTTCATCCAATCTTGCTGGCAGCTCTGATGTCGCGCCGTGAGGAAGAAGGAATAAAGTTTCCGCAGATACTCTTAGCAGCCCTGGCGGGTCGCCGCGAGGAGCGGGAAGAGCGTGGGGAAGTGGTCTCTCCAATCTTGCTGGCAGCCCTGATGGCGCGTCGCAAGGAGCGTGCGAAGGCGGCGTAGTACACCGAAGCTCCTCTTTTGTTCATACATCTGGTGCGTAGTGAGAACAGAGAGAAACTTTGCCGCATTTTTGTGCAACACAGAGATAACTAGAGTCGAGTTCCGCTTTTTATGAACTCTGGTTATCTCTACAACGTGTAGACCGCTCAACATAACTACTATTAGCGACCTCATACAGCCCTCGTATTCTCAAGGTAAATGAAAGGCATCATCACAATGACAGATTCTGGGCAAACAACAACTCAGAGCCGTACAGAACCAATGGTCGAAGCTCTCATTATGGGACTGATTGAGAATGCAGCACATCCGAAAGCAGTCTCGCGTTCGGAGGATGTCATTACAGCGGCTATGATAGAAGCATTGATGGCACCTTCGACTCAATCAGCACGCTCTGCATCACAATCATCGCGACTTGAAACCGCCATCCTAGCTGCGGCCCTGGCCCCAGCACTGGCCGAGGCTCTTGTGCCAGCACTTACTGAAGCTCTTGAGCCTTCCATTATAAAAGCTCTAAATACTATAGTTTCTGCGAGGAAACCGGAGCAGGATATAGTTTCTACGAGGAAAACTGAGCAGGAAGCAACTGCCGAAAATCCTTGTGGAGAGAGTCCCGAACATTCCGAGCATAAAGAGGGAGACTAATCGCCCCTCTCTTCACTCTGAACGATATCACTATCTCAGCGTAGAAAAGTCCCTTAAGCCACATCTAGAGAGGCTTAAGGGACTTTTTTGTGTCTCTTTTCAGAAAGAACTAGCGACGGGCCGTTTTTGGTCGGTTGACGAGGGCGATCAGTGCGCCGAGAATGGCAATGACTGCAAAGAGCAAGATATGAGCGGGTTGTGGAGAGAGCGGCGGATGTGAGCCACTTACCAGTACGTGGTAGACACCAGGGATAGCGTAGTAAATTGCGATGACAATAGATACTACTGTAACGATCATCGCCCCAAGAAACAATGTTGTTCGATTCATGAGAATGCGCTCCTCTTTAAAATGTAATATACATGCATGGGTAAACATCGTATAAAGTTGTACGCTTTTTGATTGCAAGGCTGTTTTGCGTCTTTACGCCTTAGCTCGTAACTTAGTGTAGTGACTGTATATGAGAAGACGCTGAGAATTGCGCGAGTACCGCCCGTTTCGTACGCTTCTCACACGCTTCTCATCTCTCTCTTGCTATAATGGGAACAATATCTGTGCTGTGCGTGAAGCAGAACATAATTACTGCCTGTATGCAGAGAGGAGGCGGGTATGCGCTTGTTAGTGGTTGAAGACCATCCCGTGTTAGGTCCACAACTGAAAAGAGGGCTTGAACGTTGCCACTATCTGGTTGATCTTGTGACCAGTGGTGAGGAGGCTCTTATGCGTGAAAGGGACGTACTGTATGATCTGATTATTTTAGATATTATGCTGCCGGGACTCTCTGGACGCGAGGTCTGTCGTCAATTGCGCGAAATGCACCAACAGGTGTTAATTCTCTTTCTGACTGCGCTTGGCACGGTGGAAGATCGTATTCAAGGACTCGACCTGGGCGCGGACGATTATCTAACCAAGCCATTTGATTTCCGTGAACTGGAGGCGCGTGTGCGTGCGCTGCTACGGCGCGATGGCACGCCAAAAACAGCGGTTCTGAGCTTCGCCGATATCACTCTTGATACACGCACCCACGAGGTGCGGCGCGGAGAGCGCGTCGTCGCCCTGTCTAGCAAAGAGTACGCGCTACTCCACTTTTTCCTGCGCCATCCGCATGAGGTATTGAGTCGCACGACGATTGCCGAGCATGTCTGGGACTACGATGCTGAGCAATTTTCTAATGTCATCGAGGTGTATGTGCGCTATCTGCGCAATAAGCTCTGTATGGCAGGCGAGCCGAACGTTATTCAAACGGTGCGCGGTTCCGGCTATCAATTGAAGGAGTCAGGCTCATGAAAGCCCTGCTGAAGATGCTGTTTGAGATCATACGTCGCTCTCTGCCGCTCAGTCTCCGCTGGCAGATGGTGGTCTGGTATACGACTGCCTTTACGGTGCTGTTACTGTTTACGGGAGCGTTGTTCTACCAGTACCTGGAATATCGTCTGGAAGCCAGTATTGATACCGACTTACAGTTGCGTGCGCAGCAGATAGCTGCTGAAGTGGTGCTCCTCAATGGCATGGTGAACCTGCCGGGGGTGACAGGGAACCAGATTGGCTTTAGTACACTACCGCAGCATAGTGCTTCCAAGCCTGCTGATGTGAATTATGGCGAGCTGGTCCGCTTGCTTGATGCACAAGGTCATATGATCGCGGAGACACCTGCATTCCACGCATTGGCAGTTCCCACAACGAGTATTACCCAGCCACTTGCAGGTACGCCCTGGCAGGGAACGATTAAGACGCCTGCGGGTCAGGAGGTGCGCGTCACCAGCAGAATGCTGACCGACAACGGGAAAACGGTTGCACTCCTGCAAGTCGGTGAGTCGCTAGAGCCGCTGCATAGCTTGCTCCATCAATTAGTTGCCGCCTTACTCTTTGTGGGTCTGCTCGTGCTGGGCGTCTGCGCGGCTGGCAGCTACTGGCTGGCGGCCTACTCATTCGCACCTATCCAACGTCTGTCAGAGACGGCTCGTAAGATCAACGCGGGTGACCTTCATCAACGGGTTCCCGTGCCCGTTATCCGTGACGAGGTGCAGTTTCTCGCTCTCACGTTCAATGAGATGCTCGACTCGTTGGAGCAGGCTTTTGTTCGTCAACGCCGCTTTGTTGCCGATGCTTCACATGAATTGCGCACGCCCGTCGCGGTGATTCGCAATACTGCTGGTGTTGCTTTACTCGAACCTCCACAACTTGACGAGACAGTGACGGCCCTCCAGGATATTCGCAGCGAAACCGAGCGACTCACGCTCCTATTGACTGACCTGCTGACCCTCTCGCGTGGCGATGAGGGACAGGCTCGCTTTGAGCACGAAATTGTACAGTTTGACCAGTTGGTGGAAACAGTGGTTGCCACAACCGAAGTCCTTGCCGCTGAACATGCTATTCACCTGAGCACACAGATCTCCCATCCTGTCCGGGTGCTGGGCGACGAGGCACGCCTTATCCAGGTCGTAATGAACCTGCTTGATAACGCGATTCGCTATACCAACTCAGGCGGACAGGTATGGGTTACGCTTGAACAGCGATCCGAGGCCGTTGCTCTCTCGGTGCGTGATACTGGTATTGGCATCGCGCCGGAGCATGTACCGCATATCTTTGAGCGGTTTTACCGCGCCGATTCCACGCGCCGATGGAGTGAGGGCAGCGGCAGTGGACTGGGACTCTCGATTGTTGAGTGGATTGTTCGTTCACACGGTGGCTCAATTGTCGTCGAAAGTCAGGTTGGATGCGGTTCATGTTTTACGGTGTATCTGCCATCTGTCTCCGCTTGAAGCCTGTCGAACTATCCTTAAAATATCCTTATACACATGTACATTCGTGTATCATTGGTGAATGTGTTACCTTTTGTTGTCGGTGAGATGGATCTGTTTAGAAAGTAGTACAACAATGGCATACCATATTCTTACTATCAATGACACACAAACCATTCTTGACCTGTTTCAGATGATATTAGAGGATGAAGGTTATCAAGTAACCCGTGCAACCTTTATTACGCAAAACATAAAAGATGTCGAGAAAATCAATCCTGATTTGATTATTCTTGACCTCATTTTTGGGGGTGAAGCCTCCGGAATACGGATGGCAGGTCGGAAGGTTGTAGCAAAAAGATACCTCCTACGAGATTATTTAAAATGCAAAGCTCTTTGGTGATAAGATATGAGGATAAGAAGAGCTTATTTTTACCCATGCTCATACACTTATATAAAGGAAACGCGCTATGCATGTTTTGACTCGACCTGCCCGGCAAGATGATGAGCCATTGCTCTGGCATATGTTGTACTATGCCTCGCATATGTACGAGGAAGAGGGTCAAGCTATCGAGACCGAGGCAGCGAAAAATAACCCAGGCTTGCAGAAATATGTGCAGGGATGGGGACGTGAGGGTGATATTGGTGTCGTTGCCGTGCATCTACAAGATCAACGTCCACTGGGAGCGGCCTGGGTGCGCGTGCTGAGTGAAGAAAAGAGCATGTCATCGGCTGTCAAGGAGCGGACGCCAGAACTGGCTATCGCCGTGTTGCCTGCGTTTGTTGGACAAGGCATCGGCACACAATTGCTGCAACACCTGCTCGCTGCTGCCCGTGTGGTCTATCCCGCTGTCGTGTTGAGCGTGCGCACAAACAATCCCGCTCGTAAGCTCTACGAGAGAATGGGTTTTCGTGTTGTGGATAGCATTGTTAACCGTGTTGGTAGCGCATCGGTGGTGATGCTTATAGAGTTTGATCGCATGCGATCTTAGCAGATTGCTAGAAGAGAGTGTACTATGATAGAGGCCCTGCATCCATCGGAGTCAATCTGGCAAGCACTGGACGATGAAGCCGTGCGTCACCTTCAGGCGTTGCTTCGCTGTAACACGACGAATCCGCCAGGCAATGAGATTACCGCTGCCCACTATCTTCAGGAACAACTCGTGGCGGAAGGTCTGGAAACGCGCATTATCGAGCCGCTCCCTGGTCGAGCCAGCGTGTGGGCGCGTCTGCCGGGCAAGGGCACGAAACGTCCATTGCTGCTCGTTTCGCATCTGGATGTTGTGCCTGTCGAGCGTGCTCACTGGAGCGTCGATCCCTTTGGCGGCGAGATTCAGCAGAGTTATCTCTATGGACGTGGGGCAGTAGATACCAAGAGCTTGACCGCCAAGCAACTGACGCTGTTGCTGCATCTGGCTCGCGTCCAGCGTGAGACAGGGCCACACCTTGAACGCGATATCGTATTGCTCGCCGTTGCCGATGAGGAGCAACATGGCACGTATGGCATGGCCTGGATTGCGCAACACGAGCCTGCCTTACTAGATGCCGAGTACGCTATCAACGAAGGAGGCGGTTTTGCCTTAGACTTTGGCGGAACGCGCATTTATCTGTGTGCTACAGGAGAGAAGGGCAGTGCCGAGGTGCGACTACGCGCTCAGGGTGAACCTGGACATGGCTCGGTTCCGCACGCCGATAACGCGATTGTGCGCCTGGGACGCGCCCTTAGCAGGATAGGAGCCTCACCGTTGCCGCTGCATGTCACGGAAACCATGCACCAATTTGTGCAGACACTGGCCGCTACACAGAAGGCGCCCCAACGGGCGTTGCTTCCTGGCCTGCTCAACCCTCTATTTTCAGAAACCGTGTTGCGCGCATTTCCTGACAAGCAGGCGGCAAATGGTTTGCGCGCCATGCTGCATAACACCGCCTCGCCAACTATCTTGCAGGCAGGGAGCGCCATCAATGTCATTCCGGGTGAAGCCACAGCGCGCCTGGATGGACGGATCATCCCTGGACAAAGTGCCGAGTCGTTTATCCAGGAATTGCGCGCGCGTATTCACGACTCACAGGTGCGGGTCGAGGTCGAAGTTGGTTCTCCTGGCTACGAAAATAGCGCAGATACAGAGCTATTTGCTGCCATCAAGCAATCCCTTGCGCTGCATGAGCCAGAAGCTCTCGTTGTGCCGTATTTGTTACCAGCAGTCACCGACTCGCGCTATATCGTGCCCAAAGGCATCATCGCCTATGGTTTTGACCCTATGCGACCGGAACCCGGTTGGCCTTCACCGCAGCAGATGGCGCACGGGCATGACGAACGCATCTCGCTGGCAAATATCGCTTTTGGATTACACGTGCTGTATGATGCAGTGCTACGCATTAGCGGGTAGCATCTTGCGCAATCCTGCATCATATGCAATTCAAGTGGAACAGGTGTTTACGAGAGCTTTGTCTGTTGGCGAATAAACGTGCCAATCTGCCCGACTGCTTGCTGACCTTCTGGCAATACAGGTGCGAAGGCTTGAAAGACGTGCCACATGCCTTCCCAGATGGTAAGCTGAACAGGCACTTGTGCGGCCTGCGCATGTTCCGCGATGATTTTGGAATCATCTAATAGCACTTCATCGTTGCCGACATGAATGAGCAAGGGCGGTAAGCCATGTAGATCGCCATAGGCTGGCGAGATGAGCGGATTGTGGGCATCTTCCCCGCCCGTGTACAGGCCGACTACGAATTGAATGGCTTGCGCGGAAATCCAGGGGTCGGCTTCCGCCCGTGTCACGCGGCTTTCGCCTGTGCCCACGAGGTCTGTCCAGGGAGAGAGCAGAACGGCTCCCGCTGGTTGAGGCTCACCACTCTGTTTAATCGTCAGCAAGGTTGCCAGCGTCAAACCTCCGCCCGCCGAATCGCCGCCAATGATGATGTGCTCCGGCTTGATACCACTGGCAAGCAGCCATCGATATGCGGCATGGGCATCCTCAATAGCGGAGGGAAAAACGTTTTCCGGGGCCAGACGATAATCAATCAAGAGGACACGCACGCCAGATACAGCACTGAGACGCGCCGCCAGATCGCGATGCGAATCGCACGAGCCAAGCGCGTATGCTCCACCATGTAGATAGAGCAGCACGCGCTCGGCGTCGGAGTCAGGGCGACTAACCCATTCTCCTGGTACACCATTGGCGACCACTTTTTCGACATGTGTGCCTTCGGGGAGCGAAATAGGATGCCCTACATAATTTTCAACCAGCATGACGAGCGCGGCGCGTTGCTCCGGCAAGGGCGCGGGCGGAGCATTTTTGAGCGTGAGTAAATAGGAGCGAATGGGCAGGCTTTCGGGACTGGGCATAGGTGAACCTCCTCGTTCAACTGTGGAGTATCAGTGAATCGCAGTGTTGCTATTCTCGTTCATTGTAGGTTCTGATTGATGAGATGTCAAGGCAAAGGAGGGAGATGTTCTTTAGGAAGCAATGAGTTCAGGAGCGGAACAATCCGTGTATTGGCCTCGCTATTCCATTGACGATAGGCATTGAGTGTTGCAGCGATGTCTGAAAGGCGGTCAGGGTTATGGATGAGAGAGGCTATCAACGTACGTTGTTCTTCGGGCTGTAGCGCGACCCAGCCCAAGCCGTGCCGTTGAATAAAGGCAAGGTTGGCCTGCTCTTGTCCAGGGATGTAGGCAGAGGCAATAAAGGGTTTACCAAGCATGACCGACTCGAAGAGCATATTGGGGCCAGCTTTGCCCATTACCACATCTGCCGCACTCATGAACCACGCAATCTCTTTTGTATAAGGAAGCACCGCAATATCGCTCCTATTTTTATATTTCCCCTGCAGAGCGCGATTTGTGCCTGCTGCCAGAATAATTTGTACCTGTCCTGATAGGCTGCTTGCTGTTAATATATTTTCGACGGTTCGTGTGATATGAGCCGCGCCTTCGCCACCGCCTTGTAAGAAGATGGTAAAGCGGTCTGGTACTAGATTGAGTGTGCGGAGTAGTCCGTTGCGCTCCTCTCTGTTTGCGAGAGATGCCTGTGCGAATTGAGCGCGCACGGGCCAGCCGACAAGATGCAGGTGCTCTGGCGCAAAACCGGCGGCGAGAGCCTGCTGATAGGTTTCTCGCGTGGGGGCCAACGTTGCCTGTGCGCGTTGCTCTGTCAGCCACGCGGAATGCACGCCATTTGCGTCCGAGAAGAGCAAGACCAGCGGTATTTTAGATGCCCGTTTTGCTAACACACGTGTGACCTCACTGGTAAGAAAGGGGTAGGTTGTGATGATGAGATCGGGCGTAATCTTGTCCAGTAAGGTATGCAATTGTTGATGTACCAGATGACTAAACACGTGGTGCGCCCATTGTGCGCGTCTGGGCGTATCGAACAATTGAAATTCTGCGGCCCATAGCCAGAGGGCGTAGCGACTGACAATGCGATAATGCAGATGAAAAAAGCCTGGTTGAGGATCAAGCAGTGTAATCTTTGTCGTCGGTAGCGTAGCACTATTGGCCTCGCTACTGTGCATACTCTCCTTTTCGAGCAAGTCACGTAGCGATTCCGCGAGACTGACATGTCCGCCACCGGTTTTTGAAGTGAGAATCAAAATATTTTTTTTATGATGAAGCATTGAGAACCTTTCTTGTTATATATTGAGGATTATGATATGATATAACGCATCGGAAAACAACCAAACGATGAATACATCGATGTTGTGATGCCGATGTAACTTGCTGAAGGATTGTCAATTACGACGATGCTACCTTATCAACTGCACGGACGTGGTCACCCATTACTGCTCATTCATGGCTGGGGTGTGACTTACACGATATGGCGTAAATTGCTTCCACTACTTAGTCCGCATTTTCAGGTCATTGTAGTGGAGCTACCTGGGATGGGTGCGGCAAGCAGTGTTGTATCAGACAAACCATATTATATCGCTTGTGCCGAAATGCTGGAAGAAATTCGTGTTACCTTACATATTGATAAATGGACAATTTTAGCGTATTCGACAGGCACAAGAGCTGGTGAAGCGTATATGCAACGCTATCCTTGTCACGTGGCGCGTGCAGTGTTTCTTTGCCCGCTCTATTTGCGCAGGTCTTGGGCTATCGCCCTTCAGCTTGATGAGTGGCTTGATAGGGTGAGTCCAGGAGCGGCGGGCTGGTTTCTCTCTGGTTGGCGACTCTACTTGTTGATATTAACTCTTGCTTTCAGCTTCAATCTGCGCCACCGGGCGTATGTGGATGAGTGGATGCGCGAGATTTCATTACAATCACTCGATCATCTCAAACGTGTACTTTTTGAGTTGCCAGGCAAGGGATGTGCGCCGTTTATGTTGCCTGATACACCATCAATTCCTACACTCTTTATTTGGGGGCGTCAAGACGCTCTGACCGCTCCTCCATGTCATGCGCGTCCACAAGATATATATGTTTTTGCCAATCACGGCGCACCGTTGCTGATTCCATATAGCATAACAGTGACGTTATTGCCCTTTCTCAAAGAGGAAATTTATGACAAAATAATGTGAGCTCCGCTACAAGTATTTCATACATACAAGCCAATTATTTATTTGTTGAGCAAGGGAGATAGTTTAATGTATCCAAACCCAGATCAACAGCAAACTGGGCGTGTCCAACTTGTATTTTCTAAAGGCCCGTTGCAAGGCCGAAAGTTTCTATTGACCCAACCGTCTACTACACTTGGGCGGTATGGAACGAATGATATTGTGATTCCTGATCCAAAAATATCACGTTACCACGCGCGTATTGTGTGCGATCAGGGAATATGGCGGATTGAAAATCTTTCGCGTCCAGGCGCAACCATCGTAGATCGACGCGAAGTTGAGAAGGTAGTTCTCACAGACAACAGTATCATTGAGTTGGGTGAGGATACGGCGTGTGTATTTTCTCTGTCTGCCAGTAGCGTGGTAGAGGTCCCGACGTTCTATATGAAGGGGATGCCTGCTGGTGAGGCACCAGTTGGGGAACGAACCATACCATATGTCGAGGTGCCAAAGATTGGTGAGCGGGATTTACCTTACATCGAGAGCGTGACAAGGGATGAAGCGCAGGAATCTCCCCAGGGTAAGCGTGCGGCAAAGAAAGGTGAGCAGACTGTTCCAGGGATTGTTGGAGAAGCCACTGCACCGCAAATGCCAGATGTTGAGCAACCTCCCATAACACCTGTAGAAGTATCTCATACCCAAATTGCTTCATACACATCTCTCGGCATCCCTTCGCTAGAGATTATGAATAACACGACTGGAGCCAGTAGCAAGTACCCACTGCTCAAGCAGGTGGTTAACTTGGGGCGCGATAGTAGCAACGATATCGTTGTCAACGATGGTATGGTTTCCGATTTTCATTTGCAGATTGTGCGCCAGAATGGTCAATGGATATTGCATCATCCTCATCCGGCGCATCAACAGACGAATAATGGTTTGCTCTATCAGGGGCGTAAAATTCGTGGCAACAGAACATTTAGCAAGCAACTGGCGCGCGGCGATGTTTTTCGTATCGAGGACGCACAGGGTTCTCTGTTGACGATTACCTATAATGATGGTAGTAACGCGCCGCAAGTTGTTCTTCCTGCGCTC
This sequence comes from Ktedonobacterales bacterium, assembly GCA_027451525.1. Classification (GTDB taxonomy): domain Bacteria; phylum Chloroflexota; class Ktedonobacteria; order Ktedonobacterales; family Ktedonobacteraceae; genus DTNP01. The sequence continues at coordinate 38,956 of DAIDJF010000049.1, forward strand.
CAACCAATCCCACTGCTCACGCCAACTATTACTATTGGGCGTCTGCCAGAAAATGATGTAATTCTGAACCACCCCCAGGTTTCGGCTCGCCATGCCACGCTTACAGCAGAGAATGGGGCACATCGGCTCACTGATCTGAATAGCACCAATCGCACGTACGTAAATGGCCTCGCGATTACCAACGTGTTGCTCAAGCCTGATGACGAAATCCGTATTGGACCATTCAGACTTGTCTATACGGGTAGCGAACTTCGACAGTATAACGAGAGCGAAAGCATCGGCATTGACGTTGTCAATCTGCGCAAAGTTGGCAACAATCAGACTGTTTTGCTCAACGATATTTCGCTGAGCATTCCACCGCGCTCTTTTGTCGCGCTGGTCGGTAGTTCTGGTGCTGGCAAATCCACGCTGATGGATGCTTTGAGTGGCCTGCGTCCCGCGCAGCAGGGCACGGTCCTCTACAATGGGCAAGACTATTATCGCAATCTTGCATCTTTCAGGTTACAGCTTGGCTATGTTCCACAAGAGGACATTATTCACCGCGACTTAACGGTGGAGCGCGCGCTACACTACGCTGCACGCTTGCGCCTGCCGGGTGATTTTACGCCAGAACAGATTGAGCAGCGCATTGATGAGGTCTTGGAGGATGTGGAGATGACGCATCGCCGCTCATTGTTGATTAAAAAGCTGTCTGGTGGGCAACGCAAACGTATCTCGATTGCCCTGGAGTTGTTGGCAAAGCCCAGTATTTTCTTCCTTGACGAACCGACCTCCGGCCTTGATCCCGGTCTGGATCGCAAAATGATGTTGCTGTTGCGCAAATTGGCGGATAAAGGCCATACGGTGATCCTGGTGACGCACGCGACCAGCAATATCAATATCTGTGATACTGTGTGTTTTATGGCTCAAGGCGGACGTCTGGCATACTACGGGCCGCCAGAGGCGGCCAAGGCATACTTTGGACAACCGGATTTTGCCGAGATCTATAATGTGTTGGAGCCGACCGATGAGCATCCGACTATTCCACAGGAAGCAGAAGAACGCTTCAAGACATCGCAGCTGTACCAGCAATATATTGCCGTTCCTTTGAAGCAAAAAGAGGTACAGCAGACGCAACCGCCCGTACATAAGCAGAGTCAAATGCGACCATCCAGGCGTCACAATCCCTTCAATCAGTTTATTGTGCTCTGCCAACGCTATCTGGAACTGCTGTGGAACGATAAATGGAATCTCTCCATTCTATTCCTGCAAGCTCCCGTGATCGGTTTCATCCTGTTTATTCTGGTGCGTACCTTAAACGAAGCAACCGTCTTCCATCAGCCTATTCCCCTGAACTACCAGGGCGATGCGCAACGCTTCCTCTTTATTCTCTCGTTTGCCGCGCTCATGTTCGGTTGTATCAACGCGGCGCGTGAGATCATCAAAGAGATGCCGATTTATAAGCGTGAACGCACAGTCAATCTTGGGATCACTTCCTACCTGTTCTCTAAGATCATTATTCTCGGTGCGCTCTGCCTTGTTCAGTGCGCGATTCTGCTCGCGATCATGGCTCTGGCGGCACACTTTTACCAGGGCATAGTCATGCTTGAAATCTGGGAGACTTACATCGCGACCGCCCTTGTTTCGATCTCTGGCGTGATGATTGGGCTGGCTATCTCGGCACTGGTGCGCAATAGCGATCAGGCGATGAGCTTTATCCCACTTTTGCTTATTCCACAAGTAATTTTTTCCGGCAGTATGTTTCCGCTCAAAAATATCCCGCTCCAGGTCTTTGGGGCTTTTTTCTCGCTCCGTTGGGCAATGGCGGCACTTGGCTCATCCATGAACCTGATGGGCAACGGCGATAAGGTCTTTGGTACGTGCGATTCCTGTAACACCTATCAGCATGACCCGCACTATCTCATCTACACATGGCTGGCGATAGTGGCAACGATTCTGATCTTGAGCTTTTTGACAGGCTATGCCCTCAAGCGTAAAGACAATAACGATTGAGGAGCTTAGGACGCACTTTGCAGCAGCAATTTTTTGCGGTAACGCCGCTGGTGCCAGACAATAAAGGCGATGCTCAACAAAGGTGTTGAGCCAATCAGCCAGCCTAGCCAGATTGGGATCGAGCCAGGGGCTGCAACAGTAATTGGGAAGCTTGTTTCGTCTGTGCCTTGTGGTCCCGTGAGTTGGACGGCAATCAGCCATGCCCCGCGCACTGGCATACGAATAAAACCTGTCAGCGTATTGCCTGTTGAGGCGGGCGAGAGTTGTGCATGGAGCGCAACTGCATCCGTGCCAAGACCGGGCAACATGCGCAGTTGCCCACTCAGTCGCACGTTACTATCTTGTGGCACAACCGTGACCTGCACCGCTTGATCTGTCACGGGCGGATATTGCGCGAGGTCGACCTGTACGATATAAGGACCGACAGCCAGTTTCTGGCTCAGGGCTGGTCCGCTATTGGCTTGAGCAATGCCTGAGAACATGAAAAAAAGTAGAGTCAGCATGTAACAAAATGTGCCGAGCAATAATCCATATCTGCGCATACACTGTGTTCCTTTAGATAAAAGCGGTATCTTTAGCGTTAGCGTTTATTCAGACGCCAGATATCTCCGAAGCTTTCCCCACCATAGACGCCGAGTATTCCACAGACGAATGTGGCTGGCACGATGATAAGCGCGGCTTGCAGTTTCATGTCGAGGGGAATGAAGACTGCCGGTTGCTCCAGAAAAACTTGTGGCAAGTTCCATGAATGCATAAGAATGCATGGCGCAATCGCGAGTTGTGGAATGCTAATGAGGATGCCAAGTAGCCAATTGTAGCGTATTGTACCGTCTAGCCTATGTCCGTGACTGAGCCGCCACAAGGCTATACCATCCAGGATGAGCGCGGAGACAAGAAAGGTCAGCGGAAATATCGCATCGGCACTATTGAAGGTGGGAGCATAGGGCACGCGATACGAGAGACCATCCCAGGCCACAGCAGTGTGAATGGCCCAGGGTACAAATAGTTCTTCCAGGACCGTATGGCCCATCAACATCAGCACGATCAGTGTGGCTGTGCCTGGACGATGGGTGAGACGTAGCGCGCCGGTCAGCAGGAATGCGCTACAGAAGGCAATCGGTAGCGCGTATGTGGGAATAAGCAGTAAGCCGATGGTGGCAATGGGAAATTGTAAATAGCCGATCAGGATAAAATTGATCAGCCCGGCAATCACGAAGAGCGTGCCCCATTCAAGCAGACTGAATCCGAGGAAGCGGCGATATGGTGAACCTGACTCGCGCTCGTGTACCACTTCAGAGGCGAAGATGTAGATTACGCCGAGCATACCGATGGAACCGCCCATGACGCCCATCATATGAAAAGGTGCCCACAAGGCGATATCAATGCCGTACATCTCGTGCCAAAAGTTGTCGAGTGGAGCGGCAATTAGTGTTTCAAGCGCACCCACGCCCGCGAGAATGTAGCCCAACGGCGCGTGAAAAATGGTGAACACGCTGACAGTTGAGGTATTATCTACGCCAGGACGTTTGCGATAGTAACGCACGGTATCGGTCAGTACAATGGCAAGAGCGAGCAAGCCCGCACCAGCGACACAGGAGTAGATCAGTGTGTGAGGTGGTGTCCAGAACCAGTCGCGCCCGACATAGAAATGCCATTCTCTATCCCAGACGGCTCCCAGTTCTCCCTGGAGCAGACAGATGAGCAAAATCCAGGCGGCAATGCGCCGCAGCAGTCGCTCGCCATGATGAGCGTGTAACGAGGACGATGGTTGGAGAGACTGTGACTCAATAGCATGTAGTTCTGACTGCGCCATAAAACACCTGATTCCCTCTAGCGACTATCTAGCGGCTTGTCTTGTCAGTATACAAGAGCCATTGCAGGGAAGTCAAACCAGGAACAAGCTCATTTGATAGACAACTCTCGCTACGGACCATCTGTTAGGCCTCGGCTACTGATAATGCCGTTCTTCAGGAATCTGTTCTACCGCCCAGAGAAAGCCCTCGGTACTTGCTTGAAGTTGTTGATGGAACCAGTGTGATGTTTGCATTGCCACATCTTGTTTCTGTTATCTGGTGTTTTTTGCTTTACTATGGAAATATTCTCTGCTAAGATACTATCATTGTACGACAAAAAAAGTTCTCTGTGAATGTACATATGTTGGTAGTGCTCTGTCAAACGTCACCGTGCACCTTTTTTTGGGC
>DAIDJF010000050.1 GCA_027451525.1 Ktedonobacterales bacterium
GAACGGACGGGCGACCACACGGGTCCCCACCCATCCCCAGTACCGCCCCCGCCCCTACTCTACGACGATGCACGACGTGCATGGATGTTTTGCACCCGCGTGCGGGTGCAAGGGCGTGTATAGTAGGGGCGGGGGTAGAGTGGACGCGGGGTGGGGACCCGTGTGGTCGCCCGTTTTACCCCACATCCGCCTGATGCCCCTTCCAAGAAAAAACCTATACGTGTAAGGACCCTCGCGGTCGCCCTGCTTCCATTGCACGTATGTAAACGGTATTGACCCTTGTGGTTGCCCGTCGTACACCATCTGCGCCCAATGCCCTCTTCACCAAAAAACCTACCCGTGTAAGCCGCGAGGGTCACCCTGCCTCCTTTCGATCTCTACAGGGCGAGCATCGCTTCTTCGCGCGCGGCTTCTTGCTCAGCACGCTCTTCCTCGGTCAAGGATTGTTCCTCAATATCGGGGCCTTGCGGGCGGCGAGAACGTACAAAGAAGGCTGCGACAATGCCCAACAGCGTCAGAACTACGCTTACACGGAAGGCATCTTGCATCGCCAGCACGGTCGCTTGCTCACGCAATAAGCCGCTAATGACTTGCAGGGCTGCTGAGTAGGCTGCAGCTGCCGCCGCACCCTTTTGCATAAAGAGGGCCTGCAAGCCCGGCACAAGTTGTCCCAACTGTGAAGATGGCGTCACCTGTACTGCCAGATTCGCGTAATGCACCGCTGATTGCGTTTGCACCAGCGTCGCAATGACGGCAACCGCTAGCGAACTGACGACAAAGCGCAATGTCGTACTTACCGCAGAGGCCTGGGGTAACTGGCGCGGTCTCATTTCAGAGAGAGCCGAAACCGACAGCGGCTGGAAACAGAGGCCGAGTGCCAGACTACGCAAAATCAGCCAGATTTGAATAGTCCCATACGGCGTGTTTGCCCCTAACGAGGTAAACAGCCAGAGCGCAACGGTCAGAATAACCAGACCTGGGATAACTACAGCACGCACACCAATCTTATCGACCAGCCAGCCACCAACCAGAGCCGCAGCCATCGAGGCAAATGCCTGTGGTAAGAGCAACAAGCCCGATTGGAACGCGCTCAGTCCGCGCAAACTTTGCAGGTAGATAGGCACGATAAACAGACCGCCATAGAGAGCAAAGGTCACGAGAACACTGGCGAAACTACTGGTGGAGAAGGGCAAATTGGCAAACACACGCAAGTCCAGCAAGGGACTTCCACCGCGCCGCGAGGTACGCAACTCGACAACTGTAAAGATCGCCAGGAAAATCGCACCCACGATCAGGAAGCTCAGCACTTTAAGCGATCCCCAGCCGTCTGTGCTGGCATCAGACAAACCATAGAGCAGGCTGGACAGGCCAAGCGAGGAGAAAATGAAACCAGGAACGTCGAAACGCGCTCGTACCTCACTACGTCCATCACGCAGGAAGAGGATACCCATGATGATACCAAGAATACCAATTGGCACATTGATATAGAAAATGAGCTGCCAGCCCAGGAACGTAACAATATAGCCACCTAATGTAGGGCCAAAGGCAGGAGCGAGCAAAATCGGCACACCGAGCGCACCCATTGCCGTTCCGCGCTCCTCTGGCGGGAATTCGGTGTAGAGCAACGTAATCGCCAGGGGCGACATAAAGGCTCCCATCGCCCCCTGGATTACGCGGAAGAAAATCAACATGGGCAGGTTTACGGCGAGACCACACAGAGCCGAACCAAGCGTAAAACCTGCTAACGCGATCAGATACAAACGTTTTGTTCCAAGCCGTTGCGAGAGATAGGCAGTCAACGGCGTCGCGACACCCTGCACAAGCGTATAGGCAGTTAAAACCCATTGAACACTGGTTAAATCAGCACCAAAAGCGTTTTGTAGACGCGGAATTGCAATATTGACAATAGTTCCGTCGAGAATGGTCATAAACAAGCCGAAAATGACCACTATCGCCACTAACCATTTGTATGGAATACCTCCACCCTGGCGTGGAGCAGATACAGGCATTTGCACGCGAAATAACTCCTTCAAAATGACAGCAAAGTTACAACATGACTATCTTGTAGTATTTTGACTAATATTTTTATTTTATGACTACGTAGTCAATATTTTACCAGAAAGTCATGCATGCCGTCAAGAGAGAGCGGTCATTTGCGCACTAATTTCCCATAAGCGTTCCTGCACGGCGGTGTCATAGGAGATTTTTGCCGACGTTTTTTCACGGCAATCCGCAAAATACTTGCCAGTCACGCCCTCAACGTCTGCTGAGGTTGCCAGATAGAGCGAGGTACGCGCCCCTTGTACAGCTGAAATGCCAAAAAAGCGTGAGATGCCCGCGAGAGGACGTAAGAAGGGAGGCAGGGGTTGACTCCAGATATTGGTTGCCACGACACCTGGATGCAGGCAATTGACCGTGACGCCCGTTCCTTCCAGGCGACGCGCCAGGGCATAGGTGAACAATGTATTGGCGAGTTTGGACTGTGCATAGGCGGCGAACATGCGATACCGCTTGCTCATCTGTAAATCATCAAAATTTAAGATGCCAGCCATCTGCGCATCCGAACTAACGTTGACGATGCGAGCGGGTGTGCTGGCTTTCAATGTATCGAGCAAGAGATTCGTGAGCAGAAAACTGGCGAGATGGTTAACGGCAAAGGTCATCTCGTAGCCATCTGTACTCAATATGCGCTGTCCAAAAAAACTACCTGCGTTATTGACTAACACGTCGAGCCGATTGTATCGCTGCTGAAATTCGCTTGCCAACTGGCGTACCGCTTGCAACGAGGCAAAATCAGCAAGCAGCAGATCAACCGCGTCATTGCCGCTTTGCTGCTTGATATCGCGTTGGGCCGCTTCACCCTTTGCGCGATTGCGACAGACCATTACAACTGTCGCCCCCATTTTTGCCAAACCCAGGGCGGTTTCTCTGCCGATGCCTGAATTTGCGCCCGTGACCATGCAGATTTTACCTGCCATCGCTGTATCCATTCCATTTTGTCCTTTCGATAAAAACAACAGAACATTTCTACTCATCTGATAACAATGATCAGCTTTTAGGATAACATATATCACTTGCAATACAAAAAGAATGGATGCCTTTCTTCTTACGAAAGAGACATCCATAGGCAGATCATAAAACATCACCCATCTGCAAGTTCTCTATGGTCAATCGGCAATGTAAAGCAGAATATTGCGCCCCGCCCTTCTTCACTTTCAACCCAAACACGTCCGTGGTGCCGCTTTACGAGATCCGCCACAATTGCTAATCCCAAACCAAGCCCACTCACAAACTCACCGCCAGACCCCTCAATGCGATAAAATGCCTCAAACACAGATTGCTGCAATGTCTTTGGAATCCCTGGGCCAAAATCCTGCACACATACTTTGACCTCTTGTGCATCAGCATGCAATATCACAAGTATTTTATCTGTCAACGGTGCATATTTGATGGCATTGGTCAGCAAATTCGTGATGACCTGCCCAATACGCTCGCGATCGCCCCATAACATCTTTTGCGTTTCACCAATCTGGTCAATCGTCTGGCGTTCGGTTGTTAACTGCACACTCTCGATCACATCACGAACAAGTGCATCGAAATCGAAAAGACTTTCGCGCAGTTGCAGTTTTCCGCCTTCTATGCGGCTGACATCAAGCAGATCATTGACCAGCGTATTTAATCGCTCTGCCTGCGAGTCCATTCTTGCCACCATACGGGCTGACTGCTCATCACCTGCGCGCCTGAAACGCCTATCTAGCAGTTGCGCATAGCCTTTGATGCTACTGAGCGGTGTTTTCAACTCATGCACGACCATACTAATAAATTCATTCCTTTTTGCATCGCGCGCATCACGCATAATCTGTTCGCGCATTAAGATTTCGCGCTCTTGCTCGGCTTTTCTACGTTCAATGGCATAACGAATTAAGCGATGTAACAACTCGCCTTGTAACATGTCTTTCGTGATGTAATCATCTGCTCCGGCCTGCAACGCTAAAATGTCAATATCCGCTCCACCCAAGCCAGTCAACATGATTATAGGTAAAGCGTAGCCCGTTCGGCGAGCTTCTTTCAGCAGTTCTATCCCACTGTGCGTTCCAAGCCGATAGTCTAGCAGCGTGATATCATGATCACATTGCGCCATATGCGCTAGCCCACTCTCAAACCCTTGCTCCCATAACACGTGATAATGAGCGTGCTGAATTTTTGCCAACACACGCTGCAAAAGAATCACATCCTCTTCATCATCCTCAACAAGCAGCACTGTTATTGGGGGCATCGTCATGGGTTCCCTTCATTTCCTCATGTGGTAGTGTGACTATTTCAAACCAGTATTTTCCCAGCATTTTCATGACTTCGATCAAGCGATCAAAGGTGACAGGCTTGGTGATGAATGAGTTCACGCCCAATTTATAGGAACGATAGACATCCTCTTCGGCGCGTGAAGTGGTAAAAACAACAATCGGAATATCTTTGAGGTCGGGATGATTTTTGATCTCGCGCAATGCCTCGCGCCCATCTTTCTTCGGCATATTCAGATCGAGCAAAATCACGCCCGGTCGGGGGGCACGTGTCTCATCGGTATATATTCCTTGATGCAAGAGGTAATCCATCAATTCCTCCCCATCCTTCACCCAATGCAGATCATTTAACAATTTCCCTTGTTTAAGAGCTTTTTCCGTCAGAAGAATATCATCATCATCATCGTCCGCCATTAAGATCACAATTGCATTTTTTGCCATAATGCTACTTCCCTTTTGTATGATATACAGGCAATGTCACGATAAACGTCGCTCCTTCCTCTGGCGCACTTTTCGCTGTGATATAGCCCTCGTGTCGCTCAACAATCTTACGTACAACGGCGAGTCCAATTCCAGTGCCCTCATAGGCAGTTCGACCATGAAGCCGCTGAAAAACCGTAAAAATACGGTCTAAGTACTTCTCATCAAAGCCAATACCGTTATCTTGTATAAAAATGCGACATTGCTCCTCGCCTTCCTCATTGCTCTCCATCTCAGCAAACACGCGCACAATGGGCGGTTGATCTGGTTTATGAAATTTCAAGGCATTCGCAAGCAGATTTTGTAGCATCTGCCGCATCTGAATAGGATCAGCTTCAATAACAGGTAACTCTTCAATCAACACGTTTCCGCGCCCTTCTTGGATGCGCGTTTCCAGATCACTCACTACTTCTTGGGCAACAATGTTCAAATTCACTTCAACAAACGGCAACGCTTTTGTGGTCACGCGCGAAAACGTTAAGAGATCATTAATGAGAATTTGCATCCGTGACGCCGCATTACGCATACGGTCCAGATAGTTTTTCCCCTCGCCTAACACGTGCCCATATTCTTCTTCAAGCAGGTTGCCAAAGGCTTGAATTTTGCGCAATGGCTCCTGTAGATCGTGCGAGGCGACATAAGCAAACTGCTGTAACTCCTGATTGCTGCGCTCCAATTCATCATTCAGCAGTCGCAGATCTTCGGTTGTTTGGCGCAACGCTTCGGTACGCTGGATAACCAACTGTTCCTGGTTTGCACTAAATTCCTGTAATTGGTTAATTGTCTGCTTGAGTTCTGTAATATCGCGATTGACCTCTAAGATAACAGGCGCGGGAGTAGACGAGTGTTCTAGTAATATCCAGCGGCTCATAACGATAATGTATGTTCCATCGCGTCTTGCATGTACTAACTCGCCTTCCCAATATTTCCTCTCCTTGAGAATGGCATGGATTTCTTCAAGGGGAATGGGAAACTGTGTTTGTAGCAGTTGATGTAAATGCCGTCCCACCGCCTCCCCTTCGGACCAACCATAGAGATGCTCCGCACCTTTATTCCAGAAAATCGCCTTTTTCTCTGTATGTACTATAAATGCATCATACGCCTCACGCAGCAATGCAGCTTGCCACTCAATCTGTTTTTCTGCACCTCTGCGCTCGGTAATGTCGATATTAACGCCTATCATACGTTGTGGATTACCCGCCTCGTCGCGACGGGTACGTCCCTTCGAGAGTATCCAGCGAATGCTGCCATCAGGATGCACAACGCGAAACTCACAAGAGTAATCTTTGCCCTCTTGTACAGCTTGCCAGAGTTCCGCTTGAGCACGTTGGCGATCATCTTCATGCAAACAGGCAAGCCACTGCTCGTAACTCCTGATAGGCTCATCAGAAGGAAGACCATACAATGCCTCTAACTCCGGCGTCCATAAGATACGCCCAGCTGGAATATCCCACTCATATGTTCCTACCTTCCCCACCTCTTGGGCAAAAGCCAGCCGCTCGTGTTCACGTCTGAACCATGCAACTTGCGCTTCCAATGGAGCGTCATGCGCAACGAAGCGGGAAAGTGATGAAAAATCAGACCGTTGTACCTGCCCATCTTCATGATCAGCATGACTGCTATTCTGCTCCTCAATTGACATGTATGCCATTAGACCTTTCTAAACCGAAACAACATAGCTGTATTGCACTTTTAATATTTTAAATACTGAACAATACGCCATAGATCTTGCTTTATTATATCACCCGAAGAGTATGATATTTTTGCAAATAAGCTCTAGCAATGAGGCAAAAAATAGCTTTCCCTCTACTCTATCAAAGCACTCATTGATCTGATGTTCACTTTCTCTATAAGAAAAACGTGTATCCTAATAAAGTTCCATAGGCTCTATGATATTACATACTTGCCAATATAGTAAGGATTATTCATATTTTTATCATATTCTCACGCTTTTAGCATAATTTTAAGCAATTTTTAATACTATGAAAGAATTTTACATGACGCAACGCGAATCACATGCTTCAAAGCCATCACAACAATGGTAGTGCAGCAGTGAACGACTAGACAAGAGAGCAAAGGCATTATGTCAACATACAACTACGAGCAATCGAACCAGGAACAGGACAAACGGCGCATAGAACAAAATAGCGACGAGGGAGAAACTATAAAAAGATATAACAAACAGAGCAATCTTTATGATCCAGAGGGGAAAACATATACCCCGTTGCGCGATGAGCCTGATGAGGCACCACAAGTAGATACCTCTCCCATAGCAGAGCAGAAAAAAGATGATCCTTTTGCACCAGTCTTTGAGAACCTTGATGAGCAACGGGCCGCAGCCAGTAGGCAACCCGGCGGGCGGTCAAATGCGTAGACTGGCAAGAAAGCCATCCCTCGATCCCAGTAAGCATCTTAATTTAGAAAGCACCGAATTATGCCCAACATGCTAGATTTTCTAGAAAGCCAGACACAGGCTCCCATCGTGTTTAACTGCTTCAATACCTTGCTACGCGCAGTGGGCCTGGAGTACCTCCTGGAAGGATATCATCCTCTGACCATCTTCGCCCCTGTTGATCGCGCGTTTGAGACCTATGGTGGTGGGGGAGTGTATGACCTCGAGAAAGACCTGCATATGCTCACGTTCTTGCTCAAATATCATCTTGTTCCCTTAGCACTTTCAACTGATGATATTCTAACGTTAGCATTGGAGAATACGCGCGCAAATCAAGTTGTGAAAGAACCATTAACGCTACAATTACCAACCTACACCAATCAGGTAATTACCGCGCACGTGGACAAGGCTAGCAAACATTTTACGGTCAACGGCTATCGTGTTCCACGCGCTGATATCAGAATTGGGAACGGTGTCATTCACATCCTTGATAACGTGCTCTGGCCTCAAGGCCTGGATTTCGAGGCGTTTGGTACACGTAGCCCGGCAAGCATTCGCACCCAATAACGTTAGTGTTATTGTCAAATACCCAAAGAGCATACTACGAATGGATAGTATGCTCTTTGGCATCTATACGCGCTAAAACGAGAGATTACAAATCAGTACCGTTATCAGCACCACCACCCATGTACGCGCTACTACTCTGATTAATATGCGATCTTTTCATAATCTCGTCTTCTGTACTTCTCACAACAGCTTCAGGAGTGTCGACACCGCCGCCAGTAGCTGCACCACTGGCATCATACAGCGTATCCTCGCTGATGGCATCGCCCGCATCGTTGGTTTCAGGCATTGTGGTATCGCTGCGTTTCGTTACACTTAGCTGGTGTTTCCGTTCTGCGCGACCAGCATGTTTTCGATGCTTTTGAGTCATAGCTCCCTTCCATTTCACCTGCAAACAGGGAATTCATGCCCAATACATACACGTATATTTTTCACGAACAGCATATATGATGGTGATTACCCATCTCAAGGACAACACGTCAGAGAGCGCATGAGTGATGACGAAAAAAGTTCAGTGATCCTGGGCAGAAAATATATAGCTTTTCCGCCCAGGGTCACTGTTCTATCTATAGGTGCGTTTATACCTTACGCGCGCGTGTGGCGTTCGAGCAAGAAAACAGGAATTTCGCGCTCGGTTTTCTTTTGGTATTCCGCGTAAGGTGGGAACACTTCAGCCGCTTTTTCAAATGCTCGTTGCCGCTCTTCGCCACTGAGCAATTTCGCCGTGGCAGCAAACGTTTCGTTGCCCACCTCAACTGTGACATCGGGGTGCGCAACCAGATTGTTATACCACAGGGGATTTTGAGGAGCACCGCCTTTGGAGGCTACCGCGAGGTAAGTACCGTTGTAAGGAACGGCCATCAGCGGATAGACACGGGGCTGACCCGACTTGGCCCCTTTGATGGTGACGAGAATTAAAGGACCCCAACCCTCCACCTTGCCTCCATTAGCACGAAAAGCCTCAACGACCTGACGGTTAGTGTCGATCCGATTAGTGTTATTCATATACTTTTACTTTTCCTTCAGTGACAGAGTATGCTGACGCACCATTTCTGCGTCATGGTCATGGTACGCCAAGAACGCCATTCCATGCAAGGACGGCCTCGCGCTGTTGCTCCACGCAGGCTGTTTAGAGCGCACTACATACACTCCCAATTACAACTTCTACGCAACAAGTCTAGATAAAAATACCTCTGATGCGAGCGATCTGCGTCTTGCTCGCATCAGAGGTATTGCGGCTTCTGAGGCCGTGTTATGTATGCTATTGTCAATTGGGCGTTCCCGACAGGAATTGAACCTGCGCACCCGGTTCCGGAGACCGGTGCTCTATCCACTGAGCTACGGGAACATCATAGCGTTCTTTTCCAATCATACCAAATTCACCCATTGTTGTCAACTGTGTATGAAACCGCCTGAGAAGCCCGATCAATCCAACAACGCAAGCTCGCCGCATTGCCCACAATGTAGTTTTGTACCATTTTTAGGCAAAACGAAACCCACCAGGTAGAACCAAGAAGTTTATGGTTGCGCCTGGTAGGACTAACCTGGTGCGATTGAACGCAAATAGATTAGATTGGTGCAATATCGAGTAACTAGTTGGCTGTATACGTGTTGAGGGTGAAGACTCCTGAACCATCAGTAGTTCCAACACCGTTCTCGAAGAAGCAGCCACCTCCGAAAGAGAGGCCTATCATAGTAACGTTACTCACGGCAGCGGTAAATCCTGCCGCATAGGTTGCTTCGTCCCCAAAGTGGCCGTAGAAGTCGGACCAGTTGCCGCCATCGAGGGATACTGAGGGCAAATTCACCGAATCATTCATAAGCAAGTTGTAGTGAACCGGATTCGACCACCAGTAATGGGTCTCGTCGAAACCTCCAGCATTACTGGTCTCAAAGAAGTATCGTACATAGGAAGTCGTGCTTCCACACGAAGGCTCCCCACCATAGATGAAACTACCGCCTATAGTAACATTACTCACCGTAAAGCTAGCAGAAACAGTCTTGCCTGTAAGATCACCGAGCAGGCTTGGAAATTTGGCAGAATTGTCGGTAACAAGCAGAGCGATATTGGGCTGATTGGGGAAATTCAAGCTGGCTATGCCCGAAGGTACCGCTGGTGCGGCAGTAAATGAGAGTGTCTGTGATGAGGGAGTATAGGAGCCGATGTGCCAATAGGATGCGGAGGCCCCACCAGTGGCGGCCTGAGCCCATCTTGAACCATTCAACAAGACGACTGCCAGCACAGTCATTACGACCACCGTTCCAGTGATACCCAAGCGCAGGAAATGACATTGACCCTTCCTTAAGATTGTCATAGCTTTTTCCTCTCGGCTAATGAGGGAGATGTACCTGCCATCTTCTCTCTACTGTCAACATTTTTATAACGAAAGAAAGACGCGTGATTAATTATCCATCTAAAAAATCGTTAATAAAAATATTGATTTTTCAGTATAAACACATAACCTTCATCCTAAAAAGGTTACACATCATACACGGAGTATACCACAAACATCATGTGTATTTCCAATATTTCTAACGTCGAAAATCATAGATACAAACAAATGTTCCCCAAAATGCTTGACTTTCATTTATCAATTTGCTATTATCAATGCGGTTGAGATTATGTTGAAGGGGAAATTTATATGAGTACACATAGGACAGCACCGATCCATAAAAAACACACTCCAACTAGCACGAGTAACAGTGCAATTTATCGACAAAGCACGCTTCCTCTACCCACAATCACCCCTGCGCACCCGCCCAATATAGCGAATCATTCAGTACAGCACATTCAGTATTCAGGCCCTACAACATTACCACCTGTAGTCAGTATGCCCATGCTCCCAATGACCCCGCTAAAGAAAAAATCACCACTCACGCGCTGGCTTGCCTTTCTGGTGCTCTTGTTCCTAATCGCGGCCCTCTATTTTGTCTGGAGCAATGGCGCACAAAGCACAAACGCCCCTGGTATCACACAACAAAATTTTGGCAACACGACAAGCAACACGAGCAGTGCGCTCCAGACAGTTCCCACAACTGCCTCTTTTACAAACTCTGGTAGCGGCAGCAACGTGGGTAGCATTACCGTCTATGTGACGGGCGCAGTTAAAAACCCTGGCGTCTATACACTCCCCGCCGACGCCCGTGTCTATCAACTCCTCCAAGCGGCAGGCGGAGCATTGCCAGGAGCAAACCTTGTGGCGTTAAACTTGGCAGCAAAACTCAGTGACGGACAAGAAGTCTACGTACCACTCGTCGGCGAAAGTATGCCTAGTAACATCGGTGGTAGCACTGGTACGAGCGGTGGTTCAGGCAGTAGTAGCGGAACCGGCACATTGATCAACATCAATACCGCCAGTGCCAGCGATATGCGCGTCGCGTTACACATCAGTAGTACGACCGCCCAAAATATTGTAAATTATAGATTACAACATGGCGCATACACCAGCGTAGATCAGTTATTAAATGTTGTCAGCAAAACCATCTATGACAAGATAAGGGACTTAGTGACAGTGTCATGAATGTATCACAAGGCTTTTTTACAGTATTAAGTGTCGCAGTTTGGATTGTTTGCATTCTCGCAGGCATGGGCGTTGGACTACTCGGCGGACGTTTAGCAGGTAGGTTGCTCGGTTGGATGATCGCGGGTTCGTTAGATGAGAGTTTTCGTCAGGGCGGGCGCATCGGGCATCGTGTAGGCGGATGGCTAGGGATAGGCGGAGGTGTCGCGCTTGGCATCTATACCGCGCTCATAATTATCGCTCGTTTCCCTCTCCATTAGCATGAAGAGTAGAAACACTTTTTACAGGGCATAATAAGCATAAAGGATGGTATGTGGTAGTGCAGTATTTTATAGGAAAGAATATGCGCATAGACCTGCATGGTCTAACGCTCGTCTTTATTGTTGGCGCATGGCTGGCAGGCATCGTTTGTGCATCATTCATCGCCCTGCCGCCATTTATGCCCCTGCTGGTTGCCGCGCTGGCCTTTTCTAGTCTACTACTACTCTGGCAACACCCTCTCGGCCGTGTCCTGGCCCTGATGACTGCATTTCTCTTCCTCGGCGCATTCCGCTACCTGCAAGCTCAACCGCTCAATACCCCACACAGTATTAGCCCACTTATCGGCGCAGGAACCGTCCAGTTACAGGGCAACGTTTCAGAAGAGCCAACCATACAGGGACGCGAGCGTGTTCTTATCATCGCCGTACAAGCAATGCGTTTCAACACCGCCGCTTCGTGGCAGAACGCAACAGGCACACTTGCCGTGAGCACGCTTGGAACGAACATTGAAGACCCCTATGGAGCAAACTATGGCGATACCGTTACGGTTCAAGGTGTTTTGCGTCCTCCTACACCCTACGATGCTCCTGGCGTTTTTGCCAGCATGTTTTTTCCGCGTCTCTCCGTCGTTACAACAGCAGGTAGTCCTATCAGCATACTTACAGGACAGCTTTACCATGTGCGCGTCATGATGGCGACCATTATTCAACAGGCACTACCACAACCTGCCGCAGCCCTGTTTATTGCCCTCTTTCTCAGCTTACGTACACCCGCACTGAGTTCACTGCGCCCACTGTTCAACGTCACGGGCACAGCCCACCTCATCGCTCCCTCTGGCTTCAAAGTAACGATCCTGGCAGGGATGGTACAGGGCATCATCGGACGCTTCTCTAAATCAACTCGTGACTATACGAAGAGAAAGCCACTTCGTGTCCAGCGCGATTGGCGTTACTGGCTCTCCATGCTGCTCACCATCATGAGCATTGCCTCCTACACGCTCTTAAGTGGTGCGGGACCCGCCGCACTACGCGCAGGCATCATGGGGATCTTGCTCGTTAGCGCACCAAAGGTTGGGCGAACATACAATGTCTACACCGCGATGGCTTTAGCGGCCGCACTGCTGAGCGGCTTTGACCCTTTTATACTCTGGGATGTGGGCTTTTTGCTCTCTTTTCTGGGCACGTTAGGTATTTTACTCCTGACGCCCACATTTCAACGCCTTCTGCACCCGCTGGCACGCCTCCCTTTTGGGCTCATTATCGCGGAGACGGTTGCGGTCACGCTAGCCGCGCAGGTAGCAACGCTCCCAATTTTCGCAATCGCATTTAACCAGATTTCGTTCGTCGCGCCACTCGCCAATATTTTAACCGTTCCACTGCTGGGCACCTTCCTCGTCCTCGCGCTCCTCCTCTGTTGTGCAGGATTGCTCTTTGCACCATTCGCAACGCTGATTGGCTGGGTTGCCTGGCCTTTCCTCTGGTATCTTATTCAGGTTGTGACATGGTGCGCAGCCCTTCCAGGTGCCTATATCACCATACAGGGTTTTAGCGGCATACTCGGTTGGTCCTATTATGGGCTAGTTGCTCTCATCATTCTCGTGCTGGTCCGCACACAGCTTTTCGTCAGCGCATCGTCTCTACCCACGCATACAACAGCACCCCTACCGCCGCACTTCTGGTTCATCAGCCAAATCAGCGTTGCAGCATTACTGCTCTTAAGCACAGGTATCATTGCCCATGCAAGTACACCAGATACGCATGTGCAGGTCATCTTTCTCTCAGTTGCTCCCTCTGGACAGTCAGCACAGGGTGAGGCCATCTTGATTCGTACACCTGATGGCAGAAACGCGCTTATCGATGGTGGATTGGACCCCACCAGTCTGGCCCTTTTACTGGATAAACAGCTTCCAATATGGCAACGCACACTCGATCTTGTAATCCTCACAGTTCCCCTCGCTGACCATCTTACAGGATTACAGGGTGCTGTTACACACTACCATATCGGTGAAGTAGTTGATGCCGGTATGGCTCACCCAAACGCAGGCTACGCGCTCTGGCGACGCACGCTCCGTGAGCAAACCGTTCTCTATACGCAGGCTCTACAGGGCATGACAATTCGTCTCGGTACAATGGTCGCGTTACAAATATTCTGGCCCGGCAACCAGCTAGATACAGGAAGCGACTTGCGTACCAACACGCTAGTTATGCGTTTGCTTGCTCCTGGCCTCAGTATCCTTCTGCTAGGAGCCGCTGCCGAAAGTACACATGCCCTTAAGGGGGTACTTACAACGATTGCGTCCAACTATCTCAGGGCAGCAATCGTACACATAGTGGGAGAAATAGGGAAACCATTCTCCGCGCAAGCGATTGCAACAATACAGATGGCCCAACCATCATTATTGCTGATTACGCCTCCTGCACTGAGTGCAAAGCAGCGGAAAATAGCCGGTTTCTCTACCATTCTACCAGAAACTGCACTCGCGCCACTCCTGACAAACCGTGACATGCAAATCATGCAAACAGCCGAAACGGGCAGTCTTGAGATCAGTAGTGATAGCAACGGGTGGAGCGTGCAAAGTGTTTAATATGTTTTTGCATCACATACATCAGCATGTTATGATACAGCAATGTAGTGCTCTGTCAAACGTCATTGCGCACTTTTCGGCGTGTGGGGGGCAGGGCGAGGGCAAGCCTCGCCCCTACCATGATGACGGGGAAAACGGGCAGCGTCTCATTGTAGGGGCGACCCTTGCGGTCGCCCTGCCTCTCCCAAACAGGTGCAATGACGTTTGACAGAGCAGTAGAGTTTCATACGTGTAGTAGAAGGTACAACTATGGGCATCTGTGAACGTTGTGGAAATGAACTCCCAGAAGAGGTAACAATTTGTCCGCGCTGTGGCACCCATATAGACATAGCGCGCGTTAAAGCTAAATTCTCTTCTCCGCCAACTAACTATGGGCAATATCGCCAGCAACAAATGGGCGACGTTCCACAGTATGAGCATGGCTACACGGGCTATTATGGGCAGCCACCAGCAGACCAGCAGTCTAGGTATGGCTATGCCCCGCCTTCACATGGCTATACATTTGCGCAGACACATTATGCCAGACCATTTCAGGCACCATATCGCTCCACGTCAGATGTTAACAGTCCGCTGATTGTTGAAGTCATATTATCGCTGCTAGGCATCTTCGGCGTGGGTTGGCTAATGGGAGGCGAAACAACCATCGGGATTGTGCTATTACTCTGTAGCATCTTCCTCTATTGGCCGTTTTTTATCGGCGTGACCGTGTTTACATTTGGTTTCGGCCTGATCTGCCTGGGACCACTTGCCATTATCACCATCATTATCAACGCTTTGCTTCTACAAAGAAAACTTTTGCGCAAGACAGCACACGTCGTCTTTGTCCCATCGCCTCCACAGAGTATGCCACCGCGTCCTCAATAGTGGAGACAGGTCACTTAGGGAAGGCCAGACGGCGATACTTCTCGCGTGACTCTAGCCATGCTTCGTCAGAGAGGCCCAATTTTTCGCGCAACGCATCAGGGGCAATGCCATCGCGTAGCTGTTGGACCGCAAAGGTATCACGCAGCAATTGCAATGTCACACGCTTTTTAATGCCTGCTTCCTTCACCGCTTTCGCAAGAATGTAGTTTAAATTGCGATCTGTACAGGCAAACAGATCATCTTGCGGGTGAAACTCCTCCTGGTAACGTTTGAAAATCGTGCGAAACGCTTCCGGCAGGGCCAGACGACGCTCACGATGCTGTTTACCAGTGGAAGCAGGGAAATGAATGGTAATCATCGGCAGATGCGGATCTGAAAGGTCAACATGATGCATCTTCAGAGCCATGACCTCTTCCTTTTTCAAACCAGCATGCAACACCAGGTAAACCAGACAATGCGCACGAGCATTCTGGGCTGCCGCTTCCAGCAGATGTTCAACTTCCTCGGCCAGGAGCAATTCGGGCAGTGGTGGCAACGGACGTTCCAAAACAAGACTGGCAGATGGGTCTTCGCGAATAATCTGTTCACGGGTCAGCCAGGAAAAGAAATTCTTCAGGAAGGTCACACGACGGGCCATCGTTTTCGGAGCCGGAGTCGCACCTTTCTTCCCAAATTTGAGCTTCATCAGCCAATCTGTCAAATCTTCCTTGCTGATACGCCCAACTGGTGTTTCTAACCCTATATGCTCGCTAAACATTTTCAGATCAGAGAGAAAGCAAGCAACCGTATAATTTGATTTGCCACGTAGCATCAATTCCTGTTGGTACGGTAACGCGCATGCAGCAAGGCTCGACTGGTCGGTTAGGGGATTTGTGCGGACCAGCGGGGGATACGGCGTCTCGCTCGGGTCTGGCGGTTCTACAAGCACTGTCGGCGCACCCAAAAAGCTTGTTTGCAGCACAACACCTTCGTCCGTCACTATCGGCTTCTGCTGCTCCTGTGATAGCTCTTCAGACATACATCCGCTCCTTCTAAAGCAATACAATCGTTACGGCACATTTGTTCTTTTATTTAGAATGCTCTTTCATTATAGCAGAACGACGGCTGGTAGCAAATATGTGCATGAAAAGCATGTACAGGTTACGTTCACATACACAGAACGTCTGATATAACTAGCAAGATAATTCAGCTAGATACATATTTTTAAGAGGCTCTATGAAACATTTACGTTCTTTTATTACGCCTCCAGCCCTGATTGTTTTTGGGCTGGCACTCTTGATTCGCTTTGTGTATAACGAGACTGTCACAATTGGCTACTACCCTTTACATGACTCCTTAACATACCAGACTATCGCGCTCAATCTGCTCCATGAGCACTGCTATTGCCTGTTGCCGCATCTAGCAACCGTTGATCGCGCACCACTCTGGCCCTTTGTAATCGCTGTGATCTATGGGATGCTCGGCCCTCACGATCATATGGTACGGCTCTTTCTCAGTATTCTTGGCTCTGGTACATGTCTGCTCGTCTACTATTTCGCCAGAGACCTGTTTGGCTCGCGCATTGGCTTGCTGGCAGGTTTGCTCGCGGCGGTCTATCCGTTCCTGTATATTTATGATGGCTGGCTCTACTCCGAGTCTCTCTATACGTTTCTGCTCTTAGCCTTTTGCTACAGCCTGCTCTTAATGCAGCGCAAACCCCGCTGGTTAGTGATGGTTATCAGTGGTCTGCTGCTCGGTCTGGTATCGCTCACCCGTCCTAATGGTCCCGCTATCCTCGGCCTCTTTATCCTCTGGGTTGGTGTCATGGGATGGACAAAAGCGATGTCATGGCCCGTTGCGCTCAGAAGTGCCGTCATTGTTTCGCTCGTGTCCCTTGTCCTGGTCGCCCCCTGGATTATACGCAATTATCGCGTCTCGCATAATCTCATTGGAGTTGCGACGGGCGATGGCAAAGTCCTGATCGGGGCTTACAATAATGAGATTGCGAACCCGAACTTCCAAAACGGCATTTATTTCGCGACATGGTTTCGCCCAGAGGAAGCTGTACCCACGTTAGTACAACAATTTCCCGCACAGTGCGCTGCTCCCTGTGAGGTTGCACGCGATGGCGCATACAAAACGGCCGCCCTGCAATGGATACGCAACAATATCCAGACCATGCCCAAACTGTTAGGACTACACGCCCTCAATATGTGGCGGATTACCTCGGAAGAAGCCGACCTGCCACTGAATCGCTTCCCTCATCGCCCTTCATCACAGTTCGTCGTGACAATGATGGTCATTCTCACCCCGATTGTCTTTGCACTTGCCGCACTTGGACTCGTTGCCACATGGCGACGCTGGCGCGATCTGCTCTTTATCTACTTTATGCTCCTGATAACGGTCGCGCAAAGCGTCGTTCTCTACGGGATTTCACGCTTCCGCGCCCCTATCGAACCTATGCTACTTGTGCTGGCTGCGGGAGCTATCTGGTGGCTCATGACTATCGTCAGCAAGCGCAAGAAAGCAATAGCCTGAGCAAGCAGCCCATTCTATGCACTGGCATGTTGCACAGTACGCATGATCTCCTCCGCCAGCCGTTCGGGACGTTGCAACGGAATATCATGAATGGTATCGGGCATATACACAACGCGCACGGCAGGATTTATAGCCTGGATATGTGCAATACTTTCCTGCCGTGCCCGTAACATCTCCTGGCGCGCAGGATCGCTTATTTCCTGCTCCGCCACCACGATAGTGGTTGGACAGCGCAACTGCGCATAGAACGAGAGCGTGGGCTGATCCCACATGGCTCCAACAATCTGTAAGTGGTTTTCAAAAATCAGACGTGGTGCAACGGTATCATCTTCACGCAACTGCACGATATGCAAGACGATGTCCTCTAACTGTAGCGTCCATTGCTGGCCTAGCGGTCCCCGCTTGTAAAACGAGAGAAAGGTTTCACGCGGCGTACCAGCAAAACGCGGCGGAGCCAGATCAATCATCGCGCGTTCACGTGACCAGTTTGGGCGCAACGAGAGTTGGCTGTTTGCTCCATCGACCAATACCAACGCGCTCACCTGCCCAGCGAAGGTTGCGGCATATTCTAAAGCGACCGCCGCGCCCCACGAATGGCCCACGACCACAGGGTTCACCAATCCGAGCGTTTCCACCAGCGCGGCATCATCGGCAATAATCGAGGCAAACTCATAGCCACTATCGGGCTTATCGCTCTCTCCGTGCCCACGCTGATCGAGCGCAAACACGCTATAGCCTTGAGCGGCGAGCAGAGGCGCAACTAAATCCCAGATACGAGCAGCGGATGCCAGACCATGAATCAGCAAAATAGGAGGAAGAGCTACATTTGGTAATGTGGGAGACCAGCGACGCACATGGAAACGCAGGCCACGCGCGACGACAAGCATATCAACAGGTTCAAGAGACATTCTTCGCAAAACTCCTTCATTATCGGTGGGGTTGCAGATAACACACCAGTGAGACACTGCACACTATAACCATTCTAGCATATATGCTATGCTGGCATGGATAAGGCCATACAAAAACGCACTATGCACACCCTTTTCATCAGGGATGCATAGTGCGTCTGCTCAACAAGCTGTATATTAAAAGACCTGAAAAGACCTGAGCAGCCTACTCGTTGTCCAGGTCTTCCGGTTCAAGCTCACTTTCGTCGAATTCGTCGTCTTCGTCCTCATCCAAATACTCCAACTCTTGGAAGTCAGAATAAATGGGAGGCACATAATCCTCACGCCGAATTCTGATTGTTGCCTGGATAGTGGGGAATGGTTTCAACCCGCTTAATGCAGCAGGTCCATCCATTTGCGGTTCGGGTACTGGGCCGCCTTCGCGCACCAGCACTTCCTCTCCCCACGCCATTGACTCGAAACCTAACCGACGCAGGTCCATCACCATACCAGGCCAGGTGTCATCCCCGTCAACAGCCCACCACTCACGTCCATAAATGCGGACAGGTCGAACACGCAAAGGCCGGTTGAGTTCGCCCAGATTAGCCAGTAGCGGGGTGCGCTTCTTTTCGGCTTTTTTCACGGCAGGAACCGTCCCTTCTTTTACTAAAGCACTGTACACGTTGCTGCCAGACTGTTCCTCATTTCTGAAGGATGTTTCATCCATCCCCCCTTCTTTAGAACTTTCTCACTATTGCCCACGTGTATATATACCATACCACATATCCCCCCTACTCTGCCAGTGTGCAAAGGCACAAAATTCTTTAAAATTTCCTTTCATTTACCCTCTACATTGTGAAAAAATTTTCACAGCACTGCATAAATCATTGACAGCTTCATCAAAAACATGCATACTGCACACAGGTCATTCTTGCTCGCTCCACCGCTCTGATGTTCGAGGTAAGATACAATGGGTCAGTCGAGAAGTTCTTTACAGGCATTTTCGGGCACGACAATGCGGCGTCTACGCAACACGCCCAGCTATTTCTTCCTGATCTGGCGTTGGACGATGTGGCTTTATGCCCTGGTCGTTATTCTTAACTATGATTATGACCCGCTCCGCCGCAAGATTGGGATAATTCTGCTTGTGGTTACACTACTCCAAACATTATTTGTCACCCTCTATGCCCCATTCCTTTATATCCTTGTTCCTCGCCTTACTCCCCCCATTCCTCTTTTTATGCAAAAAACACGACGCATCTCTAAGCGTTCGCGCCCAATGGCAGAGGATGCCGAGGCCGATATCCTGACCCCGCTGGCAAGTACGCGCAATGTCTACTGGGATATCATTATCTATAGCATTGATCTCCTTATCTGCGGATTTGCCATGTACTACGGCGGTGCGCTTGGCAATCCGCCCTTCGGAGCAGGCTCTGTCTTCTACCGCTACGGCATCTCTACCGTTTTTGCCGCCGCCTTTGCCTACCGCTATCGCGGTGGCTTGACAGTGGCCTTAGGCTATAATTTGTTTGTCATTCTCGGCATCTTTGTACCACCACCAGGAGCCATCCAGCATGTTGCCGATATTATTGATATCCTCGGCTCACTGATCGATGTGCCCCTTGTCGCCCTTCTTGCAGCCTATGTCGCAACGCTACTCAGCCAATACGCGCAGAGCAAACGCCGCGAACAAGATAATGTGCGCCGTCAGCAGGCCCTCGTGCATGTGAGCGAAACCTTGTTACGTGGCGCACACGATATCCCCGATATGCTACAAAAGAGCGTTGCTCAGATACGACAAGGTGGTCATTTTCAGCGACTCGCCCTCGCACTCTTTGAACTACCTGACGAAGAGCAAACACAGTCTGCACAAGATCATTGGACTATTCATACCTACGCCGAGGATACTATACCGGGCGAATTTCCGATTACACATAACAAGTCGCTTCTGCAAGAGGTAGCGCAACACGGCAAACCGATCATCACATTCGAGCGGCTACCAGAGGGCAATGGGCAATATGGAATAGCTCGCCTCTACATCCCTTTCTTCAAGGGCAAGCAGGTACAAATGGTTTTAGGCGCGGAAAGTATTCGCCAGACCCACTTTAGCGAACGTCAGGAACGCTTCTTGACCATTTCTGGCACCCAATTACTGGTGACCCTCGACAATATTCGTCTGACGGAAGAAACGATCAAACTTGCCGCCGCAGCCGAGCGTGGACGTATCGCACGTGAAATACACGATGGCATTGCGCAACTTGTCTACATGCTCAGTCTCAGCGCGGAAACCTGCGTGGCCCAGGCCAATCGCATAGCAGAAGCCTCCGAAGAAGACGCGGAACTGCTCCTCCCATTAGCACAACGCTTGGAAAAACTCGTGACGATCTCAAAACAGGCTCTCTGGGAGACGCGCAACTACATGTTTAACCTCAAACCATTGATGAGCGGTTCTACAACACTGCCACAGATGCTAAAAAACCAGTTACGCGAGTTTGAGACGATCAGCGGTCTTAGCACACAGCTTGAGGTTACTTCAGATGGCGACATTGACGAGGCGCATCTTCATTCACGTCGCTATGCGCAGGTAGGAACCGCCATTTTTCGTATTGTTCAGGAGGCGTTGACGAACGCTTACAAACACGCTGAAGCGACACGCATTCTCGTCTATCTCGCCCAGTGCCCTACACAGGTAGAGGTCGAAGTGCGTGACAATGGGCATGGACTTCCATCTCCCACGCAACTACAAGATGCCGCACAAAAGCATCTCTATTCAGGCTACGGCTTACAAGGAATGCGCGAACGGGCCGAAGAACTAGGGGGAACCTTTGAAATCACGCAGATACCCGACAGCGGTATCCGCATCTATGCCAGTATTCCTATCTAAGCATCACAATGCATTTTGGCTATAAGAAACGGAGGCTCCAATGACCAAAATACGTCTGCTACTGGTTGATGACCACGAGGTTGTACGTCTGGGAATGCGCGCCGCCTTTGAGCTGGAACCCGATATCACCATTGTTGGCGAGGCCAGTAACGGTGCGGAAGTTATCGCGAAGGTCGGGGTATTAGACCCACAGGTTATTCTCATGGATGTACGCATGGAAAAAGTGAACGGGATTGAGGCGTGTCGCGAGATTAAAAACCTCGCCCCCCATATCGCCATTTTGATGATTACATCATTCACAGACGAGGAGGCCATGACCGCATCTATCATGGCAGGGGCAAGCGGTTACTTGCTCAAAAACGTCAGTCGAGCCGAACTACTGAAAGCTATTCGCGCTGTCGCCTCTGGTCAATCGCTCCTGGACCCCAATGAACACAAACGCACAGTTGCGCGTCTCATAGCGCAGGATAAACAGCTTACACCGACCATGGGCGAAGAGCTAACCGACCGCGAACGTGAGGTGCTTGGGCTTGTTGCGCGTGGCTATACGAATAAGCAGATCGCCGAGAAGCTGATCGTCAGCGAGAAAACGGCGCGCAATCATGTGAGCCATATTCTGGAAAAACTAGGACTGGCACGCCGCAGTGAGGCCGCCGCATTTGCCGTTGAGCATAAAATTGTGCCGCCGCGCGAGTGGCCTGATAAACAATAAGACTGTTGTATCGCAGATAA
Source organism: Ktedonobacterales bacterium (assembly GCA_027451525.1). Taxonomy (GTDB): domain Bacteria; phylum Chloroflexota; class Ktedonobacteria; order Ktedonobacterales; family Ktedonobacteraceae; genus DTNP01. The sequence continues at coordinate 21,985 of DAIDJF010000050.1, forward strand.
AAGGTAGGGCATATGATTGAACCATCGGACCAACAGTATCTTCGTCAGCAGTACAAAAATGCCGCCAATTTGCAGGCACGCATAAGCCTGCATACGCGCTTTAGTACCACAAGCCAGAACTGGCATCGCTGGGTTTTTGAACTGCTCCAAGGGAAACCTGCCTGTCGGGTCTTAGAGCTTGGCTGCGGTCCTGGCACGCTCTGGCTCAATAATCAAGAGCGTATCCCCCCCGATTGGCAGATCACGCTCTCCGATTTCTCAGCAGGGATGCTTGACGAAGCACGCACCCATCTGAGCAACGTAGCGCACGCCTTCCATTTTGAGCAGATTGACGCGCAAGCCATTCCTTATCCTGATCAGAGTTTCGATATGGTGATTGCCAATCATATGCTCTATCACGTACCTGACCGCGCACGCGCTCTCGCGGAAATTTATCGTGTTCTCGCGCCAACAGGCTCTCTGTATGCCGCGACGAATACGCGCGCGCATATGCAGGAGATCTGGGATCTCGTCAGACAGATTTTTCCGACGTATACTGTAGATCAAGCCTTCAAAGATGCATTTAGCCTGGAAAGTGGCATTGAACAGCTTGAGCGCGTGTTCACCCATGTGATGGTACATCGCCTGGAAAATGCCCTTGTGATCACTGAGGCGCAACCGCTGATCGCCTACATCAACTCAGGCATCGTGCAGGACATCCTGAACGACGCACAGCAGCAGAAGCTACGTGCGCTGATCGAAGGTACACTTAAAGAGCAGGGAGCCATCCGCTCTAACACGACCAGCGGTGTGCTGGCAGCACAAAAGTAGACACTTGCCAGCACGAGCTGCGCCTTGAAGCTTGTTAGGGAGCGGGCGGATAGATGTTGATATTCCTATAGATGATATCCGCAGGTGTACCATTCGTCGTGGCAAGCAGGGCAACCCCTCCGCTCGCGTAACTGCTATCCTGAACCTTCACCAGAAAAGTGCCGTTCACATAGAACAGAAAGGTATTCCCCTTTACAATCACTTGTAGCGTATTTTTCGCGCTCCCTGTTTTGAAAGCAGGTGTAGCCGACCCGCTTTGCAAGACAATCGTATCAAAAGGATTGCTGAAATCTTTCGAGGCTGTAATCTGATAGTTGCCCTGATTGTCTACCGCGAACAGGTAGCCAGAAAACACGCCGAGAATGCTGCTTTTGTTGACACGGAAAAACACGCCGCCCGACTGCCCGCTATTAATCGCCATATCGACAGTAATTGTGGCATCTTGGTAGCTATGCCCAGATTCCAGGCAACCATGAAAATTGATCAGATTGACGCCTTCCGTGACATGATAACCGTCATTCTGGAAGGCGCAATGACTGTCCTGGTCCCAGTTCGCGGCTTGCGTTACAGCACTATTGGCATTATTCAAAGGGTCGCTATAGCTGGTTGCCCCCGCCGTAGCCGTTTGGATCACACCAGCGGTTGCTTCTGCCTGGGCTTGAGCAGTTGCCGTCAGGCCCGCAATAGCGGTTGCCGTCGCATTTTGGGCCTGAGCAGTTGCCGCCGCCGCCTGGGCCTGGGCGGTCGCTGTCAGGTTAGGCGTTGCACCGGGCGTCGTGGCATGTGAGATGGTCGCGGTATTGCCCGACTGTCCTCCAGGCACAATGCCTCCTGGATGGTTGTATGTCAATAAGACATAGGTAATTGGCCCTATAACAGCAAGAAGGACCAAAAGCGCAATAACCGTTACCACTCGGAATTGAGCCTGCTCAGATGATGGGCGGCGTCTTGGAGAACGTGCCAGTGGCACCGATACGTCCCGTCCAGAGCCATCGCGTGACGTAGACCCAAGGCGCGGCGTGGATACAACCACAGGAGCAGGAGGATGTACGACTAAGGTTGGCGTGTCGGGAGCCCCCTGAGATAGCACAGGAATGCCCTGCAACAGCAATCCACCATCTGAAGCTCGGCTGGTTGTCGCACGGCAAAATGCTTCTGCTAATGTCTTGCCGCTCGCATAGCGGAGAGTAGGCTGTTTTTCCAGTGCTCTTAGAACCACACGATCTACCAGCGGCGGGACTGACGCCACAAAACTGCTTGGCAAAGGGGGAAGTTTGTTGACATGCATCGCAACCAGGGCAATCTGGTTCTCCGCCACAAAAGGCAGCCGCCCGGTCACCATTTCAAACAATAAAACCCCTAACGAATAGAGGTCGCTCAACTCGTTTGCGCGCTGGTGCGGCTCAAACAGTTCTGGCGCGACATAATCAACCGTACCAAGCACACTCCCTGTTGTGGTCAGTTGTGTTGCGTCCGAAGAGGCACGCGCAATCCCAAAATCAGACAGATAGCTGTTACCATTGACATCGAGCAGAATATTTGAGGATTTAATATCGCGGTGAATAATGCCGCGTGTGTGAATATAATCGAGCGCGTCGGCAATTTCACGCAGGTAGCGACACGCTTCCGCGAGAGGTAGCGGGCTACGTCGCAGGCGCGCACGTAGTGTTCCCCCCGGCATAAAGGGCATCACGATATAATATAATAGGACACCATCAACCCAACTTTCTCCTGTATCATAAATCGCCATCAAATGAGGATGACGCAGGCTTTCCATTAATTGCGCTTCACGGATAAAACGGTGCAACAATTCTTCATCATCGCGTTTGAAAACCTTGATAGCAACTTCGCGCTCCATTTTAGTGTCATAGCCACGATAGACGTTTGCCATGCCACCTTTACCAACAAGCTGCTGTAGTTGGTAGCGGTCGAGGGTCACACCCTCCAAGCTAGCCATACGTTTCTCCAAAAAACGAAACTTTTTCTCTTAGAAAACATTCTTTACTTATAATACGTAGGCCATTATACAAAGTCTAGCGCACAATGCCTTCTCAATTGTTTAGGCTAATATCATATTTTAACATACAGATGGGATGCGCTATTGTAGCGATATAACGGATTACCCGGCTTGAATGTCAGTATGCCATTTTGCGCGGAAAGCCAGAGAAGAACTTGTGTGCCTGCCGCTTGGTGAATTGCGTAGTGCCAGTGATCAAGTGCGCCAGGGCCAGCGATAGCAAACATCCAGCTACCACCGTCATCATCAATAGTGTTGGGGAGAAGTTGATCACACGAGAGCGCATTAGCATCATGCGTGTTATCGACCTGAAAATCACAGGCACGCAAGCTCATGCCATTCAGCGAGGCTGTTGGGTCTGCATAGGGGTAGGTATCGAAGTTAGCGACGTGCTTGCGAGCCATTGCAGCTTGCGCCCAAACCCACGAGCCAACCTGGATTGCTAACGTCGTCTGGACCAAGAGATGCACCTGTACCTGCGGAGCAATGCGCACTAAGAGCAAGCACCCATTCGAGCAATCAGGAGCCAGTTCTTGTGTAGGCACGGCAATCAATGGCGTGGGAACTACCTGCTGGGGACTTGCCGCCTCAATCTTGAGGACGACGCCACCAATGGCAACCAGCGGATATTGCGGCGAGAGCGTTAAGACCATGCCCGGTTGAAGAGCGTGGCAATCCTGACCGAGCGCGGCATCCAGAGCACGCACAGTCTCTGGGCGAGCATCAGTAAATATGCTGCCTGCATCCACCGTACGCATCTGATAGGTCAGAATACTATCACACGAATCACCATTTTTCACCGTATAGAGGAGAGAACCAACCTGCGGCAACCGCGCGGGAAAGGCTGGCAACGGCGTAGGTGTTGCCGGGGCTGGTGGGCCTGACGTCGTGTAGACCAACTGCGTGAGCGACGATAGCGCGTTATGCCCCAAGCGCGTACCAAAGAGATACGCAGGAATAGCCAGCGCAACGAGTACAGGCAGCAACAATAAAAGTTTCCAGGGGATCGCTGCCAATACAGTCTGCAAATGCTCCCGTGCAGTACTACGAGGATGAAATCGGCGTGCCATAACTGCTCTCTCCGCTCCTTATCTGCTTTGTATCTTTTTTCAAACAGGCAAAATTCTTCTATTCGGCCTGTATTATAGCAGAGGAGCCGAGGGATGACCATCAGTACCGTTTACAGATGTTATTCCGTATCTTTTTCAGCACCAGGCAATGCCTTCGTCAGCAAGGAGAGATGCTCCTCGCCCATCCAGAGCAATGGGAACCTATCCGCCTCAATAACCGTCATGACCTGATCTAGCACACGCCATGCCAGATCATACTCTAGCGTGGAAACCTGTCCCTGCTGTAAGGCCGCATCCAACTCGTCGGCATCTAATATGTAGATATCGCCATCGGGCGTGATATCCAGGTCCAGGTATAAATCTTCATACCAGAGTATTCCTTGCTCATCAAGCCAATGCCGTTTACAAATATCCAGATACCAGCTTGCAATTTCGCCTTGTGCATCAAAAATAGTGGTCAGGGCATAGTGCATTCCTCGTGGGAAATGCTGTAACCAACGATAGCCCTTATCAGCCAGGCATACCGTTTTGCGCTCAGGTCTGCTGATAATCAGCGGTTCTATCACTTCATCCAGGCTCACGAGAGTCACATAGCCCGTAAATACATTCGTCTCCAGGTGTGTCATGGCAAAACGTTTGTGGGGCACACGAGACCATAGCAGACGATCGGCGCGTTTTTGTTTCATAACAACCCCGCGTGACGCGCAATTGCTAATTTTTTCCACTCGACACGCAAAACGGCCGCGTCAATCATTTGGTCGTCAATGACAATCGCCCCCAGACCTCCCTGCACATCGGCCTTTTCATACTCATCAATGACATATTTCGCCCTGGCAATCTCTTCCGATGTGGGCGTGTAGACTTCGTGAATGATCTCGATCTGCGCGGGGTGAATAGCCCACTTGCCATCAAAACCCATACGTGCACCCATCTGCGCATCACGCCGACAGGCTTCATTGTCACGAATTGCTAACGTAACCCCATCCACAACGGTGACGCCTGCCGCACGGGCAGCCGTGATACACTTGGCTTTCGCGTAATTGTAATAGAAAAACTGCTCCGCTCCCAATTCTTGCGCTCCGATATCACCCGCGAAATCGACCAGTCCAAAGATCAAACCACCGACACGCGGCGTGGCCTTGGCAATCTGTTCGGCGTGTAACACGGCATCAGCCGACTCGATCAGGATTTCGAGCTTGATACGTCCAATCTCAAAGCCCATATTCTCTTCAATGCCCGTTAGCAGGCAATCTACAAACAGGATATCCTCTGGACCAGAGCATTTGGGCACAACCACCACATCAATATTGCGTCCAGCCGCTTCTACCACCTCTATCAGGTCGCGGTAGAAAAAGCGCGTGTGGATATTATTTGGCCGAAATGCACGTATCTTGCCCTTGAAATCTAACGTGTTCAAGGCCTCGATGACACTTTGCCGCGCCACCACCTTCTGCGATACCGCGCAAGCATCTTCAAGATCAAACATCACCTGATCGGCATTAGAAGTGGCCGCCTTCGCCATCATCTTGAGACTATGCCCCGGCACAGTCAATTCCGAACGGCGGACGACAAAGTCACGCGCCATCACCATCTGCGCCTTAGGCGGTTGAATATTGCCACTCATTCTTTATTCACTCTCTTTCTGTCGCAAACGCGCCATTTTCTCATCCCATACACGTTGCTGCTCGGCAGCATAGCCAGCCGTAGGCACCATCACGCGCCGCTTAAATAATAGCACGCTCTCACCATGTTGATTGTAGGCAAGCGTTTCGACCGTCACAATCCCACGATCAGGCTTGCTACTCGACATTTTTTTGTCCAACACCGTCGTCTCAGCATAGATAGTGTCGCCATGAAACGTGGGCGCAAGATGACGAACCTGTTCAAATTCCAGATTGGCAATCGCTTTGCCGCTGACATCCTCCACAGTCATGCCCAACACGATACTAAACACCAGCGTACCAACAACCACACGCTGCTTGAATTGCGTCTCCTCCGCATAGTTCGCGTCAATATGGAGCGGATGGTGATTCATCGTCAACATGCAAAACAGGGTATCATCATACTCAGTGATCGTGCGTCCAGGCCAGTGCTTATAGATAGCTCCAACCTCAAACTCTTCAAACGTGCGTCCAAACTGCATACACTTGTGACCTCTTTATGTTTCTATGCGAACATTCCTCTTAAATACTATGTTGCTGCAAAAGATGACGCGCAATGATTAACCGCTGTATCTCGCTCGTGCCCTCACCGACCAGCATAAAAGGCGCATCGCGATAATAGCGTTCAACATTAAATTCTTTAGTATAGCCAAAGCCGCCAAAGATACGCATGGCCTCTAACGTCACTTCCTGGCACATCTCGGAGGCAAACAGTTTTGCCATCCCCGCTTCAAGATCACAACGTTCGCCACGATCTTTCTTTGCCGCTGCCTTCTGCAAGAGTAGACGCGCCGCCTCAATCTTTGTCGCCATATCCGCCAGTTTGAGCTGAATAGCCTGATGCTGCGCGATAGGCTTGCCAAAGGTCTCACGCTGTTGCGCGTACTTAATCGCGTCGTTGAACGCCGCCTGCGCAAGACCAACCGCACGGGCCGCGACATTGATCCGTCCAACCTCCAGACCACCCATAGCCTGCTTAAAACCATCACCCTCGTGACCGCCAAGCAGATGAGTAGCCGAGACACGCACCTCGTTGAAAATCAGTTCCGCCGTATCGACGCCTTTGTAGCCCAATTTCTCAAAGGTTCGCCCCACGCTCAGGCCGGGTGTTCCCTTCTCAACGAGAAAGATACTCATCCCGCGATAGGGTGGCTGAACCTGCAGATCGGTACGCGCCAGCACAGCAAAAATACTGGCATTAACCCCATTGGTGACCCAGAGCTTGGCCCCATTGAGCAGATAGTCATCACCTGTGCGCGTCGCAACCATCGCAATGGCCTGCACGTCGCTTCCAGCATTGGCCTCAGAAAGGCAGAGGCCTCCACGTTGCTCGCCTTGTGCCATGCGTGGGAGAAAATACTGTTTTTGCGCTTCCGTTCCATAGGTCGCGATCATATGCGCAACCAGCACATGCGTGTTGACAATCCCACTTAAACTCATCCAGCCACGTGCCAGTTCCTCAACAATCTGCACATAGGTCTGAAAATCGAAACCCAGGCCACCGTAAGCTTCGGGGATAGTGGCACTAAACACGCCGAGGGTTTTGAGCTTTTCAATCAACTCAAGAGGATAGGTATCGTGTGCCTCCAGCTCGTGGACAACGGGCAGAACTTCACGCGCGACAAAGCGTCGCACCTCCGCAATGACCATCTCTTTCTCTGCATCGAGGGCTGACTCCATGAAAACAGGCTCCTTTGCAAATCTGCTATCATCATCTGTACAAAACTATCGCGCTACTAGCTGTGACTGGCAACCTCCCGTTTCACAACACTAAACTCATTATGGGACACGAGTTCAGAATGTTGGAGGATAAATGCCTTGAAGGCGCGCGCGGTAGCAGAGAGATTTTTCTCCTTTAGATGAACAAGCCGCCACTGGCGCATGAGCGGAAAACCCTCAACGTCCAGAATAACAAGCCGATTGGTCTCTATCTCCATATCGAGGGCTACACGCGAGATCAATGCAATGCCCAAGCCAGCAGCCACGCCTTGCTTGATCGCACTATTATTTCCCACCTGCATACTCACAAGTAGCGGGAAACCGGCATCACGGAAGGCCCCCTCAAGTGCAGAGCGGGTTCCTGAACCCAATTCGCGCAAAAGAAAATGTTCACGGGCCAGCTCGGAGAACGGAATATTCGGGCAACCAGCAAGCCGATGCGTGGGGGGTGCGACAACAACTAACTCGTTGAGCGCAAATGGAGCCGCAAAAACAGGCACATCCGCAGGAATTTTGCTCATAAATGCCATATCTATGCGGTTATTCGTCAATTCTTCAATCAGTGGTGATGGGTTAATCACCTCTAACGTAATATCGACCTTTGGGTACAGTTGACGAAACAGCCCAAGCAGACGTGGAATAACATAGGTTCCTACCGTTGTATCCGCCCCTACACTCAAACGCCCTGAGTGGGGACTTGCCAGCGCGTTCATGGTATCCAACGTCTCTTCTATCAATGAAAAAATCTTTTGACTATACAGATAGAGTTCTTCACCCGCTTGCGTCAAATGCGTCTTGCGCCCAATCTTATCAAACAATTTAACGCCCAGTGACTGCTCTAGCTGATGAATTTGAGCGGAGACGGCCGGTTGACTGAAATGTAGCTCGTCAGCAGCACGCACAAAGCTACAATGTTTCGCAACGATCTGGAAAGTTGCAAGTTGATGCAGGTTAATTGTTCGCATCTGGCCCCCATGACGATAGGAATGTCCTCACGCATATAAAATTTATCTCTTCTATGATAGTACTATTCAATAGAAAGATGTCAATAACTTTCACATTTGCCGATGGTTTGATATAGTAAGAAACCGATAAGGACAGCAATGTAACAGAAAGACCTGGAGTTATGCCTGAACAGCCACTTCCGTTTTTCATTGATGAAACACCATCTAGCGCACACGCAACACAAGAACAGGACGGGAATCCTCTCACTGAAGATACCACGTCAGACGTAATAGAACAAACCGCAAAGATGCCGCGCCTACGCTTACCTGCACCAGTGTTGGATACTGACGCCCCCTCTGTGAGTCAGTCAGCACGTAACGCACAACAAGCAGAGGTGGAGTTTGTGGAGGATGAACTTGAACTCACAGCAAAGATACCCGCACTGTCACGCCGCCCCCTTCCACTGCCCATAGAGAACCAGGATACCCCCCTCGCGCTTTCACATGTAGCCACAACATCTGAGCCTATGCTGCCAGAACTTCTACCTGACACGCTTCAAACACCCGCGCCAGCAACCGATAGAAAGGCTATGCAGCAACCTTCATTGCCACTAGCCAGCACTCAGCAACCTTCTTCGCACGGTATGCACGAAAATTTCTCAACCTATGCCCCATCGACCCACGAAGTCGCAGATTATACCGACTTCTCAGAGATTGATATTTATTTCGTTGATCTTATCGCGGTAGAGATACTGACAGATACGCATATTCAAACAGAGGATGAAACACGCCCCACAGCAGAAGTCAGGCAGGCACCAGCAGATGAACTCAGGAATAGGCTAGCGGTTATCGAGACCGAAAATGACGAAATACACCCTGAGAGTGTGATAGAAGCAGAAGAGACAACAGCCCAAGAAACCGCTATTGCAGTACACGATGAGCCTGATACGATTGTCGAAGTAGTCAAAGAGGAGGAGGATGTCGATGAGCAAACACCCCCTGTTGAGCAGAACGCGATACCTGAGCCAGCCCAGGAGAGAGCAGAACAGCCTGAAGAGGACCTTATTTCACCTTCTACCTTATCTAGCGTAGATCATCCTACTGATACACCCGTTATTGAAGACATCATCAATGAACCTCTCCCCGTATCGCTTCTAGAGGAGACTACAACATCTCTCGCGGAAGAACAGATAGATGCATTTACTGACGCTACGGCATCTACGGAAGACAGTGCCGCCCCCATTGCTGAACAGTTGGACGAAGCCCCTGCTGCTATACCGATCGTCACGGCTACCGATACTTCAGAGATACCCGCTAAGGCTGAGGATGATAACGTATCGGACAGCATCATCACGCCACCAATAGAAGCAGAGGGAGAGGCATCCAGTGACGCGCCTCCCATCGCCAATGTTGTAACGGAACCAACACTACCCATCAGTGAGGCACCACAAGCCCAGGAAGAAGCACAAGTACACGTAGAGCATACACAGATCGCTGTGACGGAAAAGAGAGAAGAGGAGCATGAAGACGAACCCATCGTTGTTGCTGAGACGCCGCGCCCACTGATACACGATGAGGCAACGGATATCCCAGTCACGCCTGCCCCTGTCTATCAGTCTTACCGTCCCTATCAATCCACCGTTCCTGGCACACCACAACCTGACAATGGCCCCATCTGGCAACAATGGCTTACGCTGACACGCCCGTACTGGCGACCTCTCGTCTCCGTGCTACTTGCAGGTATTTTACTGGTGAATACACTCCTGCTCTGGACCAACCTCGCCAGCCCACATCTCTTTCTTTATGCCCTCGATCCTCTAAATGGAACCATTACCAGCCAACAGGACTTGGGTAGCACACAAGATGGGAGATCATTTACCACACCCGTCTACGGCTCGTCTACCACGTTCGTCGGGACACATTCTTCAGCAGGACAGGACGCCCAAGACCTCTTTTCTTTTAATGGCACATCGCTTTCTACGCATACCAGCATTGCCAGTTCGTTCGGCGAGCAGGCACTGAGCATCACGCCAACGGGGCAATTGCTCATTGAGGGCACACAAGGTCTACACGTTATGAATGCGCAAGGGCAACTGCTTTGGCAAATACAAGGCGCACAACCTGCACTTGGCACACACCCTTTTTATCCTGCAAGTGACACACAACATATTTATACGGTAGAATCGCTGGCTCATGAACAGGTAGCCGCTTACGATCTCCAAACGGGCACACGACGTTGGACGCAGACCCTCCATGATACGCTAGCATACGCGCCACCATTTTTACTCACTGGCGACACGCTCTATATTGCTAGCGATCATACTATCTATGCACTGAATAAACAAAATGGCTCAGTGCGCTGGCACACAAGCGATGTGGCACGGACATTGCTCATGAATGATGCCACCCAGGGTCAACTGCTGGCGGTGGGAGCACAGGGAGTGAGTGCCTTCGATACCACGAGTGGGACACGTCTCTGGACCTTCACAGGCCAACCTGACAGCACGCTAACAACCGCCCAATTCTATCAGGCTACGCTTGCCAATGTCAGCCTACAGGTCACACAGCCGACGCAAACGACACCAGTTATCTATACAACAGGTATTGTTTGGAATATGCTCCAGGGACGTGAACAGGTCTGGCTGTATGCTATCAACGCAACTAATGGACAACCACTCTGGTCACAACATATTGCCACCAGCGCACTCAGCGCGGATGCGGCACGCACGTTGCAACCCTTAGCCGACATGACACACGGCCTCGTCATTGTACAGCAACAGGCGGACGGCACCAGTCAACAAGTCACCGCTTACGATGCAGTGAAAGGCACTACACGTTGGCAAACAATAATTACTGGTGGCAACTTTGCGGCTCATGCACTTATCGAGCTTCCTAACGGACCAGTACTGCTATTCACATCCATCTTCAGTCACACAACCACGCTATTCACGTTTTCCTTAACACGCCTGTTTATGCTGCTCTTACTACTCTTCAGTGTTTTAGGGCTACTCGCAATCTGGTTTTACCCGCTCACAACCGGGAGAACGCGCCTGCTCTCCCTGCAAAAACGCTTTACGGCACAACTACAGCAAAGCAACGCGCAGATGCGCCAGATGGTGTATCAGGCGCGTCAACAGCGTCTCTCGCGTCTGGGGATACTTGCGATTGCGCTTCCAGTTCTCGCTTGTATTCTTGCATTGACATATACCTTCCTGTCACAAACGCAACAAGGGGTCTATCAGCTCAACACAACGAGCGGCACCGCTCTTTGGCAGCAGACGCAAAGCTTGCCGATCAATGTTGTCGGCGCGGATAGCCAGGGGAGTGTGATCGTCACGCAGAGCGCAGACCATCTCTCTCAACTCCAAATGCGCAATAGCGATGGCAGCATACGCTGGCAATTGCCTGTCAGTGAGGGAACTTTTTCGGAACCTGTCACCGTGCCACAGAACGGCAATATACTCCTTGCCCTGACAGGTCCTACACAGCAACTTCAACAATACGCACCCGCTGACCCGGCGTATCCACCTACACTGGCTCATACGCTCATGTTATCACTGCTCCAACGCGCTAGTGGGCATGTCATCTGGCAAAACATGGTCGCCGCCCCTGCTGAACAGCAGAGCGTCAGCGTCCTGGGGGCAGATAACTCGTATATTTACGTTGCCAGTATGCAGAATACCAATGTCGCTGGCACGCAACAACAAGTTACACAGCTTTTCGGCGTGAACGTGACAAACGGCAATGTGGACTGGCATATTTTCGGGCCAGTAGAGCCAACAAACATCCCATACGATCATGGCACCCTACTCTTGCAACCGCACCAAGCAATATGGCAAGTTGCAGGAATTGTATATGCGCTTGACACAACCGTCGGACAAATTGAGTGGCGGCATCCACTGACCAGCGATGACCCCGCGCTGCTTACTCACGAGGAAACAATGGCGATCACAGGCCATACACTGCTCATCACGCGCACCGATGCTGTTCATGCACTTGATGTAGCTTCTGGAAATGAGTTATGGACAGTCCCCAATCCTGGACCAGCGACCGTCCATTCACAAGCAGGGGTTATAGTGACGGGACAAACAGTGCTGGTCTACGGCAATGGCGTGTTGAACGCTTTCAGTAGCAACGATCATCACGCGCTCTGGAGCCAGAAACAACTGGGTAGCGTGCAGGGGCTGCAAATTGCACCAGATGGAGCACTTGCCTATGTTGCGATCATGAACAGCATTGATGGTGGCCCACCCGCGCCAGAGATCGTTGCTATTGATACACAAAGTGGGGCCATTCGCTGGACATATGGACTGGATACACAGGCAACATTCGCCTCCAACAACAATTTTCACTATGAGCAGGAGCGGCTACTCGTCACGCTCTGTATCCCCTCAGCGAATAATGGATGCGCAGAAGAGCGACTTGTCGCCTTAAACGCGGCCAATGGCACCCTGGCATGGCACGTGAGTGGACAAAGCATTACCGATATCACCCTCAGTGCTGATGGCACAAACGTGGTCTATCGCAGTGTGAGTAGCCCATTGATTGCGCTGCTACACACGGGAGCATAATCAATACACGCAAAAAAGGCGTTAAAAACGAGCGTGGGATGGAACAAAGAAATTTGCTCCATCCCACGCTCATGCTCTACACCCTATATCTGGCGAAACAGGATTAGATATGCTGCGAGGCCGTGATCACATCGTCCTCGTAGAACATGCCAGACATCACGGAGACAGAGGGCAAGCTATCACCCGCAATACAGGCATTGACGCCGATATTGCCCAGATCAATACCACTCTGAGAGGCCAGCGCATTACCGTTGAGCCAGAGTGCCCAAGACCCGTTTGTTGGATCGTTCGTCTGGTCTAACTCAATCGTGTACCACTGTCCAGTAGCCAGTTTGCCAGCCGTACCTGTTCCCAATGTGTGTTTCACGCCCTGGCTGTCATACCAGATGACTTGGAGTGAGCGATTGACCGCTAACCAGAGCGAAATTGACCCATCATGGACATTTGAGCGGTTCTGGACAGAGAATAAGGTAATCGCCTGCGTGCTATAGGTCAGGCTAGGATCCAGATAGACGCTAAACTTCGCCGAATGTGTGGTATAGGTAGAACCGTAGCGTTTCAGTGCCGCCGCGTAGCCTTTGAGGCCACTGCCCATCGTAAATTGGAGCGAATTTGGTGCGCTACTCGCCTGCGTATTGGAGACAGCAGTAGCAAAACCTGTTCCCGTTCCCATTAACGTCGTCCACTGATTTGTTCCTGTTCCAGTTGGCAGTGGACCAGGAGAGTAGCTATCAAAATTGTTCTGGAAGATTGTGCCACCTACCTGAGTCGGCGTGGGTGTGGCCGTTGCAGCACCTGTAGGTGTTGGCGTTGGCGTCGAAGTGCCTTTCAGCGTAAAGACATAGAGCGAATGGTCGGTTGAAGGCGTATAAAGCACACCGTTCGAGATCACCGATGCACCTTCCACACGTTTTGTCGTGGCATGCCGAAAGAGGATATTCCCATTTGAGGCATCACGCACTTCAACGACATTGCCCTGATTATCAACGACCAGCCCATTCGTACAGGTAATTGGTGCAACAGTGATGCCTGCCATATGCACAACCCAGAGGATATTGCCACTGCTACCATCAAACGCATAGACGGAGCCGCCGTACTTCACGCCATTCAGCGTTTCTCCTGCTGAGGCAACGTAAAGCACGCCATTATTGAAACATGAAGGCGAGACATCATCGCCCACGCCCATATTAGAATTTTCCGCTACCACCTGTTCCCAAACAGGGCCAGCCGCGAGATTGCCACGATCCCAAACATAGTAAATGCCATTTTTGTTCAAAGCACCAACATAGTGGCTCCCATTGATATCAAACAGTGTGGGCGTCGTGCCAAAATCGCTGTCGAGGATTTGCTGCGCTTGTGGGATTTGCCAGTGATCTTTTACCGCAAGCGTTGTAGCATCCAGCGCAACAAGAGCTTCTGATAGTGGCTGTTTAGCGGTAGATTGCGAACCATTATTGCCTGTTGCGATATAGACCGTGTTCGTTGCGGCATCAATCGCGGGTGATCCCCAAACCGTTGCCCCAGTTTGTCCAATAGGGACCAGATCAGCCGAGGCAGCCTGTGAGCCATCGCTGATATTAAAGGCGAGCAGCTTGCCATGCGTGAACGGCGGGTCACAGTACGAAGAGAGGCCCGTGTAGACACGATTGTTGTAGACTACAGGTGAGGCATAGTTGTAATATGGTGGCGCACCCAGCAGTGTTTTCCAGACCACAGAGCCATCGGTAGTGTTCAATGCATAGAGATAGCCATCGCCACCACCAACATAGAGAACGCCGTTCTGTACCGCTGCCGATGATGTCACGCCAACACTCTGACCATAACACAACTTCTGCTGTTGCGTAATCCCAAGAAAGGTCTTCCAGACCATTTGACGTGTGGCACTATTAATCGCATATTCGTAGCCATCCCACGAACCAATATAGATGATACCATTAACCACTGTTGGCGAGGCAAAAATCGAACTGCCCGTCGTAAACATCCAGGTGTAATGTAAATTACTCGCGGTTGCGGACGTAATCAGGTTTTCATCAGCATTGAGGCCAGTACGGGCAATATCGCCCATAAACATAGACCAATCCCCATTGCCTGACGCCTGTACAGGATGTTGCGCATTTCTGAAACCAAGCATTCCTCCCACAATGCCTGCGATTAAGACAAGCAAGATTGCGAGGATCAGGAGTCGTTTCCTCATGCATTTCCCCCTTTGAGTTAAATAATCCATTAATGCGCACCCCTCCCCCCAGAATGATGCGCACCCATAGGATATAGAAAAATTTTCAGCAGGTTACAGACTGGCATAGGCCGCCTGGACCTTAAGGCCATTCGCGGTAAGTTGTCCCCCTATTTGTGTCACTACATTTGTCTCGTCATAATAGACCATACAAATATGGTGCGTTTGCGCGTATGAAGTGAGTGACTGATTATAGGCATCGGTATCATTGCAGCCTCCCCACTCGCTAAATGCGACCGCTTTCCCATGCTGCTGCGAAAAGCCAACCTGCGTGTCCGCAGTACTGGGCCAGTTTTTCCAGAGATCACTATTCGGCTCGGCACAATTTTTGCCGTTATACACGCCATTGAACCCATCATAAATGTGAAAATCATAGATCAAATTGGATTCCGTAAAATCAGAAACCACGCCGTTAACCAATGGATTAATATTATTTTTGTAATTTGGCCCACCTAAAAACACAAGCGAACGTGGATTTTGCGCACGAATCGCATTGATTAGCGCGTTTTCATTATTTTGCCATGTTTGCGCATCAAGCCCATGCATTTCGTTCCAACTATCATATAAGACCGAGGGATCGTTTGCATAGATCTTCGCAATACTTGTCCACATCGTCAGAGCCGATTGAATATCTGCTCCCGTTGTCTGCTGCTCTGGCCCCGCTAGACCCGCAAGTTGATTTTTCTTGCCCTGATCCTGTGATGGACAGAACGTTACGGACCCGCCACAGGGCGGATTGGGAAACTGTGGCCCCTTGGTCAAAATCACATAATCCCCGTTTTGCGCGGCCCACTGCACAATCTGCTCAACCCAACTCTGATAGCTCATACCCGCCAGTGGAACATTGACATTCTCATTCCACCAGACAGAATTGACCGGAATACGCCATACATTCATATGAAACATCTGGTTATACCATGCGATACCTTGCGCACTGATCCTGTTCTTAACACCTCCACCAACAGCATTGCCAAACTCAATCTGCGACCAGTTAAAACCTTTCAAATTTACAATGCAGTTTTTATCATCCATAATATAGCCATTAGAAACATGAAGCCAGGAGAATGTATAACCGCTACTTGTTTTTGTCACGCCACAGTTTGTCCCAGTGTTCCCGCCACCACCCTTGCCAGTTGTTCCTTGCGTTACGGGAATTTGTGTGCCATTTCCTGTTAAACCTGTAGTTGGCGTGTTTCCGGTATTCCCACCCAAAATAGCTTTTAGCGGACTATTAGGAATGGCAAACGCGACAACCAGACTACCAATGATAATCAACAGGGCGATAATCAACCCGACAAATGCGATAATTCGTCGATTCATAACAAACACATTACCCCTTACTGTGTTTTCGTCATAAGTTTCTTGAGCTTGCGTGCCACAACGCTCTCCTGCTCAGCTCGCGCATCAGCGGTCTGCACTGGCACAAACGCCTCACGTAGGACCGCACCGGGCAGATTTTCTGGCGGCACGACGCCCATCGCAGTAAGAATCGTTGGCACGATATCGTAAATGTGTGCATCGGCAAGCGTTTTACCGCTGCACACAGCATTTCCATAGAGATAGAGCACACCATCAGGATCATGAATACCCGATGTGACATCACTGGTCTCCCAGAGAGAACCACGCCCAAGCTCTGTTGGCAGGGTTGTCTTCTGATTTGTCAGCACGATCAAATGGCGTTCAGCAGGCGCAAATTCCCCTTTGCCATAGACATCTTCACGATGCATTGCTACAAAGACAGGTTCGCCGCTCTCAGGGTCGCGCATCGCTTGCAGATCAGCCATGAGCGTGTTAATCTGTTGCTCTGACAGCGTTTCGTCGAAGAAAATATCCGCATAACCCGCCAAAAAGCCCGAAGAGGAGGGAATCCAGGCATGTGTATGCGCCCAATCCAGATCAGGCATAGTAGCCGCGTGTTGCTCTTTCTCAACCGCAATGACGCCTGAATGGCGCAATTTACCGCGCACAAAACGCGCAAGTTGCTGTAATTTCAGCCTGCGTACCAGGCCACGCGCCCGTCCAACCAGTTCCGCGCGCTTGCGTTTCTGCTCATCACGCATCTTGAGCCAACCACGCTGGTAGAGATATTCATGAATATAAAATTTGCGCCGCACGCCGCGAAAACCATGATCTGACACAATCATCAGCAGATCATCATCGTGCATATGCGCAAACATCATACCCAGAGCCTCGTCAAGCATCTGATAATAGGCCACCGCTTGCGGATGAAAGGCCATGATCTCATCCCAGCGTAAATGCTGAATGCGGTCAGCACCGCTACAGGCCAGGAAGCAGAAATCCCAGGGCTTATCGAGTAGCAGGCGAAACATCGCTAACCGCTCTTTTGTCATCTTCAGCGTTGCTGCCAGCGGGTCGCCAATCTGCCCACCAGAGACCGCCGGGTCCAGATCAATCTGATACTCTGGCACTGCTTGTAGCAACTCCTCGCGAAACGCGGCGGGATAGGTAATCGCCGCTTGCGTATCGGGAGCCATATAGCCGCTAAGCATAATGCCATTAACGGGTTCAGGTGGATAGGTCAGCGGTACATTGGCGACAATGACGCGCTTGCCCCACTCGCTCAAGATATTCCAGAGAGCTTTACCGCCTTTGCGATGGGTCACGACATGCGCGTGTGGCCCTTGTTCACCCTGTGTATACTCCCAGAAGTCATAGACACCATGTCCAGAGGGTGGGAGACCAGTTGAAATTGACATCCAGGCGGGCGGCGTCATTGGCGGCGTCACAGATTTCAGAATACCCTGTGTACCCTGGTCGCGCACGCGCTGGAAATTGGGCAACAGGCCGCGCTCAATGAACGGGTCTAAAACGCGAAATGTGAGACCATCTATACCAAAGAGCAATACGCGCATCTTTTTCTCTTCCTTTCAGCATGCACTTAGGATTGTACCTTGCTGGCTTGCAAGCGTCGGAGTTTGCGCGCCACCAGACTTTCGCCGCCCTCGCCCTCAGCGGCATTTGGCGATTGACGTGGCTGAAAGATTTCCTGCGCCACCCGTCCGTCAAATGGCTCATCAGCCGTGATACCCAGCGCATGTAGTGCTGTTGGTACGAGGTCATAAATCTGCAGTGGGTCTACTTGCGCCCCCTGCTTGACACCCGCGCCCCAGGCATAGAACACGCCCTCTTTCTCGTGAACCCCTTTGCCCTCATCTAAATTCTCCCACAGATTTTTACGCCCAATATCAAGATGAAAGGTAATGCCGCGATTGGGGATGAGAATAATATGCTCTTCGTCAGGTCGGAACGGCCCCACGCCAAAGGCATCCGTTGCATACACAGCTTCAGCAAGCGGCTCACCCGTCTCAGGATGCCGCTGAGCAGTTAACTCCAAGCGCAACTCCTCCATTTCCTCCATCGTCGCCTTCGGGGACAGGAAAATATCGGCATTGCCTCCACTAAAAGCCATTGAAGAAAGGACACAGGCATGGGTATCATTCCAGTCAATGTGATCAAAGAAAGGACGATAAATACCTTTTTTCTTCTCAACTGGAGCTTTCCCATAGAAATGGTCATACGTTTTACGCATCTTGCGCACAACATTCAAGAGATGCATCTTTTGTGCTGCCTCTCTTCCAAAACCAATAAGTTTTGCGCGCTGCGTCTCAGGGGTTGCACCACGATAGAGTAGGTTTTTGCGACAGAGAAACTCATTGATATAGAACCATTTTCGCGCCCCCACAAAGCCATGATCGGAGGCGAGAAACAACACATCCTCTGGCGTCAGCCTATTTAAGACACGCCCCAGCGCGTCGTCGAGCAACCGGAAGTATGTCGTCCCTTTTGGCGTCAGTGCTTCAATCGAATCCCAGATACGATGCTGAATACGATCAGGGCCAACATAAGACAAAAAGGCAAAATCCCATTCATGTTCAGAGAGCAAGTGTTCCTGGAGTTGAATACGTTTCTCCGTCATATCTAAAACAGCATCAACAAAATAATCTGGTGAAGTTTTCTCCAGTGAAAGATCAATACGATATTCAGGAATCAAACCATATAATTCATCTTTAAAATTGTGAGGATAGGTAAAGGGCAGGGAGGAATTGGGTGTCATCAAACCACTAACCATCACGCCATTCACGGGTTCCGGCGGATAAGTGATGGGGACATTGAGTACAACAACACGCTTGCCATATTCGCTCAGAATATTCCAAATCGCCTTGCCGCCCTTGCGGTGCGTCACGAGTTTAGATTGCAGGGTAGGGGACGAAACATCGAACTCCCAAAAATCAAACACGCCGTGCTTAGCAGGCTTTAACCCCGTGATAAGCGACATCCAAGCTGGTGGGGTCATCGGAGGCACAGTCGAAATAAATTCCGCCTCTGTACCCTCACGCTGCAAACGCGCAAAATTGGGCAGATCACCACGCTCGATCAAAGGCCGCAGGATACGGAAGCTCAAACCATCAACACCAAAAATAACAGCGCGCATAGAGAAAAGACTCCTTCATAGGATAGAGAACATTGAGATTACGGGCGTGAAGTGGGTTCAACAGCAATAATCGACTGTTGCTGCTCGCTAGCCAGCGTCTCACGTTTTCGATGGGCAAGCCGCCAATAGACACCTTCGCTAATACCGACAGCACGTCCGGCAAGCTGAGCCAGCGCACCCATGCCAAACAACCCGGCAAAGTATGCCGCACGACCACACGATTTGCCTGCGTCAAGCACCTGACCCGCGACAGTTTGTGGCGTGATACCAAAGTTTTTCACGACGAAATAGCTGCCATTGCGCCCATTTGAGAACTGAATCGAGGGGCGTTCCAGAAAATATGGCTGCAGACTACGAGCCGAAAAATGGAGCACCGCGATAGCAGGCTCAAAAACGATGCGCCAACCCGCCTGTTTTACGCGCACACACACATCTGTCTCTTCACGCAAATTAGTAAGCGTATAATTTGCATCAAAGCCCCCTATCTGCTCAAGTGCGCGACGCCGAAACGACATGTTACAGCCAATCAGATGATCGACTTCCATCGCCTCTGTACAGACCAGCCCAGCATCCTTCGCGATCACGCGCCCGGATGATTGTACGATCAAGCGTGGCTTCCCTTGCGCCTGTTCGCTGTACGGTGCCGGCATGCCTATCACGCGCCCACCTGCCGCTCCAACCGTGTCATCACGATAAGCCGCGACTAATGCCTCAAGCCAGCCCTCTTGAACCATTGAATCATCATCAATAAAGGCAATGATTTCACCAGAGGAGGCTGCAAATCCCGCGTTACGAGCCTGAGGCATATTATTGCGCTGCCCACGCAGACGGACGCACGTTACGGCAGGATAGAGTGCCACGACCGC
>DAIDJF010000051.1 GCA_027451525.1 Ktedonobacterales bacterium
GGTCATGGAGCGCGCCATCCTGAAAATCAAAATTGTCGTTGCTAGGAACCTGATAGGCGAGTATGGCATACGCGCTGGCTCCCTGCACAATGATGTCGCGATGCACTTCGGGAATCGTCGCGCCGCTGCTATCAAGTTGGTGCTTGGTGGCGTAGAAGATGCGCATGATCTGGCTTGTATCCTGTGGAACCTCGACATCTTTGAGCTTGAGCGTGAAACTGGGCGCGTTGGCTCCTACGGGACTCAGGCTCGTGCCAATCGCTCCTTGCGCTCCCTGGTTGCCACCCGCTGCTAAGGCCGTGCTGCTATCGAACAGGTTTGAGTATTCGGCAAAATCGCACTCGCGTGGCGGCCAGAGCATCACGCCCGACGTGTTGACGCTGGGCGTCGGTGGACGCCCTGTCAATGTGCTATCGGGCGCGCTATCGCTGTAGCTGCTCGTGCTGTTATCTTGCAGCGTTGCCAGCAGGTAGAGCGTACTACCACCGACGAGCGTGCGGTAGAGGTTGCGCCCGATCACGCTATTGGTCGCGGTGGCTGGCAGGATGGTCGTCGAAGGGGCAAGCGGGATAGCCGAGAGTAGCGCGGCCTGATTGCCACTGCTGCTTGTCAGTGTGGCAAGCGGCGAGGGCGTGGTTTCGCCGCCCTGGGTTAGAAATGTCACAGCGTATTGATACGTCCCGATGCCGAGCGTGCTGCCTGCTTGCAGTGTGACAATGGGGGCCGTCGCTGGTGCTGCGAAGGCCGAGCCATAGGCTTGCAAGGGATAGATGATGCGCTCGATCCACCAGACGGGATAGCTGGCATTCCAGGGCATGGGATAGGGATAGGTGCGCTGATAAGGGCGCGTGGGCATATCGACATAGACGATATTGGGATAATATTGCGAGTAGCGATCAACGGCCTTGTCGATGGCGCGGTCGATATCGCTCGTGGCCCAGCGCGGACTGCTGCCACTGGCAGGATCGAAGAGGTCCTGTCGCACCAGCGTTTCGACATCGGAGAGCAACATGGCATACTCCTCTACATCACATAGCCATACGTGTACAGGGTCACAATACAGGTTCCACTAACAGCCTTGATATCGATGCGACCCGCGCTATCGACCGCCAGGATGCCTTCGCCATTGAGGTAGCTGCTGGCAACGGCGATATTGCCAATTGAGGCATAGGCGGTGATATCGCTGGCTCCATGCGGCGCGAGTTGGATAAAGGCTCCCACGCTGCTACTGGTGAAAAACGCCTTATAGAGAACGCCCACGATGCCCGCCGGAATATTTGACGAACCGCCGATCAGGCTGAACGTCTGCGTGCTGTTGGCAGGAATAGAGACATCGTATATTTGCTGATAGCCTGTCAGCAGCGTAACCCGTCCAGGGGCGGGACTGGGAAAGCCGCTGGAGCCATTGGCGAATACGGCGATCACGACGGCATCTTGCGGATTATGCTCGTCGAAAAAGAGCACCGCGCATATCGCTCCCGCGATAGCAGAGGTACTATCAAGCGTATTGGCGACGGGAATGCCTGAGAGCGTGTAGGACGTGGCTTCCAGGAACAGCACGGAAGCCGTATAGCTCGCGGGATAAAAGGCTTGCAGGATGCCGCGCTTGATAAGCATAGTATGATCTCTTTCTCCTGGGTACATATAATAATTGTAACAACGTAATGGCCTGATTATCGTCTTTAACCCATAAAAATGGGCATCACCTGTGGTGTAGGGGCGTGATGAATCACGCCCTCGTCCCCTGTCACACGGCTCCCCAGGCGGATCTATGAGCAGGCAGGGCGTGATGAATCACGCCCCTACACCACCGTATGACCTGTTTGCATTATTTTTTAAAAGACGATAATCACGCCTCTACGATATTACAATGTGTTTTTGTCAAAAAGGGTGATACGGTTTATACGTGTGTGAGGGAATCAGGCGTCGTCGCTGGCGGAGCCGGGGTTGGCGATGTTGTCCGCGCTTGTGCCAGCATGGAAACTGGCGGCAGTGTACGACGTACCGAGCAGGGTGTTGAGGTTGGTGGCGATATTGGCGAAGGTTTGCGTTGCCGAGGGGTCAACGCGCACGAAGGTTCCATCCTGCGGCAACGTACCGTCGCTGGCAAGCTGCACAATCGCCAGCGTGCGTGGGTTGAGGTATGAGCCGATAGGGGCAATCTGCCCGCCGTTATAGCGTCCATAGGTCAGTTCAAGCAGATCAAGCATGATATGGTACTCCTTTATGCATTTGCAAGGTATATATAATCCCGTCATCACACCCTCCTCGCCCATCGATATCGATCCGCCTGGGGGCTGTATGGCAGGCCATGCGGACGGGGGCGAGGGCGTGATGGAAGCACGCCCCCACGAGATTATGTGTAAAAAGGGTAATGGGCTGTGATAGGGGTTTCCTAAAATTCAATGCCTTTCATGGCGGCAATCCAGGTGTTACCTGCGGGTGAGTTGAAGAAGAGCAGCAGGCCGCTCGCGCTGCCTTTGGGCAGGATGTAGACAGCGTTGTTGGTCAGCAGGTCGGCAATCGTGTAGTTGCCTGCCGACTGCATGCCCTCTAGCAGCGTATTGGTCGCGGGCGGCGTCAAACTGGTGTTGGTATAGCTCGCGGAGGCGATACTGGTCTTCGTTGAAGCGAACAGCGTGTTGGCGGCGTTGGCGGAAGTGCCAAGCGCTGGGTCTGCGCTGGTCGGAGACAGGTAGAACATGGTATAGCCACTGTAGAAAATCTTGATCGAGTAGAGCAAGATGCTCTTGCCCGACGTGGCGGGATTGAAGACCGAGAGGCCCAGGTTGACGTTGCCTGCCGGACTCTGCAACTGGCCCGTACTGTAGACAAAGCCCTGACCCGCCATGCTGTAAGCCCGCACGTGGTCGGCAACTGCGACGGGCGTGCCAGCGGCGGCGGAGACCAGCACATTGCCATATTGATCGAAAAACATGATCTCTTCCTTGCTGCGATTACAGGACGCGATAATCGTCTTTTGAAAAATAATGCGAACAGGTCACACGATGGTATAGGGGCGTGATGGAATCACGCTCTGCCTGTACATCGATCCGCCTGGAAGGCCATGTGAGAGGCCATACGAATGGGGACCAGGGCGTGATGGAATCACGCCCCTACACCATATCCGCATTATTTTGTTGAATGCGATAAATCGGTCCCTACACGCCTCTGTAGAGGCCGCGATAATCGACGACGGCCCCGCCGTACTCGTGGCGGATTTTGTACGAGATGGCGTCCTGCGTGAAGTTGAGGCCGAAGAGCGGCTGATCTTGAATGAAGAGGGTGGGATTGATCTGTCCGCCGACGAAGCCGATCTCGATGGTATCGACCTCGCGTGGGTCGGCAATCAGGAACCACTGCGTCGTGTTCGTCAGTTGCGGTGAGACGATGGGCGTCACGTAGCCTAACATTGGGTTGACATCATTATTGTTGCTACCAGGGATACCCGCCGATTTGGTGGCAACCATCGCCTGCCATTCCAGTTCGGGCGGGACGACGAGGAAACGTGGGCGCAAGCCAATGCGTTTGCCCGCGTAGTTGGTCTGCTCGCGCATGGCTGTGACGCCTGCCTGCATCGCGCTGGTTGCCAGGGCAGCGGCCCCCAGGTTATTGTGCGGCGCGCCCGTCATGAAGAGCGCATTACCGTCGTAGATTGTCGGGTTGGTTGAGAGAAAGCCATAGACGAACTCTGCCAGCGTGTAGGCTGCTGAGACCGCCAGTTTGGTCGGGATCTGCTTGATGGCTTGCAGATCATCATTGACGATGGTTTCCCTGGAGATGGTTACAAGGTTACCCCTCTTTTGTGGGACATAGGTTGCCGCGCTATCGGTCAGCGTGATGGATGAATAGGCGGTATCCTCGGCGACGATGGCGAGCGAGTTGAAGGCTCCCAGGCGCACGCGGCTCTGCTGTTTGAAATCGCGAATGGGGATGATGCTTGAGAATTTCATCCACTCGGCGGGCCACGCCTGATAGTCCTTGAGTAGGCGTTTGTTCATCGACGTGCCAAGCAGGTAGCTGAACGAGGCCGTCGTCGTGTCGGCCTCGGAGATGCGCCCGATGGGAGCCTGCTCAGAGACGCGAATGCTGCCCAGCACCGAGCGATCAGAGAAACTGCTCACGCTGCCATCGCCCGTGACGCGCGCGTAGGCTTCGCGGATGCTGCTAAAGCCGCGTATGGAGCCGAGGCGACTGCTGTCGATCTCCAGGTCAAACATGCGATCAAAGGCGGCCTGTATCTTCTCCGCCTCCGTAATCATCTGCCCGACGGTCGGCTTCTCATACGAGTTGCCGCGAATGAGTCCCTGCGCGCTGAGGGCTGACAGCAGTTCGCTCTGGGCGGTGATCTCGGCCTCGATCTCGCTGGCCTCGACAATGCGACCCGCGAAGCGACGGCGCACATCGGCCTGGGCCGCCTCTGGTAGTGTGGATTCAAGCAGGCGGCGTTCGAGCGTCAAGTGTGCGCGTTCAAGCTGAAGATCGCGCAGAAGCCTGTTGATCTGCTCTTGCTGTAATAAAACGTCTGGCGACATGCTGCTCGAAAGATCCGCGTTGCTATCCGCTCCTGTAGAAGATGTCGGTGTGGAGGGGGGTTGCGGTGTCTCTGCCGGGGTTTGAAGATGGTCCATAGGTGAAACTCCTTGTGAAGATGCGTGGAGGATGCGTTGAAATGCGCCGCCAGCGGAGGGGCGCGTGACGATATCGCACGAGTTGAGGGCGATGATCTGCGTGACCTCTTTGACCCGACTGGCCTCGTTCACTTGCCATTGCGCGAGGATATCAACCGAGAGGCCGATCAGGTTGGCGCGTCCGAGTTGGATGGCCTCGCGGAGCAGTGACCAGAGCCAGGAGGCTGCTTCTAGGATGTGTAGTGTGGCCTCGACGCGCCCCGGTTGCGTATCCGCAGGGGCGATATAGCGTGCATTGTGATAGAAGCCGACGACATCGCGCACGCTCCTGGTGAACTGATCGGGCTTTGCGGCATGGTCGGCATAGGCATGTGCCCCCTCGATGAGTGGCGTGATCGCCTGGAGCATGGCCTCGCTATAGCGATAGCCGTTCTTGCTCGTGCCGCCCTGAATGACAATGACGTTGAGCGCGTGGCCTGTCGGGTCCGGCTGCTGGCCCTCGCTGATCTGCCCGTGCAGCGTTAGCACGCTCGCAGGTCCAAATGCTGTGGCTGTCTCCATCACGCCTCGTCTGGCTTATCACCTGTTTGATAGAGACCCTGGATCAGCGGCGTGAGATGGCGCGCCATTGTCGCGTTCTCACCCTGCTGGTCCATTTGCACGGCGGGATAGCTTTTGTGCGCGAGCAGTTGTGCCTGTGGTGAAGCATCCAGAACCGTGAGCGCGGAGGGGTCCAGGTCGCCGGGCCGGTCTGGCATGACGCTTGCTGGTGTGAGATCGGGCGTGCGCAGGTCGGGCAGGTTGGGGTCAGGCAAGAGGGCAATGGTTGGCTTGTCGATGATTGTGAGGGCGGCGGGCTGCTCCTGTGGCGCAAGCGCGGGCAGCAGCGGGTCTGGCGCGTTTGCGGTGTGGTATGTCAGGCCTGGGGTTGTCAGATCGGCGTCTTGCAGCGGCGGCGTGCTGAAATCTGGTAGCTGATAGTCCGACTTGTTAGCAAACGTGCCAGGACTGGCAGGCTGGCTCAATTGTTGCGGCGAGGGTACGCCCATGCTACCCGCGAGGTTGAGATCGTAGAAGGGCTGTGTGGGCGTCAGGCCCAAAAGGTTGAGGTCATGAGGGTCTTGCATGAGGAGGCTCCTGTG
Organism: Ktedonobacterales bacterium; assembly: GCA_027451525.1. GTDB lineage: Bacteria > Chloroflexota > Ktedonobacteria > Ktedonobacterales > Ktedonobacteraceae > DTNP01. The sequence goes on from DAIDJF010000051.1 coordinate 5,774, forward strand.
GTGATGGGAAGACGCATGAGGGGAGTGAAGTGGTTGCACTACGCAGTAATCTCTATCACAACTATACCTGCTTGCTTGCCACTTGTCAAGCCCTTTTTGATGTGATCTCTAAGACCTCTGCGTCTTTAGAATTTCCCCGCTTGTGTCGAAACATACAGTGGATGCTATCTTATCTTGTATGTTATCGCTGGAGGTTCAATGTCTACTCCGCTTGCACCTGTCTATCCCAATCCTAATAATCAGCCATCTCCAGAGACGATGCCGCTCTCTCTGCAACGCAAGCAGGCGGCTGCAACTCATAACGAGATCGCTTTGCCTGATCTTCCGTTGCCCAAAGTCGTGCGCACGCGCGATCTGGTCGCGTTATGTTTTTTTACGCTGGTCTTTGTGGCAAATGCCGGCGGGGTGCAGTTTGCTGGCCCAGCCGCTTTTACCTATTGGGCTATTGGGTTGCTCATGTTTCTGCTGCCGACCGCCTATGCGACATACTGGTTGGCGCGTAATTTCCCAGGAGCCGAGGGGCCGTATCGTTGGGTGCGGCTGATCTTGGGAGAGAAATGGAGCTTTATCGCGTCATTTTGCCTCTGGCTCGCGGGTATGCTCGGAGCAGTAGCCGCTATTGATGGCTGTATCTTGCTGTTAGAAAATACGCAAGTGGCACTCGTTAATTCGTCGTTCCTTGGTGCGCTGGCAATTATTGTGCTCGTCGGGCTGGCGGTGACTTTGGCTCTCTTGCCGATGCGCTGGTTGCGCCACGTTTTTGTGATAGGTGCGGCGATCTATGCTCTTGCCTCGTTGCTATTAGGTGTTGCCGGGGTCTGGTGGTTAAGCACAGGCCATCATCCCGCTACCGCGTTTGCCCCTCTCAGAGCGTGGCAGCCATCATGGACGAACTTTGGCGTTGGTGGCATTGTGATTCTGGCCTTGTTAGGTGTAGATGCTCCATTCATTTTGAGCGGCGAACTGCGTGTCAAACAAGGGCGTACGCGCTCTGCTGGCAGGTATGTCTGGTGGGGAATTGCCTTTTCGTTTGTCATCTATATCGTGCAAACCTTTGGAATAATGGTCATTGTGCCGTCCGCTCAGGCCGGAGATAATAACGCTATCATCGTGGCAATAGACATGGCGTTTGGGCCGCTGAGTGGACTGCTGGTGAATAGTACGTTTGTTTTCAGCTATCTGCTCATTATTGTCACCTACCTGCTGCTCTTCTCACGTTTCCTGACCACGCTGGCCCATCATCACCGCCTACCAGCAGTTCTAGCGTCAGTAAATCATCACGGGGTGCCTATCTGGAGCGTCATTGTTCAGGGCGTGCTTGTGTTGGTAAATGCTTTACTCGTCTATGTTGTTGTGCCAGACTTTCTTGCTGTCTTTGCACACATCACAAATGTCGATATTATCCTGTATAACATTATTCAGGGTGTTGCCAGCGTCATGTGGACGGCCTATAGCCTGTTACTGACGGTGCTGCCACTGTGCGCGCTGCACCGTCGTAAAATACAGGAATCTTTGCGCCCTGGACAACGTCTCTTACTCTGGGTGATGGTTATTGCTGGTGGTTTATCATCGCTGTTTGGCATGTGGGAAACCCTTTTTAACTCGTGGATTCCTGCGCAATTGCCGAACCAAACGTGGTTCTTTCTTATAACAGTGATTACATTGTTTTCTCTGCTGGCCGTATGGATTGGCAGTGAACTGCCGCGCATGTATGCGCTCTTGCACGAACAACGTTCTTTGAACCAGCGTGAAATGGAACTGCACACTCAACTGCAAGATGCGTATCGTGAGCAAGAAATCCTGGTTTTACAACAAAAAGAGTTATTAAATGAGGTAGATCGTCTCTATCGCGAGCAGCAATGCGCGGCAGTGACGGATGCTGTGACGGGTCTGCCCAACCATCGGGCCGTAATGAGCAAGTTGGATCAGGAACTGGCACGCTATCAAGCTCTCTATGAACACAAGCCAGATGATCTTTTCGAGCGATGCGCCGTGCTGTTCGCCGACCTCGATCATTTTAAGCATGTCAATGATACCTGGGGTCATCGCGCTGGTGATGCTATTCTGCGTGAGGTAGCGGGGCGTTTACGGGCTGTCTTACGGTTAGATGATTTTGTGGGCCGCTATGGTGGTGAAGAATTTGCCATCATCCTGCCAGAGACAGACCTCTCGCAGGCAGTGCAGATTGCCGAACGTTTACGCCTGGCTATCGCGCAGGAGCCATGTATCTGGCAAGCGGAAGACGGTGAGACGAATGTGGCGATTGCAGTAACAGCCAGTATTGGCGTGGCCTTGTATGGTCTGCATGGTATGAGTCGTGAGGAACTGGTAACACAGGCCGATGCCGCAATGTATCTTGCCAAGCGTGGCGGGCGTAATCGGGTTTGCATCGCGGATGTTACCGATGAGCCAATGGCGGTGGCACAAGGCGAGACGGAACTGTTCCCGGACAGGCGTGCTGTCTCTTCAACGGCCAATGCGCTGAGTGCGGCTGCTTCTGCCCGTGATGGTGACACAGATGCACACTCTCATCGCATGGTCTATCTCGCGGAGGCGACCGCGCGCGCCTTGCATCTATCAGATGATGAGGTACATCTTGTGCGTCTGGGCGCGTTGCTGCATGACATCGGCAAGATCGGCATTCCCGATGCGATTCTGCATAAACCCGGCCCGTTGACTACAGAAGAATGGAGCGTCATGCGACGACACCCAGAGATTGGGCAACATATCTTGCAGCAGGCGGGAGGCATTTTCGTGGCCCTTGCTACTATTGTTGTCGCGCACCATGAACGTTGGGATGGAACGGGCTATCCTGTTGGTATCAAGGGGCGAGAAATCCCACTGGCGGCTCGTATCCTGACCGTCATCGACTCCTTTGATGCCATGATCTCACCGCGTGTCTATAAACGGCCGATGAGCGTGCAGATGGCCTGTGCCGAGCTACGACGCTGTTCCGGTAGCCAGTATGACCCGGAAGTGGTTACCGCCTTTCTAGATGTCCTTCATACTATTGAGCGAGAAAAAAATGGACAGGTTCTATTGTATACGATAGAAGATAACACAAGATAAGAAAAATGAGAAGGGTTAGAATACACAAAGAATGCAATAAAAAGCTTTTCTTTTGCTCGCATATGCGCTAATATCTGTATCTGTAACTTGAAAAGAAAACGTGTGTAAAGCAGATAAACAAAAATCTGTCTCTACATGTAAAGGAGAAAGTGATGCCGCCAATGTTGCGAGAACGTACCGACCTGATCTATGGGGATAGCGTTGGGGAGCGCATTGGCAGTCTTTCGTTCTCCAAACACCTCTCCACGCGGACATTGCACAAGCTATCAAGCTTATTACATGATATATGCTTACATGATGCAGATGTCTACTTACATGGTTTTCGCATGGCGGAGTTGGCAGAACGGGTCTGTCGCTCTATGGACATGACGCAACAGGAGCAAGAACAGACCTGTCTGGCAATGCTGCTGCACGATATCGGTAAACTCGGTATTGCTAGCAGTATCTTGCGGAAGACGACACGACTGAATGATGACGAGTGGGCAAAGATGCGCCGCCATCCAGAGATCGGTGCTCATCTGCTGCTAAAGCAAGGTGGTATCTTCGCCCAGATTGCGCCGTTGGTGCTAGCACATCATGAACGTTGGGATGGGGGAGGCTACCCATTTGGTCTGGCGGGAGAAGCGATTCCTCTGGCGGCACGCCTCGTTACCGTTGTCGATGCCTATGATGTCATGATCTCGTGCCGCGCCTATAAATCCTCTGCCACATTTGATGAGACCTGCACAGAACTGTTGCGTTGCGCGGGTAGCCAGTTTGATCCACACATGGTGCGGGTGGTGCTAGCCGTCCTGGGCAGGTCATCCATTGTCACAAACGTGGAACATGCCTATGTATAGAATATTCCATTTGGGAGTGGAATATTCTGTTATCAGGCTAAATCGCGTAAGAGATGCATCTGGATTGGTTGACGTAATGTGCGTAATGCTTTGACTTCGATCTGACGAATACGCTCGCGGGTCAGCTTAAAATGGATGCTGACCTCTTCGAGGGTGTGGCAATAGCCATCTTGTAGACCGTAGCGCAACTCGATGATCTGGCGTTCGCGCTGGCTGAGCATTTCCAGGGCATTCGCAACCTGTTCGCGTAGCGTTTGTTGCGTGACCGCCTCACAGGGGGCGGTGGCTTGTGTGTCTTCCAATATATCGGCGAGGTGATACTGTTCGTCGTCGAGCAAAGGAGCATCAAGCGAGATTGGAAGCTCTGCCATGCCGCGTAACTCAATCACCCGTTCGCGTGAGATTTTGAGGGCCAATGCCAGTTCGTCAAATGTCGGCTCATGTCCCAATTCCTGATAGAGTTGGCGGGTAACCCGTTTCATCTTGTAGATCAACTCCATCACGTGAACTGGAATATGAATGGCATGGGTATGTTCGGCAACGGCGCGACTGAGTGCCTGACGAATCCACCATGTTGCATAGGTGCTGAAGCGGAAGCCGCGCGTGGGATCAAATTTCTGTGCGGCACGAATCAGTCCCAGATTGCCTTCCTGAATTAAGTCAAGGAGTGAGACCCCGTGATTGCCGTAGCGTTTTGCCATACTGACGACCAGACGCAGATTGGCTTCAATAAGTCGACGTTGTGCCTCGCTATCACCGGCCGCCACACGCTGTGTGATCTGCACCTCTTGCTCGACCGTCAGAAGTGAATAGCGTCCTATCTCGCCCAAATATTGGCGAATGGCGTTGTCTATTTCGTAATCGCCGCTGCTTTCTTCTTCTAAGAACTCACTTTCTTCATCAAATATCACTTCACGTTCATGGGTCGCTCCTAATTCAGCACCCCCTTCTTGTGATGTCTCTATCTCATGTATGCGTGACGCTTCTTTTGCGCGGTTCTTCATCTGGCTTTGCGCCGTGCCTTTGAGAGCCTCATTGTGTTGGGAAAACGTTCGCGTCAACCGTACTGACGTTTTTTTTGCTCTCGTTTCGTTCGCTAATGGAACGCTGTTCACGAGCGCATACATCACTTCCACCTGTTCTACCGTGGCTACCATATACCTGCTCCTCAATAGTAAAAATCCACTTCCACAAATTGGTAACCGGAGATAAGAGATGTTGGTGCGACATACAATGAAAGATGTCGGCCTGACAATCCCTTTGCAATCCGAAATTTTTTCGGATTTCTCCCCCCATTTTTCTATTGCTGCAAGAAGCGTGCCAGAGTCAGAAATGCTCTTTTATCTGTTTCCCATTGGGCCTGCTTGCCTGTCATAGAGCAGCCTGTAGAGCTATTTGCTGTGTTTAGGCTCTGTTAGTACTATCAGCGCATCCCGCGTCTATATGCTTGCATAAAAGTGGGGAATTTTACGCAGCACTGCGTAAAATTCCCCACTTTTATCACGCGCAACTCCCATGCATCTCACCTGTGTCGCATTCCATTATTAGTGCATCGTCGACTTGCTACCGAGCGGGAACCGTCTCACCTCGTATCAGGAGCGGGATAGACGGGCGAAAATGGTTCAGATGTGCGTTCATTTTGCTAGATGAGCCGCGCGAAGGTACGGATCAAGGGGAAAAAGGCGAACAAATATATGCAAAGACAATGGAAGGTGAATGAGAACGTGTCAGAACAGCAGCAGGTTGGGCAAGATGTTGCACAAAGGCCAGTCGCGAACTCCGTGAGTTCTTCCGTGTGGGTTGACCCGGTGGTACAGCAACACATCCTGGGGCTATATCTTCCAAATAGCGAGGCGGTTGATCTGATGACCCATAACGGAAACAATAACGCAATCACTCCGATACCACAATATTCACCAGTAGCACCGATGCCACAGCAATATTCGCCAGTAGCACCAATGCCGCAACAATATTCGCCAGTAGCACCAATGCCACAGCAATATTCGCCTGTGACTTCTGGTTCGCCTGTTCCTCCGCGTGCCTCTGCCCAGAGTGTACACAAAGCAAAAGTGCGTTCATCATACCATGCTGTGAGTGCGGAAGCAGCAAAAGAAGATGTTACACGTATCCCAACACTTCCACCACCTGCGCAGTGGCGGCACGACTCTGCTAGCTTTGCGGTTGAAAGCAGTTTATCTGCTCTCTCCTTACTGCATGCCGATGAACAAAAACACAATGCCCTGGCCTCGGCCCCAACACGACCAATGGCACCGTTGGCTATTGATGAGCTGAAAACGCAACCATCACCGCGCAAGACGCGCAAGCTAGAAGCACTCCAGGATGAGCAAGGCACGACCTCCTGGACAACTGGCGCGGGAGCCAATTCCGCCTTCGCACGGTATGTTGTCTCGCAGACCAAGAAGCCACTTTTGGAACGCCCATCATCGCTTAGTCCGCTGGATGGCTTGCGTTGGTGGTTGTTGTATCCGGGCCGTATCGAATTTTTGCTCTGGCTTGGTGGAACTGTCTTGTTAATGAGCATGACATGCATCTTCTTATTTGTCAGCATGGTGAGTGCTGGATGGATCGCAAGAGGCAGCTCTGCGCCTACGAGCATACAAGGCGCAACAGGCACAACGCCCACTTCGTGTCCTGGCCCGACCTGTGCCTCCGCTCCTGTGACGCCTCATGTCACGCTGCTCTCGACTGTTCCTATCGTCGCAGGCACATCAATTCATATAGAGGGGCAGCATTTTAGTGTACATGAACGTGTCCTGCTCACGCACGATCATGCCTTAGCCTGCCAGCCAGCGAGCGTAGAGACTGATAGTAAGGGGGCATTTACCAGCATTGTGCAACTGGGCAGCGATGCGACATGGCAAGTTGGTTCGCACCAGTTACATATCTATGATGTCAGCAGTAAGCGCGTGGTGACGCTCACATTTAGCGTTGTGGCGGCTCCGCTCGGAAATACCGTCACGCCTCCCGCTAGCGGACCGGTCGTAAGCAGCACGCCAACTACTGCTACTGGCCCTGGAACGTTGCCGACACCTGTAGGACCGACACCTGTGCCCGTGACGCCGACACCTGCCAGCACGCCACTTCCCACGCCGACGCCACTTCCTACACCACATACCACGCCAACGCCGCTTCCTACACCACATACCACGCCGACGCCCATACCTCATGGCACGCCAACCCCTGTGCCTACGCATAGTCCAACGTTGAGTAATACGCCGACACCCGCAACCTCTCACGTGCTTACTACACAGAGTATGTCGTTAAAAGGTGAAATGCCTTCACAGGAGAGTGGTTTTTCTACTCTGCTACTCTGGCTTGTAATCATTGGCTATGTACTTGCGGCTTTTCTGCTTGGTGTTGCCCTCCTGCTTCGCCGCCGCCAGCGTGCTACGAGGCGTGGATATTAGCCCATTGTTCCTCGTCTCACCTCCTCACTCAATGGATGAGTAGTGGCCCGTTTGGACTAAAGATTGCCATTATTCATGAGATGTGTATAATACATATGGATGTTCTGTTTAAAACTCTATGTGGAGGTGTTGGAATGTATTATTGTGAAAGTACCGGAGCTGGTGGGCGTCTTATTGATGATGTGGCTATACTTGTACCACAATTTGCTGGAATACCCTATGTTTTGGTCGTTGAGGATGATCCCGCTATTCTTTCCGTTATTTTACTCTTATTAGAAACAGAAAATTATGCGGCTATTGGGTTTGCGCGGAGTGCTGAGGTTATGTCTTTCCTGGAGCAGGTACATCTGGATGGGGAGTCGCGTGGTATGCGTCTACCCTCTGTGATCTTGCTTGATCTTATGATGCCAGTCCTCTCCGGCCCTGAATTGGCGCAGCAACTTTCTACCTATCCCTGGGCAACACGTATTCCTATCGTTGTTATGACCGCTCAGCACTTTACTAGCGATGATGACTATCACGTCCCTGGGATGGTGGATTTGCTTCACAAACCGTTTCATGTCGGTGATCTGCTCAGAAAATTGGAACCCTATCTGGCATATACGCTTCCGGCTGAAATTGGTTAAACGTGGATTGCTGCTGTGTTACATAGCCTATGTGAAAAAGAGCACGAAGCGCGTATTGGAACCAATAGACTCACAGAATTGATACTATAGTCTCTTGTGAGAATTGCTCAGTAGCGCGATAATGCTATTCTGGTATGAATGTGCCAGCACGACTCCGTTCTGTGTCTGTATGAATGTAATAGGCAGGAGCAAAAAATTTTTTATGTATAGGCGACATATAACTATATCTCTTCGCGCAGGTATTGCATTTTTCGCGGTTATTGCAAGCCTGGGTTTCGCATTTTTCATGCTCAATGGTTCTCACAATGTAACGCACGCGGCCGCGGCCACTCCTAACGAGATTAATCTGCCAGGGGTAGATCCCTGGGGACTAGGCTTTGATCGCCAGGGTAATCTGTGGGTTGCCGAGCCGGGGTGTGACCCGAATCCTGTGTGTGCGACGGTGAATACGGGAAGCATTGCGCAAGTTAATCGCAGTTCATTCTCTGTGTTTAATAACTTTGTTGAGCCAACTGGCTACTCAAGTCCACTATTTATAGCTGTCGATGATTTTAATAATATCTGGTTTTCGGAGCCAATGACGAATGCTATCGGTGAATTGACAGTCTCGAATGGTGCCCCAACATGGAAACAATGGACAGTACCGACAGCGAATGCAACTCCTTTTGATCTGGCCTTTGATCAATATGGACACTTGTGGTTCACCGAAATTCTGGCAAATCAGATCGGTGAATTTGATCCCTCGACCCAAACCTTTGTGGAGACGCCCACACCAACGGCCAATAGCAAGCCGTATGGTATTGTGGGGCCAGATCCTACCACTGGGGCGATGTGGTTTACTGAGAATAATTCCTCTGTTGCGCAAATCGCCAGCTTTATCCCGCCCAGTTCTGGCAATCTGGCGACGAGTGCGATCAATGAATATCAGATTAATGCAGGTAATGTCGGTGCGACCCCGCACCTGATTACCTTCGATGGCAATGGCAACATCTGGTGGAGCGAGGGGCCTGATCGCAATATCGGGCGACTGGTTATCAGTCAGGCCAAACCTGGCACCAGTAATGGTGTGCAGGAGTTTACTGTTCCCTATCCCGACCCGAATTGTCCAGCCGCGACCGATTGCAGTATGCATATCTCTGGTATCGGTGTGGATGGCGCGGGTAATGTCTGGTTTGACGACTCACTCAGCTCTCGTGTTGGTTACTATGCGCAGAGCACTGGCACATTTACAATGTTGCCGCCCATCGGTGGGGCGATCACCAGCAATACGCATCCGCATGACGGTTTGGCGGTTGATGGCAATAATACCGTTTTCTTTGCCGAGGAGTTTGCCAATAAACTTGGCGAGGTGCTGCAACCGACTGTGCCACTGCCACCTGCTGGCAGCACGGGCACACCGATTACGCCAACCCCCTCGGTCACGCCTTCGCCCACGTCAACGCCTATTCCAACCTCACCGTTCCCTGGTCCCGTCAATAAGACGTGGTACTTTGCTGAAGGGCGCGTTGGCAAAGGCTTCCAGGAGTTCCTGACGATTGATAATCCTGGCACGACCATGTGTAACGTTGACCTGGAGTACAACTACACGATGGACGGGAGCAGTGAGCCGCTGAATAAGACGGTGCGCGTGCCTGTTGCCTCGGCCAGCCGTATTACCGAGTCCGTCAATGGAGACTTGCATATCCTTAGCTCGACTGTTCCGGCCGCGATTGTTGCGACGGTTGCCAGTGTTGATAGTTCTACAGCCTCGTGCCCCGGCGTGGTCGTTGAACGTCCCATGTACTTCCAAACATTTAAAGGTATTGCGAGTGGTTCCGATGTGGTGGGAGCAACCCATCTCAGCACCACCTACTACTTCGCTGATATTCCCACGGGCTCAGATACCGCATCGTTTATCACGCTGCTTAATCCCAACAACGTGAGTGCGAACGTCTCGGTTTCCTATTATGCCAATGGACAGAAAGTTGGTACGCAGAGCACGACAGTTAGCGCGGATGCACGCGGCACGATCACTCCCAATCTGATTGCTATGCCCTTGCATGTTGCGGCTGTCGTTACCTCTAGCCAGCCGATTATGGCGGAACGTCCCACCTACTTTATTAATGGTGGCACGTCCGGCAATGCCGCGGTCTCTGGCGGCTATGATGTCGTTGGTATATCTTCACTGGCTAAAGACTGGCTCTTTGCGGAAGGCTATACTGGCGGCACAACACAAGAATACTTTACTCTCGCCAACGTGGACCCCTCAAACACGACGGCGAATGTGACGATTACCCTGAAGTCTCAGGGTGGTGTAACCCATGCTTTTACTCTGTCCCTGAATGCCATGTCCCAAATCATCTGGAACGTAAACGCCAACAATACTTTTGCCAACTCCACTCCCCAGGTGTCGGCAGAGATCACCTCAACGGGTGCGAACATCGTGGTGCAGCGTGAGATGTACTTCCAGTACAAACACTCTCTGCCCAATGGACGTGTAACGCAGGCCGTTGGTGGTACTGATGTGATTGGACAGGTTGGTCCCGCAAAGTACAGTGCATATAGCTTTGCGGAGGGCTATAGCAATGTCGGCTACAACGAGTGGTTGACCGTGCAAAATCCCAATCCAACCCCTGTCACCATTTACGTCGTGATGGCGAACGGTTACGGACGTACCTATACCGTCTCGTTCCCCGTGCCCGCGAATAGTCGCTTCACGCAAGATCTCACCGCGCTGGTTGTGCAGTATCTTGTGCATAATGGCGACGATCATCGTGGCTACGAGGTTTCTATGACGGTCGAAACGCTTGATGGCTCCCCCATTACTGTTGAGCGCCCTATGTATTGGAATACTTCAGGCTCTTCCTTTGCCACGCAAGGCGGTAGCGATGTGATCGGCTATGTCGGTGGCTAAGGGGAAAGAAACATCCCAATGAGACAGAGAAAAAAGCTAATTCTTGCTTTAGTGGCACTGGCGACACTTGTCGCCAGTGTTCTGATGCTATTTGGTGTTTTGGGACCGCTTGCCCACACGCAACCATTTAGTTCCGTGACGGCGAGTGACTATAGTGTCCCAACAGGCTATGACCCCTGGGGAACAGCATTTGATGGCAACGGAAATGTCTGGGTTGCTATCCCGAATTGTGATCCCACACCAATGTGTAGTGGTGTCTATCCTGGCGCACTGGCGGTCTTTAACCCTTCCAGTCGCAGTTGGACCCACACGTATAATCTGCCCTCCGGCTATGGGCAACCGCTCTTTGTGGCCTTCGATCATCAGGGCCGTGTCTGGTTCCCGATGCCGATGAGCAACTCGATAGGCATGTTTAATCCCGCCAATGGCTCGTTTCAACAATGGGGCGTGCCAACAATTAACGCGGGTCCCTGGGATGTCGCGGTTGATGGCAACGGCAATATCTGGTTTACGGAACACTATGTCAATAAAATTGGCATGTTCAATCCGAATAGCCAGCAGTTTATTGAGGTGCCGACCCCAGCCAGCAATAGCAATCCTTACGGCATTACAGTTGATAGGTCAAATAACATTTGGTTTACTGAAAATACTGACACTGTCGCCTTGATTGGCGAGTATACGGCGCAAGGACAATTAAAAGAATATAAAATCCGCAATTCTTCAACAACTGGTTTGACCCCACATCTGATTACGATTGATCCTAATGGCAATATCTGGTGGTCAGAGGGGTGGGTGTCTATGATTGGTGAATTACGTGTCTCTGCTGCTCAACCCGGTACAAATAATGGTGTGACAGAATATGCCTATCCGCATCTCTGCGGCAATTGTGGCTCACATACATCTGGAATTAGTGCTGATAGCACTGGCAATATCTGGTTTGATGACTCTCTGCAAAGTGCGTTTGGCTCGTTCCCAGATAGTGGTAATGGCTCGTTTTCAATGTATAACACGCCAACCTCTAACAGTCACCCGCATGATGGTATGCACGTGGATGGGCAGAATAACGTCTGGTTCGATGAAGAATTTGCTAACAAGCTGGCGTTAGTCACAGGCGGTAGCGCACCCGCGCCAACACCGTCACCTTCACCGTCCTCATCACCATCGCCGTCACCATCCTCATCGCCCTCGCCATCGCCGTCACCCGTTCCTGGTGGGACAATCGCGCAGGATACCTTCCAGCGCGCCAATCAGCAGTATTGGGGCACGGCCTCCGATGGGCTGACCTGGGCTGGTGATGCCAATGCCTCGAAAGCCTTTACGATCACTAATCAAGCTGGAACGATTAGCGGTAGTGGCCTTTTGAATGGTGTGCTTGGTCCGCAGGTCACGGATTCCGAAGTTCTGGTTAGTGGCTCTATCAGTTCGTTTAATAATGCCAACTTCGGAGCGGTGCTGCACTGGGGTGATACCAATGACTGGTATAAAACATATATTGATGGCGCGAATTTCGTCATGCAGAAGAAGGTCAATGGTTCTGTTTCTGGTCTGACACATCATGCGTTTACAGCGACTGCTGGTACATCGTATACGATACGCTTCCGTATCGTGGGCAACACGCTCTACTCGAAAGTCTGGCCTACTAACGGCACTGAACCAACTAACTGGATGTTGACTGCGACCGACACTTCACTAACTTCTGGCTACTGTGGTGTGCGCGCGCAAATACAGAATGGGATTGTCGTGCGCTATACAGCGTTCCAAGCGGTGTCACTGAACGCTGGTTCACCCACTCCAACTCCTACACCATCGCCGTCGCCATCGGCATCACCGTCACCGTCACCGTCACCGTCGGCATCACCGTCACCGTCACCGTCACCCACACCGTCGCCGTCGCCCACACCATCGCCATCGCCCACGCCGCCTGGTACGGGCACGACGATCGCGCAGGATACTTTCCAGCGCGCCAATCAGCAGTATTGGGGCACGGCCTCCGATGGGCTGACCTGGGCTGGTGATGCCAACACGGTCGGCAATTTCTCGATTGTGAACAACACTGGCAACATCACAGGCAATGGCAATAACTATAGTGCGGTGCTTGGTCCACTGGTGGCAGACTCGCAAGTGCAGGCCAGTGGCTCGATTAGCAATTTCACCTATAACAACTTTGGCGTTGTCCTGCGCTGGACCGACAACAATAACTGGTACAAGGCATATATTGATGGCGCAAATCTGGTTGTGCAGAAGAAAGTCAACGGCTCCGTCACAACGTTGCTGACTACCGCCTTCGTGGCAAAAGCAGGAACCTCATATACGCTGAGTTTCCAGGCGGTCGGCAACACGCTTACCGCTAGCGTGTGGGCCACTGGCGGCACGCAACCAGCCAATCCGATGATTACAGTCACGGATAGCACCTTCCTATCTGGCTATTGTGGCGTCCGTGCCCTCGGTCAGTCTGGTACAACTGTGACATTTACTGCGTTCCAGGCAACTCAGTTGCCCTAGCGCAAGTTTTATGGCAAGCAGGGTAGTAATCTTTATCCTGCTTGCTCCCTTGCAATTTCATTCGCGCTATGCTACACTTGAATGCAAGCGAGCTGTTTGATGTAGCATCATCTTCGTTATCCGTCCTCCCATTTCCTCCCTTGAAACACTACTATGCACGATCACCTATCACCAATCGCCCGTTTTGCCCGCTATGTGCTGGGATGCCCCCTCTATCCCTATCAATGTGAGATTGCCGAGGCGATCTTGCGTTCAATTCGCGGCGGCGATGGGCGCATTTTCACGGTTATGATGGCCCGCCAATCGGGGAAAAACCAGCTTTCGGCTGTTCTGGAAGCCTATCTGCTCGCCACGAAGCAACAAGGCACGATTGTCAAAGCCGCGCCGACCTTTAGTCCGCAGATTACCAATAGTCGTTTGCGTTTGCTCTCTCTGCTGGACAATGCCACGACTCGTGCGCGTGTCTGGCAGAGTCAGGGGCATATTATTGGTCTGGCTCCCCAGGCCGACCCATTGCTCCTGCATGCCCATGCAGGTCCGCGTGTAATGTTCTTCTCCGCTGGCAACGAAAGCAATGTCGTCGGAGCAACTGCTGATCTTTTGCTCGAAATAGACGAGGCGCAAGACGTGGCCCGTGAGAAATTTGACCGCGATTTTCGTCCTATGGCTGCCGTCAGCAACGCGACCACTGTCTTATATGGCACCGCGTGGTCTGACACGACGCTGCTCGCACAACAACGGGCCGCGAATTTGGAACAGGAGCAGCACATGGGCGAGAAATTGCATTTTGAGTATGATTGGCGCACGCTCGCCGCGATTAATCCGGCCTACCGAACTTTTGTTGAGCAGGAGATTGCCCGCCTGGGTGAGCAACACCCGGCGATTCAGACGCAATATCTTCTGCGTCCGCTCAGTGGGGCGGGCTATCTGTTTAATGAACTGCAACACGCGCTTTTACGGGGAGAACATGCCTGGGAAAACGAGGCGCGTGCCGAAGCTTGCTATATCGCGGGCATGGATGTCGCGGGCGAAGAACGACCTGCTCCTGATACATCCATCGCGTTAGCTTTAGAGCGGCAAGGATCGGTCGACGGGGAACAGCAGCGGCATGGGCGGCGTGATAGTACTGTGATTACAATTGGACGGGTGCGTTATAACGAGCTTAATCTACCCTGTATCGAGGTGGTACATCAAGAATGGTGGACGGGTCGCTCGTACCTTGATCAATATGCCGCGACGGTCGCACTTGTAGAACACTGGGGTATTCGCTCGCTGGTTGTGGATGCAACGGGCATTGGTGCGGGTCTGGCCTCGCTGCTTACGACCCGTCTGGGTGAGCAGCGTATCACACCATTTCTCTTCTCGCGCCCCACCAAATCGCATCTGGCCTATCAGCTCATTACCTATATCAATAGCGGTCGCTTCAAACTTTATCGTCACGAGAACGCGCCCGTCATGGTCTATGAAGAGTGTTGGCGGCAATTGAAGTGTGCTCGTTACCGCCTGCCTGCCCCTGACACACTTGATTTCTACGTGGATGCCTCGGAAGGACATGATGATTTTCTTATGAGTCTGGCACTGCTAGCGGAATCGTTACAAAATGGCATGATGCGCACGGCGGTATCAATATTAGTGCGTCCTGCGCGTCTTTATATAGGTGAGGGGCGTTACTAAACCGCTCCTTATAGTATCAGAATAGTATCAGATACGTAACACCTGTCGTGACATGACCACAATCTCGACTTGTATGCACAAACATGGTACAATCGCTCGGTGGAGCAAGCGTATTCTTGATGCTAGCCATCATATCTCTCACATCACGAAAAGGAGCATTTTATGCCGCGAAAACACAAGGGTCCACCGCAAGAGAGCGTGGATAGCATCCTGCTCGCACTCTGTCGTCGTGATATCCTTGACGAAGCAACTTTCTCTCACTATCTCACTCGCCTTGATGAAGAGTGGACGAACGGCGCACGTGAACAGGTCTTGCGTCTCTTGCGCACCAGTGATCCATCTGCCCATGCTGCCGCTGTCACCGTATTGACCGAGTTGGCGACTGAATTTGATCTTGAAGAACTAGAAGATTTTGTGACTGATCCAACGGTTAGTGATATTGCGAAACTCACACTCTCTCCCTTGCTCAAAGAACTTGGCTCGGAGCTGGCCGAAGAAGGCATGATGGAGTATTTGAATGATCCAATAGCTGCTATGCGCCAGATGCAACTACGCCTGTTTGATAGCGTCGAAAAAAGTGAGATGGGTGTTGAGGCTATCTTACTCGACGTCGTTGCCATGCCAGTCGAGCAGCGTCTGGGGTTCATCTCCTGGCTTGGTACGAGCAATGATCCCCGTGCCGTCAAGCTGCTTATTCCGCTCCTAGATAACCAGCCGACAAAAATTTTGACGGCTGTAGTGGACGCACTGGAGCAGATAGGGCCTGGCGTATTGCGCGAATCCGTGCCTGCGCTCAATCGTCTGATTGTCACATCATCGAATAACGCGCTCAAGCAACATGCCCGCCGTGTGGTTGGTAACCTGACCATGCATTCTTCGCCTGCCGAGGCTGAAGAGGCCTTGCACGTTCCGGCTGAGCCACAATTGCCACCCTATGAAGCATTGGTAACATATATGGATGGCTCAGGCTCGCAGATCATCCTGCTTGCGTGGCGCAGGGAGGATGGCACATTAAAGGGTGTCAATGTCTTACATCAAGACCAAACTGGCATTAAAGACTGCTATGGTGTGGATGAGATTGACGAGAAACGTTGGCAAGAATTGCTGCATGGCCTGAATGAGCGCAATATCGTCTGCTTCCCTGTGCCTTTTGAATATGCCCGTGCTCTGGTCGTTGAGGCACGTAACCTTAGCAAACGCACGCGCCATAAGTTGCCCATCTCCTACTCAATCTGGCGTCCGCTTATCGAGGCTGGTCTGTCTGCTGATAGCAAATATGTCGTGCCTCTCGGCGGCAAAACCATCCTTGAACCACTCACGCTTGATGAGGAGACACTGGCCCTCGCACAGCAAGGCGCGAGACTCTATACCTATGATGCGTTTGCTTCCTGGCTCTACGAGCCGCTCGCAGATATCGAGCCGTATATCAATAGGTATTGGGCCACGCAAAATCTCTTAAAGCTGCCTGATACGCATATGCCAAGACGCGGACGTAAGGTTGAAAAGAAAAGCGAGGAAGAGCGCAAAAAAGAGCTTGAGAAACAAAACGTCCAAATCATGCAGGAAATCATCGAAAAACTGATTGATGAACGCTGGCGTACGCTCTATGAGACGCGCCTGCGCCGTCAAGCAGCCTTATTGCACCTGATAGACCACGAGGAAGAGGCCCATCTGGCCCGTGCTGTCGCCGCTATGCTCCATCCCGACTCTGGTATAGCCGCGACCGATCAGCCCTTCGTACAGACATTTATGCACGCCTCCATCGAACAAGGGCCATTGCGTATCCTGGCCGCAACGCTTGAATCAAAAGACATCGCATCATTTATGGAACGCTACCCAGAGTAGAGCGCGATGACGCAGTTCAACACGCCTCTACGCCCGTGTCCTCTGGTCCATGTTGAAGATGAGGACACGGGCATAGATCTAACGGATATTATACCAGGGCAGGCGTTTTCAAAATGTCGCGAGCGGCGTATTCTCCGCTATGCATCGCTCCTTGGATGCTGCTCGACTTGGTGTACTCACCCGCGAGATACAATCCCTCGACAGAGGTGCGATTGTTGGGCAGGCGATCAAAGATGCCCACTGGCTGCTGAAATTGGGCGAACGGGATGCGATAGGCTGCCAGTAGTTGCCAGCGACTCAGATCGTAGTTTGGGAACCAGCGTGCCATCTCCGCAATTGCCCGACGTGCCACCTGCTCATCGTCTTCTGGGGGATTCCCCAACACAGTCACCGACAACAGATGTTTGCGCGGAGGCGCGTAGCTTGGCGCGATATTCGTCAGCAGGACGGCGTTATTGACATAGGCATCGGGGCTGGCGTTGAGCACGATCTTGCGCTGCGTGTAGAGCCGCTCGTCACCCGCGAAGTAGAGGCACATCGCGCTGACTGGTTGAGCGGGTAGTGGTTTATCAACGAATTTTTCCGCAACTGGCCCCTCAGTCGCAATAATGACCTGCTCTGCCTCGATTGTCTCACCATTGCTCAAACGCACACCATGTGCGCGATTGTTCTTGACCAGTACCTCGGCGACGCGCATATTGGTGCGCACAGAACCCGTGGGCAACGTAGCCGCTAACTGGTCGGGGAGACGCTGCATACCTTCCGCGGGTATAATAATCGATCCCTCTGACAGCATCTTAAAGGTAAAGAGGAACATGCGCGCGCTGGTCTGGAGCGAGCGATCAAGGAAGATACCGCCATAGAATGGGCGTGCGAAATTGTCGATAAAGCCGTCGCCAAAACCCCAGCGACGTAGAAACTGCTCTGTCGTCTCGTCATCGCCGTTCTGCACCTTACCTGTAAAAATGTCGCTTGTCGAATAGCCACGCACCAGACCGAGCAGTCCCAGCACGCGCATCTTGTCGGTGGGTGAAATCAAGGGATTGAGCAGGCTAGGGATAATGCGATCTGGCTCGCGCAACGGGTCGGCAATCTCGTGTAGCTTGCCATCTTTATAAATCAACGCGCCAGGATCGAAGGTGCGCCGTTTGAGCCGATCATAGTCGAGATGGCGTGTCGCGGCGGCATAAGCAGTAAAAAGGACCTGGAAGCCGCGATCTAGCCGATAGCCATCCTCGTGATAGTCGGTGCGTACCCGTCCGCCTACCTGATCTGCCGCCTCCAATACCAGTACCTCTTTACCTGCCTCTTTGAGCATCTTGGCGCAGGTCAGCCCTGCTAATCCCGCGCCGACAATAATAATCATACTTGCCTCCTTACCACAGTGGATTCATCACCAGCCCCGTAATTAGTTTCGGATAGAAGTAGGTGGATTTCTGCGGCATCTGGTCATCTGCATCTGCCACGTCGCAAATCTGTCGTACTCGTGTCGCGTTAAGGAACAATGCCGCCTGCGCTGCTCCTGAATGTACTGCCTCTAGTGTTTCCGTGGCGTCGTGGCTATAACGCACATACGTTCCCGCTGTCATGTCGGCGGCACTCAGACCAAGTGTCTCTTCCAGAATAAGTGCCTGGGCAATCGCAACATCGAGTGTCTTCCATGCCGCCGAATGGCTGTTTGTCTGCATGCGTTCCTGCCCCTGCGCGTTCAGAAGCAATAGGTGCGCCTCAGTATTTGTGCTGATGATAAATGCTGGTCGCTCCTGTCCAACCTGTGTAAGCTGTTGTAGCAATGCCTCGCTGCTCGCTGTTGCCGCGACTGGTTGCACATCGAAGTAGCGTGTCAGTTCTGGTGTAAACAGGCGCACCAGTTGTTCCTGGCTGAGTCCTGTAAACATGCGATGCGTGGGCAAGACTAGCATGCCAGGGTCATCCAGGTCGATCAGGGACATTAGCACGAAATTGGCTGCATCTTCCGGGTATAACTCTTTGCGCTGCTCGCGTATCTCGTCGCGATAGGCCAGCGCGGTCTCATAGCGGTGATGACCGTCCGCGATATACAATTGACGCTGCGCAAAGAAATCCTGGATAAGCGCAATCTGCTGAATATCCGTGATAGGGTGCAGACGATGGCCTTCACCAACCTCGTCGGTAAACTGTACCTCGGCCTGGGCGGCATAGGCCCCCAGCATGTGCCGCATGCGTCCCTGTGGATCATCGTAGAGGCACATGATGGGGCTGAAATTGCTTGCGCAGGTCCGTAGCAGGTTCAAGCGGTCGTTTTTCGCCTTTGCTAGCGTATGCTCGTGGCGCAAGATCACGTGCGCATCCCAGGGTTGCAGCCGCACACGCGCAAGCAGGCTCGTGCGCGTGTAGGGCATGCCGAGATGCGTAAAGCTCTGCTGATAAAGGTAGTAGCATGGGGCCGTCTCCTGGCGCAAAATACCCTGGGCGCGCCATTCAGAGTAGGTCGTGGCTGCTCGCGTGTAGACGTTGTTCAGGTCATTATCGTTAGCCTGCTGCTGGCCCAGTTCCAGGCGAATTACATTGTAGGGATTGCGCGCATAATAAGCCGCTTGCTGCTGCTGATTAATAACATCATAAGGTGGAGTCACAACTTGAGAGAGATCGCCAACATATTCCTGAGCGTAACGAATACCGCGTAATGGTCGCACTTCTGCCATAAGAATTATTCCATCCTGTTTCTTTAAGTATGTCAGTCCACCTCTTTGTGGAGGTACGTATATGCTGATGGGCAACTTGGCCCGCTCGTTTATTGTACCATCTCTGGACTGCCTGTTGGCAGGGATGTTTTGAAAAATTTGTTCTAAATTGCCTCTTGACAACCGCCTGCATTCGTGGTATCCTGTCGATGTAGAACAAAAGTTCAAAATTAACAACTGAATTGACTCTCCCATCCCCCACTTTCCCTCTCTTCATCTCCCTTTGGCGGTCGGGTTTCTCCCCCTCTCTCCCACACCCGACCGCCTGTCTGGGCGGCTTATGCGGCCAGGGAAGCCCCAAAAGTCACGTTGCTTGTATCCCCCACAAGTCCTATTGATGAGCATATTCTATTGACGTATATTAATATGCTCTGTAGAGTAATGTGTAGAGGAATAGAAAAATAGGATGGGAAGGTTATATGCAGACACTCAGAGATCAGCTTGTTGGACAGACAATAGGGGAATATCGTGTAGAACGCTTGCTTGGTCGAGGACGGCTCAGTGCCGTGTATCTTGCCCAGGATCCTATCCAGCGTAATAGTGTTGCATTGACGACATTTATTATCCCAGAGCAGTTTTCCTCTGACGCTCGTGCTCGTTTTATCGCGCGTTTTCATAAGGAAGCAGCGGCTCTCGTCGCTCTCCAACATAGACACCTGTTACCAATTCATGCCTACGGCGAGTATAGTGGTCTGCCCTATCTGGTGACGCCTTATATGATGCATGGTTCACTCGCTGATGTGCTCAAACAGCGCGGTCGCTGCCAGCCTGCATATGTGTTGAGCGTTTTAGAGCAGATCGCCTCTGGCCTGGAGTATGCTCATCGCCGTGGCGTGGTGCATGGTTCGCTCAAACCCGCCAATCTGCTGCTGGATGGTCAACATGGCACGCTTGTGGCTGGTTTTGGCCTGATGCAAATTTTGCAGCTCCGTGATATTGAGCAGAGCGAGAAGCCCTATGCCCATCTGCTCAACGTGGCGGGTACATTTCTTGGCTCTCCTGAGTATCTCGCGCCAGAGGTTGTGATGGGCCATCGCATGGATACGCGCTCGGATATTTACGCGCTCGGTATCGTGCTTTTTGAATTATTGTGTGGCAAGCCGCCATTCGCCGGGGGAGCAGCTCTGGAGGTGGCGCAACGGCATGTCAATGAGCCGTTGCCGTCGTTACGCTCACTCTGCCCAGATATTCCTATTGCCCTAGAACTGGTTATCACTCACGCCCTGGAACGCAATCCAGCTTTGCGCTTTCAGCATACAAGCG
Organism: Ktedonobacterales bacterium; assembly: GCA_027451525.1. Lineage (GTDB taxonomy): Bacteria > Chloroflexota > Ktedonobacteria > Ktedonobacterales > Ktedonobacteraceae > DTNP01. Next base: position 26,636 of record DAIDJF010000051.1, read on the forward strand.
AATTGGTCGAAGCCTTCGCGCAGGTCTGCCGTGGCACGATGCCACTGGAACGTATTGATACAGCTTTACGTGACCCAGCTCCGTCGTTACCTGGTATTACTGACGATACCGATAAATATAGTGGTGAGGATGGCACTGTTACAGGCAAATGGCAACTGATGCCGCCTGTCGTGACGGGGAAGCTGGCCGCTGTTCAGCCCTCGACAGGAAGCACGAGAGCCATTCCGCACAGTACCGATAAGTGGCAGATCGTCCCGCCTGTCATCACAGGTAAGACACCAATCGTCAAGCCATCTGCTCCTCTCGAAAAACCAAAATCGTCCTATACGGCTCCTGTACCAGCGCAAAACTTTGCTCGTCCGGTTCCTGTCGAGCCTGTGATACCGCCGCAACCTGTAAGACAGTCTAAGCCGATGCAGCAGCCTATGCCACTACCACCACAATCGGCAAGACAGGTCATGCCACAGCAGCAGCCTATGCCGATGCAGCAGCAGGTGCGCCAGGATCCAGCGGCCCCATTAGTTCTCTCTGGCCCATTGCCTACCGTTCCGCCACCGACCGCACAGCCGTTCGCGCAACCGCCTGCGGGACAAGGAAATAATGCACCCGCAGCCGCGTCCTATAATGTTCGTGAGGGCGCGCCTGCTTTACCCTGGTGGTCGCAAGGCGAAGAGATGCTTACAATGGCCGAGCAAGCGCGTCCAAACACGACTCGTCTGCGACAATCCAGGCGTGGTGTGAGTCGGCGTAAGGCAATAGCGCTGCTCGCGGTCAGTGGTGTCGCGGTTGTGGGAGCTGCCATCGCCGTAGACTTGAACCTGGGATACCTCAAGAATGCCTTGACTCCGCATACGAACAATGCTACCTCAAATGGGAAGAGTACGCCAGCGAATAATAAAGGCACGGGTGGACAAAATGGACAGACGCATACGGGTCATGTGATTGGTTCGACGACGCTAGCTCTCAATGCGTCCGCCAACTTTACCAACCCTGCCGATGGAAAGGCGAGCTTGCTGGTGCATTTACCCAATAATACCTTTGTGGCCTATGAGAAGGCATGCACACATCAGGGCGTACCCGTCTATTACGATAAAGGTACACAGAAGCTCGTGTGTCCTTTACATGGCTCGATTTTCGACCCTGCCCACGGTGGCAAGGTGCTACAAGGACCTGCCACGCTCCCTCTGCCCAATGTTGCCATTCATGTCAACGCCGATGGCACGATTACCACGCTCTAACATAGAAAGCCCGCAAAAGCCCAGAGTGCTCTGTCAAATGTCATGCGACACGTTTTATGAACGGACAGGCAACAGCATCGGGTGGAAGACAGGGCGTGATGGTGTTGAAAAATTTCATCCGCATACCACGTGACGGGGGGCAGGGCGTGATAAATAAAGGTAGAACGTGTATTACATTATCGTAGGGGCGTGATTTATCACGCCCTCGTTCCTGTGCGCACGTGCGCATGGAAAGGCAGGCGCGTATGTGGTATGATACAAGAAAGTGCAGGGCAGGTAGGCCATTGCGAAAAGGAGCGTCTATGCATTTTCTCGATCTTCTCCCGATTTTGTTGATCGGGTTGGCTATCTTTGGGCCAAAAACCTTACAATCGATTGCGCGCAACACTGGCAAAGGCGTCGGTCAGGCTAAAGTGGCTAAGGATAAATTGATGTCCGAGTTGCCCGTTGAGGAGATCAGCAAACTCTCTGCGCATATTCCCCAGGTCCCGCTAAATTCGCGCCAGGCTGTACAGATGTTGTTGCAAACACCTGCCTCTGCTTCCACTACTGAGAGCGTGTCAAAAGAACAGGAAGAGAAAACACAAGAGGCGTAATATGCAATCACAATTACTGTCAGAGATGAAATGTGGAGCTTGCCGTAAAGGTGAGCCAACCGTGACCGACGAGGAGATTGCCACGTTGCATCCCCAGGTCGCGCAGTGGACGATTGTTGAGCGCGATAGCATCAAACGCTTAGAGCGGGTTTTTCAGTTCAAAACATTTATCGAAGCTCTGGCCTTCACCAATCGCGTTGGCGAGATCGCCGAGGCTGAAGGGCATCATCCCGCGCTGCTGACCGAGTGGGGCCGCACCACCGTGACGTGGTGGACGCACAAGATCAAGGGCATGCATCGCAACGATTTTATCATGGCGGCGAAGACCGACGAAGTCTATACTGCTTTCCTCAAAGAAGACTAGCTTTTAAGCCTTTTGTGCATGGATAAGCAGAAACTGTGGGACATGCACGTTCCTTTCATGCTGTCTACCATAGTGCGCAACGAGCGTGGCGTCTAGTTGTGGCTCAATCATCTGTTTGAAGATGCAGCCCTCGTGGATAAGCAGGTTAAGATAGCTACTCAAGGGGCGATGAAACCAGTAGCCATAGCCTGACTGAATTGCGCGCTCCTGAAAATATGCCCGTACCTCGACGTAACCTTTGCGCTCCCACTCTGTCGATGACTCTTCAAAACAGGGATGCGTGAGCGAGAAAATAAAATCCCCGCCAGACTTGAGGGCCTGAATACAGGTGCGCATCGCCGCCTGGTAAGCGGGAATATCCATCAAGACCATGTTGGAGATCACGCAATCGAATTGTCCTTCTAAGCCTGCGCACGTAGAGAGGTCCGCTTGTAGATAGGTGATGCCCAGAGGTTCGCGCTGTTCGCGTTCAAGCGCGTAGTGATACCAGTTTGTTGCTGGCTCAAGTCCCGTCACACGCGCTCCCAGACGTGCCAGCCAGCGCGTAAGATAACCCTGACCGCAGCCTGCGTCGAGAATGTGTTTGTCGCGTACATCGCCCAGCAGCGCGAAGAGTGCCGGATTGAGCAAGTGTTGGCGCGCGAAATCGCCCTCATCACCATGCCGCTCTATGTCACTCTGGGTCGCGCTGTTCCATTGTGCAATGACATCAGCGTTGGTGATCTCCATGCGCTTGCCTTTCTTGTTGTGCCAGTTCAGCGTTCGATGAGAGCGACCGCGTAGCAGGCGATGCCCTCGCGGCGACCAGCGAAGCCCAGACCATCGGTGGTGGTGGCTTTGATGCTGACCTGATCGAGTTCCAGATGCAGGTGTGTGGCGACGTGATGGCGCATGGCTTCGATGTGTGGCGACATGCGTGGACGCTCGGCGACAATCGTGGCATCGACGTTGCTGATCTTCCACTGCTGCTGACCGAGCAGGTCGAGCGTGTAGTCAAGAAAGACGTGACTGGGCTGATCTTTCCAACGTGGGTCACTAGATGGGAAGTGTCTGCCGATATCTCCGAGGGCAGCGGCACCCAGCAGGGCATCGACAATCGCGTGAATCACCGCGTCGGCGTCTGAGTGACCGGAGAGGCCATATTCGTGGGGGATAGTGACGCCACCCAGGACCAGAGGGCGTTCGGGGGCAAAGGCATGTACATCATAGCCGGAGCCAATTCTTATAGTCATAACGTGTGTCCCTGGAGCAAGGCTTCCGCGAGCAACAGGTCCTCCTGCGTCGTGATTTTAATGTTGGAATAGGAGCCAAGATAGACGGTGACGCGATGACCAAGCCGTTCGAGCAGCGTGGCATCATCGCTCATATCCTCCTGCGCAAACGGGCTATGGTAAGCCTGATAGAGGAGCGGGAAGGCGAATATCTGCGGCGTCTGCACGTTCCAGAGACGGGAACGGTCGAGTGTAGTGCGAATCTGTCCGCCATAGACTTGTTTAATCGTATCTTTGACGGGAACGGCGGCGATCACGGCCTGATGCTCTTGCACGGCTTGCATCCCGCTTTCGAGTAGGGCTGGTGGGAGCAGGGGGCGTGCCCCATCGTGGATCATTACCCAGTGGCACTCTGGATCGCGTTTCGCCAGGGCATCGAGGCCTGCGCGCACGGAATCCTGCCTCCGTGCGCCTCCAATAACGATATCGGAGACCTTTTGCCAGTTTTCGTGCTTACAGAGTGCGTGGGCATCAGTATGGCGCGTGGCATTGACAACGAGAATAATGGTGTCAATCAGTGGAGATGATTCAAATACGTCAATCGTGCGCGCAAGCGTTAAACGTCCTGAGAGCGGCGTCCAGAGTTTATCGCGTCCGCGCATACGACGGCTATTCCCTGCGGCAACAATGACGACGGCTGACCTATCTTGCATGGAGTCTGTAGGGCCAATCCTTGAGATTGACCCTCCTTCTATCAGAAAGAACGAATACGCTAGCGATGAACACGGAACGTATCCCTACGAAAGATCGTTGAAATGGCTAGGCCAATTTCTGTTTTATAGACGGCTGAGGGAGCGAATTCGGCCCACTTCCTTTTGGGTGCGCAAATACCATACGCCCCGCAACCGTTTGCAGAACACGGGTAACAGTCACCTCAATAGTCGTGTTCATAAATTGGCGTCCATTCTCAACGACGATCATTGTGCCGTCATCCAGGTAGCCCACACCCTGACCAGATTCTTTTCCCTCTTGCATAATCTTAATGTGAATATCCTCTCCTGGCAAGAGTACGGGCTTAATGGCGTTCGCGAGTTCGTTGATATTGAGGACTTTGACCCCCTGAAGTTCCGCAACACGATTCAGGTTAAAGTCGTTGGTGATGATGGGGCAATGCAGCGTTTGCGCCATCTTCACCAGCTTGCCATCGACCTCCGCGATACCATCAACATCGGCATCTGTAATTTCAACGGGGACAGAGGCATCTTTTTGGAGATCATTCAGGATTTCCAGCCCGCGCCGTCCGCGATTACGCCGCATCGTATCAGCAGAGTCAGCAATACGCTGCAGTTCATTCAAGACAAAACGTGGCACTAGTAATGTTCCGCTGATAAAGCCCGTCTGACTGATATCTTTAATGCGTCCGTCGATGATCGCGCTCGTATCTAGCAAAATAGGATTAACCGTCTGGACAGGTAATACGGCTTCGCGTTCTGGCTCTTTATCGCGGTCACGATCTTTATCGCGCTCTTTGCCCCGTTCGCGCTCTTTATCACGGTCATCATCACGATCTCGTGTGCGTCGCGCCCACGCATTTTGCATCATATGCGCGATTTCGCTTTTACGTAGAACAGCGATAGTGACACCAAGATAGCCAAACAGGACTGCGCCCACAAAAGGTAAAACCTGTCCCCAAATGGCGGGCAGATCACGCAGTGGAATACCAAGTAATGCGGAAATGATAAGACCGATAGTAAGACCAATAGCGGCAGCGATGAGATCACTGACTGCGGTGCGGCGAATCTTGTCGCTCATCCAGCGGTAGGGAACGACAGAGATATAGGGGGTGATAAGAAAAGCAATAACAACGCTGGCAGCTGCAATGACGATAACCCAATTAAGACTTTTAGGTAACGCTGCGCGATCAAAAACATAAAGACTCACGACAATGCCTAGCGCGATCAGGCTGCCGATAATACGAGCAAGAGTTTTGATAGACATCCCTGCATCCTCCAAAGCAGGACACCAATGGCGCCCAAATTTGCTCAAGCAGGCGACGTATAACAGAACTGGCAAGCAAGGTCAGTGATGATAAAAATGGATAAGTGCAGGATGTTGTCGCCTCGCCTACAGTACCGAATGTAGAATACGCCTGTTGAGTCGTACAATCATCACGTCGGTAAAGTATACACCTTTCAGCTATGGGAATCAATAGCTGTGTTGTATCAAGTTGTTTCTGTGTTTAGCAGATTGCTTCGTCCTCCCTCCTTCTGATATATAGCTAGTATACAGTCCACTTGCATATATTTCAATATTACGAGTGAAGCGCTATTTCCAAAGCTACAGCAAGTGTGCTAGCGGTTAGGATTTTGAAGTCTGCGGGTAAGCCGCTATCCTGCAATTCTGCCTGCAATTGAACCGCCTTGCCTGTTTTGGGAATGATACAGCGTTTGAAGCCCAGTTTGGCGGCCTCGCGCACGCGCAGTGGCAGACGACTAACGGCTCGCAGTTCGCCTGAAAGTCCTACCTCGCCGACCAGTGCCATATCGGGCGGGATATGGCGTTCGCGATAGCTTGAGGCGACGGCTGCTGCCACGCCCAGATCAATCGCGGGTTCTTCGAGCGTGAAACCGCCCACAACGTTTGCATAGACATCGTGGTTGCCAACAGCCAGACCGACGCGCTTGGTCAGCACCGCGAGCAGCATCAGCAGGCGATTATACTCGATACCATTGGTGGTATGACGCGCGTTACCGAAATTTGTGGGCGTTACGAGAGCCTGCACCTCGACCAGAATAGGGCGCGTACCTTCCATACTAACCACGACCGCCGAGCCAGTGGCTCCGACTGCGCGATCCGCCAGGAAGACTGCCGAGGGATTGGTGACTTCAACCAGTCCCTCGCCCTGCATCTCAAAAACGCCCACCTCGTGCGTTGCGCCGAAGCGGTTTTTGACGCCCCGTAGCAAGCGGTAGGAGTGATAGCGTTCGCCTTCGAGATAAAGGACAGTATCGGCAATATGCTCCAGGGCTTTGGGACCCGCGACGACGCCTTCCTTCGTCACGTGTCCAATCACAAAAATAGGGATGTGCGTGCTTTTTGCCAGTTGCATCAACTGGAAGGTACATTCGCGCACCTGACTGATACTACCAGGGGCAGCGGTGAGATGAGGGGCAAAAACGGTTTGAATTGAGTCAATAATGACCAGGGAGGGTTTAAGACGGTGTACAGCCTCGACGATGCTATCCAGTTCGGTGGCAGCCAGCAGATACAGACGAGCCTCGCTGATCTCCAAACGTTCAGCACGCATTTTGACCTGTTCAATCGATTCTTCGCCGGAGATATAGAGGACAGGGCCGACCTGATGTGCGATCGCTCCTGAGACCTGGAGCAGGAGGGTAGATTTGCCAATGCCGGGTTCGCCGCCAATCAAGGTAAGAGAACCCGCGACCAGACCACCGCCCAATACACGGTCCATCTCTGTGTAGCCGACAGAGATGCGTGTCTGCGCGAGGGGTTGAATATCTGGAAGGGCGATAGGGACCTGTGTTCCCTGACTGGGCTGACCGTTGCTAAGCACTGCTTGCCGACGTTGCTGGGCAGCAGCGGCAGGCGTTTCGGTCACCTCCTCGAAGGTATTCCAGGCTCCGCAGTCAGGACATTTGCCCATCCATTTACTTTGTTCGCCGCCACATTGCTGGCAGACGTATTTGGTACGTAATTTTGGCATTATATGTTAATGTGAGATGAAATGTAATGAAATGTAATAAGATAGAAAATAAATAGAGGAGAAAGGGTGTGACAAGATAAGCAGGGCGACCGCGAGGGTCGCCCCTACAATAATACGAAATGCGTTTTGCTTGTTCCGTATCATTGTAGGGGCGAGGCTTGCCCTCGCCCTGTGCTTGCCCTCGCCCTGTGCTTGCCCTCGCCGTGCCGCCCTACTATCGCTTAGGCTTCAGAACTGCTTCCACTATCGCCACCGGCTGAGAGTGCTGCTTCCGGCGTCGCGGGAGCGGGCAACTGCTCAATGCGGTTGCGTGGCAACAAGGAGATGTCGTCGTTCTCGACAACTGCCTCGATCAGATCACCGGGGCGGAATTTCCCCTGCAAGAGACCTTCTGCCAGTGGGTCCTCGATCATGCGCTGAATGGTGCGGCGTAATGGGCGTGCGCCATACTGCGGGTCGAAGCCCTTCTCGATCAGGAAGTCCTTTGATGCCTGCGGAACAACCAGTTCGATCTGCTGCTCTGTCAATTGGACACGCACGCGATTGAGCAACAGGTCTACGATAGAGTACATTTCCTCCATGCGCAGTGAATGGAAGACGATGACCTCATCGATACGGTTCAGGAACTCAGGCTTGAAGGTGTTCTTCAATTCACCAAGCACCTTGCTCTTCATGGCATCATACTCGTTCTGGCTAGCCTTTGCCTTGTCTTTCGACTGGCGGAAGCCAATGGAGGCCTCTTTATTCAAGAGTGACGCGCCTACGTTTGATGTCATGATGATTACCGTGTTGCGGAAATCGACTGTGCGACCCTTTGCATCCGTCAACTTGCCATCTTCAAGGATTTGCAACAGCATGTTGAAGACATCTGGGTGCGCCTTCTCGATTTCGTCGAGCAGGATCACGCTGTACGATTTGCGGCGCACAGCTTCAGTCAACTGACCGCCCTCTTCATAACCGACATAGCCCGGAGGTGCGCCGACGAGACGGGCAGCCGCGTGGCGTTCCATGAACTCTGACATGTCGATCTTGATGAGTGCCTCTTCGCTACCGAACATAAACTCGGCAAGCGTCTTCGCCAATTCTGTCTTACCAACACCAGTTGGACCCATAAAGATGAACGAACCGATTGGGCGTTTGGGATCTTTCAGACCGGCACGTGCGCGACGGACCGCGCGGGCAATCTTTTCGATGGCCTCGTTTTGTCCAATCACGCGCGCATGAAGTGCCTCTTCCATTTGGAGGAGCCGCTGCGACTCTTCCTGCGCGATACGCATTACTGGGATGCCTGTCCACATCGAGACGATTTGCGCGATCTCTTCCTCACCAACGGTTGGTTTCTCGCTGCCCCGTTCGCGATGCCAGCCGGACTCCAGCTTGGAAATACGTTCACGCAGTTTGACTTCGCGGTCGCGTAGCTCGGCTGCTAGCTCGTACTCCTGCTGCTGAATAGCGGCTTCTTTTTCGCGCAGGACCGACTCCAGACCCTTCATGGCCTCCTTGAGATTGAGGGGGGCCAGCGAATTTTGCATACGCACGCGGCTGGCGGCCTCGTCAATCAGGTCGATGGCCTTGTCAGGCATAAAGCGGTCGGTGATATAACGGCTTGCCATCTCGGTTGCGGCCTTAAGAGCCTCGTCCGTAATGGTCAAGCGATGGTGTTGTTCATAGCGTTCGCGAATGCCTTTGAGGATTTCAATGGTCTCCTCAATGGATGGTTCGCGCACGATGACTTCCTGGAAACGACGCTGAAGAGCAGCATCGCGCTCGATATATTTGCGATATTCATCGAGCGTGGTCGCGCCAATGCATTGTAACTCGCCGCGTGCCAGGGCGGGTTTCAAGATATTGGCGGCATCGACAGCACCCTCGGCTGCACCCGCACCGACAAGGGTATGTACCTCGTCAATGAAGATAATGCAGTCGCGGCTATTGCGAATTTCTTCGATGATTTTCTTAAGACGCTCTTCAAACTCACCACGATATTTCGTGCCCGCGACGAGAGAGCCGACATCGAGTGTAAGCAGGCGTTTGCCAGCCAGGGTTTCAGGAACCTCACCTGCGATAAGACGCTGAGCTAGGCCCTCGACGATGGCAGTTTTACCGACGCCCGGCTCACCGATCAAAGCCGGATTGTTCTTGTTGCGGCGTGAAAGAATCTGGATGACACGCTCAATCTCCTGATGGCGACCGACAACGGGGTCAAGTGTACCAGCGCGCGCAGCGGCGGTCAGGTCAATACCCATCTGATCGATAGTAGGAGTCTTCGAGTGCTTGGCGTCGCGCTCGTGTTGCGGACCCGACTGGCTGAGCACTTGAATAGTTTGTGTGCGTACTTTTTCCAGGTTGACGCCCAGGCTCTCCAGCACACCAGCAGCGATACCTTCGCCCTCGCGTACCAGGCCGAGCAGAAGATGTTCTGTACCAATATAATGATGATTCAGGCGACGGGCCTCATCGACGGCCAGTTCGATCACCTTTTTTGCACGTGGTGTCAGGCCAATTTCGCCCAAAACAATACGATCACCACGTCCGATGATAAATTCAACGGCACTGCGAACTTTATTCAGTTCAACACCGAGATTTGCCAGTACTTTAGCGGCAACGCCTTCGCCCTCACGCACTAGACCTAGCAGAAGGTGTTCTGTACCGATATAATTGTGTTGGAAACGCTGCGCCTCTTCTTGTGCCAGGCTTAAAACCTTGCGCGCGCGCTCCGTAAATTTGTCGAATCGATCTCTATCATTCACCTGTTTGTCACCCCCCTTTCAGTGGCAGAGGGTGGAACCGGCCCCTCTGTGTCGCTCAGGTAAATTGCATTCTTCATGATACAATATGGACTATACAGCGTCAAGGATAACAATTCTGCCTCCTGTCTGTCGCTCTACATACATCTCTCTACCGAGAAACAATCGACCTCTACGCTCCTCCACTGTAGAGTGAGGGCAGCGAAGAGGTCGCGTTATCATCTGTTCAGGTACGGTTCGCGTGAGCGAGGTGCGTAAATGTCGCAGATGCCTCTGTGCTTTTGGCATCCCTCTTCTCTATTCTCTCTCTCAAAAGGAAATACGGAAAAGGTGTCTTTAGCTACAGTGCTCGATGAGTAAGGTCCGATAATTTATAGAATGGTCGTTCACTGCCTCTGCCCATATAATGTGGCCCAAGGCACTGACGACTGGAATATCAGTCTTAGTCAGAAGTGAAACCGCTCCGTAGAGCTGTTTTACCCCTGTCAGGTTGTGTTCTTGTGAAATGTGCCTGTAAGAAGAGTATATCACTTAGGGTAGCGAGAAACAAGGTTCATGGATGTTCTGAGCGCGTTTTTCACACATTTATCACACGATTCTCAGATAGATGCGGGTTTACGAAGAAAGAAGAGCCTGATAAACTGAACAATAACGCTGGGAAGATGAAGGCAAGGCAACCACTAAGGTGCCTTGCCTTCAAAATCGCTTGTCTCGCAGTGTTCGTACAAGCTAGCAGGTGTAGATACTGAAAAGCTACTTACTGGTTAGTGCCTTCAGATTCTTCCTTACTGCGCTGGCGTGCTGCCGCACGGAAAGCCTCCGCCATTGCTGTTGTCTCACCCTCATCACCGAGTCGAATATTGCCCAAGAGCGCATTCTCAGGAGTTGCGCGTTCTGGTCGGTCGCGGCGCTCGTTGCGCTTGGGTGCGTGCTCCTGCGCAGGCTGTGCGGCTTCCAGAGAAGGGGTATTGGGTACTGCACTTGCCGCTGGTACGGGAACAGGTGTCTGTTCGGCTTCTGGCTGAACAGCACTGCCCTCGTCTTCGGCGGTTGGTGCAGGCGATACCTCTGCTGGTGTGCCGGGCTGGTCCTGTTCATCAGCCTGACGTAGACTGAGGCCCAAACGGCGACGCTCGGCGTCAATGCGCAGGATGCGTAATTGAAGTTGCGCCCCTTCGTGCAGAACCGTCTTGGGATCAATACCTGGTGTCAATTCAGAAAGATGAATGAGACCCTCAATGCCGTCTTCAATGCGCGCAAATGCACCGAAAGGTGCGATCTTTGTCACGACACCAGTGACTACCTGACCCGGTGTGTAGCGTTGTGCCACCGTTGTCCAGGGGTCCACTTCGGCACGTTTGATAGAGAGCGCGATTTTCTTCTTATCTTTATCAACGCTGAGCACTTGTACCTCAACCTCCTGACCGACGTGTAACACTTCGCTCGGATGGTTGACGCGACTCCACGCAAGCTGACTGATATGCACCAGTCCGTCTGCGCCGCCCAAGTCTACAAATGCTCCAAAATTTGCCAGATTGCTGACAACACCTGTGCGGACCTCGCCTGGTTTCAGCTCATCCAGCAGTTCTTCGCGACGACGCTGCCGCCACTCTTGTACTGCCAGACGCTCCGAGAGGATCAGGCGATTGCGGGCCCGATTGATCTCGATGATCTTGAGCTGAAGCTCCTTGTCTTTCATGCTCTGGAGCTTGGCTGCGGTCTCCTGGTTATCGCCGCCCGATGCCACCTCTTCGCGCTTGAGGTTGAGAATCTGGGAGATCGGCACGAAACCACGAATGCCGCCGACATCGACAATCAGGCCGCCCTTGTTATAATCAATTACTTTTGCTTTGAGCAGCTCGTTGTTCTTATACTGCTCTTCAGCAATGCGCCACTGACGCTCAGTGTTTGCCCTCTTCAGAGAGAGGACAGCATGACCTTCCGAAGTTTCGGGCTGGATGACATAAACCAGAACTTTGTCATTGAGGTGTAGTTCACTAAAAGAGCCATAACCATTCGCTGGCAGCTCTTTTGTAGAGAGGACGCCCTCTGACTTGAGGCCAATATCAACCAGGATTTCGTCCTGATCAATACGCACGATCACGCCCTCGACCACATCGCCTCGTTTGATGTTGATGGGATTGGCTGATGCTGCCAGCAATGCTTCCATCTCATTCTGCTGGTTGAAGTCTTCCGCCTCTTCGGGATTGTTGTTGTTTTGCCCTACCGGGTCATTTCCTTCAAACATCGTCTGTACCCGCCCGCTTCTTGTATTTGCCGCTGGCATTGTCGAAAGGTCGCCGTGCTGTTTTACTTGCATGGGTAGAAACCCCCTTCGATCCACGTTTTGCCTCGCCCGTTTGACTTCTATCCTCCAGCTTATGTCTCTCTTTGCGTGATGCTATTCACCAAACATTGTGATCTTCCAGAGGCGCGTAACAAACAGCATGTCGATACCTTTGGGGAGTACGCCATTGGGCTTTGGCTATTCGGGAGAGGTTGCTTAGGCGGAATCGTTTCGATGTTATTTATTATGGCTCTGCGCCACAATAGCATATGTCCGTTGTGATACCTACAGAAAAAGCCTACGAAACGACACTCGCAAACAGGTATACTCCTGGTAAGCACATGATAGTACCTGGATGTAAGCATAACCCCACTCGATACTCAGATTATACCAAAAGCTGTTGATGAATGCAAGTCAATACGCTACTTTTTTGCAACTCTCTGCCCTGTTTTTTTATTTGTCACATTGTATCATACTATTGCAACCCCTGCCTATATGCTACAATAGATATATGAAAGTTGAGATTACTGCTCTGCTCTCTGCTCTACAGGCGCGTCTATTCGCTCCTGAGCAGGGGATGCAACTTTTCGATACGCTTGAAGGTCACCGTCCAGATGCGCGCAAGGCGGCTGTTCTGCTCGCTCTCTTTGAACAAGATGAGGAGCTACAGCTCATTTTTATTCGTCGCGCCAGCACATTACGCGCGCATAGTGGCGAAATGGCTTTTCCCGGCGGCAGTGTTGAGCGCGACGACGCCTCCGTCATACAGACAGCCCTGCGTGAGGCACAAGAGGAAATTGGACTGCTACCGGAGCGCGTGAATGTGTTAGGGTTATTGCCGCCCGTCTTTACGGTTGTCAGTAATTATCTGATTATGCCTGTCGTGTCATTTCTACCGCATGGCCCAGGCGTGCTCCGTGCGCAAGAAAGTGAGGTGGCAGAGGTATTATCCTTGCCCGTATATGCTCTCGCTGACCCGACAATTATGCACGTTGAGGAGTGGACTCGTGGCGGACAAACGCGCATGGTCTACTTTTACGATTTTGCTGACTATCGCATTTGGGGCGCAACGGCGCGCATTCTCCACGAACTGCTGGCTTTGTTGGCATAAGCATGGTAGTTGGCTGACAGGAAGTGTCAGCGTGGAAAGAAGCATGTGGCCTATTTGTCATATCCCTCTTGCGAAAAACATTTCCATGTGTACAATTAGAGGTGTGCAGCGTTATGGTTTGTAGTGCGTCTCTTATTGCGATGCTTTTAGAAGTAGCGGTTGGCTCTGTATAGAGTATTAGCCATCTGCCCTGGGGAAATTGTGATAATGTCATCGTCCAATGGTCAGCCTTCGCGACTTACGCCGCATCGACAACATATGGTTCCTCACACTCACTCGATAGCAGGGATGCCACAGCAGCAGCCTGCATTACCCGTGACGCCCCCTACATTTCCTACCGCAATCCCACCGACCTCTATATCACCTATGTCTGTCGAAGCGCAGCCACAAGACATGCATCAAGCTGCTCATGAACATGCGATTGATTTCGCCACGCATTCCTGGGACCTGGCGACGGGTGGTCTCAAAACTCTTACCGCCAAGCGCGAATTTCCACCCCGTGCGGAACGACGTGCCAGCGAGGTTCGGGCTGAGGATGCCAGAGCCGCGCGCAGTTATACACTAGCTCTGGCAATCATGGCCTGCGTGGTCCTGATGCTGATTGGCAGCGGAATTGTGCTATTTGTAATGCTACAACCATAGTTCAGGGATGGAGTGTGCCATTCGCTACAAACATCTATTTAAATAACGCACCTTAATTACGTGCGCTCTTGTGCTGCTGGTATGCCGTGTAGGGTAGTTGCCAGACGCACCGCTTTCAGAATAGCGCGTGCCAGTGTAAGAGCGGCTGCGTTTCCAAGCAGGCTCACCTGAATTGCTCCATTCGCTGGGTTACGTGGGGGATGTTGATCCTGCGAAGTGAGACTGTTGGCCAGTGCAAAAACCGTATCGCCATCGAACATTGTGTGTGCGGGTCGTATGACCTGCGCCATACCGTCATGTGCCATTTGCGCGACTTTATTTATCTCACTCTTTGTCAGTTGCGCATTCGTCGCGACGACAGCGATGGTCGTGTTGCCGAAGGGATTGGCTGCCACAAAGCCTGTTCCCCTGGGATCGCGTGCCCCCGCAAGCACTTGTTGTGTAAGTGGGTCAATGATATCGCCCAGCGCGTTGACTATAACCAACGCGCCGACAATGCTGCCATCGGCAAGCACGGTGCTGGCGGAGCCAACGCCACCTTTCATACAGAAGGCAGGTCCAAGCTGTTTGCCGACTGTTGCCCCCGTGCCCGCCCCGATACTGCCCTGGGCGATTGGTCCCACCGTGGCTTGTTGACAGGCGCGATAGCCTGCCGCTGCGTCTGGGCGAATGTGAGCAGAGCCGACGGCGAGATCAAAAATTGCCGCTGCTGGCACAATTGGCACGCGCGCGACGCCGACGTCATAGCCGATCTGGTGCTCCTCCAGATAGCGCACTACCCCGCTCGCGGCATCCAGTCCAAACGCGCTCCCGCCTGTTAACAGGACCGCGTTGACCTGATTCATCATACAAAGCGGATGAAGCAGATCGGTTTCGCGCGTCGCTGGTGCGCCGCCGCGTACATCGACGCCGCCAACAAATGACGTGTCGCACAGGATAACCGTACAGCCAGTACCAGCCTCTATGTTCGTATCATGCCCGACACGAATACCCGGTACATCAGTAATATCATCGTGTGTTTGCATATATCACATCCTTCACGTGCAATTGTAGGGCCGATTGAGTGCGTGTCTCAAATCGGTATGGGAGGTAAAAATGGTGCTAATGGGGTGTGATGATGAACATGAACAAATTAGGGAGAAGCAGGGCGACCGCAAGGGCGTGTATAGTAGGGGCGGGGGGGGTGGCGGATG
>DAIDJF010000052.1 GCA_027451525.1 Ktedonobacterales bacterium
ATAGAGGACAAAAATACGCTCAGGATCAATAAGAGAGTGAGAGGCCGCAATATCTGCTGCTTATTATTCTCTGATGGAATAGATGGATCATGAAGATCCGCGAGTGGAGGGGGATTAATTGTTTTCATTGGATACTCCATTAACATCGTGATAGATAGTATTGATATCAATAGAAGAAGGACTAATCGCTTGTTGAGCTGTTTTAAGGCGTATTGGTCGAATAATATGTTGTTTGTGTGTCGGATTATCGATACTATTCATATTTGCATTATCTGTATTGTCTACCAGTGAGCTATGCGGCAGTGTGAAATGCATTGCGCGCTCGTGGGTATGCAACTGCTGATGCTGTATCAGATTGCTATCTGAGGCTGCTTTTGATTTCATTGCAATATCCGGGAGAGAGGCCGTAGCACTGGATGGCACAACAGGTGTAACTGGAGTTTCTGGGGTATATAATACCTGCTTCTGAGCTATGTAGGGTTTGCCGAAGCGTGTGCGTAAGACATAGGTAAAGGCCTCGACAACAATTTTCCGCGACATCTTCGATGTGCCCAGACGACGGTCCATGAAAGTAATGGGCGTCTCGACGATGTTAAAGCCGTGACGTGCGACACGATAGGTCAGTTCGACTTGAAAGGCATAGCCGCGCGACTGTACTGAGTCCAGATCAATCGTTTGTAGGACGTGTCTGCGATAGCAGCGATAGCCGCCTGTGCAGTCGTGGATTGGGATATCCAGCAGGAAACGCGCAAAAATATTGCCAAAGCCGCTAATCATACGGCGGGTTATGGACCAGTTGGGGGTTTTCCCACCGGGAATGTAACGCGAACCGATCACCAGATCTGCCCCGCGAATGGCGCGCAAGAAATCTGGCAGATAGCGTGGATCGTGTGAGAAGTCTGCATCCATCTCGAAGGCCGCGTCATAACTATGGGCGATGGCGTATTTGAAACCCGCGATGTAGGCCGTGCCAAGTCCTAGTTTGCTGGGACGATGAAGCACGTGAATTCGGCTATCCTGCTGGCTCATCTCATCGGCTAGTTTACCTGTACCATCAGGTGAATTGTCGTCAATAATGAGCACATCCGTATTTGGCACGTAGGAGAATATTCCTTGTAATAAGGAAGGCAGGTTCTCCATTTCGTTATAGGTCGGGATGATAATCAATGTTTTCAATGCGCGCTGATCCAATGCTCTCACTTCGATTGTGGGCATATCGCTGATATGCATGGCTGCCGTGACGAGCGATGTCGTTAGTAACGCGTTGCTGGCCACCTCACTCTGCTGACGATGGAAGAAAACCCAGAGCCGCATGCCAAAGAATGAGATGGACATGGTACCAATGATGGCTCCGAGTTTGAGTATGTTGGCTCCGATCAGTGAGCTATTCATAATACCAGGGAATAGAATCCCTAATAGCCACATCAACGCATCGTTCATTAATGCTGTCGCACTCGCCACAACAAAGAATCGCATCACTTCCGCTATTGTGGCAGGTTGATGCTGCCTGAATGTCCAATACTTGTTACCTATGAAGCTGTTTGTTGAGGCCAGTAACACGGCAACAGAGTTATAAACCAGCACTGTCCAGGTATTGTTCGTTGGGTAGAGCCAGAGAAGGGCATCGAGAACGATGAAGTCGATGACTGCGTTTATTGTGCCGATCATACAGAAACGCAGGAATTGCCCAACATCTTTTTTTCCAAGCTTTTTCAGCACTTTATCTCTCCTTATGGAATAGAGCGGTTTTAATTAGTTCTTATCAGAGGCGTAGGCTATTAATAGAGGGTCCTTGTAATTAGTTGTGTCGCTGTGTGGTATAGCAGGACCTAGACCAAATTGTGCGCCTGCGTTTGGGTAATTTTTGATATCACATACTTGCCGTTCACTCAATAGATAAGAAGAGAGAGGCCGACTTGGTAGTGATGGTAGACCATTCTTGTGGTAAAGGCGCATACCAAATGGTGAACTTGCAACCAACGTAAATTGTTGATCAAAACTCGGATCATTGTGAGTAAGAGCAGTATCGACTGTATCTTTGGGTGAAAAAATTACCCATTCCACATAATTTTGTGGTTCATGGAGAGCTTTTTGCCACAATCCTCGTGTACCTTCATACACAATGCGGTCAAAATGAATACCGGCCTCCGCCTCAGATATTTGAAAGGGATAATCCGTTTGTAAAATCAATCCCCCATCATAGTGTTGAGCCAGATATGTATTAATGGGGTAGGAATTCACACAGAAGGGAGGATTACTATCTGCAATAACAGTGATCACCCCATGGTAGGTAATCCACGATGATTGAATAAAAGTGGATATTATCAGCAAGAGTGAGAGCGCGATAGTTCTGTATCTATATAGATGGCGATACATAGATGCTACTCGATGTTGAGCAGGTAACAAGGTAGCAATAAAGATTGCCACTGGAGCAACCATTTCAGAGCCGAAGCGGGCGTTAAAGAGATGAGTGTGTTCACTAGTCGGGATAATGCCGAGAGGATAAAAAGATATCTTCGCGTCAAATAATCCCACCTGGCCGAAGAAAAGTGCGGTGATATAGAAAACGAATGGAGCCAGGAAAGCAAGTGCCGCTAAGATGTTTACTGTTCTCCAGGATCTCAGCGTAAACAGTAATATCGCAACAAATGCTATTATGGAAAGAGCGGTTCCAATTGTTTCTATGCAATCTATACCATACAAACCAATATCAAGTAGTAGGTTATGGCGTAAGCTAAACTGTGTAAGAGCGGCTCCGGCAATAGTCTGTGCCTGAGATGAGTAAGTGCTATGTTGGAAGTATAGTGGATCGCCAAAGATGACCTGTCCCCAAATAAGCCATAGCACAATGCCTGTAATACTTAATGGGATATATGAGAGTAAATAACCCTCAATCTGACGTAAAGAAAATCGTTTGATTATGCCAACCAGTAAGATAACGGAGGGACAGACGACAACGAGAATCCAGCCATCATAACGGCCTAGTGTTGCTAACAATGTGCCGATAGCTGTAAGTAATAAATACTTACGCTTATCTTCCTGTGCCCATGCGAGTAGATAGTAACAGGTCATTGTATAGGTAGCCTGACATACTGGTTCCGTCAATGGTGTTGATTGTAGGTACAGCACATTAGGATTTAGAATATATACTAATGCTCCAACAAAGCTGGCTATACTGCTATGTGTCAAACGCCGGGCGGATAGAAAGATAAAGATAGCTGTAGTCATATAGCATCCCATACCGACGAAGCTACCTGCCAATCCAGTCTGCCAGAGGTAATCATTCCACACAAATGGGATCATTAACAGGTGTGGTAGCGGTAACCAGATGCCGCCGAGCTGTGCTAGGCCAGGGGTAAGATTGTCAAAAACGCGGCGGGCAATCTCTAGATGTGAAACAGAGTCGCCGTATGCGAGTATGAGATGGTGTGTAAAAGAGTAGTATGTTGACGAGATGCTGGCTACAAAGGCAAGGATGATCGTAGCAATCAACCATCTATCTTGAATACGTGGCAGTTTGCGTTTGTGCGTGGCGCGTGGTCCAAGCAGCGTTGTCAGCTTGCTACGTACTGCTGGTACTTCAACAGTTGCGGTGGAGAACGGCACTGGCATTTTTATAGCACTAACAAGCATCGTGGGCATTGAAGAGGCGGCAGTGCGGTCTTCATGGACAACACTGATTTTTAACTTTTGCTGTATTGCTTTTTCTGCCTGCGTCAGATGATTGCCATGCTGTGTTTTTTCCCAGTGATGAGGTTTTGTTAGGAGCTGGTAGAGTGCGATGAATGCAGCACCACTCATCAGTATCCAGTAGAAAGGGATGAAGAGAACCCATTTGATGAGATCGTATTGTTTGCGTTGCAGGCAACCGATAATATGCAGATAGGTATAAAATAGATTGCCAAAGATCATGCATAGTGCTCCCATATAGAGAACAGGGCCAGGGAAAATCTGCTGATAGAACTCTACCGGACGAAACAGGATGTAGATGAGCGTAAAGAGCCACATGAAAGGATTAATAAGGAGCACTATTGTCCATGCTCCCACGACAAGTTGTAAAGAAACAAACTTGCTGGTGCTATAGTGACGTATTGTGTGTAGCGGATGGCGCATATGAACAAGGTAGGTCTGAAGATAGCCCTTAATCCAACGGGAACGTTGGAACAGCCAGATCTTCACACGAGAAGTAGCTTCTTCATAAGTGGTGCTATCCAAGACCGCCGTTTTCAGTTTGTATTGTGCCAGACGCAGACCCAGGTCACAGTCTTCAGTGACATTGAAGGCGTCCCAACCACCAACCGCACGGAGTACTTCTGTGCGAAAATGGTTCGATGTGCCCCCAAGAGGTAATGAGAATTTCAGGCGTTGCAGGCCTGGGAGCATAATATCAAACCACATGCTGTACTCGGCTGTAAAAAGGCGTGTCAGGAGATTTTGATGCGTGTTGTAGAAATTGAGCTTGGCTTGAACACAGGCGACATCCGGTCCTTGATTAGCAAATGTCAATACAGCTTTTTTCAACTGATACTTCTCAGGCTTGTCCTCAGCATCAAAGATCACAATAAACTGGCCTTTTGCTTGTAGCAATCCAAAATTGCATGCACGCGGTTTGGTTTGCGGCGTCCCCTTTGGAAGCATCAGGACTGTAAAGCCTGGCGGTAAGTCTAGGCTATAGAGTGCTGCTCGCGTTGCTTGATCATTTTCCTCTGTCAGGAACAAAACTTGGAGTTTATCCTGAGGATAATCCAGGTCTTTTATAGCAGCAACAAATTGTGGCACAACTTCCACTTCTTTGTAAAGTGGACAGAGAATAGTATAAGAAGGCCACTCTGCTCCCAACCGATCCATCTCCTGGATGATACCTTCATCGATCTTTTCCCCTACGTTACTGTTAAAAGAGTTGGTTGCTAGGATAGCACTGGCTACAAACCCAAAGACGTAGAGTACTGTGATAGCACCCAATGTCATGACGAACATAGTGGTGTGCAAAAGTATGAGGCCAAGAAGCCAGGATAGCACTATGATTGCAAGTATTATTGCCTGATAGGGTGTGATGACTTGCAATGCAGAAGTATGGACCTGGAATGGCGCAAAAGTTTGTATCTTTCGTTTCCCCACCAGGTTTATTTTCAATGCTTCCTGCTGATAGGCAAAAACCTTTTCAGGGTCTTGGATAGACTTGTTGTTGTTGATCAGCCAGTGCAGATAGAATTGTGCCTTCTCTCGAATATCATCTCTATGGTCAGAAAAATGTTCCGCCGATAATTCATTCGGTGATGCAGGAATAGATGTAACCGCGATTTCCGATGCAGGGTACGGCATTATGCCCGTATATGATTGACCAATAGGAGGCGTGGCAGGTGGTGCTTCATGATTAAGACCTGCCGACGTATCGGGAAAAGATAGCTGTACGTCATGAGGTATACTCATCAGTATGTCATTAACATCTGTCGATGTATTATGGGAAGGCAATAGATTATCCGGTTGCTTGAATTGCATGACAATCCTTCTCTTTTCTCTTTTTTGTTGAGTATGCGTGATGATATTAAATTGTTTGCGTTGTAGATGATGCTGTAATTGAAATGTTTGTCATAGGATACCGATATAAAATTGATATTTGAACCATCAAGGTGATCACTTCTAATTTTTATTACGAACAATGATAAAAATAGTAATTCATAATTACTATTTTCTATATTTACTCATCAATTATTATGTTAAGCTGAACATTATTTGTGTGAATTATAATTGTTGTAATACCCACGCGGTCGCCTTGCCCATCTTTTTGCCCTGAAACACCTGACCAGTCTCTCCCGTGTCATAGACGAACACATGTAGATACACAAGGAGAATGCAGCACATGGCAATACTGGATCAGCTACCAGCGAGGGTTGCGTCGTATTCGAGCACAGAGAGAGCACGTTTTTTAATTACGATGTACGTGGGCATTGGTGATGCCGTCACGGTTGGGTTGAGCGCGCTCGACCAACTTCTACTCCATCTGCCCGCCGCCAACGGCACGCTCGACGTGCTCTGTAACGATGTACAGGCCGAGCTTTTTATGCATGATCCGCGTGTCAACCGCGTCATTGATGCCAGCAGAACGCTGTTTCCCGCACCGGAAGTCACGGCGTGGTTGCACGGTATTGTGCCCGATAAAGAGATGACTGCGTTGCTGCAGGCTCTTCATGCGCACCATTATGAGGCGGTTGTCGCGGGCATGTTCGCCCCTGGTCTCTATGCGCGCCTGCATAGTCATATCATCGCCCCGCGTCTGGGGATGTTGTGGCAAGATTTTCACGCCCTGCGCCATTTGCAAGCTCGACCGATGAGCAGTATCGTGCGCCGTGCCATTGATCGCTATTTCGCCGAACAGTACGCTGGTTCGCCTGGGAGCGTGATTCCCATGAGTTCCCGACGCACGGAAACCCCGCTCTATCTTACGCCCCATCACGTGCATGCGGCATATGAGCAGGCACGCCAGATCAAGGCGCATTCCCATCTCCAGCACGAGAAACTACTTGTCGTATCACCTGATACCGCCTCGGCAATTACACGTCCGCCGACAGAACTGCTAGCATCCGCGCTGATACAGGTATTAGAGCGGCGGCAAGACATTTGCATCTGCGTTCTGCCTAGCTACACTGATCGCCAGGCCGCGCACCGGCTTTATCATCAGCTCGCGCCACTCTACGTGAAGCGCGTCGTGCTGCTACCAGAGGAGCCACGTGCCACGCTGCTGGAAGTGGCGGCCCTGCTCGATCAGGCTGATATATTCGTAACGGGCGATACTGGACTGATGCACCTTGCCGCGACAACCAAATTGCTTGCTGATGCGCCAGCGCAGCAAGAGGAGCGTCCGCGCAACACTGCGCGGATTGTTGCTATCTTTGGTGGCACGAATCCCGCCTTCTATGCCAGTGAGTCGCGTACAGCGATTGTAGGGCGTGGACGCAAGGAGCAGATGACCTATCGCCCCGGTATCGCAAAGGAGTCGTATCATCTGCACGGTCGCAATCTCTTCGATCATATCGCACCTGAAGAGCTTGCACAGGTAATTCTGGAGGGGGAGTACCATTCAACAGCACGAAGATCATCCCTATAGGTCCACAGGCTCGTTTCGGCGCGTCCTGAACAATAAAAATTTTCTTCGTCTCTGGCTGGCTCAACTGCTTTCACAAATTGGTTTTAACGCCGCAAATTATGGCATTATTGTGCTGGTGACGCAAATCACAGGTTCCACCTTCATGGTTGGTATTGCGATTATCTCATTTACGCTACCCGCCGTACCTTTTAGCCTGCTGGCGGGTGCGTATGTCGATTATCTGGATAAGCGACTGGTTTTGTGGATGTGCAATGCGTTACGCGCCGTGACGATGGGGTTGATTGTGGTCGCACTGCTCTGGAACAGGAGTGCCCTGTTGCCGCTCTACCTGCTCTCGTTTATTATCTCGCTAATTAGCCAGTTCTTCACACCTGCGGAATCATCGTCCATCCCCCTGCTTGTGAGTCGGCAGGACATCATGCCAGCTCTCTCGCTTTTTAACGTCACGCTGACACTGGCACAGGCAATTGGTTTTCTGCTCTTGGGTCAACTGATTACCACACTGGTTCCCCCATTCCATATCCAGTTCCCGTTTGGCTCTCTCTCAATCCCGGTTCAGCCGGTCGAGACACTGTTTATCTGTATCGCGTTGATTTACGCGCTCTGTACAGTGCTGGTGATCACGATTCATAAAGAGGCGTTTATTCCCCGATTGCCGAAGAAGACCCGTGAACGTCTGGCGTGGTGGCAGGAGGTCTATCGTATTGTGCGCCATGACGTGCGCGAAAGCTGGGATTTGATTCGGCGCGACCACATCCTTTTTCTGGGTATCTTGCGTGCCGCGTTTGTCGGTATCCTGTTATTGGTGATCGGCGAACTGGCAGGGCCATTTGTGAAAAATGTCTTGCATCTGCCCGCTAATGACCTCTCGCTGATTTTCGCTCCGGCTGGTGTGGCCCTGGTCGTTGGTGGCCTTTTCATGCCGCGTCTGACCCGTCGTCTGGGGCGGTTTCGCACCATCTCACTCGGCATTTTCGCGGCTGCGGTTAGCTTTGTGTTATTGCCGTTGGGCCAGTTTGTCACGACGCGCATACCAGCCATCTCACATGGCATAGCGGGAGCGGTCTATGTTGCGGCGATGGCCTTTCTCGTCGGCCTTGCCCTTGATTGCATCAACATCCCCTCCGAAACACAGGTGCAGGAGCGCGCACCCGAACACGAGCGCGGACGCATTTTTGCCTTTCAAGCCATGCTGTACAATGCTGGCTCAATCCCCGTGATTCTCTTAACCGGCCTGGTCGCTGATAGTTCCGGTATCGAAATCGTCATGTATATGATTGCTGTCGCGCTGTTCTTTTTTCAAATCTGGTCGATGTGGTTCCGAAGAACCTCTCAGTTATAATTTTGTAAAAAAGTATTTTTCAGTTTGTTCATAAACGGGCTTCGATCTTTATTGACATTTTCGGTACTGACAAGTACAATTGAAAGAGATAAGATGATGTCGTGTTATGACTAGGAGGCATCTTCATGGCTGTTGTGCATCCAGACTTCTATCGGCATGAGAACTTTGTCCGCAAGTCGATACAGATACCATCGACCCAACATAAAGAACTGAAGGCTCTTGCTGTTGAGCTAGACTCTTCGCTAGGAGACGTAGTGGAGACAATTATGGATCTTATGAGACAAGATAATTATCAGCAATTGAAGGCCGCAATCATTCAACGACGCGAACGCGAACTTTCCTCTCTCAATCTCTCCCTTGACGAAGCTTACGCTTACCTCGGCTCTATCCCAGAAACCCTTGATGATGCCCGTTACTTTTTTGAGGCTGCCCATGAAGGCATGGTAGCGTAAGGTTTGTGTGCATGAATAGCGAGGCCAGGCAATCATCGCCCAGCCCCCAACAATCAAAAAATACTGAGTCAGGCCACACGTTGCCCAGTCCTCGTCGAGGTGAAATCTGGGATGTTAACTGGTCGCCTGGTCGTGGTGCGGAGCAACAGGGCACGCGCCCGGCTCTCATCATCCAAAATGACCGTGGCAATGCCTCTCCGACCTATCCACTCACTATTGTGGCCTCAATGAGCCGCACGGAACGCGAGTTGCCCTTGCATGTGCGGATTGCTCCCAACGAAGAGAATGGCCTGAGTGATTATACGGATGTCAAGTGCGAGCAGATTATGACTATTGAGAAATCGCGCTTGCTGCGGCGGCGCGGCTCTATCAGTCTTGAAGAACTTAATCGTGTGGATGTCGCACTTAAGCTCAGCCTGAGTTTGCTTGCATAGGATGTAGAAATATGGATGGGATAGACGGGACAGAGAGTCCATTCGCTCAGGATGATAGTGAAGATACACCAATGCCCCTTCATCACCTGGGGGTTGATGAAGAAGTAGAGCTACATGTCTTTCACGAAGATGATGCCCCCACCCTTTTTGCCCTCACCAATCAAAATCGCGCCTATTTACGCGCCTGGTTGCCCTGGATAGATCGTACGGGCGGCGTTGAGGATTCGCTGGCCTTTATTCGGGATAATCTGTTGCGCTATGCCGAGAATCGTGGTTTCTCCTGTGGCATCTGGTATTATGGACAACTGGTGGGAACTATCGGCTATCACGATATTGATTGGTCAGATCGCAAGGTCGAGATTGGCTATTGGCTGGCAGAGGCCACGCAGGGGAAAGGTATCATGACACGCGCATGTCGCACGATGATGGCCTATGCTTTCGAGACATTACACCTTAATAAAATTGAGATTCACTGCGCAACAGGCAATACACGCAGTTGTGCTATTCCTCGACGACTTGGCTGCACATTAGAGGGTGTGATCCGGCAGGGTGAGTGGCTTTATGACCATTTTGTTGATCTCAATGTCTATGGTATGCTTGCCAGTGAATGGCAAGAAAGAAAAGGCCCGCACTGATAGTACTATTTCTATCTGCAACTCACCCATTCATCCAGCGTATTTCTCCATAGAAGTCTTCTATACGGTATAATGGTAGGCATATTATGTTTTCCTCTGAGTATGAGCAAGGATAGCAGTGATGAGTAACGAGATGGTGACAATGAATAAACACCGACACTGGCTCTACCGTCTAATTTTCAGTTTTATGCTGTTGCTCAGTACTACTCTCCTGGCTCTGGGGAGTTTTGGCGGTGTGTCCTACGCACACACGGAAAGTATTCCGGGCGGCAGTATCGCGGACCCCGTTGTGCGTGCTGTTGATATTGCGAAGCCTGCAGTTGTGCGTATCTTTACGAATGTGACGGGCCATCTGCTCGTGCAACTTCAGACGGGCACAGTCTCTTTTCCGCAAAGTGGGCAAGGCTATCAGTTTACCCTATCAGGTAGCGGCGCATTCATTTCCGCGCATGGTGACATTCTCACAGCCGATCACGTGGTCAACCCACCTGTACAGGACCCCGGTATTCAGCAGATTTTTGAGGATACCGCCGCACCTGATGTCGCGACGTATCTGAATCAACACGGTTCAAACGTTACCGCAGATCAGGTCGATCAAGAGTTGCGCAACGGACAGATCACCTCTAACCCACGTATTGACTCGAATAGTAGCTATGTTTTTCTTAGCACAGACTATACAGGCCCTTTGACAGCAACCGATCTACAAAATGTACCGACGGGTGTCTCGGCGCAGGTTGATAAGATCGAGAAGGAAAGCTCATTCAATCAAGAGGATGTTGCGATCATTCATGTACCAATGAATGACATGGCGAGTATCCCACTCGGCGACTCCTCGAATGTGCAGCAACAGGATGAATTGACGATCATTGGCTTCCCCGGTAACGGCGATGTCAGCACCAAACCAACGGATCTGCTTACCTCGTCGGTCAATAAAATCATTGTCAGTTCGATCAAGACGACTGATAGTGGCGCACCCGTGATTCAGGTTGGTGGCAATGTTGAGCATGGCGATAGCGGTGGCCCCGCCCTTGATAGTAATGGGCAGGTGGTTGGTATTGTCAGCTTCGGCATCTCTGGTCCCAACTCGACTGGCAGTACTAGCTTCTTGCAAAGCAGCAGTAGCGCGGTAAGTCTGGTCCAATCGCTGAAACTGAACACGACACCTGGCACTTTTCAGAAAGCATGGAGTCAGGCCTTTGAGCAGTATGCCGCCACGACGCCGGGCCACTGGCACAAGGCCGCGCAAGAATTTCAACAACTTGCCAGCACATACCCATTGTTCAAAGCCATCACGCCCTACTTAAACTACGCGCAAGCCCAAGCGGCAACCGAAAAAACCACTGGTACGCAATCACCTATCGGGTCCAGTAGTCCCAGTAGTAGTGGGCAGTCGTTTGGACCATACGTGCTGACAGGTGTGATCTTGTTGGCTCTCGCCTTGCTCGTGATTATCCTGGTGTTCGTGATCGTACGCCAGGGCAACAAGCAAAAAACTGGCGCGCAGCGTCTTGGCATGCAGCCACAAATGCCACAGACCCCAGCACCCGTTGTACCCATTAGCACCTATCAAGGCTCGACAAATGGCGCGAGCGTGCCACCTTATCGTGTACCGCAAGGGGTCATGGGTGCAACCGATAGCTCGCTGGCGGGGATGGGCGCCTTTGGCGCACCCACAAGCACGACGCCGCGCCCCTATCAGGCGGGACAGCCCGTTCAAATACCGTTCGCGGCTCCAACTATGCCGGGACAGAGCAACGGGACGCCTTCAGAGGTCTTACGCCCCTGGCCTTGTGGGCATATGAACCGCGCGAATGCGCGTTTTTGTAGCGTGTGCGGTGAACCTGCTCCACCACCGCCGACGATTCGTCGTGTGGAGCAATAGGATGTTAGAAGAAGAAACGGTATAACAGTTCATGATACAGAAGGTTTCACATGGAACCATCTTCCCACGTGAGGATGGCAAGATCATTGATGAGCATTTTGGTGTTTTGAATACGCGACAAGATGGTTTCAGCCTTGCCCACATGATGGCTCCCCCAGCGTGGCGCGAACCAGCACAGATTGCCCAGTTTGATGAGGTGGTGATTGCCGTGCAAGGCACGCTGCTGGTTGAGGCCGATGGGCAGCGTGTCGAGGTGCAACCCGGCGAGAGCGCGCTGATTGGCAAAGGCACGCGCGTGATCTACAGCAACGCCTCGCAAGAGCAACGCTGCGAATACTGGTCCCTGTGTATGCCCGCCTTCCGCCCAGAGCGCACAAATATGCAGGCATAACTCGCAGGAGAGCAGAAGGGAGCGCGGAAACGATGCCGAAACATGCCAGAGAACGACGGGCGGAGATCATTGAGCAAGACCGCTGAAGGCTGTGGGTTGGGCGCAAGCTGTAGGCGATCAGGCAAAGAACTGTTCGGTGGCAATAGCGGTGATATCGGGCACAATGAGCGAGCGCAGGCCATTTTTCCCCTCGAAATAGCCGAGCGAGCGATAGGCTCCGTCTTGCAGGATCAGGACTTCAACTGTGCGCGAGGAAGCATCCGCAATCCAGTACTCAGGCACACCCACGCGCGCATAGGCGTCGCATTTCTCGCGCCGATCATAGATGGCGGTCGCGGGTGAGGCCACCTCGATAACCAGATTAGGCGCGCCCAGCAGACGGTTGGGCTGCAAGCGGTCGAGGTGTTCTGTGAGCACGACCAACACATCGGGCTGCACTAGCGTCTGTTCGTCCAGTTGAACGTCAAAGGGGGCAATACGCACCTTGCCTTTGCCCGCAAACTCGACGAGTGGTAGCAGGTAATAATAAAAGCGACCTGCGGCATCTTGATGGGACCCTATGGGCGAAGGGGCCATAAACAACACTCCTTCAATCAGTTCGTAGCGACATTCGTCGTCGGGCAGGGCGGCATAGTGAGCGGCAGTCCAGTGGCCTTGCGCTGGCCCTGGTATATGATCGGCGCGGGTGACAACGTTGGATTTGAGAAATGTCATGGTCATGCGAAGCTACTTTCTGGTAGACGCGATAAATTTCCTACACGGACGTGCTCTGCTGCTATCGTATTTCCATAGTAACACAGAAAAACGCAGAAAACAATAGTGCTAGCTGCGATTGATTTATCGTCATTAAGTTCACACGTTGATAATCGTATTCATATTACGGCAGTAGGTGACAAGACGCTTAAAGATAGGCAACTGTTCCAGTATAGGGAGCGCACCAACCAGAATGAGTTTGCGCTGTGCGCGTGTGAGAGCCACGTTCAGACGATTGGGATTCGTCAAAAAATCTCGTAAATCCCCTTGTGGCATGCGTTGCGTGGCAAACGAAATAATCATTACTTGCCGCTCACCGCCCTGAAAGCGATCTACTGTGTCAATCGTCAGGCTCGTCTCACCGTGCTGCTTTCTATGGATCGTGGGCCAGCGCGCTAGCTGTTCCTCGGAGAAGAGATGGTGACGCAGTGCCGCGACCTGAGCGCGGTAGGGCGCGATAATACCGATCTCGGACGGAGCAATGCCGCGTGCCAGCAAACCATGAACAAGTGCCCCGACTGTTTCTGCCTCTTTCTCACTGACCTTCATCTGGCGCGCATCGTGCTCTAACACATTGACAAATACAAGTGGATGAATGGGACGCAGGGCCTGCGTAACTATAGACGGTTCACCTGCGAGTATCGGCGGCACCTCTAAAATTGCCCTTTTATTCTGCTCACCTGCTACCAGTTTGCCCTCATAGAAGACTCTTGATGAAAAATGCGCGATGCGTTCATGCATACGGTACTGAGTGCGCAGCGAGACACATGCACTCTCCTCTCCCCCAGCCTCAAGATAGGCCACATCTTGCTCTTTTAATAGTTCAAACAAGGAGGTAGCAAGGCCCTCTGGGCGCACCTGATCTTTCTGCTCGACGGCCACTGCCTTGTTTTGCACAAGCGGCGGGAGTTGTTTATCATCGCCGACGAGAATAAAGCTGCGCGCAAAGCGCAACGCGCCCAGCAGGGCGGGTACGGTCAACTGGCTGGCCTCGTCAATAATCGCGACATCAAAGGGTAACTCGCCCGCAATGCCATCGAGCAGGTATGGTGAATATTTATCGGATGACCACGTGGCCGTTGTGGAGGCGATAATAGGTGCAATGCGCAACATATCGCGTGCATTGCACCCAGCGGGCATCCCACTTTTCTCCGGCGGAGCAAGCAGCAGGTTTTGCAGCAAACGCTCTTGAATAAGGGGATACTCATCAATGCTACGCTCATGCCCGAGGCGTATAAAAGTACGAACCCGCTCCTTCTCGGCCAGGCGTTTGAGCATATTATCGACGGCCTGATTGGTGAAAGCGGCAAGCAAGACGCGCTGCCCACGTTCCATAAAGCGTTTGACGATTTCGGCAATCACGCTGGTTTTGCCTGTTCCTGGTGGTCCCTGAATGAGCAGATAGTCACGCATCTGCATGGCGCGCTCGACGGCCTGCTGTTGCTGCTGGTTAAAATCGGCACGCGGAGCAACCTGTTCCTGCCGGAAGCGGGGACGTATGCGACCTGCCACAAGGTCGCGCAGGCGTGGATCGGCATCTAACCAGCGCATCAGATTTTGTACGGTGCGCACATGCACGAGGTCATTGTCATAGCGGTCGATCTGGCGTGGCGTTGCAATGCGTTCGGGGGTCCAGAGCGTGACGCTGGTCGCGCTGATGGCGGTAATCGTGCCTGTCACAACCTCGCCGCGAATGGGGTCGCCATCACTCAACAGTATCTCGTCACCCCTGCGCAGTTCAGAGGAATTTTCACACGCGAACGTCTGCTCCCACTCGCCTTGCGGTGTTGGTTCAATCGCGATCGCGCGCAAATTGGTGATCACTGCTCCACGAGCGGTGCGTTCCTCAAGGCTTTCACGCCAGAGGCGGGCTTGCTGGCTGTCGCTTGCGCGTCCCTCGAGCTGAAGCAGGCGATAGTAATGGGCGAAAAAGGCGCGATCTTCTTCCGTATCCAACGGACGCTCCTGAGGCGTAGCCGCTGTAGTAGAGACCGTAGATGGCGTCTCTGCTGTAGCCGCGTTGAGGCGCGTTATCTCAGTGTTCTCGTGCTGGGTAGGTGGTGAAACTATATTCTCCTGTGACGGCGGTGGGCTAATCTGTTCACGTAGATTGATCTCTGTCTGGGGTGGCTGCCAGTCCAGGGCGGCGGAGATACGCTGGCACTGTATTAGCATGGAACATTTGGTGCAGCGACTGGGACCCGGCGGCGCGGATGGCGTACCTGTGACATGAGAGAGCACGAGTAGATTGCGCGTCTCATTAATACGGTGAAAATTGCGAATCTCAAACGGAATGCGATAGGCTTCCGCGCAATGTGGCGTGCCACTATAGACGACCATCGCTTGCGCCTTCTGCATCTTCTGATCGCGCCGTGCGGTTAATTGCGCGTAGTAGCCACGCACTTGTTGCTGATGATCACTTTTAGGGAGTGCGCGTGTCGTATTCCCTGTCTTGAGTTCGAGAAATTGCTGTCGGTTGTGCTGTTGCCAGAACAGGTCGAGCCGTCCACGCAGACCAATTTCAGGCGTGAGCAGGAACGTCTCGGCTCGTACTCCACTAGTGAGCTTGCCATCGGACGTTTCTAGCTGCGTCCAAAGCGTACTATGCTCACGTGCATACCAGACGGCAAGGCTTTCCAGGTGGGGCATGACCTCTTCCACTATGGCCGCTTGTGAGATCGCGGCAAGCTGTAAATCAAGCTTGTAGTGCTGCAATGCCTTATCAAGCGTTTTGCGCAAGAAGGCCAACGGCTCATCAATTGGTGAGACTTCATCAGCGGAGAACTGGTTTTGTGTACGGCGTACGGGATCGCCGCTCTTCAATAATTCCTTGAAACAGAAATGAATCAGGTTGCCGCGTATAGTCGCAGCGGAGGGTGGCGTAGAGACGAGGCGATTGAGCAGATATTGACGGGAACAGTAGTCGGCCTGTGCCAGATCCGTGATGTTGAGCAGAAGGTCGGGTTCTAAAATAACCGCTGTATGTGTTTGTGCCTGATAATGATAGATGGACTCGTTTTTAAAATCCTTCACAGCATATGCGTCGGGTAGATGATAGATACGGACACGTATATGATGTTCTGTCAGGTCGAGATTGCGTGCACGTAACTCTTTCACAAGATGATGATAATACTCTTTTAAGGCAATTGAGGCGATATAGCTTACCGTTTGTACCTCGGCGTTAGGGCGTCTGATCTTCTCTACATGCACGGTGATAAATGGCAGTGGCTTGCCATGAATAGTGCGTTCACGCGCGGCAATAATGCGCCCCTCTAACATAGCAAGAAAACAGGTGCTACCAGAGTAGAGGCAGAGAAAGCAATCCTGTTCTCGTGACCCACTGAATGTAGTGGATGCAGAAGGTATTGCGCTTTCAGTATGCTCAAACACTGTGTCTCCCAGAGGATAGGGCGCGTCGGGATGCGGATAGGATGGAATGTCCTGTGTAAGGGGTATATCAGTCCATATGGGTTTTTCAGGCATGTATCTATTCTCCCCTCATGTGGTATCGCCTTATTGTGCAGGCTGATTGTATGAGAAATGTCATTGTGCTGTCAAGTTACTCCCCACCCGCCCGAGGCGTGGCTAGGAGAGGCATCAAGGTATAATGATTATCGGTGTATTCTTTTTATTGTTGAGAAAAGAGGAACGTGTCATGTTTATTGCTCCTGTACGCACACTTACGCTAGGAATTGCGGCACCACATCCACTTTCAGCCGCGCATATTCGCCATGCCAGCGCGGTATTGCAGCAGGCCAGTCGGCGTGTGACTGAGGCTGGCTATGAAGTGCAGACGGTGCGTCTTTCCACACGCCCTATTTTTACCGATCTGGCGGACTGGTCGCCTGCCGCGCTGTTGAGCTATGTAAGAGAGCTACAGCAGATGTTGGACGATGAAGGCCTCCAATTCTGTTCGCTGGGGTCCGCAGCCGCAGCCGCGCCCAATTTTCCTCTAGTATTGCTCGACCCTATTCCTGACTTGCTGGCGGCTACAACAGCCTTGAGCGCGACTGTCCAGGTAGCGAGTGAGCAGCATGGCTTACGTGCGGAGGCGGCGCGTCCCACCGCTCGTATTATCCAGCGGCTAGCGCATGAGACGGAGGAGGGTTTCGGGAATTTTCGTTTTGCTATGCTGGCCTGTGTGCCTCCTGGCTGTCCCTTCTTCCCAGCGGCCTATCACGAGGG
This sequence comes from Ktedonobacterales bacterium, assembly GCA_027451525.1. Taxonomy (GTDB): domain Bacteria; phylum Chloroflexota; class Ktedonobacteria; order Ktedonobacterales; family Ktedonobacteraceae; genus DTNP01. The sequence goes on from DAIDJF010000052.1 coordinate 17,180, forward strand.
CGTGGATAGTCTCGCATTGGGCGTGCAAGGGGTGGGGCTGATTGCGCAGGCTTTACGGGCAGTGAGAGAAGAGCAAGATGTGCAGGCAGAGGGGCCGCTGCCTCTTGGGCGTGTGACTGAGCGCGTGCGAACTGTTCTAGAGACGTATATGCAGCCCCTGGTAGAACTTGGGCGTGAGCTTGCGCTTGAGCATGATCTGCACTTTCAGGGCATTGATCTCTCACCCGCGCCAATGGGTCAGGAGAGCATCGTCGCGGCACTGGAACTATGTGGCTATGGACTCTTTGGTTCGCCTGGCACACTGGCAGCTACAGCTGCGATCACAGCGGCCCTCAAATCTACGACGTTGCCGATGTGTGGCTATTCAGGCTTGATGCTGCCCGTATTAGAGGACGCGACATTGGGGCAACGCTGGAGTGATGGTCTGGTCAATGCACACACGCTTCTGCTCTACTCATCTGTCTGTGGAACGGGGCTGGATACGTTGCCATTGCCGGGGACAATGCCTATAGAGGCAATCGAGCACCTGTTGTTGGATGTAGCGATACTGGCTGTGCGTCTGCATAAACCGCTTTCAGCGCGTCTTTTTCCCGTTCCACGGCGCGTGGAGGGTGAGTACACAAGCTTTACCTCGCCCTACCTGACCAACACACTTATTCGTTTCTAAATGGCTCTAGTGTCAAAAAAAGCGTGAAAGGACGTGGGGCCGATTGCTCGCGTCTGCCTGTCTGCGCGTCAATAATGCCATATGATATGCATCGCGCCCGCGAAAAATGGACATTGCTGTCGTTGAGCGGCGACACGAGCAATCGGCCCCTGTTAGGGAATAACGTATTTTCTATCTTAATGTAAGCCTACTTATACTTATAAGGGAACGTTTGTTCCCCAGAGTGCCGCCATTACCCCCTCGTAAGAGGAGCGCACGCTTTCGTACAAGCGTGCATTTTCAATTGCTAATGCCGCGAGGCTGGCAAGGACGGCCAGAAATCTCACATCATCCTCTTCAAAGGACGTTGGACTATCCGTGTAGACACGCATGACACCAATGGCAGTGCCTCGTACTTCTAGTGGCACACAGAGAATAGAGACTAATCCTTCTTCCCTGGCGGCTTCCTGATACTGGAAACGCGGGTCGGTGCGCGCATCCGCGATCTGGACAGTGTTGCCATGTAACACCACACTATCAATCTGACTTAAATCTACAAGAACAGTGCCTTTTGCCAGGTAGGTCTCGCTCAATCCATAAGACGCACTCAAGCGGAGCTGTCCGCTGCTGGCATCGAGAAGGCGCACACTGCATGCTTTGACACGCATAGCATCGGTCGTGCATTGCACGATGCTTTGAAGCACCTGACTCAATTCCAGGCTGGATGAAATTGTCAGCGCGGCCTGATAAAGTGCTGTATAGTAGTCTTTATGGGAGCGATATCTGGTTGGAATAGGTGTTGCGTCTGCCATCTACAGGTATCTCCTCATCAAGCATTGTAGTGCAGCATGATACATGGACAATCAAAACGAAGCGCATACTACTAATACGTAATAGCTATTGCATCTGTATCACTACATAGGCTTAAAAAAGAAGCAAGGAAATCCTCCCACCAGCACCAGAGTAATGGACTGGGATGGCATTATCTCTTCAATCTACAATCATTAGCTTGTTTGTAGGGCGTGGACGGGGTTGGGGTCTTGTACGAGCCAGACGCGACAGGGCGAGTTTGCAAGCACGTAAGAGACGGTTTTGCCCATATCGAGTTGGCGTGTGCCGTGACGAACCTGCCCAATGAGAATCAGCGAGCAGTGATGATCTTTCGCTTCTTCCACAATTGCAGAACCAGCATCACGGGCCTGTACAACCTCTGCAACAGCGTCGCACCCAACGCGCTCCGCAAGTTCCAGAGCAGATTTCAGCAATTTGTCTGCGCGTTCAGACTCCTGAGTCAAGGTAGCATTCAAAGGTAATGCGCGCGGCACTTCGATGACGTGAACAAGATGGACCTTACGTTTAGCTCCTTTTGCCATCTGACAGCCGATGTAGACGAGGTTAGCATCGAGCTTTTCGCCCGCAATGACTACTGCTATGTCGCCAGTTGCGGTCTCTCCAAGTGCCGATTTACTCATCTCAATCCCTTCTCTGGCCTTGGAACCCCATAAGTGAACCATGATTTTCTCCTCCTGATGGAGCGTGTGATAGAACAAAGACAGTACATTAAGGTCATCCGTTAACGTACTGTACTAATGATAACGTATCTTTACGAATTCTGCCATAGTAAAAGTGCCAGTAAGAGAATGCGTTACGTATCATATTTGTCATACGTAGAAGAAATGCAGACAAGATACAATTTAGTCGGGTTCAATGGTAGCGGTGAGACCATAACTGAGTAGACGTTCCTGATAATACTCAGCAGTTTCCTTGGGGCAAACGATGACGACCGCGCTCCCTTTCAGGTGTGCGGTGAGCATAATTTTGCTTGCTTCATTGATACTCAACTGACTCACAGAATGGAGGAGCGCGAAAACAACATAGTTCATCTCATTGTAATCGTCGTCAAACAGGATGACCTTATAAGGTGGAAGCAGGCGCGTGCGCAGGCGTTCTAGCTCTTCAGGCTGTATTTGCAACTGCGGTATGTGAGTAGAGAATATAGTAGTCATTGGTAAATAGCTCCAACAATGAATAGTACAAAGAAAAAATATATTGCAAGATGGACAAAAAAAAGATACCCATACTATTCTAACTAAGTATGGGCAAAATTTCTAGTGGTGTAGAAAACGGTCCTAGTAGCAGGGCTTATCTCTTTCCCCCATTACCGGGAGCCTTCCAAAGCCAGACCAGGGCATTGAGACGCGAGGGCGGCGAGACAGTCGCGCGGCGTGGTTTGGACTCAGCATCACGGTGATCCAGTTCGTTTAAGAGATCGAGAAACAGGTTGACGCTCTGGGCGACGCCCTCAACCATCAGGTAGCCTGTGGGTTTGACCGCATCGCCTACTTGATAGAGGCCGCGTAGTGCTGTCTGAGGCAGAATATCCTCACCTTGCGCGATGCGATTGACGGGCCACTCTCCCCGATAGGTTCCCATTGTGAGAACGCGGCAATGGGTGTCAAATGCTGCTCCAAAGAGCATACGCAGGTCTGCCAATGCAAGGGCACGCTCCTCTTCGATGTTGTTACTTTGAATGACTTGATGGCTAATGAGCAGGTGTTTTCCTGGGGGAGCCAGCGTAGGGTCGCTATTGGTGGGCTGAACCATACCCGCGATACGCTGCGTGTCCAGGCAATACATAATGCCGCGATGTGGGATGAGCGAGATATCGCTGAGGATGTGTACCTTCAGGCCCACCGCCTCGCGCATTTGTGTGTCGTCTCCCTGCTGTTTAAGTACCTCACCCTGGGTGATCTTGCGATTGTGTAAAAGCGCATTTGTCGCGCGTGGCCCAATATCGCTGACCACGAGCGGAGCCTGGATCTCAAACGCCGCGTCGTGTTCCTTATCACGGACGCGCACGCCTGTGACCTGTCCATCGCGGTACAGAATACGTTGCACCTCATGGCTGAGTAGTAGTTTGCCGCCCTGGGCGCGCACGTAGCGTTCCAACTCGCTGGTCAGTTCGCCACAACCGCCCTGAATAATCGCGGGCGCGCCAAAACGTAGCATATGTTTAGTTGTGCGTGCCACTTCTGCTGTGCCGACCTGATGTAGTTCCAGGCTCAACGCAAAACGCGCGACGCTGGCGAAAAAGGCCACCAGCTGCGGGTTGTGCTTGACGTTGATGTGCCGCTCTAACCAAAGGTCAAAAGGTAATTGCTGCTCTTGCGCGGGCAGTGGGCGCAAAAATAACAGGTAGCCCAGGTATGCAAACCTGAGAAACTGGCGTGGGCCGAGAAATTTATAAACACCGAGCAGACCACGCGAGCTGTATTGTTTGCCATGGACGTGAAATGAGCCAAAAACATCGGCATCCAGGAGATGGTGGGGAATGCGCAAACGGCGTAGCATATGAGCCAGCACGCCACTACTACCGAAAGGAACCATATGTACGGCTCCTGTGCTGACCTGCACACCGTGAAAGGTCTTTGCGGTAAAACGGCCGCCGCTGTGTGGCAAGCGTTCGACAAGGGCAACACGTAAACCGCGTTGAAGCAGGTGCGCGGCACTGAGCAAACCGCCCAGACCCGCACCGATGACAACTGCATCAAAGCGCTGCGTGGGTAACGCTTCGTCCTCGTCAAGAAAATGAGACGCCACCGTGTGCGTCTCGCCAGTATTGTGCATAAAATCGTTCCTGATAGTTGCCAGGGAAGCGCGATCAAACATGGTCACGCCTCTCCTGGCAGATGGTGTGCTAGCGTTCTTCACCAAGTAAGCCGCGCAGCAGACTGTTGCATTCAGCCATCGTGTTGAGAACATTTTGATGAATTTGGAAGACCTTGTTCAACTCACGTGCCTTGCGGGCCAACTTGCCCACATATTCAATGTCACGTGGGTTGTTCATGACATCCTCCATTAATTGTAGCAGGTCTGCCCAGGCTAATGACTCGCGTGAACGGGCAACATCAGCGATGGTGCTATCCATGCGCTCGGTGACACGACGGACAGCGGAGCGCAACTGATTCGTTGTTTGTTCGACCTGCTGTTCGTGGCTGTGCATGGCTCCTTGCGTCGAGTTGATCTGCTCTTGCAGTGCCATGACCTGCCCATCCAAGCTGGAGAGGGCTGCCATCAATGACGTGATGTCCGGCAAAACGGGCATTTCAAGGCTGGTAATACGGTCGAATGTCACGTTCTGGCTCTGGTTGGCATCGGCAGGTGTGCTGGTTGACATGCTACGTGCAGATGCGGCTGGTGCAGAAACAGAGCGTGCAGCGGGTGCGTTTGCGCGCGCAGTCACAATCCCGGTTCCTACTTCAGGAACTACTGTCGGAGCGATGGGTGCCGGGGCAACGGCAGGCTGCTCGACTGGAGCGGGGCTGGCAAACGATATAGCTCCCGGTGTAGCAATGGGCGCGAAAGACTCCTGCGGTATCTCTGTCGGCAACTGGGCCGGAGAAGGCGTGAACGAAGCGGCTTTGAAGGCCTCTGCGACTTCCTGGCTGTCGGCGGGACGTGTGCCATAGGGGTCACTTGTGGCGACGGTTGCCTCGTTATCTTCCCAGGTGCGTGCGGTCTGTTCGATAGCACCGGCGTTAAAACTGACCGTTGCCATTTCGGCGATATCTTGTGAGTTCGAAGCCGAGACAGCTGCGGAAGAATGAGAGGGGCGGAAGACCAATTCATACTCACCGATACCAACTAAATCGTTATCTTTTAATTGGTAGAGTGTCATGGTTTCAATCTGCTGGCCGTTGACAAAGGTATTGTTCGCGCTGCCCTCATCGCGGATATAATAGTTGCCATTCTCATAATGGAGAGTGGCATGGCGGCGTGAGGTAAGTTTATCCTTTGACAGCAAGATATCGCTGCTGGGTGCGCGCCCAATCGTCATTTCGTGCTTGTCAAGCTTAAACTCGCTGATAATCTCGCCTTTTTCTCCACGCAAAAGCAAATTTGCTGGCTCCTCAATGCGCTCCATACCGGGCAAAACGGTTGGTGCAATGGGATCGATTGCGTATGCTGGTTGATCGGGACTGGATCCTTTAATTGTTGCGGCATCCCAACTTACCGCTGGCACAGGGATAGGGGAAGCTGCAGGTGCTGCCCATTCGGGTGCAGCAACGGTTGCCTCGCCAATGCTTGCGGACCCCTGTGAGGCGGGCACAAGGCGGTTACCGCAGTTTAAGCAGAAATTATCCCCTGGGCGTGTTTCCGCGAAACAATAGGGACACTTATCCATGAGTAATGTTCCTCCCATTCCAAGCACATACGGACTGACGCACGTGCGAATGCAAGACCTTTGCTAGTATATCAGATGGCGTAGTCAGCGTCGAGTACACCACCAGGTGCCACATCGTCCATTCCTCTGTGGCATGCTCTGTTCGTCAAGCGGCCGGTATCCAGGTAACATCTGGTTGTAGTGCATGAAAAAACTGTTGTAGGTTAGCCATCGTTCCTTGCGATGAGAAAACGATGCTTGTTGTGTCACGCACACCATTACATACCTGGCGTGGGGCCGGGGCTGTGCCAGGTGTTGCCTTTGGCGTGCCTGTCGTTGCGGTCGCGTTAGTTTGTTGCGTAGTTGTTACGTTACACGCGAATGCGGTACTTTGTGAGCGTACTGGAGCCTCCGAGAAGGTCAGGGCGCTATGGTCGGGTAAGAGATAGCCAATCGTGAAACTGCCCCCTAGAATAGGGTCATGAACCATGCCATAGGCACTTACCAGACAGGTACCTGCAGGCAGTGTCGCAGGCAGGTAGATTGTGAACCCCAAATCTCCTTTAACTAGTTGCCAATCGGTTAACGTTGTTGGGGTTGCCGCACTGGGCGTTCCTGCAGAGGATGTCGCTGTGGCAGAGGGGGTCGCTCCAACTGTTCCTGTCGGGGTGAGTGCGGTGGGCGTACTCGTTGCCGTTGCCCCTTCATCACGAAAAATCATGAGTGGTTTGCCACACCAGTGTAATTTACTTAATGCCAGATCACTCGGCCCACTCGCCGTGGTAGAACTGGCCGATGAGCCAAAACTGAGGCTAGAGCAGGCTACGAGTAAACAGCTTAAAAGTAATACACTGCATGATAAAAGGATAGCTCCACGCTTTGCTGGTCTCCGCTCCCAAGCTACTCCTCTCTTCTCAGAAGACGTATTCGCTTTGTCCACACCATACAAGAACGCCCGAAACATACGCATACGAAAACTCCTTCAACGCCAACACAATCCTTGAGGGTCCTATCCTGTAAAACACGTCGCTGAGGACCACCTACAATACTAAACGGACAAGTATCGTTTCTCTCTCTCAAGCATTACCACTATCACGATGTCAGTATACGTTAAATTAGGCAAAATGCCTATGAGCTAGCTCTCAATTGCGCATATATTCCCCTTTTTGGTATGCTTGGTATCAGTTTGCAAATGACGCTACGTGTACCAATAAGACAGTGGTACCAAAAGTGGGCTTTACATCAGTTTGATTCAGTGTTACTATTACGAACTATTGTGATTATCCTATTCTTATCCAGTTTTGCTCTCGCTGACTTTGTGCGCATGCCTGTGTAAGCAATCATGCTCTACAATGCTAGCGATATCAGTTGATATGCGATATATAATGAATGGCTCTGCGCGAGGTAATTAGGCGTGAATGCAACACAAATATGGCAAACAGTCTTAGAACGGATACGGAAACAGGTAAGCCGGGCCGTGTTTACGGTCTGGTTTCAAGGCACTACCGCCCAAACTTTTCAGGATGGGATATTTGTTGTGCGCGTTCCCACCACATTTGCCAAAGCGCATCTTGAGAACCGCTTCATTGAACGGGTGCGTCCGCTCCTCGTCGAGGTGGCAGGGCAACCCCTTGAGGTGCAATTTGTGGTTGCGAAAGAGAATGGTGACGAACCGGGTCAGAGCGAACCGGACCAGGGTGAGACATCCACTGATGCGATACCTCCGCGTCGTCAGTATCGGATGGCACGTGGACGCCCTTCTGCTGCTCAGCGCGAACGCCGCATTGCCGATACGGCTGCGGCCGCGATGAATTCGCTGGCCCCCATTTCCTCCAATGCGAGCGTTCACCGTAGCATTCCTAATGAGCATGAAGAACAGGCGGAAACGCCCTTCTCGTTTGCACCAGAACCAGAAACTCCCCGTGTTGAGGAAGATGAACCGCGTATGGCTCCTCCAACGACGGCAACGCAAGATAGCAAACTCTCGTTCGCCAGTCTCTTTGCTGTGCCCGCCGAGGGGTTGCTCAATCCTCGCTATACCTTCAAATCCTTTATTGTGGGCAAATCGAATCAGCTTGCGCATGTCGCGGCCCTTGCTGTCTCTGAAACTCCGGGGCGTGTCTACAATCCCCTCTTCTTTTACGGCGGCGTCGGTCTGGGCAAAACCCATCTCTTGCATGCGATTGGCCATGTGGGCGAAACGGCTGGTCTCAATGTGCTCTATGTCACATCTGAAAAATTTACCAATGAGATTATTAACGCCATTCGTTTCCAAAAGACTGAGGAGTTTCGCGCGAAGTATCGCCAGATAGATATTCTACTCGTCGATGATATCCAGTTTATCGCCGGTAAAGAGTCCACCGAGGAAGAGTTTTTTCATACCTTTAATACGCTACACAATGCCAGCAAGCAGATTGTCGTTACCAGCGACCGCCCGCCGAAGGCCATTCACAGTCTGCAAGATCGCCTGCGCTCACGCTTTGAATGGGGACTGCTCGCGGATATTCAGCCGCCTGAGTACGAGCATCGCCTCGCTATTTTACGCTCAAAGGCCGATTCGGTACGCTTCCATATTCCTAGTAGCGTGATTGACTATATTGCGCGCCAGGAGTGTACCAGCGTGCGTGAACTGGAAGGTGCCCTCAATCGTGTGATTGCCTACGCCACACTGCATGACGCTCCGCTGACACAACAACTGGCTGCCCAGGCCTTAGAGCATCTCTACAATGAGTCCAAGCCTGTCGCGGTGAACCTGACTACACGCGAGGTGATGGAGGGCGTGTGCCGCTACTATAATGTGGACCCCGCTCTGATGCGCGGTAAGCAGCGTGATCGCGAGATCGTCTGGCCCCGCCAGGTGGCGATGTATCTCATGCGCGAGGAGACTACCGCCTCGCTCCTACAAATCGGAGCTGAATTAGGCGGACGCGATCATACCACGATTATGCATGGCTGGGAAAAAGTCCATGCCGAGGTGACGCACAATGAGCGCATTCGCCGCGAAATCGCCGCTGTGTTAGAATCATTGCAACGTGGACGGGCCTGATAATCACCCTGCCAGTCTCCCCTTTTGCTGCTTTTGTCAAACAATATATGAAAATATCAACCACTTATCATGCCAAAATGGCACAAAATATTGAAGATATTTTAGAGATAATTGTAAATAATAGCAAAATATCCACATATTAAGCCTTAATGTCAATAGCTCTACAATTTGTCATTATGGGAGGATCTTGCTCCTCTATGTACCTCCGTGTACCAACCTTCCGCCGTGACTATTCCTCACCTTGTGTAAAACCCTGCTCGTGTGATATAGTAATTATGGATGCATGTGTCTCATTTGTTGAGATATGTATATATAAATATGGTTTTGTGTATTTGTATTTGTATAAACTGAGCGACATCACATAGGGAACCTGTGATGGGCAATGCACTGTCTACTCGATAACTCGATAAGAAATCATGGATTGCCGATTGGGGATGGTAAGTTATGAGACAATTTGGAACCTTTCTTACTGGTTTACGCAAGCATGCTGATATTTCTCAAGACGAGTTGGCGGCTATTGCCAATACAAATACAAGTATCGTCTCACGCCTGGAAAAGAATGAGATTTCTCAGCCCTTTAAGGGACCAATCCGTAAAATTGTCCTGACGCTGGGCGAGACGCTATGTACCACACGCCAGGAGATGGAACAATATCTCAAAATGGCGGAAATTGACCGCACAAAACTGACGGAGGTCGAAGAGTTGCAACTTGGGTATCTCCAACCATCAATGCAATATACCCAAAATGAGCAACCTGACCGTGAGGCTTTGAAACGGTGGGGGCAATTTTATGAGCAGCGTATCCGCTATCTTGAGTTGCGCCAACAGCATGTAGAAAGCAGTACCGCTCATCTCTATGTACGCTTGAAAATACAAGAATATACCTCCATGCTGCAAATTGTGGAGAAGCGGCTCTATAGCGGTGCAATGGCTGATGCTGAAGCTATGGCGTCTGTGGAGCAGCGGACCTTTGAGAATACGCAGGAGCCACTGAGCAAGCAAGAAGAGCAAGAACCGCTATTGGATCTCGATCTGGACCTTGACGATGTGGACAATGCACCGCTCCCTACTGCAAATGCGGAGAGTCGTGGTCCTGATACGGAGCCTCGTCCTGCCTATCAGCATGATGTCCCTGTAATGGCCGCCGCGTCTGAGTTGCAAGATGTCGATAGCTCTGTTCTGCGTCCCTCGCCAATGACCAATCAAACCAACGCCACGCCTGATTGGCGCAGGGTGTTCTCCGCTCTCGTTCCTCCGCATATGACACGCGGCACTACAGTCAGCAACAGTGCTGCTGAAAATATGCCTGTTCATAGCAATCGAAATGGCAATGGCAATGGCAATACCCAGTCAGTACCGGCACCAGCTCTGAGCGCTGCGCATCACACGTCTGCTCCAAGAGATGTATCAACGCCGCCTCTACCCGCATGGGTCAGTGAAGCAGACGCACCTGCTCCGCGTTCTCCTACACAAACTCCTGCACCTCCTGCATCTTCACAGACCGCGCAGCAAAAAAAGCTTGCAATGAATAGTGAGAATAGACCACCCGTGGCGCGTGATGCGAGTGAGAAAACTACCCCATCTGTAGCTGCTCCCGTGCGACAGGCAGAGCAATCTTCCGCATCCACACAAGAGCGTAGCAGGCCCACAATTGGTTCTCATAATGGAGAGGAACACGCGACAGGGGCGACAAGTCTCCTCTCTCTGGCTTCACGCAATGCGCGTTGGTTGATGCAGCAGGCGGGAGTCAAACGCTTCGCGGTTGATGATTGTATCACGCTGGCGCAAAGCCGCAACTATGAAGGGTGGGGACCAAAGGCGGTCAGCACGACGATGTTATCCACTGCTCTCCCTCTGCCCGAAGAGGTAGAAAAGGTTCGGCAGGAGCATCTACCGACGATTGTCAACCATTACTATAATGGCGCGCATTATCGCCTGCTCTCGTTTACGCCTTCATTTAGCGCGCGCGACCAAATACATGTCACGCTCGCCCCTATTCATTTCTATGACTATTACAGCACCGTTCTTGTGCTGGATGAGCCATTACTGCAGGGGGCGGAGGGCACGAAACTTTCTATTCGTCAGCGATATGCCAGCAGTGCGCTCAGCTATAGTGTGATGGGCAAAGGTGTCTCACAACTTCCTGCTCCCATCAGCCTGCACTGTATTGTGGTGACGCGCGATAAACAGATTATTACTATGCAGCGTTCGTCTTGGGTGGGATTTTATCCGGGCCGCTGGTCTGTCTCGTGCGAGGAAATGATGAACGCTCCCGATCATGAGCAAGATGAGGATCCGACACGGGCCGCTGATACAGATTTTTTCGCCACCGCCCGCCGCTGTCTCTTTACTGAACTGGGAATACCTGCTGAGGCGATAGAGCAGATCAGGTTGCTTTCGCTGAATATCGAGTATCTCACGCTCTCTGCGACAGTGATTGCCCTGGTGTCGGTCGGTATGGCTGCTGAAGAGGTCGAGGTTAACTGGATGCTGCGTGCCTGGCATCGCGACGAGGCGGCCAATTTCGCCACGCTTTCAACCGATTTGCACGTTGTGATTGAGGCATTGTTAAGCAAGATGGCATGGCATCCAACCGCACGCATGCGCATGTTGCAATTCCTTTTTGCCTGTTATGGGATAGATGCCGTTGAGCGTGCTCTACACAAAGGAACGTAGCACTCTATCGAATATCATCGCGTACCTTTTTGTGCCTGGGCGCAGTGCGTGATAATTGTGTTGAAAAATGAATCCGCATCCGGCATTATGCTGCGTAGTGCTCTGTCAAGCTTCATCGCCCCCTTTTCGGCGTGTGGGGGGCAGGGCGAGGGCAAGCCTCGCCCCTACCATGATGACGGGGAAAACGGGCATCGTCTCATTGTAGGGGCGACCCTTGCGGTCGCCCTGCCTCTTCCAAACAGTTGGAATGACGTTTGACAGAGCACTACGCAGCCAATGCCGGATGCGGATTCATGTTTTCAATGCCATCATCACGCCCTCGTCTCCCGTCACACAGCTCCCCAGGAGGCTTGCGTCGCTTAACGCACACCCATGATGATCTCTACGGTTAACTGGTCGAGGCGCTCGTAGCGATAGCCGCGCTGTGCCAGTTGCTCGACGTTGAACGTGGTCTCTTTGAGTTTTTGTACGGTCTCTTTGCTATAGCCGCTCAGCAGGCCGCCGTAGCTCTGATCGCCGCCGTTGAGTTCTTGCATGATGGCCTGAATCTCGGCGTCGGCGTTGAAGTGTTTGGCCTTCACCTTGAACATATTGTAGGTGCGCATACAGCCGAGGGCGAAATCCCATACGCCCTGTTCGTCCTCAGTGCGATAGGAGTGGGCATCGAAGTGGCGTGGACCAGTATAGCCATGCTCTTCTAGCAGTTTGACCAGGAAGAATGCAGCTTTGATGCTTTCGCTACCAAAGCGGAAGTCCTGATCGAAGCGCGGCCCCTTCTGATCGTTGAGGTCGATGTGGAAGAGTTTGCCTGCCTCAAGTGCCTGTGCCACGCCATGCACGAAGTTAAGGCCCGCCATATGCTCGTGCGCAACTTCTGGGTTGAGACCAACCATGTCAGGGTGATCGAGCGTATAGATGAAGGCGAGCATATGCCCGATGGTGGGGAAATAGGTATCGGAGCGTGGCTCGTTTGGCTTGGGTTCCAGGGCAAAGCGCATCTTATAGCCGTTATCAAGCGCGTACTGGCACAGGAAATTCAGGGCGTCGCGCATCCGTTTGATTGCGGTCACGGGATCTTTACTGGCCTCGGCGTCAACGCCCTCGCGTCCACCCCAGAAGACGTAGGTTTCAGCACCCAGTTCAGCACCCAGATCAATCGAGCGCATCGTTTTTTGCAAGGCAAAGGCGCGTACGGCGGGATCAACTGAGGTGAACGCTCCATCTTTGAAAATAGGATGGAAGAAGAGATTGGTAGTTGCCATTGGCACAACCATCCCGTAGTCAGAGAGGGCCTTCTTGAAATCAGTCACGATGCGGTCGCGTTCAGTAGGTGTGGCATCGAAAGGCACTAGATCATTATCGTGCAGGTTGATGCCCCACGCACCTAATTCTGAGAGCTTCTGCACGCTGCGTAGCGGACTCAGTTCTGGGCGCACAAAATCGCCAAACGGGTCACGTCCCCGATTGCCGACGGTCCAGAGGCCAAAACTGAATTTATCTTCTTTCTTTGGTGCATATTGATCACTGGCTAGCTGGTGTGCCAACTCTGGCGATTGAGAGGTTGTCATCCGTTTCTCTCTTTCTAAAAACGAGCATACTGTACAAAATAAAATGGGACAGAGCAAACGCACATATGCTATTTTTGCTCTGTCCTTACTCTATCACAAAATGTGTGCGAGTGTTATAGTTTGACCGTAAACGTTTCCGAAACTAGGCCCCCATTTCGCTCTGCACACGCTCCACGACACGTTTCAGCACATCGTATGGTTGCGCACCCATCACAACATATTTATCCTCGAAGACGAGGGCTGGGACGGCATCCAGGCCATATTGGAGGGCCTGCTGAATGTCATCTTTGACCTCCTGTGCGTAGCGCGCATTTTGCAGGCTCTCGGCAAAATGGGTCGTGTCGAGGTCAACGGTTTGCGCGATTTCTTGTAGCACGGCAAGATCATCTATAGAGCGTGCTTCTTGCCAGTAGGCCTTCATCACGGCACGATGAAATTGCGCCCCTTTGCCTTGTTGCTCGGCATATTTGTCGGCGATCAAGGCTGTAAGGCTATCAATATTCGTTGGCCCGATCTGCAATTCAAGGCCATACTGTTCACGCGCTCTCTTGAGCAGCATTGGTCGCGATGCCTCAATGCGTGCCCGGTACTCTGGCGGCATGGGAGGTGAGCCTGCGGGGCGAAGCTGATAAGAACGCCAGTGGATATCAAGGTCATAATCTTGTTGGAGCTTTTCCAGACTGGAAGCTACGAGGAAACAAAAGGGTCAAACAAAGTCCGACCAGACATCAATGCGAATTGCCATAGAATTGGTATCCTTTCACTGCATGAAAAAAGCAGGGCGGGACTTGCCCTCACCCTGCCTTTATTATAATCCTGCTCTATCTTGCTCTGCCATGACATGCAACATGTCTTTGTATGTAGTTGTCAGGACAGTAATCCAATCAGCTTAGCTCGTTGGCTCCTCTGGGCTGGAGATAAGGATGCGTAAGAAACGTCGGATCGCCCAAAAAATGAGCCAGTAGATAATCATCGCGATCAGCGTCGACCATTCAAAGGCTTGATTGGTGCGAATAGACGGTGCATGTACGATAGTGCTGAATGGAAACAGAATGATATCGGTCAATGCATAGAGAAAGGCGGCAAACAGGTTTGCTGGATCAGCACCAATCAGTTTCAGCACGAAACGAATAATGAGCGTGATCTCCAGTACCATGATGAACCATTGTAGAAAATCATTAAGCTTCCCAATGGCATAACGAAAGGTACGCGCCTCCTCCTGGCGCAGTTCCGCTGCGCTCTCAGCAGGCAGGCTATCAACTATATTTGGCGTTGGTGGCGCGGCGGGTTGCGGTACTGGTTTGGGTTGCAAATCCTCCATACGCTCCATATTATGCGGCAATACAGTCGGCTGTATACTGGTCGGGTCGTCAGAATAAGGATTGCGCATCCTGCTTTTCCTCCACACAAAGATAGGCTTCGATGGACGCATCAGACACATACTGGCAGTTCCTTCAAGCATTATACCATGATTTTAGCGTATATGCTACGGCTATATTCCCCATACGGTCTAGATAGAACTACGGGCCGTGCCGCTTTAACAGTTCAACACCATCTGCACGGGCAACTATAGAGAATTGGCCCGATTGAATCAATTGATTCAACACCTTTGTCGTCGTTACACGGTCTTCTGGGAAGAGTGAATAGAGGTCTACAACTACGTACTGTACCGTCATCAACTCGTGTGTGTCAGGATTGGCAATGGTGAGCGAGGGAAAGACGGTAATAAAACGCCGCTCAGACAGATGTGGGTTGATATTCGCGCTCGTAGATACCGAGGCCGTGGGCGGAATCATATCCAGTAAAAGTTGAATCTGTTGCTCACGGCTCCCCGGCACATGATCGGCCCAGAAGGCATTGAGTTGGGGCAGCATGACAATGTAGTTGAGTAGCGACAACACAATCATCCAGCTATAGAGGAACCACTGCAAACGGGACAACGGCACTGTTTTGGCGAGGGGCACCATGCGCGTACTGAATTGTTGCCATTGGTGCATGCTAAAACGGGCCAGACGTTCCCAGTAAATGCGCAGACGGGCGGCCAAGTTCGTCACACCAGGCGAGGCAACAACGTTTTGGAGCGACGTACGAGCTAGCGTCAACACGCCGCTCGTTCCACTGCTGCCGACAGGTTGCGGGCGTAGAATATGAATGCTGCCGTGCCCTGTGTTCGGTTCATCTTGCACAACCGGCACAAGCTCAGCAATCTCGCCGCGCCAGCGTTGCCAGATCACCAGGGCGCGTTGTGTACCATGAATAGCGGCCATCATGATACATGGGATGATGGCGGCATTGTAGTGATAGACGCCGCTATAGAGTAGGGGGTCCACGCTCAAAAGATTAACGGCAAGGCTGGGTACTGCGGGCAAGAGCCATTCGGGAGCCAGCAGCGCGAGAAAGCCGTTATTGCGCAGCAGGCTGGCTAGATAGTAGACCCGATCAATCGTGATAAAGGTCGTAAAGATCAACCAGGGGTGTAGCAGCAGATTAACAATTGCCACGGCAGGTGTGCTACCTAGTACTTCGTAGCGATACCAGAAGTTATTGTGCTGTGCTCCGGGATAGAAATGTGGAATAATGACCAGGAAGGCCAATAATCCCCAGACGATGCCCATCACGAAAAGCGCACTCCCCAAGCGTGGTGCTTTATATCGCCAGATAGCAAGCAGGCCAAACATAGCAACGGCAAAGGGAATATCCTCTTTACAGGCAGACGCGACCACACATGCGACCACGCACCACCCATAGCGGCGATTGGCCAGGGCAAGAAAAGCGTAGAGTAGTAGCGGCGTTGCCAGCGAGACGGGGTGAAAATCGAAGAGATTCAGGCCCAAGAGCGAGGGCATCGTGAGATACACTCCCGCCAGCATGGCGGCAAGCAGAGGCCAACGCGGAATATATGTGCGCGTCAACAAAAACACAGGCAACGCTCCTGTCACCAGGACCAGCGTTTGGAAGATCAGCAAGGTGCGCGGGTCTGCGCGAATCAGATAGAGGAGCGAGAGCGGAATGATAATCGGCTCAAAGTGGATTGCGAGACGGGTCGGTGGGCCATACCAGTCGATAGATTGGTTCGTAAACTGGAAAAAACGTCCATGCAACGTGTTCCAAATCACCTGATCCAGATTTCCAAGATCAAAGGCCGTTGCTTTAAAGGTTTCGTAACGCAGTATCGACTGATAACTCATATCCAGCGTATACAGGAGCACGAATAGACCTAGTAGCGTCCAGGCAAAGGCCAATTGTGTTTTTTGGTCGAAGCGTTTCATCAAGTTCCCAATATATAGTGGTTCATACCACGAGTATCGACTGCCAGACACCGACACCGACGATAATCATGAATGACCAGACAATCACAAATTCGGGCCACGTGCCCGTGCGGAACCGCCAGTGCGAGTCGGGCGGAAAACCATAGCGTTTTGGGTTAGGCCAGAACAGCGGGACGCCGCCCTGCGTCAATGCATCTGCCGCGATATGCATAATGCTACCGAATAGCACGGCAAAAAAGACGAGATGCGATGCACCTACAAAATCGGCTGGAACAGTTAGCCCACGCTGACTTAACAGCCAGATTATCACCTGTTGTAGACCAACTGCAAGCAGCGATCCTAACACCAGTCCTAACAAACTATGGAAGATTGTGCGGTGGCCCGCAATCCTTTGAATACTTTTGCTAACTGCGCCTAATTTGTGACCTAGCGTGCTGCGCGCATTATCGATATCAGGCAAAAGCGCGCCAATACCAACCGAGAAGTAGTAAACCGCTTTCTTGACTAACAATGTTAAGGTCACGGTCTTGGCCAATGTGAGTGGGTCGCCGGAAAGATGCACAAAACTATCCAGCACCACACCAGCGGTTAATCCAATCAGTAGATGTGATCTACCTTCCATGAACGATGTTTTCCCCCATCTATGCCATAATACATCTTGATACATGGTATGCAACGGCGTTTCTCTCTGGTCATTGTAGAGGTCTCCCCGAAAGAAGTCAATAGTGGCTAGCCCTCTATGCATTTTTGAGTGTCCGTGCTATGATTATCCTAGATCAATTGGCTTAGTCTATCTGTCAATATTATTCTAAAATATGGTAGAGGAAACCTATGTCGCCCGAAGCAAAAATTGATACAATTCTGACTCTTTTCCGCCAGCGCATCCTTGATGGCGAGTTTGGTACTGCGGGACGCCTCCCATCGCTGCGGATGCTCGCGGAAGAATATAGTACAACACATGAGACAATTAATAAAGTGGTGCAGTTGTTGCAGGCTGAGGGAATATTGGTATCAAAAGGGCGTGCAGGCATTTTCGTCAATATGCCGCGCACGCGCGTCCCTGGTGTTGTCGCGCGCTTTGATCGCTATCTTGCGGAACAGGGTTTCAAAACCGCCGAGGCCAATATTGAAACACCCGCAATTGTTTCTGCTCCACCAGCGGCTGCGCAGCGCATGCATATTGAAGAGGGAACACCTGTTGTACGCCGTTTTCGTCAACAGGGAACTACCGCAGCCTATTATCGCATTGCTGAAAACTTCTATCCGCTCGCGTTGGCGGGTGGGGCTATTCTGGAGCAAATGCAACAGGATGTCCATTTCGATGTACCTTTTGCGATCAAAGAGACATATGGACAGACAATAGAGCAGGTTCACGAGGAGATTCTGGCGCGTCTGCCCACACCACAAGAACAAGAATGGCTTAATATTGTGCGTAATACCCCCGTTTTAGAGATCTATCGCACGAACTATGCAAGTGATCATAAAACAGTTATTATGCTCAATCATTTGACCTGTGTTGCTAGCTACTTTATCATGGAATACGACTACCCCACCTCTGCATGGCATTAACAGGCGGGGAGTGTATAGATCGATGTATTGTTGCAACATATTCAATACGTCGAAACCTGTACATGGCCTTCGTTCACCTGATATGTGCGAGCTTGAGCGGTAATGGCGGCGGGCAGGGCGTGTAGCTCGGTTGTGGTCAACAAGACCTGCTCGTGGCGCAATACTTGTTGCAGAAGATAATCGCGGCGCACGCGGTCCAGTTCGCTAAATACGTCATCGAGTAGGAGAATCGGCTCGTCGCCAGTGCTGGCACGCATATAGGCCAGTTCTGACAGCTTCGTTGCGAGGGCCGCCGTGCGTTGCTGACCACGAGAACCATACGTCAGCAGATTGACGCCATTGACGACAAACTCTAAATCGTCGCGATGGGGTCCCAGCAGGCACACACCTTGCAGTATCTCGCGTTTGCGCACGCTGTTCAGTTGCTCACGATAGTGCTGAATTGCCTCAAAGCTCGTCCACCGTTCATCCACGGTAAACGAGGGGCGATAGATTACCGCAAGCTGCTCGCGTCCCCCGCTCATGGTCGCTTGCAGAACACGCGCCTCTCGGTCGAGCGTGGCAATCATTTGGCGACGCTCATAGATCAACAGGCTCGCCTGCGTCGTCAATTGCTCATCCAAATAATCCAGCATTCGCGGCTCTTCCAGATTATCGCGAATGCGCTTGAGCAGGGCAGAGCGTTGCGTCACCACCTTGCGATATTTAACGAGAGATTGGCAGTAGCGCGGATGAATCTGACACAGAGCGCGGTCCAGAAAGCGGCGACGTTCATCAGGCGAGCCATCTACAAGATGCAGATCTGCGGGAGCAAAGAGCACGACATTCATCTGCCCAATCAGTTCCATCACGCGGCGCGGAATACCATTGACTTTAATGCGTTTGCGCGGCAGAACGGTGCCAGATGTCTCTGGCAATGAAAACGGCGTCGAGGTGGTAGTTGCGAGAGCGGGCGTCGGGTCAAAGAGCGCAATTTCGATGTGGAGGGTATCTTCACGGCGTTGCACATAGCCCTCAACACGGGCGATATGATCGGGAGCCTGCCAGCCTACCATTTCGCGATCATTTGAGGCATGAAACGAATTGCCTGTTGCCAACATGCTTACCGCTTCGAGCAGGTTGGTCTTCCCCTGAGCGTTCTCTCCACAGAAGAGGAAGAGACCTGATCCCAGGGTGAGGTCGGCTTGCTGATAGTTGCGAAATTCGCTGAGGATAAGGCGTGAAAGATGCATAAGAGAGAAAAAGAAAGATGGGATGTGTACCGACACATCCCATGCATTGCTTAGCGATTGCTGCTCATTGGCATAATGACACACAAGTATTCGGCCGCACCAACGGGTTTGATAACGCCGGGGCGTGCCGCACTTGTGACCTCAATGGCAATTTCTGGCGTATCCATCGCGGCCAGCACGTCCGAGAGATACTTGACATTAAAAATGACCTGCTGGTCTGGTCCATCGACCGCCGCGTTTACCGTGCTGATGTTGCTACCCACATCCTCAGCTGTAGCCTCGATGGTCAACGCGCCCGCGTCACTGATACCTTCAGAACCACCACCGCTCAGCTTGACACGCGCAATATTCGAGCTATCGCGTGCGAAAGGCGTCACCGACTTGACAGCGGCGGAAAACTCTTTCGTTTCCACAACCGCGCGCGTTGTGTAGTCTTTCGGGATGATCTGCCGATAATTAGGGAAGGTGCCCTCGATCAGACGCGACAGCAGGTCAATCTGCTCGGTATGGAACAGAACCTGACTGCGATTTGGCGTCACGATCATCTGCACTGTTCCCTCGGATGGCAGAATACGTGCTAGCTCGGTGAGGGTCTTGGCGGGGATCAGGATATCGTTGCGCAATGTCTCCCCACCCGGCATCGCCACGCTACGCACGGCAAGACGGA
The DNA here is from genome assembly GCA_027451525.1 of Ktedonobacterales bacterium. Lineage (GTDB taxonomy): Bacteria > Chloroflexota > Ktedonobacteria > Ktedonobacterales > Ktedonobacteraceae > DTNP01. Next base: position 37,017 of record DAIDJF010000052.1, read on the forward strand.
AGGCATCGGCGGCGGCAAAGGTTAGCTTCTCGTTCTGTACCTGTACCAGAACGGCGGTCAGCACGGGCCGCGAATCATCATCAGCGGCGGCAAAGGCGACCTGCGAGATCATTTCTTTCAAGACTGAGGCGTCGAGTGTAATTGGAGCCTCGTTGCCCTCAGCTGTCGGGCTAAGCGGGAACTCGGACGGGTCCAAACCTTTGATATCAGCACTGGTGCGCAGGCTTTTAATATTCGTAGTATGTGTGCCCTCATCGACGTTTAGATCGATAGAGGCTTGTGGCAGGCTATTGACCAGATCAGAGACCACTTTCGCGGGCAACGTGGTCGAACCCTCTTCATGAATCTGCGCGTCAATCCAGCAGTTGATGCCGATCTCCAGGTTGGTCGCGTAGAGCTTCAGTCGCCCATGCTCAGTCGCCAGTAAAATGTTGGCGAGAATCGGGAGCGTGCTGCGGTTTGAGACCGCGTGGCTTACGACCGAAAGGCCCCGGCTCAAATCCTGCTGCTTACAGGTAATTTTCACTGGCGTTTCCTCCAGAAAATAGAACACTTGTTAAAATAGATAGTCCTCAGGTAGTATACTGCATTTTCTAAGAATGAACAAGCAGCGCAATACTTTTGGGATGCCGCCACCTTTTTGGCATAAAATGTACCACAAGAGATGATTTCTTCTACAGTTCGATATGCCACCATCATGGGAGGTCATGAACTTTATTTTGCAGGAAGTGGGAAAGCGTGCCCAGCAATGCAAGAGTGGAGGCCATACAGAGCATTAAAACGAACGCGCTCTGATATTTCCAGAGCGCGTTCGTTTTTTTACGATCTAGAAAGCTTAGTGTGTGCGCTCCTGACCGGATTGCCAGCGCAGGTTGGGCTTACGGGCCGCCAGTGCCTGATCCAGGCGTCCAATCACTGTTGTGTGCGGGGCGGTACGCACGACCTCAGGATTGGTGCGTGCCTCCTCAGCGATCTGGCGCATCACGCTGACAAAGTAATCGAGCGTTTCACGGGTCTCCGTCTCGGTTGGCTCGATCATCATTGCCTCGTGAACGATTAGCGGGAAGTAGATCGTCGGCGCGTACATGCCGAAATCCAGCAGGCGCTTGGCGATATCTGTCGCTGTCACGCCGTGCTCTTCCTTATAGCGTTCCGCCGTCGCCACAAACTCGTGCTGACAGATGAGTGGGTACGCGATCTCATAGTCAGACGAAAGTTCATGCTTGAGGTAGTTGGCGTTGAGAATCGCGCTCTCAGAGACATGACGCAGACCATCGGGGCCGTTCGTGCGCATGTAGGTGTAGGCACGTACCAGCACGCCGAAATTGCCCAGATTGGCGCGCACCTTGCCAATCGACTGCGCACCTGGGTCCTGCCAGTAGTAGCCCTGTTCGCCCTTCGCGGGCAGTGGACCGGGCAGGAAAGGTACGAGATGCGCCTTGACGCCGATAGGACCAGCACCGGGACCGCCGCCGCCATGTGGCGTGCTGCACGTCTTATGCAAGTTAAAATGCACGACATCGAAGCCCATATCGCCAGGGCGCGTGATGCCCAGCACCGCGTTGGCGTTCGCGCCATCATAATAGAGCTGTCCACCTACCGCGTGAACCATGCGCGCAATCTCCGCGATATTGACATCGAAGAGACCGAGCGTGTTGGGATTGGTCATCATGATCGCCGCTACGTTCGCGCCATTGGCCTCTAGCAGTGCATTGAGATGCTCCATGTCGATGCCACCCGTGCGCGTATCGCTTTTGACCTCGACGGACTTGTAGTCGGCCAGCGTGGCACTGGCGGGGTTTGTGCCATGCGCGTTATCTGGTATCAACACGAGGTTGCGATGGCCCTCGCCCTGGCTCTGATGATAGGCCTTGATCAGCATCAGGCCCGTCAGTTCGCCATGCGCACCCGCTGACGGCTGCAGCGTCACGCGCGTCATACCCGCGATCTCCGCGAGATACTGCTCAAGCTCGTAGATCAGCTGAATAGCACCTTGCGCGGTCTCGGCAGGCTGCAACGGGTGAACATGCGCGAAACCAGGCAGCGAGGCCATATCCTCGTTGAGCTTGGGGTTATATTTCATCGTACACGAGCCAAGCGGATAGAAGCCCGTGTCCACGCTAAAATTGCGTTGCGAGAGATGGGTATAGTGACGAACAACCTCAATCTCGCTCACCTCTGGCAGCGGTGCAGGCGTGGCGCGCAACAGATCAGTGGGAAGCAATTCATCCAGAGACTCGGTTGGCACATCCATCGCGGGCAACGAAGCTGCGCGGCGACCCGGTGCGCCCTTCTCAAAAATCAGGCTCTCAACGCTCATGCCTGTACCTCCTTATTCTGAGCACAAACGCCGCTCTCGCGGCTAGCTACGCTCAGGTCCTCAGAGCGAAAAACCTCCTTCAACACTGCGACCAGACGATCAATATCTTCTCGTGTGCGCGTCTCGGTCACACAGAACAGCATGTGATTTTCCATCCCTGGATAGCCCTCGCTCAGATCATAGCCACCGATGATATCGGCTTGAGCGAAATGGCGCGTCAATTGCGCCGCTGGCATAGGCAGTTCAATCACAAACTCATCGAAGAAGGGACTGCTAAAGGCGGGGCGATAGCCAGGAAGGGCTGTAATCTGGCGATAGGCATAATGAGCTTTCTGCACGCACAATTCGCCCAATTCGCGGAAACCCTGCTTGCCGAGAGCGGCGAGGTAAATCGTCGCGCCAACAGCCAGCAAAGATTGATTGGTGCAGATATTCGAGGTAGCGCGCTCGCGGCGAATATGTTGCTCGCGTGTCTGCAAGGTCAGCACATACCCTGTCTGCTGCTTGCCACCCTCCTCGATAGTCTGCCCTACAAGGCGTCCAGGCAAGAGGCGCATAAATTTCTGCTTTGCCGCCATGAAGCCGAGGGCGGGTGCGCCATAGCTCATCGTGTTGCCAAAACTCATCAGTTCGCCGACCGCGATATCCGCTCCATATTCACCAGGAGCGGCCAGCACGCCCAGCGAGGCAGGCTCGGTGATTGTCGTCACGAATAATGCTTTGCTCTTGCGCGTGATGCGCTCAACCGAGCGCACATCCTCAACACAGCCAAAGAAATTGGGCTGCTGCACGACAACGGCAGAGGTCTTGGCCGTAACGGCGGCATCCAGGGCCTCCAAGTCCGTTACGCCGTTGCGCACTGGCACTTCTTTGATCGTGAAGCCACGCGAGAAGGCATAGGTATGCAGCACGCGACGGTATTGTGGGTCAACGCCAGTAGAGATCACAACCTCGCCACGTCCGCCGGGGCCAACCGCTAACAGCACGGCTTCGACCAGCGCGGTCGAACCATCATAGAGCGAGGCATTGGCGATATCCAGGCCCGTGATCTGACAGACCATGGTCTGAAACTCGTAAATGGCCTGCAACATGCCCTGGCTGACTTCGGGCTGATAGGGTGTATACGAGGTGACAAATTCGGAGCGATGCTGCAAATGTGGCACAACGCTAGGAATAGTGTGGTCGTAGGTTCCCGCGCCAAGAAACGAGATGGTGGTATCCAGATTTTTGTTTTTCGCCGCCATGCCCATCAGCAGGCGTTTCAGGTCTGGTTCGGAGAGAGCAGGTGGCAGATCGAGCGGACGCTGAAGCCGTACATCTTGTGGCACGGCACTCAGCAGGTCTTCGATAGAAGAGAGACCCATGTGCTCCAGCATAGCCTGCTGCTCTTCCGGGGTATTTGGTACGTAGCTCATATATATAGAACTCCCCCTTGAGCGAACTAATCTAGTAGCACCCCGTGTGTGTTTATGGTACAAGGGGAGCCGCGAATAGGCCATAAAAAAGCATGATTCCTATCGTAGTGGATTTTAGAAAACCAGCGAGGAAGCATACTCTTTATTTTTTCGGTAGTACTTTCATTATATCTCATCTGAACGTTACGAATCCAAGAACCATAGAAAAATGGCTACGTCCAGAATATGCTATACTCGAATTAAGGCCGGTGGATAGCCGTAATGGATGCGCTCTATCGCTCCTTACGGTACATCCTGTGGCTGGCAATATATTTTATGCAAGGCGAGGAGCAAGAGCACATATGACCATCAAAATCGGACTGTTCGGCTGTGGTGGCATTGCCGAGACACACACAGATTGTTATCTCAAACTGGGCGATGAGGCCCACATCACGGCGGTCAGCGATGTGGTAACAGAGAATGCGCAGAAGATCGCGGCCCGTGTCGGCGGTGCACAAACCTTCTCTGATTTTCACACGTTGCTGGCTGAAGCCGACGTGGACGCGATTGATATCTGTCTGCCACATCATTTACATAAAGATGCGATTGTCGCGGCAGCAGCGGCGGGTAAGCATATCTTATGTGAGAAGCCACTGTGTCTGACAATGGAAGAGGCTGAAGCTGTTCGTCAAGCGGTTGCCCAAAGCGGCGTCACGCTGATGTGCGCGCACAATCAGCTTTTCTTGCCAGCGGTGCAGCACGCGAAAGAGCAGCTAGTAGCGGGCAAACTGGGCAAGGTGTACGAGATTC
>DAIDJF010000053.1 GCA_027451525.1 Ktedonobacterales bacterium
ACTCCGTGAGCTGCAAGCGGGAGCTTGTGGCTATTTACTCAAGGATTGCCCACTGGAGACCTTGCTCCATGCTGTCCGTGCGGCAGCACGCGGGGAAACCCTCTTACAACCGGAAATGGTTGCTCGTCTCCCCCTCACTCGTTCTTAACCAGACACGCATTTCGCCGGGTGTACGCTGATCCCATGCATAATACGGGATGGCTGTCAGCGTGTAGGGCTGCGCGAGAGGCGGTCTGTTACGGTAGAGCGTTTCGCTCCAATCCTCCGTTTCCAGCACCTGAACGGTACTTCTTAACACGGCAACACCGTTCAAAAGCGTGGGCAGAAAGTGCTTCTCAAAGGTCGCACCGTTGGGAACACTAATCTGATGGAATGGAATGGGATTGTCGGCACTTTCCAGACAATAGATGAACGGACCTGAGCGCAACGCCATCATCCCGGCATTCTCACGGATGGCTGGATGAGGATAGACGGGCTCGCCCGGCATTTCCAGGTGAAGTGTCAGGCTCTCCCCAGGTCGCCAGGTCCGTCTCACGCACGCATAGCCTTTGCGCGTTTCGTAGGGAATTTCTTCATCTGCCAAGGTCAGGCGCGCCTGCTGACACCAGCCTGGAATACGCAGATGGATCCCCAATGCCACTGGTTCATCACTCTCGATCTCCAGGCGCACCGTGCCATCCCAGGGATACGCGGTGTGCTGATGCATGGTGATCTGCCGCCCCCCAAGAGTGATGGTCGTGGTGCATTGGGCATAGAGATGCACCAGAATATCCGTTTCGGTGACGGTGTAGAGATAGCTTCCCAGGGAGAGCAGTAAGCGTGCGATGTTGGGAGGGCAACAGGCGCACGTAAACCAGGGCTGGCGATGATGGGTACCATTACTCTCCAGGGGATTCTCATAAAAGAAAGAGGTGCCATCCAGGGAGATTCCGCTTAGCACCCCATTGTAGAGTGCCTGTTCCATTACATCAGCGTAGCGATGGTCTGCGTCCAGTTGGAGCAGGCGTTGGCTCCACATGACTAGACCGATCGCCGCGCAGGTTTCCGCGTAGGCGGAAGTGTTAGGCAGATCATAATCCGCCGTAAATCCTTCATTGCCTTTGGAGGCGCCCAAACCACCAGTGATATACAGGCGTTTTGCGCACAGATGTCTCCAGATGCGCTCGCAGGTCTCCTGGAAGCCTTCATCCTGCAACTCGCGAGCCAGATCAGCCACTGCGCTGAACAGGTACATCGCACGTACCGCATGCCCAACTATCTCCCGCTGCTCCCTTACTGGCCTATGCGACTGATTGTACTCGTAGGTACCCATCTCATAATCCGCAGGATTCTCTCCGCGTGCCTGAGTCTCAAGATCAAAGTACAAAGGCCGTCGACCACGCTCTTCGATAAAATAGTGGCTCAAACGCAGATAGCGCTCTTCTCCCGTTGCATGGAAGAGCTTCATCAACGCCAGTTCGATCTCTTCATGGCCAGAATAGCCGTGGCGCTGGCCCTCCTCCGGTCCAAAGGTTGCATTGATGAGATCGGCATAGCGACACACGGCATCCAGCAGAATGCGCTTGCCCGTGGCTTGAAAATGGGCGACTGCGGCCTCAATCAGATGTCCCGCACAATAGAGTTCATGATAGTCGCGCAGATTTATCCAGCGTTGTTCCGGCTCTACCTGGGTAAACCAGAGATTGAGATAGCCATCTGGCTGTTGCAAGGTCAGCAGGAAAGCAATCGCCTCGTCAACCTGAGCCGCCAGGTCAGGATTTGGATGAGTTGCCAGGCTATAGCTCGCGGCCTCGATCCACTTGGAAATATCAGATTCCCAGAACACATACGGGATGCGGCGCATTCCGGCGTGCCAGCTCTCGCGAAACGCCGTAAAATGTCCATCCTGGCGCATTTGCTGGTAGATTGCTGGTAAGGTTCGCTCGCGTAACGTATGCAGGCGAGGCGCCCAGAATGCATCCTGAAAAATCGTTGCGGTGTGTGGGACAGATGAAGAGCGCAGTGCTCCCGAAGGGTGCTCTTGCCTCTGAGAGGATGATAAGACGTGAGTCATGCGTACACCTTTCCTGGGAAACAGTCGCCTGATAGGCCCATTTCCCTGTCGATAGTTCTTGTCATTTGCCTTCAGAACCCGGAAAACGCTTCTGTGAATCACGAAAGACGGAGAAGTCCCACGTCTTATGCCAGGTGATGGATGGTATGCCAGCATGCATACGCAAAGGAAGCCAGACATAGCGCGAGTCGCTCAGATTCGAGGGATTCCAACGATCCGCCAGAAAAAGAAATTCGCCCTCATATCCTGACACGGGAAGGACGAAAGTACCTTGAGAATCGAATGTACACTCGGCTTGCTGTCCGGTACAGGGATTCCCTAGCACCTGCCAGGGGCCAAACAGGGAAGGCGCAACCGCACATTCTGCTGCATTTGCTGCCCAACCCGTACATCCTGAAGTGATCAGGTAATAGTATCCATTATTTTTGAACACGGCAGGAGCCTCACGCCCTTTTGAACGATGAGGTGTGGAGAAAGCTTTGATAAAAGCTGGCCCAGTTGAACGGTAGTCATCGGTCAATTGAGCAATCGTCAGATTGCGGTTCCACTCAGAAGCAAACACGATATAGGCGATCCCATCGTCATCCTGGAAAATCGTCAGGTCCCGACAGTCCGTGCCACAGGGGGCAAAGCTACCCAGGTAGTGGTATGGGCCAGTCGCCCTGTCGCTGATCGCCACGCCCGCACGCGCATACGTATAATCATAAGTATCTACGTGAAACCACATCACATACGTTCGTGTTCTGGCGTTATAGAGCACTTTGGGGCGCTCAACCACTTTTCCTGCATGGAGATCATGTTCGGGCTGATCGACCACAGCAGGCAGAACAATTCCTTCATTACGCCAGTGGACAAGGTCGGATGAGGAATAGCACGAAATCCCGACTATATCAACCCTCTCTAATCCTGCCGGGCTGAGAAACGTGGGACCATTCTTATTTTCCCCAAACCAGTAGTAGACACCTTGATCGTATAATATCCCGCCTCCATGGGCCTGAATGGGCTGGTCATCGGTATCGTTCCAGATGCTCCCTGGCGCAAACATGTTTCCTCCTCTTCGACAGCTGTTCTCACAGAGAAGGAGAGCGTCGCCGCATCGCCGCATCGCCTTTTTTGTGGACACTTCTGTCACCACAGTTTATTTGACCGATAAAATTCACCATACTTGAAGTATAGATGGTGATCGCTCTGATTGTCAAGAAGATCCGTTATACTCCCTTTGGAGTAGCAAAAAGAATCATCAAATTATTTGAAAAAGCGAAAAAAAGGCAAGAATATGCCTTGACATTTGTAAATTTATTGATTATAACTTAGACAGTTCTATTTGACCGGTCAAAAATGGAGGGTAAGGATGGCCACAATGGCAGATGTCGCACGGCACGCGGGAGTCACGAAACAGACGGTTTCCAACGTACTAAATGGCAAGGCAGTTGTTCGCCAGGAAACGCGCCAGAAAGTGCTGGCCGCCATTGAGGAATTGGGATATCGTCCCAATCTTATTGCTCGTGGGTTGAGCATGGGCAAAACCTCCAGTCTGGCTGTCCTCGTCCCGACCATTGCTAATCCCTTTTATTCCGAGGTAGTCGAAGAGGTCGAGAGTATTCTTGAGGAACATCAACAGAATCTGATTCTCTGTACTACTCATGATGATCGCCAGCGGGCCCATCGCCAACTACAGATTCTTGTTGACAAGCAAATCGACGGTATTCTATTGGCGGCAGATCGTCATATTGAGCAAGAGATCCCGTATCTTGTTGAGATAGGTATGCATATTCCCATTATCATCTGCTGCTGGGAAAGTAAACCCTATCCCGATGCCTTCTCTGCGGTCGATATTGACTATCATCACGCTGGTCAACTGGCTGGCCAGCATCTTCTCGATCTAGGGCATCGGGATCGCATTGCGATTGTTTTTGAGTCGCCTGCTCATCAATCGCGCTTGGAGGGATTCCGTAGCGCGCTCTTGTCCCGTGGGATAGAGTTATCGCCAGCTTTGACTATCGCCACCGCTGAGTCGACGTATAGAAGCGGCTACCAGGCAGCCCAACAGTTATTTTCAGGGAACATTGTGCCAAGTGCTATTTTCGCCACGACTGACTGGATGGCCCTGGGAGTCATGGATGCCGCGCGAGATGCAGGTTTACGTATCCCCAAAGATCTTTCTCTAGTCGGTTTTGACGATGTGGAACAGGCAGCATACACACATCCTCCTCTGACCACGATTGCTATTCCGAAGCGGGAGATGGCCAGGGAGATGACCGAAATGCTCTTGAGGAGAATTGCGCAAGGGACTCCACAACCACGTCTTGTCATGTTACTTCGCTCGCAGGTAATGGTACGGAATTCGACTGCGGCGCCTTGTTCCTCATCCAAGTGCAACAGAGCCTATGACGTATGATGAGTTGCTCAGCATTGCGAAGAAACTCACGGTGCGTCAGGGAAATAAGATTCAAATTTATGGGCTGGATGCAGAATGGGGTTTTGTCACGCAGGGAGCGATTGCGCAAATGCTTGCCCAGGAAGGAAAGTCGTTGTTTAATAGCGACTACACCCAGGTGGATTTTACCACTCCTGAGGCGAAGAAAGTGCTCCAATGGTTTGTTGACTGGGCACAGGCACATGTTGGTCCATCCCCGCTTGATCCCGATCCGGGAGGCTGGTCCTGGCCCCCCTTCCAGGCCAATCGTCTGGCAATCGCAATGGATGGCTACTGGTTCGGTGGAGTTATCGCCACCGATACGCAGGGCTTAACGAATAATGTTGGTTTTGCCCCGGCTCCCATTTGGGGGTCGCAGCGCATCAGTTGCTGCCGCACAGCGACTGGGGCTTGGATTCCCCAGGCAAGTAAGAACAAAGACGCGGCTTTCAAGCTCATGGAGTTCTTCGAAGGTGGGGCACCTGCTCGTGCGTATGCTCAACTCGGTCACGGTATTCCCTCGCTGAAATCGCTTGTGCTTTTGCTTCCCCAGAGCAAGCCATACCAGCAGCAAGCGTATAAGACGCAGCAGAATGAATTGAGTTATTTGCAGACGCTCCATTTTTCGCCCTATATTACCGATGATGCGATGGAAGCAGCGATCCAAAGGTATATCGTCCCTGTAATGCAAGGGCAGACCACCCTGGACAGTGCGACGGCGCAGTTAACTGAGGCCATCAACCTCCAACTGACACAGAACAAATCCCAGATCGGGTAAGTTCACCTTTCCAGGGAGAAGCGATCTTTTCGCCCTGGCTCGTCGGTTTTCTCGCGCTCACCGCGCTTCCCTTAGGCTATGCTCTGCTGGTGAGTTTCACCAATTTCGATGGGATTTCCGCCCGCTGGCGTTGGATCGGGCTGGCGAATTACAGTCAATTACTGGGCGATCCCGATGTTTGGTACAGTCTGGGGCGCACTCTTTTGTATACACTGATCACGGTGCCTCTCTCTGTTGCTGGGGGATTAGGGCTGGCTATTCTCTTGAATCAGCGACTCAGGGCTGTGGGATTCTTCCGTACAGTGTTCTACTTGCCCTCTATTGTTCCGGTAGTCGCCGCCGCTCTGATGTGGAAATTGATCTTCGACCGCGATGCTGGCGCACTCAATGCCATTCTTGAGCATGTGGGAGGACCGACTGTTACCTGGTTGATCGATCCGACGGTATTCTATGCATTGATTATCATGGTCCTTTGGGGCCTGGGAGGCGGCATGGTTATCTCGCTGGCTGGCTTGCAGGGGATTCCCAGTGAATTACGCGAGGCAGCGATGATTGATGGGGCTGGTCCCTGGCGTTCCTTTCTTTCCGTAACACTACCGTTGCTTTCGCCCGTTCTGTTCTTTCAGGTGATTACCGCGACCATTTACGCGCTGCAAACATTAGCGCAACCTCTTTTGTTGGCAGAGTCTAACGGGACTGCGGGGGTTGGTGCAATTCCACGCAGCAATTACTTGTACATGGTCAATGTATACGAGCAATTTCTCTATAACCAACGTTTTGGGTATGGCTCCGCCATGCTCAGGGTACTCTTCGTGTGCATTCTGGCTATCACCTTAGTGGTTTTCCGCACCGGTCGTTTTTGGGTCTACTACGAAGTTGCCCGTGATGTATAGGAGAGAACTATGGATCTTTCTATCAGACAGAGGAGCAACGCGAAGAAGCAGACGCGCCACCAGATCAGTGCCACTGCTCTGTATATTATCTTGATGCTCCTGGTCATCCTTTTTGTCGCCCCATTTATCTGGCTTATCATTACCGCGCTCAAAGATCCTTCGGAACTGGCCGCGTATCCCATTCACTGGTTGCCTGCGCATGTCCAGTGGGGAAATTTTAGTCAGGCACTGACCATGATCAATTTTTTGGCATATGCGACGAATTCGCTGCTGCTCTCAACCATTTATGCTCTTCTAGTGACATTTACGAGTGCCATGGTTGGCTTTGGCTTTGCGCGCCTGAAAGGTTGGGGGAAACGCCCTCTTTTTCTGGTTATGCTCTCGACCCTGATGTTGCCACAAATCCTGACTGTCATTCCCACATATGTCCTTTTTGCTCGCATCGGCTTGATTGACACCTACTGGCCCTGGGTTCTCTGGGGTTTGGGGAGTTCACCCTTTCTTTCTTTTTTATTTCGCCAGTTTTTTTCCAGTATTCCTGTTGAACTGGAAGAGGCCGCGATTCTTGATGGCTGTGGCTCTTTTCGGCTCTTTTTGCAGATTTTCCTGCCCCTTTCTCTTCCATCGATTGCCACCGCAGTGGTCCTCTCCTTCACCTCAGTCTGGGGAGACTATATCACTCCCTCGCTGTTTCTGAGTCAAAATAACACAACGCTGGCCGTTGCGATGAGTCAGGGCTATACTAATACCAACGGCTTTCCACTCAATAATGTGATTGCAGCAGGGGCCGTTCTCTACGTAATTCCGGTGATCATTCTGTTCTTCTTTGCTCAACGTTACTTTGTAAGCGGAATCGTGACTTCAGGACTCAAAGGATGAATATCTTATCTCTGCGAGGGGGGGGACTGCTGACCTCTCCTCATTTTTCTAGAATTTGGGATTATTGTGTCTTAGTAGTTTATCCCAACGTTGGGGACATGGAGGTCTTAATGACTAGGCACAAGCGCAGCCGCATCAGTCGTTACTTTTTTCTTGTCACACTCGTATGTATGACCATCGGTGCAATTGCTATCTTTTTCCCTGGGCAGCATACTGCTCACGCAGCCAACTTTACCTGGTCTCTGGGATCCGATACGCCCTTTACCCAGATGAACAATGAGGATCTTGATCCGGGCGTTCTCCACGATGGCTCAAATCTCTGGGTCATTTATAGTAGCGGTGATAATATTGTTCATCGCCTTGAAGGTACGACGATGGACAATCTAGTTGAGCAATCAAATGGTGTTCTGGACTCCTCATTTAACCAGCCCTATGGCGATGACCGTTACTGGTTCGGTGGCATGTGGAGCGATGGTACTACCTGGTATGCGACCGTTCACATCGAATTTCACTATGGATCTGGAAACTTCAACCATTTTCGTAGAATAGATCTGGCGACTTCAACTGACCACGGGGCGACCTGGCATAATCAGGGAGATATCCTGACCAGTGATAACTCCTATAACCAGAGCGATTATCCCAATGGGTATATCGACTTTGGCGACGGCGATCAGAAGCTCTTTGTGGACACCGCGAGTGGATACTTTTATATCTACTATATGCATGCCTGGGTAGATACTACGCAGGATGTCCGTTACCAATCGATGCGCGTTGCTCGCTGTCCGATCAGTGCCAAAATGGCCTCAGGGTGCTGGGAAAAATGGTACAACAATGGCTGGACACAACCCGGTCTGGGCGGGCGTGATAGCGATGTGTTTATCAATGAGGACAGTTCAACTGTGTTTTACGACACCTACCTCCAGGAATACGTTGCCATTGGAAACTTCGGTGCCTTCATATCCACTGCGACGGACTTAAACACCCAGAACTGGACTCCACGCGAATCTTTTGCCACCGGGCGCTTGGAATGGTACAACTGGCCTATCGATCCTATGACATGGGATCGCTATACTATTGGTCAGAGTTTCAGACTGTACTCAGCTTCTAATGATGCTGACGGCCAGACAAAGTACATGACCGTCACCTTTGGTAGTGGCTCGACCGCCTTCTCTGGATTTACTCCTTATTATGCGCCGGTTTCGGTCAACGATGCGAATCCAGGCTGGCAGAGAAACTTTCCTACGGGTGCGTACAACAGTACCTATACCAATAATTTCGATGGAGGGTTAACTGGCTGGCAAACTGTTTACCAGCCTGGCAATTCGAGTTGGTCTCAAAGTGGCGATAGCCTTGTTGGGACGGTGCATGATAGCTCAGAAATACGGGGGATCGATACCAAGGCTCCTAACGTCGCGGATGGAGACCTGAGCTTTATTGTCAACCCTGTTTCAGGGTCACGTTTCGGGGCAATCTTCCGCTATACCTCGAACAGTAATTTCGCGATGATCTACTACGATAATGGCGTCGTTGGATATCAGAATGCGAATACGTATGCTCCCCTCTTTAACTTGTTACTATCCTCAGGAAGCAGGCATACATTCGAGATAGGTTTCAACGGATCGAACGTGACGATCACGATTGATTATGTGCAAAAATATAGTGGGTCTATTCCTGCCTTGCCAACCAACGCGGGACAGATTGGCTTCCGCACTTGGTACTACTCGACCAGCATCTTTGATAGTGTCGTGGAAGCGTATAATAACAACCTGGTCAGTAACCCGGGGTTTGAAAGCGGTTCGTTCAGTCCTTGGACTAGCTATGGCTCAGCTTTGGTTGTAGCGACGAATGCGCACAGTGGTAACTACGCAGCTCAGCTTGGTACCAGTTCTGTGATCGAGGGTACTGAACAGGTTATCAATGGGCTTAGCCCAAATACCACCTATACGCTCACTGGATGGGCAAAAGTTACTAATCCAGGCGACACAATCTACATTGGGGTGAAAAATTTTGACTCTAACGGGACCGAAAACAAACAGGGGATTACCAGTACCACGTATACGCAAGCTACTGTTTCGTTTACCACCGGACCAAATTCCACGAGTGCCAGAATCTATCTCTATATGCCTTCCGCGTCGGCACCTGGTTATGGAGATGATTTTGTTGTGAGGTAATGTGAGCATGAGCAAAAAAGATGAGATGAAGGTGCCGAGGCTAGGCAAGCAACTACCTCGCTACCGTTTCTTTCTAAATCCGTATCGGCATGAGCGTTTTAGCAGGTGTCCGCAGTGCTCAAACAAAACGGGTCAGCGCAAACTCCCGCTGTTCATCCATATTGACCCGAATCAGCCATTTCTTTTGAATAAGACCTGCCGTTACTGCTCACATTGTGATTTGCTGATCGCTCATCAGAATGAGGTAGAGCGCCTCATTCTGACAGCCGTTCCCACTCTCGATGAGGAGACGGTGCGTGGACACTATCTCGTAGTGGGGACATTAGACCGGGCTGATTGGAAACGCATAATTCAGAACGACTCTCCTGTAGAGGCGACGATCGAAGCGTTGCACGACTTTAAGGATGCTGTCGTATTCACGCCAGTTGGTGGGTGGGGAAGATAACTACTTGTGCCGTCTGATTAAAATTAGACTGGACGTTTTCAACCCCTTTTCAGGATTTTTTCTAAAATTATTGCGGATTTTTTGGTTTTTCTAAAGTTATGCCGGACGGCACTGTCATTATTCCCAAGGTTTTGCAGATTCATAATACCTCCTCTATACTTGAATTGTCTGCAAGAGACAGGAAGGGAGATGAATAAACTATTACCCGCCAATATATGCTCTTTTGTCAAAAACAAGTTGAACTCTTCTAGTAGAGGAAAGGCTCCCCCTTATCATGAAAAACTCTTTTTCCAGTGTTTTTTGTTCTGGATGTTACCCGGTTTCATTGCGGGCGTGGTGTTTTTGAGTATCGCGTTGCTCACTGGCGTGCTCGTCACAACTGTCTGGGCGATGCCCGATGCTATCGCATCAGTGTTAGGGATTGCGGCTCCAACAGGATACCGCTTTGCGCTTACACCAGTATTGGTTGGTATCGCCGTTCACCTGGCATTTTCCATCGGGCTGGGCGCCATTTTCACGGCCTTTGCACGTTGGCGGCAGCTTCATGGTTGGATATTGGTAGTAGCCGCTGTCCTCTTTATCATGCTCGAAACGCCGATTTCTCTCTGGGGCGTTTTACATACCGTGTTGCCGACCGCGACGTTCTCATACTTCCTGGGGTCCATTCCATGGTGGGGATCGGTGTTTGGTCGTTGCATGTATGGGCTGGTGCTCGGCCTGCTCCTCCATCGTTTTGCCACCTGGATGCCTCAAAGACCTTCTACCAGACTGACTGGCGAGAGCAGGGCATGAACCTGACCTGGATGGTCCACAACCGCACTGGCTCTTTGCTGTAGCATTTCTCGAAGCGAGGCGGCAGCATGGTTACTGGTCTAAAAGCAAACTGGAATTGCACCTCAATATTACTCCAAAGGATAAAGAATCTGCTGCTGGTAGCGTTGGTTGTACACTTCTATAGAGCCCGTTCGTTACAATAGTAGAGGCACATTATCCTAGGAAAGCAACTACGATCTGGTGTTCAACGGGAGCCTCTCTCAGGCTCCCTACGAGCAAAAGTGCTATCCTGTGTAAGGAAGAGGTTAGCGCATGAACGCTCTTGCAATAGAAGCCGATGCCAAGCAGCCTAAACTCAAATTGCGGTATCGGCTCATCAATTTCATTCAGGAACAGGTCTATGGTCTGTTCTTCGGGCATATCGGCAAGCTATCGATGATTGCCCTCTATTTTATTCTGACCCAGTGGCTCCAAGGCCAGCAGGTAGCTACTACGATCTTTGGTCAGCATCTGACTGTCTATCTCTGGAATGTCAAGTACATCTGGGATCACCTGTTGAGCCGAGATGCCGCGCACGGTGGCCTCGTTGAGTGGTTGTCAACCACACAATGGAACAATATACGGCATGTTGTGCGTCCCTATCTGGAAGGTCTGATGGCTTTACTGCTCTACCAGCAAATAGGCATGGACGCTCAAAAATACGAACAGAAGACGCAAGAATCTCGACCCGACGCGCTTGATCGTTTGCTGATGCGCGTGCCGTTTATCCCTTTGCGCTATAAGCCAGTGACTACAGCACAGGAAGTGGCTATTCCTTTCATTGTACTTCTACTGGGGACAGTGATTGCGATTCCGATGTTCCTCTGGGTATTGCCGTTCTTCCATACCACGCTCCATGCGGCATGGCTTGAACCACAGCTCAGCGCACATCCTTCACTCGCTGCCAAGTTATATGCGGACGGCTATGACGCATTCATTCTTGGTATCGTCGCTGGTTTTGCCGTCAAGCGCATTACCCGTCCGGTCCTGAGTGCCAATATGATGTTTTTTTGCCGTCGTTGGATAGCGCAGGGACGCGATTCCCACTGGTGGATGCCTCCCGGAATGCGTCACACGATAGAGGCATTGGATAAACACGAGGATTCAGTCGAGCATAATAAGGAGCAACTCGCGCTCAAGGGACGCTGGTTTGGTCCGTTTCTCATTGTCGCGACGATAAGTATTCTGCTCTTGGCAGTATACGGCTACTACATCATTGCCTACATTGCCTAGCAGAGGAATTTGCGGACATTGCTCAACGACTTTCCTGGCAGCATAGGATTGTTGCATCTTTAAGACGCCAACTCTTTAATCGGTGCTCCTGTTCCATTCTTGCGTGTAGTCTCAATTTGGTCATCCGGCTAGATACCTTTATAGCCGTTTCCCTGCTGCTGCTTGACCTGGGGAAATGAGAGAAGCTCAGCTTTCAGCAATGCCTTTCGTATGTTTCTTGACTCTATAGAAATGGGGCAACATCAAAGCGTGTGTCACGTTGCAACGGCAAGTGGTAGACATTTCTTCGTTCCAGCTAACTGTGCAGGAATACAGCGTTGAATGCAAGTTGTGTTCGCGCGGTCAGCTCGTGATGCTTGTCTCTTTTCCACGGAGCGTGATGGCTCCCATCGCGTATGGACCGTGGGTTAGGTCAGTGGCCGTCTCTTTGAGCCAGTAGGTGTTGCTGCTGGATGCATCACAAGATATAAGCCGAGGACAGAAATCGTTGAATCGGATTGGTATCTTGTGTCACTCAACGGCATCAGTACCTACTGCTCTGTCAAACGTCATTGCGCACTTTTCGGCGTGTGGGGGGCAGGGCGAGGGCAAGCCTCGCCCCTACAATGATGACGGGGAAAACGGGCATCGTATCATTGTAGGGGCGACCCTCGCGGTCGCCCTGCCTCTCCCAAACAGGTGCAATGACGTTTGACAGAGCACTACGTATAATTGTGAGCATGTGCTGCGCGATCTGGTCTTTCAATCTGATGAAGCTACTGAAGTGAACCCCGGTAGTGGCAAAACAACTTTCTCAGGCTTACTTTATCTCATGTCAGCGTTACAAAATTGATTTCCGTTACTTACTTTTTTCGGAGTTACGCTGGAATTCTCACACTGAGAATTGAGGAGGGGTGGCAGAGGCGTATGGGAGTCGAACCCACCGGGAACCGCGCCGAGCGACCCCCCAGCCGTTTTGAAGACGGTGAGGCCCACCGGGACCCCTACACCTCCATGCTTTGGCCTATTGTGCCATGTCTTGCCCCGCTTGTCAAGCGAGTTTACGAATACACTCTACATTAACCTCTGTCAAATCATGCACCACCAGTTCTGCTTTGCGCAATTCTGGTAAATCTCTTTCTCCCGCAACAGCAATCGCGTACATCCCACCAGCGTGCGCAGCCTGGATACCCGCTATGGCATCCTCGATAACTAGAGCATGGTGTGGTTCGACATGCAGCAGTTCCGCTGCCTTGAGAAAGATATCAGGGGCAGGCTTGCCACGTGGCACACTTTCACCCGATACAAAAACAGAGAGAAAACGCTGTAATCCCAAAACTTCACTGATCAGGTCGATATTAGCAATGGGCGTAGATGTACCAAGTGCCTGTCTATAACCAGCTTCGTGGAGCTCGCTCATCAGCTCAATCGCGCCGGGTAAGGCATGCGCAACATCGCGCACGTATTCGCGAAAATAGGCTTCTTTACGTTCTGCCAATGCGCGTGCGTGTTCGGGTGTGATATCGCCAAACAGTGTCGGTAGGATTGCGTCGTTGCGCCAACCAAATGTCGCCCAAAATTGTTCATCTGTATAAGGAATGCCTTCTTCTTTCGCAAGGCGATGCCATGCTCGTCGATGTTCGTCCGCACTGTCGAGAATCACGCCATCGAGGTCCCAAATAACCGCCTGTATCGTGTTTGCCATGCTAACCGCTGTACTCCTGTTGTTTTTCTCCATCATATCACAGACTTTTGAGCAATGATGGACGCTTTCTCTTGACCATGATAGAATGTGCGCAAGTTATGCGCATGCTATTTACTTATTTTTGGCCCTAGAAGGATGTTGGCAATGAGCTATCGTCAGTTTTTCCATGAAGAGATCGAAACGCTTCCTAAAGAGCAATTGCAAAAAATGCAGTTGGCGCGTTTGCAATCGATTGTGGAGCGTGCTTATACACACAATACATTTTATCGGAAACTCTATGATGAGGCCGGGGTCAAGCCCTCGGATATTCGGTATTTGGAAGATATCCGCAAATTACCATTTCTTGAAAAAAAGACCGTGCGCGCCGCCTATCCCTATGGGATGGCTTTAGTCACTCCTGGCGGCTCTGGCGGTGCTTTAGAGATTCATGCCACCAGCGGCACGACGGGTAAAAGTGTCCCGGTTTTCGCAACAAAAAAGGATATTCAGTATTGGGCTGACCTGAACGCGCGTGAGTTGTGGATGACAGGGATGCGCCCCGGCGATATTTTGATGAACTGTTATGGCTATGGTATGGCAACAGGTGGCTTTGGTTTTCACTATGGCGCAATGGCGATGGATGTCATGGCGGTTCCAATGGGGTCGGATGCGCGCCAGTATGAACGTATGCTCGATTTCATTGTCGATTTTGGCGTCACCGCTCTGTGTATGACCCCTTCGGTGGGTCTCTACGTTGGTGGTAAGGCTCGTGAACGAGGCATCAATTTCGCGGAGACAAAACTCAAAATTGGCTTGTTTGGAGCGGAACCCTGGCCTTGGGAGACGCGCCTCAAATTAGAAGAATTGTTTGGTATCACCGCGTATGATGAATTCGGCATGACCGAGTTTCTTGGACCGGGCATGACCTGTGAGTGTTCTGTGCGTGACGGTATGCATGCTTGGGCTGATGCCTTCCTCGTCGAATGTATTAATCCCGAAACTGGTGAGCCTGTTGAGGAGGGACAGGATGGCGAACTGGTCTGGACGTGGTTGGCAGCGGACGGCACGGCGATGATTCGCTATCGCAGCCGCGACCTCTCGCGCACCTGGTGGGAGGAACGTTGTGCTTGTGGACGCACACATCCCAAAATAGCCGCGATCAAAGGACGTAGCGATGATGCAGTCTCTATACGTGGTCTGATTGTTTTTCCCAGTCAGGTTGAGGCCGCGCTGGTAAAGTTTCCTGAGACGGGAGCGAATTTTCGGATTATTGTAGATAAGCGTGATGGCCTGGATACATTTGATCTCAAAGTTGAAGTAAAAGACGTGCAGCTTTTAGCGCATAGCGAGCGTGTGCATCAGGTCAGCCGCGAGATGGCTGAGGCGGTGAAAGCGATCACAGGCAATTCACCGAAGGTTGAGCTGGTTCCTGCTGATACGCTACCGCGCGCGAGTGGGGGCGAGTCGAAAACTGCCAGTGCGCGCGTCGAAGATCGACGGAAGAGATAACGTTACAGAGCAAATAGTGACATTGAGAGCTATATAGTGTATAATAGCGAACCTGGAAAGATACTCACCAGAGGTATATCTCTGTCTATCAGTGCGTTGTTGCTCGCGGAAGGGCGAAAGTCATGACCACGACGAACATTCCTCGCGGAAAATATCACATATGGACAGTCGGCTGTCAGATGAATCAAGCCGACTCACAGCGTATCCAGACGATGCTGGATGAATTGGGCTGGGAAGAGACCAGCATGGATCAGGCAAATCTCGTGGTCCTGAATACCTGTAGTGTCCGTCAGGCCCCAGAAGAGAAGGCGCATAATTTACTGGCAAAACTCAGGTATGAGAAGGCCGAGCGCGGCGATTTGCTTGTGACGTTGATGGGCTGTATGATCGGCAATCAGAAGACCATTGATGAGTTAAGCAAACGCTACCCACATATTGACTTGTTTATGAAAGTGGAGCAGGCCGATATCCTGCCACATTTCCTCGAAGAGCGGTGGACACCTATCTCCGGTGCTGGCTGCCTGAATATCGATTTTATGCCTCCAATGGACGAGCCGGATATGACAGTGCATGTGGCAGAGACGCAAGAGTCTGCTGTCGCCCAGGGTATTCCTGTTCCGACCTTTGCCACTTCAACCAGTCGCATTGGTAAGCGTACCGTGCTGCCAATGTCGATCACGCCCAAGCCAGGGGAGCGTATTGCGCATTATCCTACGAAGATAGAACCCGCTAAAGCCGAACCGACGGCGTGGCTACCCATTGTGCTTGGCTGTAATAAAGTTTGCACCTACTGCATTGTGCCTTATCGACGTGGGCGCGAACGCAGTCGCCCAATTGATGAATTGATGATAGAGGCGCGCGCACTGGTGAATAAAGGCGCAAAAGAACTAACCCTGCTCGGCCAGACTGTCGAGGCCTATGGCCTGGACCTGCCAGATCAACCTGATTTGGCTGATCTGATGACAAACCTGAGTGAGATAGATGGTCTCAAGCGCATTCGTTTTATGACCTCTTATCCCCGCCATATGACAGATAGTATGATTGAACGGATGGCGCATTTGCCGAAGGTCTGTGAACATCTCAACATTCCTGTGCAGGCGGGCGATAATAATGTGCTAAAACGGATGAAACGTGGCTATACGTTGGAAGAGTATTGTGAGCGTATTGAGCGCGTGCGTGAATTATGGCCTGATATATCGCTTTCGACTGACGTGATTGTCGGTTTTTGTGGCGAAACAGAGGAAGAGTTTCAGCATACGCTCGACCTGTTAGAGCGCGTACGTTTTGATGTCGTACACGTTGCGGCCTATTCAGTGCGTCCTGGTACGGTTGCCTCACGTTGGGAAGATGATGTGCCGCTGGTTGAGAAGAAGCGGCGTTTACATGCGGTAGAAGAGGTGCAAGCTCGTATTGCGCTTGAACTCAATCAAACTTATCTCGGTAACACCGAGGAAGTCCTGGTTGAGGAGTCAAATACGACGCATGGACGGCGGCAGTGGAAGGGCCGAAATCGTGCGAATAAACTGGTGTTTTTCCCACAGCCGGAAGAGGGCGAGGCTTTGGGAAGCAGCATTATACAGCCAGGTGATCTGGTAAACGTGCGGATTGAGCGTGTCACCGCCTGGTCGTTACAGGGTTGCGCAGTTGCTGTATAATGAGACACACTATACGTTAAGACATCCATGTGATGTTGGAGGAGGCGTTTTATGTCGCAAGCCCTATCGGCTGAGGAAAAAATGCGTTTGAAGAAGCTGTGGACTGATCTGGCAATCAAACAAGCGCAAGAGGGTCTCTGGGCGGAAGCGGTGACGACGAACCGCAATATTCTCAACCTCTTTTCTCAAGAGCCGGATGCATATAACCGTTTGGGAAAAGCATTAAGTGAGTTGGGCCAATATTCGGAAGCGAGAGAAGCATACTCGCAAACGTTGAAATATAGTCCGAACAATACTATTGCAAGGAAGAATGTGGATCGGCTGGCTCTGCTACAAGATGTGCCGATGGCAATGTCGGTGGGCGTTGATCGAATAGATCCACGTCGTTTCATCGATGAGCCAGGGAAGACGGGTATGACAGATCTTCTCAATCTTGCGCCACCTTCTATCCTTGCAAAAGTGGGTGTGGGCGATAGTGTACAGTTGCATGTAATTGGGCATACGTTGTTGGTGCGCAATGCAGCCGGCGAGGATATTGGGCAGGTTGAGCCGCGTCTAGCCAATCGCTTGATAAACTTCATGGAAGGTGGAAACCGCTATGCGGCTGCCATTTTAGGCATGGAGAATGGACAGGTTCGTCTGATTATCCGCGAAGAGTATCAGCATCCGAATATGTTCGGCAAGGTGAGTTTTCCCGCGCAGCAAGGGGGTGGAGAGGTTATTCGTGCATATATTAAGGACAGTATGCTACGTTATGATCGAGATGAGGAAGAGGACATGGGAAATGAAGATGAGTATTATGATGGTGGTGACGAAGCCGATGATATGACGGAAATCGACTTCGAAAGCAGTTCTGATGTCGAAGAATAGTAATCTAGGAAAGGTGATTTATTTATTATGAACAAAGCAAAACGTGTTGCCTGGCAGAAACATCGTGTGAAAGCAAAGAAAGACAAAGAAAAGCAGCGTCAGGCACAAAAAACGGGTGGTTCTGTTGTAACGTCTGCAAGACGCTAGCTGTTTCTCAGTGCATGTGAGCTATGAGCAGTTTTACATCATCATCATCGGCGTCTGTCCGTAACATTTTAGCACTGCTCGCCTCACGGGATGCACAACTAGTAGCTGGGGCAGATGGGCTAGAGCGGCGGGTGACGTGGGCGTGTCGTATGCGTGTGCGTCTACCCGCTTTCGAGAGCGTTCAGGGTGGGGAACTTGCCCTGCTCACGCTCTCCCAACTGCGTCGGCTGGATGAAACGCTACCACACTTGCTGAAAAGTCTGCATCAAGCAGGCATCGCAGGTATTGCTGTAGCGGCTCACTCTGTTGAGGCATTAGGCGATGAGGCCGTTGCCCTGTCTAATCAACTCCGTGTACCTCTTGTTCTTTTACCGTCAGCATCGTCGCTAGAAGAGATTGAACGAGAGGTTATTACGTTTGTTGTTAATTTTCGTGGTGAAATCGAGCGCAAGGCGACCGAGATTGTACATCAATTGATGCAATTGAGCGTACGTGGAGAGGGTATTAAGGGTATTTGCGAATACCTGGCAACGAGCCGTGGAAAATGGGTCGTTGTACAGGATGCGTTTTTTCATGTCCATTCGCAGGCCGCTCCTTCTGAACGCGATCCATTCTCTTTCCCCGTCCCACTGGCTGACGAGTGGCTCCATCAGCATGGGCTAACTCGTGTCGTGGAACCGATCTCTATTCGCCATGAGGTGGTGGGCTATCTCTCCCTTATCGGCCACAAAGATGATTTCGATTATTTAGAACGCATTATTCTCAGTCAAGTCACCCCTATTGTCGCTTTGGAATTCGCACGTGAGCGCGAACGGAGCGAGGTGGAAAGCCGCTACCAGGTGGAGGCGTTGACGGATGTATTGCAGGGCAATTATCAAAGCCCTGATGAGATGATTGCACGCGCGCGCATCCTCGGCTATGATCTCTCCTCTCCCCAAGTCGTGGTGATGTATGAAGTGAGTCTCTCCGACACGGAGTATGTTGCCAGTAATGTATTCAACCTGTGGAGCAAACGGGTGCGTGATGAGTTACTGCGCGCGTGGCCTGCGTGTTGGATCCTTACTGAAGCTCGCCGTGTGACTGCTCTGCTCCCTCTTGGTGAGATGGAGGCAATTGAGAGAAATGACTCAGAATACGAGGCCCTGATCTTCTCGCGTCTTGAGCGTGTTCAGTCGCGTCTTCACCAGAATCGTAGCGGCAGCAATCTTGGCTCTACCTACACGGCTGGTATTGGGCGCGTCGCTTACACGTTACAGGGCGTACCACAATCACAGCGCGAGGCGTTACAGGCTCTTGAGATTGGGCGACGCATTTTCGGTGAGGGGAAATTGAACTCTTTCGCGCGCCTGGGTATCTATCGACTTTTATTTCATCTGGATGGGCAGCGTGAATTGAGCGACTTCTATGACGAAATTCTTGGCCCTTTGCTCAAACACGATGCGCGCAATGATGGCACGCTGATCGAGACACTGGAAGGCTTCTTTCGCTGTAATGGCAACTTGAGTGAGACTGCACGCACGATGCACTTGCATCGCAACTCGTTACTCTATCGCCTGGGACGCATCGAAGAGTTACTCGGCCATTCTCTCGAAGACCCCGAATTGCGTCTCTCATTGCAAGTGGCCCTTAAAATTCGCCATTTACAAAAACGCGAACGGGATTGATCTCTGTCTCACCTCTGGCCTAACGCGCTGTAATAACCTTACTCCCTGTCGCTTTCAAGAGTCGGTCGCGGATGGCGAGACCAATGCCCTGTTCCGCAAACGTGCGGCAGAGTATGATCTGTACCCCGGCCTCTTCTAATGTACGCAAACCTGCAAATAGGTGAGCCGCAACCTGCTCTGGCTGGCTTAAACTGCCCAATGTGTAGAGATCAGCTCCACTTTCCGCGAATATGTCCATATCTTCGTCTGCCAACAAGATGCCAACGCGCTGCCCCTGTGCCTGATGCTGCTGCAGTGTTGCCAGCATCGCCGCGTGTATGTGTGGCGTGGAACCTTCAAAAAGATACGCGGGTATTGTCGGCGCATAGTGAATTAACATCTGACCGGGCGATTTCCGCGCCTCGTCTGTTTCTAGTTCGGCCTGCGAGGATGAATGGGGCTTACGATACTGTACAAGCGGCAAAATACTCTGGAGCATCTCCAGACTCACCCCACCGGGACGTAACAGGGTAGGTGTTTCGCCGGTTAAGTCAAGGACGGTAGACTCAACGCCAATTTCGCATGGGCCGGCATCGAGGATCAGTGGTACGCGCCCGTGCAGGTCCGCGAAGGCATGTTGTGCGGTAGTAGGACTGACATGCATGAAACGGTTTGCGCTAGGGGCAGCAATCGGTGTAGCGGCAGCGCGAATAAGCGCGAGGGCAACAGGATGGCGTGGCATACGTACCGCTACAGTTGGCATACCTGCCGTGACAATAGCTGGTACCCGCTTGTGCGCGGGCAAAACGAGCGTCAGTGGACCGGGCCAGAACGCTTTTGCAAGCTGGTGCGCCTCATCTGGGATATGCGTAACAAGTGTTTCCAATGTCTGATATTCTGCGATATGCACGATAAGTGGATCGCTATAGGGGCGACCTTTGGCGACAAAAATATTCTGTACTGCCTGCGGCTGTAAGGCATCTGCTCCCAGTCCGTAGACCGTCTCGGTTGGAAAAATAACTAAGTTTCCCGCACGCAGGAGCGCAGCTGCACGTTCAATGCGTGCTGGCTCTGGTCGTAGCGGATGAACAGGTAATATCGTGGTCTGCACAGATTGCATGAAACGAAAACTTCCTTTATATATTTTTGTCTATCGCGGCTTCGTCTACATGCAAAAGTATAACATACAGCGAGAAGGCGGTCTCCTATTTTGGCTCATTTGGGAGCTGAAATGGGGGACCGCCGAAGATGAAGGAGCTATAGACAAACTAATGAAAAATGCGCATGAGGTATAACACGTTATTGACATATCTCCAGTTAAAGATGCCGCGATGCGTGACTGCCCATCCTCCTTCGTTGTAAGCACTGATGATATCCACCAGATTGCCGTGAAAGCCGGCCCATAGCCAACTCAGGTAGGTCGCGCCAAGATTGAGATTATCCCAGAGCTTATAGGGGTCGCGTCGTATGCCTGTTCCAGTGTTAATGCCCATCGCGGTGTAGGGCATAAGTTGCATTACGCCAATACCACCATCACGCGCAATGACATGTTGGGTCCAGCCACTTTCTTGCCATGCGATAGCCAGCAAAAGGTTGGCGGGTAGCCTGTAACGTGTTGCAACCTGATGTATCATCGCGACCACCTGACTCTGTGTGGACCACTGAAGTGCGTTATAAGCATACCAGCGTACAATGCCGCTGGGGAGTACACCACTACTGGTCAGTGTTCCTCCTGATGAGCCTGAGCCACTGGAACTACCAACATGGTAAGGGATGCATAAACGTTGCCCGGTAAAGATTAGGTTGACGTTTGCGATGGCGTTAACTTGTGCCAGTACCGAGATCGTCGTATGATTACTCCAGGCGATCCCACTGAGTGTATCACCTGCGTGAACGGTGTACCATGAACAGGCATTGCCGTTCCCCGGATTGGCGGCGTTCGCGGACGGTTGCTGTGAAACAATAACAGAGGCCGTCAGTAGAATGAGCGTACTAGCTATCAAGATAATATGTTGATAGACTACGCGCGTTTGTCGTGAGCGGCGCGACTCTTTTGTGTGTTCAGGAAAGGGAAATCCCTGTCCTTGTATATCTTTTGTTCTCTCTAGTGTAATGTCTGCCATCTATCCTTCCTTTCATCTTTACTATAGAGGTAGAGAAAATAGAAAAGTATTGATCGAGTGTTTCCCTCACTCTCCCTGTCTTATCGTGTATATTGTTATTTTTATTGAATAGAGTAATATCTATCTAATGTGAAAAATGGCGTCAAGGAGAACGCAGAAAACAGAGAACACGCACACTTGACGACTTTTCAAGACACGTGCTAGAGTACAGAAAGCCGAAGAGAGAAAGAGACGGGATATAAAACATGAAAACAAGCGATACCCCAAGCGCAATAACAGAGGAATATTTAGAAACAATTTATAATATGGCGATGGAGGGTGAGGTCGTGATTGGAGCACGCCTCGCTCAAAAATTTCGTGTTGCCCCACCCACGGTAACCGAGATGCTTAAGCGACTGGTGCGTGATGGCTATATTGAAATGGATACAAAGCGGCAGGTGCGCCTGACCGAGACTGGGAACACGGTCGCTGAAACCGTATTACGTCGTCATCGTTTGACAGAGCGGTTTCTTGTGGATGTGGTAAAGATGCAGTGGCATCAGGTTCATGAAGAGGCTGAACGGCTTGAGCATAATATGTCTGAAACATTAGAAGCCGGTATGCTGGCGCGGTTGCACAATCCCACGACGTGTCCGCATGGTAATCCTATTCCCGGGCTGGTTCCCAATGCGCGCAGTTACTTGCAGGACCAGGGAGCGGTGCGACTCTCAACCGTCGTAGCAGGTGAGCGCGTGGTTATTCTGTGTATTTCTGAGGTGGTTGAGGATGAAGAGGCTCTCATTCTCTACATGCATGAAAAAGGCTTGACGCCGGAGACACATCTATTAGTCTTATCTGCATTACCCGAACAGGTCGTAGTAGATGGAGAGGATTTCCGCTTACACGTTGCTGAGCGTGAAGTGTTGATTAGTAAAGCCGCTGCCGCGAAAATCTGGGTTGTGCGCGAACACAACTGAACCGCGAACGATGATTTTGGGCTATCTCCCCTTGACAGCCACTATTAGGGCGTGCTAATATCTGACTGGTGAACTAGGAATTAAAAATATGCGATTACCAGAAAAGATATATGGGAGTTATTGGTCATGATTGCGGCATTTGTTCTCTTCTTGCGAGAAGGTTTTGAGGCCAGCCTGATTGTCAGTCTGTTATTCGCGGCATTACGCCAATTGGGGATGACTCATCAGGCACGTGCGGTATGGATTGGCATGGCTCTGGCTATCCTTGTTTCGCTGGTTGGGGGCGCGGCCCTCTATGTCACAATCCAGCAGTATAACGGCTCAACATTCCAAACCGTCTTTGAGACAATTACCTATCTGATTGCCGTCGTCCTTCTCACGACAATGACGTTTTGGATGCAGAAGCATAGCCGTTCAATGAAGAAAGAACTGGTGGCAAAAGCCAGTGCCGCGAGTTCTGGACTGGCTTTGGGTCTGCTCGCCTTTACAACAGTCGGGCGAGAGGGCCTGGAAACGGCAATTTTCATGCTAGCTTTCGCTTTTCAAACCAACGCCCTTTTGCTGCTGTCTGGTGCATTTCTTGGCTTGCTAGCATCGTTGCTCCTGTGTCTCTTGATCTATCGCCTGGGGTATAAGCTTGACTTTCGTGTCTTTTTCCGCGTAATGGGCATCGTGCTGCTTTTCTTCGCGGCTGGTTTGTTGGGCAATGCCATACAAAACATGCAAGCGTTAGGTTGGCTCACCTTTGGTGTTGTGCCACTATGGAATACTGGCCGCCTTCTCAGCGAAAATAGCACGCTAGGCGATATTCTACACACTTTCCTTGGTTACGCTGAGTCACCAACTGTGCTACAGGTTACTCTCTATGTTTTGTATCTTGCGATTGCTGGCACGTTTTTCGCGCGGATGACACGCAAACCATCGGTTACCAATGCTCCCGTAAAGTCTTCTGCCGCACGTGCGTAATACCCTGAATATATGAGAAGCTAGAGCCTCAAGAGAGAGCAGGCTCTAGCTTTTTTATTCTGCTTCCCATACGCGCACCGTGCCGTCGTCACCACCAGAGGCAATTTGCGTGCTATCGGGAGACCAGTTGACAGCTAGTACCTCGTTATGATGTCCCTGGTAAGTCATAATGGGTTGGTGTTCGAGCGTTGTGGAGGTCGGAATTGCTGACCAGATTTGCACCGTATTGTTCTTATTGGCGGAGGCGATACGCATGCCATCTGGCGACCATGCGACAAAATTGACCCAATCCGCGCTCCCTATATAGATAAAAATGCGATATCCGCTAGTGGCATTCCAAATTTGTACCGTTTTGTCCAAACCAACTGAAACGATTTCGCTTCCATCCGGCGACCATGCCAGCGAACTGATTGAATTAAAATGACCACGGTAGATCAAGAGACGCACGCCTGTCTGCGCATTCCAGATATGGATGGTATGGTCGAGACTCCCTGAGGCGATATGCGTGCCATCTGGCGACCACGCGACCGTCGTGATCCAATTGGTGTGCCCTGTGTAGGTAAGCAGGTGGTGGCCTGTGAATGCATTCCAGACCTGCACTGTCCCATCATAACTTCCAGAGGCGATGCGCGTGCCATCCGGTGACCACGCTACAGTGCTAACGGGACCATTGTGGCCGCGATAGGTGAATAGATGCTGACCCGTCTGCGCGTTCCAAACCTGCACGGTATTATCAAAACCGGCAGAAGCAATAAAGTGGCTATTGGGTGACCATGCGACCGTTATGACCCAATTGGTGTGCTCCTGGTAGGTGCGCAAGCGTTTCCCCGTGTAAGCGTCACATACTTGTACTGTTTTGTCAAAACTGGCTGAGGCAATATATTTGCCATTCGGTGACCATGCAACACTACTAACGCTATTCGTATGACCTTTGTAGGTATAGAGCGTTGTACCAAGTGGGAGCAGTCCGTGAGTGGTTACGATTTGAGACGGTTGCGCTGAGGTGCAGGCGACAAGAAGAAGCAAGAGACTGGGTATACTAAGAAGGCAAGCAATATGGTGAAACAAGAAACGGACGCGCGTATTCATAAGCTTAACATGTCCTTTCGTGTATGTCTGTATGCTGCCTCAGCACACTTGTTGTTTTTTACATCCCTGTTTTAAAGACTTAGTATCCTGATTTTTACGAAATTCGTATAAAATCTGCCGAAAAAGTGAAGATTTCGTTGCTTTCTCGCAAAAGAATTGCTATTTTCTTATCCTATAGGGTACAATAGAAGCAGCAAAGGATGTGTTCAGGTTGACACGTAAGCGAATAGCTGTTGCTATTATAGCATGACGTGTGGAATGTATTCTACGCATGATACACGGTTTGAACAGGATAAGAAAGGAACATGTATGCTGCGCGAGCCGATTACGATTAGTCGCACGCTGGTTCAAGAGATCATTAAACGGGAGGATGCCGAATTCAGAAAACGCACTCCGCGTACTCATGAACTGCATGAGCGTGCAAAGGCTTCGCTGCCATTGGGTGTAACCAGTTCGTTTCAGGCGGTTCCCCCCTACCCACTGTTTATCAGTAAGGGAGAAGGTAGCCATATTTGGGACTACGATGGCAACGAATACGTTGACTTTCATCTAGGTTTTGGCAGTCTGCTCGTTGGGCACTGCCATCCCTTGCTGGTAGAGGCATTGCGTGAGCAGCTTGGATTAGGTAGTCTCTACTCGCTCCCATGTGCCGATTCTGTATTTATGGCTGAAGAGATGGTGCGCCGCTTTGCTCCCATTCAGCAGGTGCGCTTCTCAAACTCAGGCACAGAAGCGACGATGGACGCCTTACGTCTGGCACGTGCCCACACAAAGCGCGATAAAGTGGTCAAGATCGAGGGTGCGTATCATGGGCATCACGATGTAGTGATGATGAGTACCAAACCATCGAAAGAGGCGGCGGGAGCGGAAGATAGTCCCAACACCGTGCCAGCCTCACAGGGTATTCCAGCGGATGTAAAGGGCAACGTGATCATTGCGCCCTATAATGATGCTGAGGCTCTGGATCGCATTTTGAGCGCGCACGAGGGTGAAGTTGCCGCCGTCATTATGGAAGCGGTGTTGATGAATGTCGGTATCATGCTGCCTAAAGATGGGTATTTGCAACAAATGCGTGAAGTAACGCGCAAGCATGACGTGTTACTCGTGTTCGATGAGGTCAAAACGGGCGTTACGGTTGCTCCTGGTGGAATCACGGAACTCTATCCAGTCGAGCCAGACCTGATCTGTCTCGCCAAGTCTATTGGTGGTGGTATGCCAATTGGCGCGTTTGGTGGACGCCAGGATATCATGGACCATATCAGCACAGGCGAAGTGCTGCATCTGGGCACCTTTAATGGTAATCCTATGTCTATGCGCGCCGGTCTGGTAACATTAACGCAAGTGTTAACGCCAGAGGCTCATGCTACTGCCAATAATCTCTCGAAGCAACTGGCAGATGGTTATCTGGGTGTGATTGAAGAATTCGATATGCCCATGCACATCTCGCAAATTGGCGCGAAAGGCTGTGCCATGTTCCGTCATGCGCGCGCCTACAACTATCGTGCCTGGTGGGATATTGACATGGAAGTCTCTTATGCCTACTGGCTCTTCCTGGCCAATCGTGGTATTCTCTTCCCGCCGGGGCTGGATGACCAATGGACAATCTCTGTCCAGCACACGCAGAACGATGTTGACCATCATCTGCATGTCTTCCAGCAGTTTGTCACTGAGTTGAGCCGCTAAACGATCTGTTATTGCATAATCAGCAGCGGAGCGTTATGGCCCCCAGGGGCTATAACGCTCCGTTTTTTTCTTTTCATACCTATTGACTACCTGCTTTTTTCATGGTAATATTTCCCAAAAGAGCAGTATATGACTCTTTTAAGTCAGCCTCTTCGATAGAGATGAACTGGCTTCCCTGGCGGGTTGATGGCAGACAAGCGGTTTTTTTTAACATGCATGTCTTCCAAGCAGGCCGACGCGGGTTCGAGTCCCGTCTCCCGCACCGACAACGTTCTCTTGATGGTAGATCAACCGAATGAAGCCTGGAAATGAGCAGGCATCGAGCGACCAGCAAGAGGGCGTTGTTTTTATGTCCAAAAATAGGAAAGAGCCTATCGCTGAACACATTTGGCGATAGGCTCTTCGTTTATTGTTATGCCGAGAGAGATGTCGCGGTTTTTGTCAGCACGTCATCAATCTGTTGGAGCAGGCGTTGCGTATTGGCAAAGCCGTAATTGACAGCCTGAGCCTGTCCTGTAGCATCTAAAATTACTGTGCTAGGGACAGTCAAGATATGATAAGCCTGCACAAGTGTTGTATCCGTTGTTGCATCAACCTCTACCACTTCGACAGCCTCTCCTCGTGCGCTCAACACTCGTTGTAGCGCGGGAGCTTGCAATTGGTGGCACTGGCGACAATCCTCGCTACTAAAAGCCAGAATGCGCACGGGCGATACCATTTGTTCGGCTGCTTGATCGCTGGCAGTTGTCTGTGTCGCAAGTGGTGCGGCTACCAATGCGCGCTGGCGTTGTTTTTCAACAAAATTTTTTCCAATCCGTACAAGTAGCCACGCCAGAATGCCGACCAGCAGCACAATTCCCAGGCGCAATAGTGTTTCTTGCATAGTGATTCACACTCCTCGCCAGCGAAAACTACCTGTGTAGCGCACTCGCGGCGTAATCCCCAGGCGACCCAGGTGATAATAGACAAAGCAACCCGCGCAGAAGCCGACCGTCAAGTTAATGGCTGCTAGTACAAAGACGATTAGATCAAGTGTCCAGCCCACTACTTGAGCATGGGTAAGGAACAAAACCAGCGTGGCGGCCACGAGAAATACCGCGCCAACGCCTTGCGCAAAACGGTGGGGAGCGGGATCATCTTCGACGACACGTGGCTTGAGCAGGCCAAGTGGTGTCACAAAGCCTTTATATAGCAGGCGATAGGGACTGCTGGCCGGAGCAAGCGCACTCCATACCATGATGATTGCGGCAATCAGGACAATGACGGGCTGATTGAAGATAAAGGCCAGTGCGGTCAAGAGCACCGTGCTGCCCTGTGAAAATTTGCCGAGATGTGTGTCTACACGCAACATGCTGGGCGTAGAGTTTGTGACTTCCATTGGGTCAAACTCCTACAAGTAGGTAGAGCGACTATGATAGAGCTGTCATGAAAACGGCTTACAAGTAAACTTTGTTGATAAACTAAGTAAACAACGGGAAACAAACAATGTCAAGAGAGAGCGATGAGCAAGGTGACTTGACAGATGGATGCTTCAGGCATGCTTAATAGGAATAACATATTTAGAACGTCAGCAATTCCTTAAAACTGAGTTGTTCGCAGTTAGTAGCGAGGGCTATAAACTGAGTAATAACGCGATGTTGCGAAAATGGTTTGAATGAAAGGAATAGTCTATGCAGTCACGTATACGGGAACTGGTCAGTCAGATGACACTGGAGGAGAAGGTATCTCTGACGATAGGACAGGATTTCTGGCACACAAATAGCGTCGAGCGTCTCGGCGTTCCCTCAATTACGGTCCACGATGGTCCAAGTGGCTTGCGCAAGCCGCTACCAGGGGATGAGATGGGTATTGCCGCCGTTCCTGCGACCTGTTTTCCTTCCGCATCGGCCCTGGCCTCATCCTGGGATGTATCTCTGGCGGAAGCTGTAGGACAGGCTATTGCCGACGAATGTCAGGCCATGGACGTACAGGTAGTGCTTGGACCGGGCGTAAATATCAAGCGAACGCCTTTAGGTGGGCGCAGTTTTGAATATTATTCCGAAGACCCTGTACTGGCAGGCGAGATGGGGAGTGCGTTTGTGCAGGGTGTGCAGAGTCGCGGCGTGGGAACCTCGCTCAAACATTATGCCTGTAATAACCAAGAGTTTGAGCGCATGACGATCAGTGCCGAGATCGATGTCCGCACCTTGCGCGAAATCTATCTGCCAGCTTTCGAGCGTGTCGTGAAGAAAGCGCGTCCCTGGACGATCATGGGTGCGTACAACAAAGTAAATGGCACGTATGCCTGCGAGAATCCGCATCTGCTACGGACGATTTTAAAAAACGAGTGGGGCTACGAAGGGGTTTTGGTCTCGGATTGGGGGGCGGTAAATAATAAAGGCAAGTCTCTCGCGGCTGGGCTGGATCTGGAAATGCCAGGGCGACCGGGCAATCATACGGAAGAAATTGTCCAACTGGTGAGAAGCGGTCAACTGGCTGAAGCGGCGATTGACGAGGCGGCGGCGCGTATGCTGGAACTGGTTTTCCAGGCAGTAGAACAGCGCAAGACGAATGTAACCTTTGATCCACAAGCTCACCATGCGCTGGCACGTAAAGCGGCTGCTGAATCGATGGTACTGCTGAAAAACGAGCATGAAATGCTTCCACTCACCGAAGCTGCTCTGAGTTCGGTTGCGATTATCGGACGCTTCGCGCAAGAGCCACGCTACCAGGGTGGTGGTAGCGCGCACGTCACCGCCACGCAGGTTGATACTTCCTATGCTGAGTTTCAGCGTGTGCTTGCTGGTAAAGGACAGATCGCTTATGCTGAGGGCTATGCCGAAGATGGGCAGATGAGCGAAGAGATGCTGCAAGAGGCTGTTGCGGCTGCGCGAGCTGCGAAAACAGCTATCGTATTTGTGGGACTGCTTGACAAAGAGGAGACCGAGGGCAACGATCGCAATACTATCGACATGTCTGCTACGCATAATCGCCTGGTGACTGAGATTTGTCGTGTGCAGCCCAACACGGTTGTCGTGCTCTGTAATGGCTCCGCGATTGCCATGCCCTGGATAGATGCTCCTGCCGCCGTACTGGAAGCTGGTTTGGGTGGACAGGCTGTTGGCAGCGCGATTGTCGATGTGTTGCTCGGCAAGGTCAATCCCTCTGGCAAACTGGCTGAGACCTTCCCGATGCGCCTGGAAGACACGCCCGCCTATCTGAACTATCCTGGTGAAGAGGGCCACGTTCGTTATGGTGAAGGACTCTTTGTTGGTTACAGGTATTACGATAAGAAGAAGATCGCGCCAATGTTCCCCTTTGGCTATGGCCTGTCATATACCACCTTCGAGTACACGGGTCTGAGTGTCAGCAAAGCGGAGATTACGGACAGCGAGACGCTTGCAGTGACAGTGACAGTGCGCAACAGTGGGACACGGGCAGGGAAAGAGGTTGTGCAACTTTATGTGCGTGATGTGGAGTCGCGTCTGGTACGGCCTGTCAAGGAACTGAAAGCATTTGCCAAGGTGGAGCTTGCACCGGGCGAGGAAAAAGCCGTGCAGATGACGCTGGAGCCACGCGATTTTGCCTATTATGACGGCGAGCAGCAGCGTTGGTATATCGAGTCTGGTACATTTGAAGTGCTTGTTGGCAGCTCAAGCGCATATATTGAACTGCAAACGACAGTGACGATGCATTCCGCGTCGGATATTCCACACTTCCAAAAAATGCAATCCATCGCCCATTTCTTGCGTCATCCTAAAGCGCGTGCGGTGATAGTCGAGCAGTTTAAGGGCACCCCGTTAGAAATGTTCCTGCATCACGAGTTTCTTGTCTCTATCCCTTTGATCAAACTCAGCTCGTTTGGTGCTGTCTCTGAGGAAACCATCAATGGGATTGTAGAGAAGGTCAATCACGCCGTACGGGCGCGCTAGCTAGCAACCTTTCAATGGCGAAGGAATATCAGAATGAGTATTACCCATTCCAACGATAAGCAGATGCAGGAAACGCTTCTGTCGCTTGCTCCATCTGCACAATCAATGCCTACATCGGCGACGCTTGCGATCAACGAGGCGGTAGCACAACGTCGTGCTACTGGGCGCGAGACGCTGCATCTCGGTTTTGGTGAGGCTTCTTTTCCCTTGCATCCATCGCTAAAAAATGCTCTAAGCGAAGCTGCGCGATCGACAGGTTATGCTCCGGTGCAGGGCTTGCCCGCTTTGCGTCAGGCAATCGCCGCGTACCTGACGCGCGAACGGGGGCTATCTTGTTCTCAAGAACAGGTGATTGTGGCTCCTGGGAGTAAGCCGCTGCTGTATGGACTGTTGCAGGTGCTGGACGGCGATGTTTTGCTGCCTGTGCCTTCGTGGGTCAGCTATGGGCCGCAGGCGCGTCTGGCTGGGCGGCGCGTCATTGACGTCCAGACAGAGCCGACTGACCATCACCGCTTAACACCCGCTGCGTTGACGCGCGCGGTAGAGCAGGCGCGGAGCGATGGTGCGCGTCCGCGTATCCTGATCGTCAACACGCCGAGCAATCCAACGGGTAGCATGTTTGAACGCGCTGATGTAGAGGCTTTAGCACATTGGGCGCGTGCCAATGGTATCGTGTTGATTAGCGATGAGATTTATGCCGAGTTGGCGCATGGCTGGCGTGAGCATGTCTCGCCTGCACACTATTATCCAGAGGGCTGTATCATCACGGGTGGTCTCTCAAAAGCTTTCGCGGCAGGTGGATGGCGGCTTGGCTATGCCATCTTGCCAGCTACTTCGGCGGGAACGCAGGTGATGAACGCTGTGCGCGGACTAGCAAGCGAGATCTGGTCATCAGCCTCTACGCCAGTGCAACAGGCCGCGCTTGTCGCCTTTAGTGCTGATGCCTCAATCAAACGCTATGTACAGAACTCTACCCTGTTGTATCGCTACGTGACCAATCAGTTGTACGAGACGCTGACCCAGTTGGGCGTGCTTTGTGCGCGTCCAGCGGGAGCCTTCTATCTCTATCCTGACTTTGCACCCTGGCGGGACGCGCTCAAGAAAATTGGCGTGGAGACGAGTCTGGATTTAGCCCATTATCTGCTCGATACATGGGATATCGCAACGCTGCCAGCGTCGGTATTTGGCGAGCATCCATCGGCTCTGCGTTTACGCCTCGCGACCAGCATGTTGTGTTTGCCCGATGCATATACGACGATAGCACAGAGTGAGGCAACCCTCTGGCAGTTGCTCGCTCATGCTGAGACGCTTGTGGCAGACAAGGAGAGCGAGCAACTCTCATTGCCGCTGCTTGCGCGTGTGCAGACACGCTGGCTGGAGGTGATACAGGCCCTGCGTTAATCAACGATGTATGTGAAACTGCAAGCTGATAAACGATAAATGGTGCCGCGATATTGATAATTATGTTGGGAACTTGCTGACGAAGTATTGTAAGCGCGTCGGGTTGCTGTCGGTGAAGTGGTGTCGTAGCCATTGCGATATCTCCTCTTGTTATGTGTGTTTTATTCGTGACTCTGTGTGACTTCGTTCTGTTATGAGTATAGGCGAAGAGTCGCGTGGAGACACGACAAGGTTGGGGATTTTGCTCTCCCTCTTTTGGGGGAGCCTTTGGTTTTTATGCAAGAGAGCTATGTGAGCATCTGCGTAAGTTCAGCACACGTGCGTTCCACGCCTTCAAAACGTTCCAGGCAGTGGAAACCCAGCATATCTATGTAGTGTGCGCGCTGTATCTCATTGAGTGGCATGTGAAGGAGATTGTGTAGCCAGTAGGCCAGATTTCTGAGGTTTCTGCGATAGGCATAAAACGCCAGCCAGTCCGCGTGCCAGCGTATCGGTTCTTGATGAACGAGACGATAGCCAGCATCAAAAGCCGCGAAATTGTTGATGTAGTCAAAGGCATCGCGCTCACGGGGCGCAATTACGGAGGATTCCCAGTCGAGCAGTGTCAGCGTATTATCGGGCGCGAGTATGATGTTTCCGCCCCAGAGGTCGCCGTGACAGAGAACATGCTGGACTGGTTTTTGTAGTGCACTATTCTTATAGCCATTAGCTTTTGCCAGAAAAGCGCGAATCTGCTCGCGACGAGGCCAAACAATTGCATGAACTTTTTGCAGATAGGCTGGAGCATCAGCGAGAGAAATATTTTCGACAAGCGTCAGGTCAGTTAGTAATTGCCTGTCAAATGGAGAAGTGAGACTATCTTGAGGAGCAAGTCGGTATAACGATCTTCGCAAAGGGACAGTATGAACGGTTGCTGCTGCTCGCGCGATATGTTGTATTAGCGTGTCGGGCATCGGATAAGCGTTGCCAAGCGTCTCGCCCTCAATAAATGTATAGAGGGCGAAAAGTAAATGTTCGTGCGATGCGGAGAGCGTTCTCCGCACAGTGATTTGAGGAAGTGGAGCGGTGACAGAGGGCAGATGCGCCAGGGCAACCATACGCTGTACTGGTAACGAAAAAATCATCTGCGTAGCGGTCATGTGGCCGTTCACGCTGTCTTGATCGACAATTTTGAGGTAGAAAGTACCACGTGTGTCTGTTTGTATTTTGTAGGAATAGGCCGATTCGCCCTCTGGAATAAAAGCAAACTGTGTGATTGTGAGGTTCCAATACTCTTGTAACAGCGCGGGGATGAGCGTTTTGTCATCAGGCAGGGGTGTTTTCATCCGTGTTTTGCCTCTTCGTCCTACTTTTCAAAGCGTGCTACAATACTAAACGTAATAAGAAATATTGAGCTATTCTCTCTTTCTATCATACAAGACGGAGCTGTTCCTATGCCATATGGTTTAACTGGTGTCTGGCCCTGGCGACCAGCGATCATTATTCTTCTGCTCGTGCTGTGTATTTTGTATGTCTGGCGGTTGCGCCAGGTGCGCCAAAAACAGGCCGATGTGCATATTTCGCGCTGGCGTGTCTTCTCTTTCTTTCTTGGCATCCTCTTCATGGCGTTAGCCCTGTTGACGCCCTTAGATACAATCGCGCGCACACAACTGTTTCTCGCGCATATGATTCAGGTAATACTACTAACGACGTTCTGCGCCCCGCTGATGTTGATTGGCACACCTGATGTGTTGTTACGCCCAGCAATGAATGCTCCTGTCGCCCGTGGGGTAGCACGTTTGTTGACGTTGCCGCTGGCTGATTCGATCATTTTCAATCTGGTCTTTCTGCTCTGGCATGCCCCACTCATTTATCACGCGGCTCTGAGGAACGAGTCCTGGTATCAAGTTGAGATGGTCAGCATCTTTCTCGTCTCGCTCCTCAATTGGTGGCCTATTGTTGGCTCGGTCCACGAGTATCGCCGTTTAGGCTATCCGGTGCAGATTGTCTACACCTTTTTCGATGGTCTACCCATTGATACGCTCGCCTTTGTGCTGGTCTACACGGGCGTTGTTATCTACCCATACTATGTGATTCCCGCGCAATTGGGTATCTCTGCAAATTCAGATCAGGCAGCGGCTGGCGCACTGCTCTTGTTGCCTGGTGTGGTTGATTTTCTCGTGATGTCGCCGCTCTTCTTCAAGTGGCTCGAACATATGGAGCGACAAACACGGCTCGCAGATGAAAGACGGCAAGCGATGCTTGATGAGCAGGAAGAAGAGATTGAGCTGTACGACGTTATTGAAAGCGAAGAAGTAGGCGAAATTTCTGAAGCCTGAGGAGCATTACCAGGAACAACGCCGCTTGAGAGCTACTTTCAAGCGGCGTTCATATTCGCGACGTGGAATCTCACTGACACCTAGCGATGCCAGATGTGAGGTTAGGAATTGCGTATCATGTAAGGTATAGCCACGTGTGCGCAGATGTTCAACCAGCGCGACGAGACAGACTTTTGAGGCATCGGTTGCGAATGAAAACATACTCTCGCCCATAAAAGCGGCACCAAGTGTGACCCCATAGAGGCCGCCAACGAGTTGTCCCTCTCGCCATGCCTCCACGCTATGGGCGAGGTTACAGCGATGCAGATAGGTATATGTCTTGATGAACTCTTCATTAATCCAGGTTTCTTCTCGACTGCCGCAGGAACGCATGACCTGCTCAAACGCGCTGTCCATGTGTATCTCGTAGATCCCTTTACGGATTGTTGCCCGTAGGGAGCGTGCAATATGCAGGTGGTCATGCTCTAAAATAGCGCGTGGATCGGGTGCATACCAGTGGATTTCTCCATATTCATCGGCCATTGGAAAAATTCCCTGACTATAGGCCCAGATGACCATTTCCGGCTCTAGAGATTGTGTCTGCTGCATAGAATCCTTTCTCACGTGGAGTAAACTAGCGGGCAAACCACTTTAGATAGCGTACCAATACTGGTTGCACGCTCTGTACCATTTCTATATCTTCATCGGTTAAAGGCTTCATCAGTAGCAAGATGCCGATACACAGAACGAGAAAAAGCAGTCCAGAGACGATCAGCAGCGCACGACTATTAGGGTGCCAGAGCAGGCTAGGTAATGATGCAAGCGTCGAGGCTACGACAAAGCGTAACGTAAAGCCAAGCGGATACTTACGTGGCAAGTCGCGCCATAAGAAGATGAGCAACAACAACCCTGTAACCGTTCTTGCAATGCCATCGGCAACGAGTGCGCCTGCTGGTCCAAAGCGAGGAACAAGCGCGATACCGCTGAGAATCACAACGCCCAGACCAACCCACTGCGCTAAAACAACGAGACGTGGTTTTCCCACGACATAGAGCGTTGCTTGATGGATAGTCGTGCCGAGTACACGCACGATAACGTTGAAGAACAGGAAGATTGCGAATAGTGGGCCAACAGGGTCATACTGTGTTCCATAGATGGCATGTGTAATATTGTTCGCGTTGAACATGCAAAAGATAAGTAAAGGCGCGACGAGGAGCGTTTCGATTTTAATAAG
This sequence comes from Ktedonobacterales bacterium, assembly GCA_027451525.1. Taxonomy (GTDB): domain Bacteria; phylum Chloroflexota; class Ktedonobacteria; order Ktedonobacterales; family Ktedonobacteraceae; genus DTNP01. The sequence continues at coordinate 34,829 of DAIDJF010000053.1, forward strand.
CACCTGCCAGGAACGCGCCAGACGTTCGTAGTTCTTTCCAATGTAGGAGGCTGAGAGGGTGGAACTGCCGACACCAACAAAGCCTGCAACGAGCAAGAGATTAGCCGAGTCTGCCAACTGGAAGGAAAGGTTGAAATAGCCAATTTGAACAAGCGAGATTGCAAAATAGCCAAGTAAAATAATCGATGTCTGCTTAAACAATGCGCCATTGACGATGTTTGTGAGCCACGCAGAGAAACCGAGCTTAAAAACAGGGCGCAGAGGTTGGGCATAAGCGGTTCTTGGCGTAAAGAGAAAGGGCGCGAGCCAGATAATAAATGCTGCTGAACTGACGAGAGAGACAATAGCTAACATCCAGAGCAGACCGTTGACATTCCAGCCAAGCCGTAAAACCAGAAAGCCGAAAACAAGCATGCCGACTTGTGCCAGACCATTGACTACTAATACGATACGCATACGCATTAGTCCCGCGCAGAGAGCGGAAAGCAGGTTATTAATGCCATTGCCAAAGACGTAGAACGCGATAGGCGTAATGTTGGCTAGCAGTTGTGGATTGCGCAAATTTGCTGCCACACTTCCTGCATTACTAATAGGAAGATGCGCCATTACCGTTGCCAGGGTTGGAATGCCGAAGAGTATAATGATGGTGCTTACAACAAGTACCAACAACCGTACCGAGAGCAACTGGCGTATAAAATATGCTGCCGACCCTTGGCTATGTTCTGCCAAAACTTTGGGTAGATAGGTCGTGATGGCATCTTCGATACCAAAGGCGATAATATAGGCGATGGTGTTAAATGCCGAGAGCGCGATAGAAAAAATGCCGTACTCTTTTGTGGAGAGGCTGTGTGTGATAATAATGGTTAAAAAGAACCAGGAGAGAAAGAACCAGAGACCATAAATCTGGTTAATGAAATAGCTGCTCGGTGTGCGTTTGAGTAGTGTCCGTGCCTCTTTTTCGCTACGGGCGATTTCAGGCTCAGGCAGATCAGGTAGTATCTGCGCGTGATCTTCTATCAATGGTGGCGCAAACGATGCTAGTTGATCAGCATTGATTGAGGTCACTCCAGTGTGTTGTGGGCTAAGGTTGTTGGTTTCATCCCAACTGTGAGCGTTTTTCACGTCTTTGTTCTCCGCCACCAGATTGTTTTTAGGTGTCTGTTCTTCCAAATGTATCAGTTTTAAGGGACGTAATGAGATTTTGTTCATCTCTTGCCTAGCACTACTATACACGAAAATTTACTGGATTTTAAGGATATGGCGTCCTAACCAGCCAATAGCTCCTAAGGCCGCGAAAAGTTCTAGCACACTGACATTCGCTGTTACATGGTCGGGTGACACAAGGTAGAAGACTCCAACTTTCAATGTGGCGGCAATGACGAACAGACCGAGACCAATCCAGGCTGGTAGCGTCGCATAAAGCAGTGCGCGTTGCCAATTTCGACAGAGAAAACCAAGAATGGTAGGCGTGAGATAAATAAGAGTAGTGATGACAGGCGCAATAATAGGCGGGAATGGACCATCCAAGGCAGCACTCGGCGATTGAGGCAGAATGCGTGTCCACAATTGAGCTGGAATTAATGCCAATGTCACCAGTACAGTTTCCAATACGAGGAGCAGTAGCGTAAATAATAATATATTGCGCTCCTTACCGGCTTGTGGAATATTTAAATGTAACATGATCGAACCTCTTTGTTTCACACAATTTAGTGGGCTTGAGCAGGGATAGGCAATAATCCCATTGCATACTTGAGGAGCAGGATACGGCGGACTGAGTCGTCAATGCGCTGTTCGGTAATGGCGCCATCGCTGACAGCTTGTTTAATGCCACCGATCATTGAGGCCACATCACTTGGTGAGGCGGCACCCATCAAAAGGTCGTCCCCTGCCTCAACCGCTAATGCCGCTGCTTGGGCTTCTGTGTAATAGGCCGTGATGCCTTCCATTGTCAAGCTATCTGTCATGATAACACCTTGAAAGCCAAATTGCTGACGTAAAATGCCAGTAATCAATTTGTAGGAGAGCGAAGAAGGCACGCTACTATCGACGGCACTTACAATCTCATGCGTGACCATGAGCGCATGCACATTGCCTTGCTGAATAAGCTGACGATACGGTAGCCAGTCAATCTGTTCCAGCTCGGCGAGTGAGCGGGTGAGATGTGGGATGCCCACGTGTGGGTCAACGCCAACATCACCTAACCCCGGAAAATGCTTAAGCGTGCCAATAACCTTCCCACTTTGTTGTAACCCCTGCAGGTACGCTCCCGCCATTTTCGTCACTAGTTCTGGCGTATTGCCGAAGGTACGATCATACATTTGTGGATTATACACATTGGTGACATCAACCACGGGCGCGAGATTGAGATTGATGCCATACGCTGCAAGGTCTTGCGCGTCTTGCGCCCCTGCCGCCTGTGCTTGTGCCGGGTCATTGGTTGCTCCGATTGTGGCTGCTGCTGGGCGTGGTCCATCCAGGCTTATCAAGCGATCCACTGTACCGCCTTCTTGGTCAATCGCAATTGCTAGCGGTAACGGGCTGTTATTTTGCATTTCTGCTGTAAGACCTGTCAATTGTTGCTTACTTTGCACATTGCCATTCGCTGTGAAAATCAAGACGGCACCAACATTATATTGCGTAATCATAGCACTCAGATCGGGTGAATAGGTCGAGCCAACAAACTGCACTAACATCATCTGCCCTAATTTTTGATCTAGCGTCATATGACTGATAATAAGGTTGATATACTGTTCTGGTGTCATAGGTGTTGGGGTGCTGGCACTGACTCCAGGTGTCGCGCGCTGTTTTATTTGTTGCGCAATACCTTTAAGCAGGTCTGTATTGCCGGCTGAGGAACCATTTAATACATAGGCCCAGCCTTGTGCACCAAGAAATTGTGTTGGTGTGTTCGATGCCTGGAGAACAATAACCCCCAACAGCAGCATTACAAGGAACGCGCTTTTGCGTGTCCACACATAGCATCGTCTTGCCTCTGGAAGTGGGGGGTGTGCTTCTGCGATAGCTGGCCTTTTTTGTGTTATTGCGTCTTCTTCAGTTTCTTCAGTATATTCCTGTTCGGTTAATGGATTAACTGGGGTGGTTTTCACGACATAACCTCTCTATAGAGCAGAAATATGTATAACCTTTTAATAGCAAAAAAATAGCTGACCTTCTTGTACGAACGCATTGTATGCATGAGTTGTAACAGGCTGTGATATTAATACTAGTACAATCATAATGGTACTTGTGCTTTGTATGGACGGCTTATGTTCTTCTTCCCTTACATGCGACGCTGTAAAAATATGGGCTTCAATTGTATTTGCTTCTGTATAGAGACAGTACTATTGTACATTGTTCCAGGTTGTACGGCAATCGTCAATGACGTTTTTTGTGCGTACAAAGTTTTTTTGCGTACGCATTCTTTCAGCTACACAATCCTGCTTGTTTGCGCAAACGCCTTACGCTATACTGTGTATACAGCATTAATAAATTAGAAGGGGTCATAGCGATTATGGTACAGGAGGAACAAGTGGAAATGTTGAAGCAGGAGCGGCAAATTATTCCACGCTGGTCAGAAATATCGCGCGCCACGTTGCTGATGAGCTTGCTTATCGGCGGCATTTCCATGATCTGTGTTTTTGTTATTGAGATTATAATTGTACTATTATTTCATCTCGCATCTGTCTCGACCCAAAAGACAAGTTATGTATTGGCATCTTTTGCGTTTTTATTGAGTTCACCAATATTTCTGCTCATTCTCTTATTAGCATGTCTAGCAGGTATTGCCATCGCGTTATGGGGCGTACGCCCGTTTGCTATTGCAATGTATTTGCGGATGGCACATGCCGCACATCAGCGTTATCAGCAGCAATACATGCCATTAATTATGACAATGACTGAACGTAAAGGCCAACAGGCTGATGTACAAGGTACAGCAGTGGCTGTCCTCTCTGAGCAAGAGCAGCAATTTGCTTTGGTGGATCTGATACAACAAGATGAGAACTCTCTGGTCATGCTTGGTGCCGCCGGAACAGGCAAAACGATGGCAATGCAAGTCTATCTTTATGGTGTGTCACAAATCTCCTGGGCAGTAGCGCGTAAACAAAGCAACATCCCTGTGTATATATCGCTGCTCTCTTACAGCATATTTCTCAAATCACGTGATGCGGTAGAGGCGAATGGACCGTCTATTCATGACCTTGTGGCATTTCTCGCTACCAGTGATTTGCCTGGGATGCGCTATATACATCCCCACTTGAGTTGGCTGATGCAACACGGGCGTTTAGTATTGCTCTGTGATGGCTTAGATGAGGTAGAAGAAGGTTTGCGTGAGGGTGTCTGTCAATCTCTGATTGATTGTATGCGTACAACGCAAAATCGTGTCATCTTGACCAGTCATAACAGTGTGTATGCCACGCAACGCGAGCTGATGAACTACATGGATAACGCATCTGTTCGTGTAATGACGCTTATGCCGTTACAAACAAGTCAGGTAGCGGAGATCGTCGAAAAATATATTGAACGGCAGGATAAAAATTGGAAGCATACTGCTGGGCAGGTATTACAAGTCCTTGAGCATAGTCGTTTGCGCGACCATTGTGGGAATCCCATGATGTTGTTTACCTTCTTGGGCATCATCGATAAAATTGGCGTTGAACGTGGTAAGCAAGTGGATACGCGCGGTCTTCTCTTGCGAGAGGCTGTGCACCAGATGATCCAGCAAGAGCAACGACGGGCCGAGTGGAGTGGCAACGCACCGAAAGAAGAGATCGTCAAACAATTTCTTTGTGACTTTGCCTGTGCTACTCATTGGTACACAAGTGGTTATGCGCTACATGTCCCAGGTGTGCCGAGCCGAAATATAAATATAAAAGAACCATCTATGCCTGATCTCCCAGAAATAAGCCTGCGGAGCGTGCAGGAGTGGCTCAAAGAGCATCCGGCTCATGGTCCTTATATCGAAGTTGATGAACAGAGTGTCAGTGACGAGTATGAGAGCCTGCCAGATGTGCTACGTTTCGCCTTGCGTGTTGGGTTATTAGAATGGCAAGCTGATGGCATGTTGGGTTTCTCGCACGATCTATTGGCACTATACTTTGTTGCAGAGTACTATGCGACTGCTATGCAGGCGGGGAGTGACTTAAAGCACACATTACATGCGATAGTGCATGAACGGACGAACGGATGGAGTGAGCCAATTGCGCTATGGGCGGGCTTATTAGATAATCCGCTCTCACTGGCTGAGAACTTACTGCTTGCGGGGCGAGATGATTCTGATGCTGTCTTGCAAGCTCTGGCCCTGAGCCTGATCTGCATTGGTGCGACGTGGCGCGCGGGGCAGAGTGAAACTCAGACGCATATTGCATCGATTACCTTGCCTACCCGCATTGCTGATGCGCTTTCTCTCGCGGTGCATCATAAAGCCGCACGAGAGCGTTTGGCGCGGCATCTGATGCTATGTGCGGAAGAGGGCGCACCAGAGATTTACCATGCAATTGTTGCTCTCTCCTCTGTTGATGGTGTCGAGGAACTGCTTGTACTCCTTGATAAACAATTAATACCCGACGTGTTTTTTAAGCAGTTACAAGACATCGTAGATACCCCCGCTTATGAGTTGCAAGTGCGACAGATCACGCGCATCCTGGCACGCTTCGGACGTGCTGTCGTTGAGCGGGCCGCGCAATATAGTCGACCTCTGCCAGAAAGAAGTGTGCGTTTGCGTGCTGCCGCGATTGATATTTTGCGCGGTACAGAGACGAAGCGTGCTGTAGAAGCACTTGTTGCGTGCTTGAGCGATACCGAGCCAATGATTGTGAAGCGTGCTGCAACTGCCTTAGCGTATCTTGGCCCGGAACTCACTCTGGTGAGCATTATCGAGATTTTGCAAGATCGTACCGTAACACCTTTGCGTGTCAGTATGCATCAGGCGTCATTGGCGATTCTGGAGCATTTTTTAGAGGAGAAAGATGCGCGCAGGCGACTCTCACCCGCACACTATCAAGCCATCCTTGATAGTTTTGCTCCCATCCTGACCAGCCTGTACCAGACAGAACCAACGGTACAGCAGCGCACACGCGCTCTTTTGGTGCAGCAGGCGCGTGCAACACAACAGACGAATGTACTGGACAATCGCAGCGAGAGAGTTATTGATGTACTCCTCTTTTGTTTTGTTTCGCAAGATGAGATAGCAGTCCGCAATGCACAGCAGGCGTTACAAGAGGTTGGTGAGGCTGCTACACCTCGTTTGTTGGATTTATCAGAGCAAGAGCAGGAGCAGGTACGCTTGCGGACGGTAGAGATTTTGCGCGTGACCCGCGATCTACGCGCCTTGCCCTATCTTTTACGGTTGCTGAGCGATCCATCAGCAGCGATTCAGCAGGCGGCCGCAGCAGTGTTACGTCTCTATGCACCTGAG
>DAIDJF010000054.1 GCA_027451525.1 Ktedonobacterales bacterium
ATAGAAGAGGCGGTTCCCGATAAATCCAAGACTGTGGTGCTGTATTGTGCTGGTGGTGTACGTTCGCTGATCGCTGGAAGCACCTTGCAGCAGATGGGCTATCGCGATGTCGTGTCGATGTCAGGTGGTTTTGGTCAGTGGAAGAGCAGCGGCTACAAATTTTCTATGCCACGCACGCTGAGCGAAACACAGCAGAAACGCTACAGCCGTCACTTGCTCGTGCCAGAGGTTGGCGAGCAGGGACAATTGAAACTGCTCGATTCGCGTGTACTACTGATCGGTGCAGGCGGTCTTGGAGCACCTGCGGCCTTCTATCTCGCGGCTGCGGGCGTCGGTAAAATCGGCATTATTGACGCGGATGTTGTTGAGGAGAGCAATCTTCAGCGGCAGATTATTCACCGCACTGACCGCATAGGCCAGTACAAGGCCGAGTCGGCTAAAGAGAGTATCAAGGCACTTAACCCTGATGTAGAGGTTGTCACCTATCTCGAATATCTCGACGAGCATAATATTCATCAGATCCTTGCTGACTATGACCTGATCATCGATGGAACCGACAATTTCCCCACGCGCTACCTGCTGAACGACGCGGCGATCATGGCTAATAAGCCTGTTGTGCATGGCAGCGTCTTCCGTTTCGAGGGCCAGTTGACGGTCTTCAAACCGCACGAGGGACCATGTTATCGCTGCCTCTATCCAGAGCCACCCCCGATTGCGCTCGCACCCAATTGTGCCGAGGCGGGTGTTCTGGGCGTGTTGCCTGGCACGATTGGCCTATTGCAAACCACCGAGGCAATCAAGGTATTGCTGGGAATTGGTGAGCCGCTTGTTGGTCGCTTGCTGACTTATGATGCCATCTCAGGCGAGTTTAACGAATTGCGCCTGTTCCGCGATCCCAAGTGTCCGGCGTGTGGCGAGAATGCGCACCCCGAAGACTTGCCGACCTATGCTGATGTGTGTGTCGCGCCAATTCACCCTTCACGTTAAGAGTATGTAGAGGCGCGTTCAAGCGTGCCTCTACCCTATTCACGCATAACGAAATGAAACGATAGATAAGTCAAGCGTATTTTCGCAAGAGTGTAAAAAGGAGTTTTATAAATGGCAACCATTCGTTTAGCACCTGTCCTGCGTCCGTCTGCTGGTGGTTCAAAACAGGTCGTCGCCCAGGGTGGCACATTGGGCGACGTGTTGACTGATCTGTATCAACGCTATCCCGCGCTCAAAGAGCAGATTCAACCTGAGCAGGAATTGAGCAAATTTGTCAATGTATATGTAAATGACCAGGACGTGCGTTTCTTGCAGGGATTAGAGACCGCAGTTGGCCCAAATGATACCATTATTCTTCTGCCTGCGATGGCAGGCGGGCGTTAGGAGACAACAATGCGTTACGGCAATATCCTGGAAACCATCGGCAACACCCCGTTAGTGGAGTTGAAAAGTCTCAGTCCACGCCCCGGGGTACAAATTTTTGCAAAGCTAGAGGGTGCCAATCCTACGGGCAGCATCAAAGACCGTATCGCATTGAAAATGGTAGAAGATGCTGAGGCCAGCGGAAAGCTCAAGCCGGGCAGCATCCTTCTGGAACCCACTAGTGGCAATACGGGCATCGCACTGGCGATGATCTGTCGCGTGAAGGGCTATAAGTTTGTCGCAGTCATGCCGGATAACGTCACGAAAGAGCGGCGACAGATGCTTGAGCTGTACGGAGCGCAGATTATTCTCTCCGATGGCACGCAAGGTAGCAACGGCGCAGTGCGTTTAGCAAACAAATTGGCGCAAGAGAACGAACACTATGTGATGCTCTACCAGTATGGCAACGGCTCAAACCCCGGTGCGCACTATTATGGTACCGCTCTGGAGATCATTCGTGACCTGCCCGACCTGGATGTGTTCGTCGCTGGTCTTGGCACAGGTGGCACGATTACGGGCAACGCGCGTCGCTTGAAAGAGTATAATCCAGCTATTCGCGTGGTGGCAGCCGAGCCGTTGCAGGGCGATGGTGTACAGGGCCTTCGCAGTTTGGAAGACGGCTTTATCCCGCCCGTGCTCGATCAATCGCTACTTGACGCGAAAATCCTGGTTGCTAGCATTGACGCGATTCGGCGCACGCGCCAGCTCAAGGATCAGGAAGGCATTTTTGCTGGTCCCTCGTGTGGAGCAGCTGTTCACGCGGCAATGCGTGTCGCGGCAGGCATGGATCATGGCAAGATCGTCGTCATCCTGGCGGATGGCGGTTGGAAATACCTGAGCGAGGACCTCTGGACCCTCGACCTGGGTGAACTTGAAGATAATTTAGAGGCGAAATTATTATGGTAGCGCAGGCAAGTTTTGTGGTGCGTATCCCCGAAGCCATCTATCAGGAGATGCTGGCCCATATCGTGGCAAGCTATCCTGATGAGGGCTGTGGCGTTGTCGGCAGTAAAGATGGTCAGGTCGTCAAGCACTACCCGACCGCCAATGCTGCCGAGCATCCCGATGATTTCTCGATCATCGCTGAAGCTGACATGATCCGTATTTATAACGCTATCGATGATTATGACGGCGAAATGATCTATTATCATTCACATCCCAAGAGCGAGGCCTATCCTTCCGCGCGCGATATCGAGTGGGCGAAGCGTAGCGGCTATCTCTATATTATCTTCTCGCATCGTTTCTATCCTGAGCCGCCGTATGTGCGCGTCTTTGCTATCGATGCCGATGGCGGCGTGACCGAAGGTGCAGTTGAGCGTGTGTGAATAAAACGCAGGCGAGAACGTACAGAAATTGTTGTTTGCCAGTGTGCAGACAACAATTTCTTTGCATGTTTAGGAGTGACCTATGACGTTGGGAGAAGAGACAGCGCGTGTCGTTGAAAAGACTGAAAAGGATACTAACCGCTTGGAAGCATTCAGCGATGGCGTTTTTGCTATTGCTATCACCCTATTGGTCCTTGATCTGCATGTGCCCCCTTTGACTTCAATCATTCATGCAGCCTCGCCAGGGAAGGCGTTAGCTGGAGCTTTGCTCGATAACTGGCCTAGCTATTTGTCCTTTATCCTCAGTTTTGTTACGATCTTGATTATGTGGATTTATCATCATCGCCTCTTCCAGGCTGTGCGGCGCGCGGAGACGGTTTTACTCTTCAGCAATGGCTTGCTGCTTTTGCTTGTGACGGTTGTGCCTTTTCCGACGGCTCTGGTCTCTGCTTATTTGACAACGCCGGCCGCTTCCGTTGCCTGTGCCACTTACGCGGGATTTTTCGCGTGTATCAATCTCGCTTATAATTTGCTCTGGTGGGTTGTGACCAGACAACAACCTGATATGCGCGTGCGCAAATATTTCCAGGGGAGTATGCTGATTTCTCTCTTGGGTTTTCCTAGTTACCTGCTTGCCTTAGTGGTGGCTTTTTGGTTGCCCTGGTTATGCTTGAGTATCTGTAGCGCGCTTTGGATTGCCTGGGTGATTACGGCCCCCAAACCGTTGCCCGAAATTGCCTGAATGCTATTTCGCCCTTTACAAGAGCCGAATATTTCATGTACAATATAATTAGATAGTCGAAGTGACGAAGAAGGGCGAGAAATCCAATGACCGAGAAGCCAGTCCAGCAACGTACAGACCTGGCACAAGCATTATTAGCAATCATTCCTGATATATTGCGCCGTCTGGGAGCCGATGTTCCTCTCGATGGCGAAGTTCTAGATGAAAATCCGCATTTGCGCGAAGTTTCTGAATTACGCGCAACTCCTGGTCAGTTATCGTTGCTGCACGTGCTGGTTGAGCATGAACAATGTACCATGCAAGAGTTAGCGGAGCATCTCGCGGTTGCCCCATCAACGGCGACGGCAATGGTGAAGCGTCTACTTGCGCAGGGCTACGTGGAGCGATTCCACGAGGGCGAGAATTGGCGCAGCGTCTGGGTCAGAGCGACGGAGCGTGGACAGCGTGCTGTAAAGGTGTTTGATGAAGCACGTTTGGCCTCGCTGCACTGTCGTTTGAAGCATTTGAGCGAGGAAGAGCGACTTTCGATCATGACCGCGCTGCCTGCCCTTCGTCATCTGATAGAGCTATGACGCTCTGCCCACTGTTCTACTGTCTCATCTAAAACAAGCTTGTTATCCTCGGAAAGGTGTATCATGCGTTCTTCTGATGTATTTGAAGAGAACGTACAGGCGGATGTGTCATCAGACGCATCATCTGTACAGCACGATGGCTATAAATGGACAGCCCTCTCGGTGACAACCGTTGGCGCGTTATTAGCCTCTATTCAAGGTTCGGCTCTCTTAATCGCGTTACCTAATATTCTGGCTGATTTGCACGCTACCTTCTTCACGATCATGTGGGTCCTCATGGGCTACCTACTGATCACGACTGTTCTCACACCTGTCATTGGACGACTGGCCGATATCTGGGGACGCAAAACGCTTTATAATAGTGGCTTTGTGATGTTCGGCCTCGGTTCGCTGGTCGCTGGTCTGGCTCAGCCACAATTTCATGGCGCGGACCTCATCGTAGGCCGCGTGATCCAGGGTGTTGGCGGCGCACTGCTGCTTACCAACAGTACCGCGATTGTCACGGACGCCTTCCGCAAAGGGCAGGTCGGACTTGGCCTGGGCATCAATCAGATCGCGGGTGCGGCTGGCTTCCTGCTTGGGCCGATTATCGGCGGCCTGCTTACCGAGGCTTCCTGGCGTTGGGTCTTCCTGTTCAATGTGCCGCTCTGTATCTTTGGGGCAATCTGGGGCATTATGCGCTTGCGCGAGCCTGTTCGTCCCGCGTCGAGCCAACACTTCGACTGGTTTGGCTGCCTGACGCTGACTTTTGGACTGACAGGCATCTTGCTGGCGATTACCATGGTGGCTTTCCCAATGCTGCCGCAAGCAGTCACGACGGGCATCCTGATTGTTGGTATCATCTGCGCGGTACTCTTCCTGACGATTGAGCCGCGCATTAAAGAGCCTATTCTGCAGTTGCGTCTGTTCAAAAGTCGCCTCTTCGCGTTCGCAAACCTGAGTGGTCTGCTCAATGGTATCGCGCGCGGTGCGGTACTCTTTCTGCTGATCTTCTTCTTGCAAGGCCCGTATGGCAAAGATCCGCTCACCGCTGGCTTGATGCTGATCCCCTTCGGCGCGGCCTTTATGATTATTGGTCCCATGAGCGGACGCCTTTCTGATCGTGTTGGCTCAAGGCTGCTTGCTCCGATTGGTCTGGCGGTCTCCGCCCTTGGTCTCTTAGGGCTGACGACTGTTTCACCAACGACGCCGTTCTGGTTGATGGCGGTCTACATGGCTCTGATGGGTGGTGGCTCTGGCTTCTTTGCTTCACCCAACACGAACGCGATCATGAGTTCGGTTGAGCCGCACACACGCGGAGCCGCTGCTGGCATCTTGAGTATGCTCAATAACACAGGCCAGATGCTCAGTATCGCGATTGTCTTCCCACTGGCCCTGAAATCGGTGCCAATGGCGGCGATGATGCATGTCTTCATCTACGGCGGTGGTATGAGCCAGTTCCCCGCTGCCCTGGCGGCTTTCATGGGCGGATTACACACAGCATTCCTCTTCTCCTTTGTCCTGTGCGTAATCGCGATGATCGTCGCGGCCTTGCGTCCAGCGCATTAAACACGCAGCGCGTCCGTTGTCCATCTCTACAGATAAACAACGGACGCGCTGACCTTTACAACACTCTCTTGGCGTCAAAGCGTCGATCAACTCCTATGCTCTCTTATTCTTCTATTTGCGCCTCCAGAAGAATCTTTGTAATCTCCTCAGCGGAGAGTGGCTCAATATCGATACGTTCACCTTCTATCGTCAGCAGGAAGATCTGCTTCTGGGCTGTGGATTCATCATGTAAAAAATGATACACGACCTGTGCTACCCGGCGTATCGCATCATTGGCGCGTTCGCCGCTACCCTTAATACCGATGGCAATCAACGCGGGGGCTTTCAAATCCTTTGGCTCAACCATATCTACCGATACGTCGTGTTCATGCTTCAAATGATGCTCAAGTGTTTTGAGATGTTCTTTTGTCTCTGCAAAGAACTCCAGTGAAACTAGTGTATCCATATGCTTTGCCCAGACTTTCTTCTTTATCTTTCAGGTTTGCTCTGATTCATCCACCAAAGACCCTGACTTCTATAAAAATTTACCTTCTATTATAGCACCCAAATGCATGGCTTGCGTTTTTTCTTGTAAGCACTGTGAATGCTGACCTTGCATCGCAAATTCGATCTTGCTACAGTGCAAAGTCAGCATTCATCTTGCTCATTCTCTGGATGGTGCTCGTTATTCGTTGACGCCGATCATGACCTCGGTGGATTTGATGATCGCAACCACACTATCGCCGACTTTCAAATTCAAACTCTCAGCTGAGGCCCGTGTGATGGCTGAGACAATCTCCTGACCATCAGCAAGTTCGACAACGACCTCCGCCATCACGCTGCCAAGTTTGACCGACTTGACTTTGGCTTGTAGCTGATTGCGCGCGCTAAAACGTAGTGCCATATGATATTCTCCTCTTTATTGTAAGAACCAGATAGGCTCTGATTTTGTTCTCTCCAGGTAGCATACAGCACACGTGCAAGTAAAATATCCTCAGCAAAACCTTGCAATATTTTTATCTGTATGGTATCTTATTTTTAGTGATATAAAACTTTTCTTTCGGAAGGGGTAAAGCTATGGAAAAACCCATACAGGAATTGACTCCGCGTATTAGCGATTGCCTCAAGGTGATTTATACCATGCAAGAGCGGGGGCAAAAAGTCTCGACTTCGGCTGTCAGTGAGCAGTTGGGTGTCAGTGATGCGACGGTGACTATGCTGTTCAAGGATTTCGCAACTGCTGGCTGGGTAGAGCATGTACCATATCGAGGCGTGCGCCTGACACCGATAGGAGAGCAGAAGGCAATCGAGGTCATTCGCCATCATCGCTTGCTTGAACTCTATTTAGCACGAGCGTTAGGCTATACGTGGGATAAGGTGCATGACGAAGCGGATAAGCTGGAGCACGTCATTTCTGAAGAATTTGAGGATAAGCTGGATGCTTTGTTAGGCTATCCGACGGTTGACCCACATGGCGACCCTATTCCGAGCAAAAGTGGTGTGATCGTGGAGCGTTCTGGTCAGGCTCTTTCACAACTCAAAGAGGGTGATAGGGCGCGTGTGTTGCGTATCAATGATCAAAATTCGGAGAAGCTCTGTTACCTGGGCAAGTTAGGACTCTATCCAGAGACGTTGGTGCAGGTGGTAGAGCATGGTCCCTTTGGTGGTCCCTTACGTATCCTGGTAGGTGAGGATGTGGCGCGTAGAGAGCAATTATTGGGTAAAGAACTGGCCGATCAGATTTCAGTGACGCTTGTTGAAATTGGAGAGATGGTTGGCAAGTAATCGGGTCTAGTGCGGGTTGGAGTAAAGACTATGGAATTTTCGCCGCTACAGAATAGTGAAGAGATGGTGGCTGTTGCACCATCGGAGCAAATTCGTCCTGGTGACAGGTCAACAATCAAGGCTGCACAAGCGGTATTGCGTGGCAATAGTAAACGAGGGATATTAGCTCGTGTGTTGCCATTTCTTGGCCCTGCCTTTATTGCCTCTGTTGCCTATATTGATCCTGGCAACTTTGCCACCAATATCCAGGGCGGAGCACAGTTCGGCTATCTGCTCGTCTGGGTGATTATTGCCAGTAATCTGATGGCAATGGTTATTCAAACGCTATCGGCGAAATTGGGTATTGCGACGGGGCGCAACCTGGCGGAAATTTGTCGCGAACAGTTCCCGCGTCCAGTTGTATGGGGCATGTGGATTGTCTCGGAGATCGTAGCGATGGCAACTGATCTGGCCGAGTTTCTCGGCGCGGCCATCGGCTTCAATCTGCTGTTTCATATCCCGCTCCTGGTTGCTGGCATCCTGACTGGTATTAGCACTTTTATCATCCTGGGCCTCGAACGGCGTGGCTTTCGTCCAATCGAAGCCGTCATCACGACGCTGGTCAGTGTCATCGCAGGCAGTTATATCGTGGAGACGCTGCTTGACCGTCCTGACTGGGGACAAATTGCCTATCATTCCGTATTGCCACAATTTAATGGGCCTGAAAGTGTGCTGCTTGGCGTTGGAATTCTTGGCGCAACGGTCATGCCGCATGTGATTTTTTTACACTCATCGCTGACGCAAAATCGCATTATCGCCAGGGATGACAGAGCGCGCAAACGTCTGTTTCGCTTTGAATTTGTTGATGTCATGATCGCGATGACGCTTGCTGGTATGGTCAATCTTTTTATGCTGGTGATGGCATCTTCAACCTTCTACTCACGCGGCTTAACCAGTATCGCGACGATTGAAGTGGCCTATCGTACGCTGGAGCCATTATTAGGTAGCGCGGCCAGCATCATCTTCGCGATCTCGCTGTTGGCCTCTGGCCTCTCATCATCAAGTGTGGGCACAATGGCGGGTCAGGTCATTATGCAAGGCTTTCTACACTTCCAGGTTCCCATCTGGGTGCGCCGTCTGGTCACGATGGCTCCCGCTCTGATCGTGATCGCTCTCGGTCTGGACCCGACGCGCACGCTCGTTATCAGTCAAGTCATTTTGAGCTTCGGTATCCCGTTTGCTCTCATTCCGCTCGTGATGTTTACGCGCCAGAAGAAATTGATGGGCAATCTGGTCAACCATCGTCTGACGACGCTGGTCGCGGCTTTGATCGCTCTCATCATTGTGAGCCTCAATGTGTATCTGATCTATCAAACCTTCATGCCTGTCTAGCATCTATGGAAAGGCAACGTATCCTGCTGACAGGGGGACGCGCACCCGCGACTCTGGATCTGGCTCGCCAGTTTGCGCAGCGTGGACATAGCGTTTTCGTCGCTGAAAGCGTCCCTCAGCACCTCTGCCGCTATTCCCGCTCTGTGCAGAAGAGCTATCTGGTGCCTCATCCGAATGCAGCACCAGAAGCGTTTGCTGATGCACTGTTGCAGATTATCCAGCAAGAGCATATTGATTTGCTCATTCCCACGTGTGAAGAGATTTTTTTCGTGGCTCAAATGCGTGACCGCTTGCAGCAGGCGTGCCGTGTATTTGTCGCTTCACACGAACAGATGCGCCACCTGCATAGTAAATGGGAATTTATCGAGCGCGCGCGCCAGTATGGGTTGACCGTGCCAGAAACGCACCTGCTGACCTCGCGTGCCGCTCTACAACATCTCTCATCGTCTGTGCGCTTCCCCTGTATTCTCAAACCCGTTTTCTCGCGTTTCGCCACAAAAGTAGCATTGATAGAGCATGGGGAACAGCTAGAGCACACGCTGGCAGCACTGGAGATTTCCGCAAGCTATCCCTGGGTAATGCAGGAATATCTTGTCGGTCAGGCATATTGTTCTTATAGCCTTGCTCACGCGGGACAACTAGCCGCGCACGCTGTGTATGCCGTGAACTTTACGGCGGGACGAGGTGCGTGTATCGATTTTGCTCCCGTCGAGCAGCGCGCTATCGATGCATGGGTGACACACTTCCTGCATGAAGAGCAATTTTCTGGTCAGATTGCCTTTGATTTTATCGTCACACCTGATGGCACGGTTTTTCCGCTCGAATGCAATCCACGCGCAACCAGCGGTGTGCATCTCTTCACTCCACGCGATGCTCTCCCAGACGCCTTTTTCCCGGCCTATCTACAATGTGGGCATGTCTTGCGTCCACAAGCAACAACTTATGCCATGTTAGGAGTGCCGATGCTGCTCTATGGCCTGCCCTCGGTGCGCTCCTGGGCACGTTTGCGCGATTGGGGGCATGTAATGACGCGCGCGCATGACGTGATTTTCGCGCCGCGCGACCTGGGACCGCTGCTGGCCGCGCCGCGTATCATCTGGTATAACTGGAGAGAAAGTCGTCGCTTGCACCTCTCGCTTTTGGCGTTCTCAACCTATGATATCGAGTGGAACGGATAGCTATGTTGGAACAGGAAACGCATTCCCATGTCACATTACAGCTATTTGATGCAAATACTATTCAGGACCTGACGTGGCCTGAGACGGATGATGGTCGCTATGCCAGACAGTACCTCTTGCCACTTATACAGCAAGGTGCAATGCCGTTCATTGCCAACGCGCAAACAACCTGTATGGCCTTGCTGATTGATAGACAGATTGTGTTGCCTGTAACCGTCAATCAGCGCGAATATGACAATTCCTATGTTTGCTCGCCATACTCGCACTATGTCTCTTATGCTAAAGAAGAACTGGTCCTGCTCGAAAATCCCGCGCTCAAGTACGTGTTTGCACGTGTATTTGATCTGTTGGGGGCATTAGGCAAACTGTGCAGCATCAACCGTGTGGTGCATGTCAATAATTGGTTGTTCCCTACTAATCTCTATCCTCAAATCACGCCTGCGCAGGTGACCGCAATAATCGCATTTATGCGCCAACGTTTCCCCCATCACACAATCGTTTTCCGTTCACTCAACGAGCATACTAACTCCACGTTGCTCTCGAATTTACGGCAAGCGGGTTGTCTACCTGTTGCCAGCAGGCAAGTCTATCTCGTGCATCCATCTGACCCGAAGGCACTGAACGCAAAGGCCCGCTGGCTACTCAAACGCGATCACGCGCTCCTGACGCATCAGGGTTATCGTGTAGTGGGCATGGATGAACTGCGTGCCGAAGATGTGCCACGCATTGTCGAACTCTATAACGCGCTCTATCTCGGTAAATACTCACTCTATAACCCGATGTTTACAGAAGCTTTTATCATGCAGGCGTTGCAGCACAAGATATTGGAACTGGTGGCTCTGAAAAAAGATGGTCGCATTGATGCCGTGCTTGGCTATTTCTGGCGCAACGGCGTAATGACGACGCCGCTCTTTGGCTACGATACCACGCTACTACAAGAGATTGGCCTGTATCGGATGCTTTCCGTGACGCTCTTTCAAATCGCGCAAGAGCGTGGCTTGCTGCTGCACGAGAGTTCGGGGGCAGCGCAATTCAAGCGCAATCGCGGCGCGTTTGGCGTGATCGAATATAGTGCAGTGTATATGCGCCATCTGTCGCTCCATCGTCGTCTGTACTGGCAATTACTAGCTCTGCTTTTAGACAGGATTGGCGTGCCTTTTATGCAGAAGCATAAGCTGTGAGCTATCCAAAAATCCTCTCTCCTGATATACTGTGAGGCATACCACGTACTTTAGTAGGGCGATTATATCGCAAGGGAGAGATGAGATGACTGTAGATATCAGTGATATAGAGCGTATTTTGGCAGAACAAAATCGGTGGCGACAGACGCAGACGATCAATTTGATTGCCAGCGAGAATACGCCGAGCGATGCTGTGCGCCGTGTCCAGAACTCAGACTTCATGGGTAGATATGCTGAGGGACACCCAAACCGTGATGGGCAGGTCAACCGCTATTATCAGGGCACGCGCTATATTGATGAGATTGAGCGTATGGCCCACGATGAAATTATAGAACTGTTCAATGTGCAACAGGCTGATGTGCGCCCAATTAGTGGCAATGCAGCTAATACTGCTATCGCGCTAGGACTATTGCGCGGCGGCGATACGATTGTTGCCAATTCGACCGATGCAGGTGGGCATATCAGTCACGGACCAGTCGGAGTCTTTGGGCGACGCATCCAGAACCGGGGCCAGTCACTGAAACTGGGCGTTGCCAATTCCGTAAACCTGCACTATTTACCGCTGACGCCTGACCACTATCATGTCGATGCGCAGAAAACGATTGAAGTCATCGATCAGGTTGCGCCACAACTGGTAGTGATGGGCAAAAGCCTGTTCCTTTTCCCTGAGCCAGTCGAAGAAGTGGCGGCCTTCTGCAAAACGAAAAATATTCCGCTGCTCTACGACGGAGCACACGTGCTCGGTCTGGTCGCTGGTGGACAGTTCCAGGACCCGTTGCACGAGGGCGCGACCTGGATGACGGGCAGCACGCATAAGACCTTCCCTGGTCCGCAGCGCGGCGTCATTCTGGGCAATATGGACGCGGAAGTAGAGAAGAAGTACTGGCCCGCCGCTGATCGCGGTGTCTTCCCTGGTTCATCCAGCAACCATCATCTAAACACACTGCCTGCTTTGCTTGTTGCTGTTCGTGAGATGAAACAGTATGGGCGCGAATATGCCGCGCAGATTGTACGCAACGCGCAGGCCCTTGGGCAGAGTCTTGACGAACTGGGAACGCCCGTCGAGGCGCGTGAGTTTGGCTACACAAAGAGCCACATGATCGCGGTCAATGTCGCGCAGTGGGGAGCAGGCGTCGAGGTAGCGAAACGCCTGGAAGAGAACGATATCATCGTGAACTATAACATGCTCCCAGGCGATGCCGACCCGCGTCATCCCTCTGGCCTGCGCATCGGCGTCTCCGAAATGACCCGTTTCGGCATGGACGAACGTGCGATGGGCGAATTGGCGCAATTGATGCACGACGCCATTCGTGGCAAAAACGTCAAAACCCAAGTGAACGCCTTGCGTGCCCGCTTCACCACGATGAAATTCGTGTAAGCTGAGCAGCATATCTAAGATAGTAGCTGAAATTCTTACACTTATTTCGGCTACTATCGGTGAATAGGAGGCGCGATGAAACTTCTTGGTCAGTTGCATACAATGGCCTTAACCTATCAAGAAATTTGTCAGGGAGAACGTGCATGGGTTGCATTAGGCAATTTTATGAACGATTGGTTTGATTATGCAAAAGATCAACGGGCAGAATTAGTCGTAACTCCCATTGTGCTACCTGAGCCTCTAAGCCAAGCAATGTTTCGATGGGCTGTCTTTTGCGCGGCATCGGTCGAGTATCTTTGTGGACACTATGGTGTTACTTGCCCGTCCTGGGTGTATAACTCTGCCTATTATCTGACTGAACCCTGGTTTGACTCTCCGATGGCTCATAAACCCCAAGTGCAGGAACGGCTTATTCAGCAGACGCCAGAGCCTTTTAGCCGACGCAACATCTACTGTGGTAATCGTATGTTTGCTAACAAATACGAATTTGCTGAGCAATACCGCGCTCTATCAGCTTCTCAATCTTTTTCGTCTTCTATTTAAGATGAGCGTTAATATCTTTTTCTATATTGTGTGGTGTAATATAAAGCCGCGCCAAAAACGTTGAAAAACGTTAATAGCAGCATCCAGATCATCCTATTATTGCCAACTATGGTGTCGTTGTCTAACATGTCGCTGAACATTCTGGCCCAGAATATGAGCAATGGAATCATAATAATGATTGGAATGAGTGGAAGTAGGTTTTGCATTGTTGTTCCTCCTGTGTTTATTATAGCTCACTCTTCACAAGGTGACCCCACTCCATACAAGTGCTTTAGAGTATAGTATATCTGTTCCTCATCACGCAGCAAGCCCAATGAGGTGTATTCTTCTCACAAAAACATCTCAGCGTGGAGAGATACTTTCTAAGATGCTAGATACAATCGCTTCTGGGCTGCGCGTTTCTGTATCAATGTGTAGCGCGAAATCGGGTGACTGGAACGCGCTCACGCAACGTCCGACGCGTTCATTGATCCATGTGCGAGCTTGGGCAGTGTGCTCGCGCTTGCTCAGGCGAGCGAAAATGGTCTCTTCTGAGGCTTGCAGGCAGAAGTGATAGAGTTCTGGCTCAAATTGGCGCAGTCCGTTGATAACCTCATCAAAGTAGGGTCGATGCCAGATGGTCATAGGGATGACGAGCGTGCGTTGATAGGTTTGCAGGAGTTGCTGCGCGGTCGTGATCGTAAGCGTGCGCCACATTGGCAGGTCTTGAAAATCGTCAAATTGCGCAACAGGTCGGACAATGTATCCTAGTGCTCCACCAATGATTTCCGGGTCAAAAAGCATGCTCTGCGGTAGTTGTTGTACGAGTAGTTCCGCGACTGTTGTTTTGCCGACACCAAACGAGCCGTTAATGAAAATAATCATAGCTTATCCTATGTGTTTGACAATGGGAAATAGCTCACAAACTCGTGCCGCGATATTCATATCTCACCTTCGCACGTTTTTCTCAATGCATGATATCATAACTGCTAGAACGGTGATCACAAACCTTGATGATGAGTGGGTACTATCGTAAAAGAAAGGACATCATCTGTCATGCGTCTCGCGCTTATCTCTGATATTCATGGCAATAGTATCGCGCTAGAAGCCGTTTTGAAAAAGGAGACGTCTCTTGGCTTTAGAAGAAGAGATCATGGCACCACAAGGATATCGCTTTACTTCTAAGTTTCACTATCCAAAAACCTTGATAAATACAATTGAATTTTTCACTCCTTTATCTTGGGGGATACCCATTATTCTGGCCGAATGGGGAGTGTTCTTGCCACTTCAGCGAGGACAAGTGACTATCGTGTGCGTGATCATTTTATTCACTTCTTTCTTCGGAAGGAGAATGATTCAAAGAGGCGTGGGCCGTTTGCTTGGCTATCCCGTTTCATGGTCATCAATCTTTTCCATTCGTATTATCTATTTTATGGCAGATTTCTCTGTCGAGGGAGGAGAATATCGCTCCTATTGGGATATTTTGCTCATTACTCTTGCACCTCTGAGTCTCTACATTGCGTTGTTGATCCCTCTGTTGCTCGGACATCGGGGAACGATTGGCAACATGCTCGCCTTTATTCTTCTTGCGGGCCTTTTACCCACCATCGCTGATATCTATTTTGCCTGCTGGCTAGTAACGAAACCGAGAAAATCCGTCTTGTACATACGACGCCGAACGGCGTGGCTCTTTGAGCCTCTTTCAGTAGAGCAATGCGCCCAGGAGGCAACTGCGGCACAAAGACCAGAACAAGCGAGGAGACGGAGACACAGAAAGATACACCACCACTAGAAGGTTTAAAGTGGACCTTTGTGTCAGGTTCATCGCCACTTTTTTAATTCCCAAATGTACATGCATCAGCGACAAGGTCACCCCTGCCGCTGATGCATGTACATTTGCAATCTCCCTATCCATAAGAGAGAAATTGAGGATTCTTAGTCCAACTCTACTACTGGCAAGCCATGTATGCCGAGCGTGGTAGAGATTTCGCTACCGTGATGGATGTCGTGTTCGAGTACATGCCAGATGATCTGCTGGCGCGAAACTGCGGGCCTCACTTCTCCTGAACGAGCCGTTGCATCCAACCACATTTGGGCGTATGGTTGGAGCGCAGGCTCGACCAGTTGCGCGTGACGTACACGTTCCGTCTGACCTAGAGGCGGGAAGGTCTCGAAAAGATCAGTTGGGGTCAGACGGGCAAGCGTCTCCTCGATCATCTGCCATGTTTTTTCAAGTCCGGCAACCAGTTCTGTCGCCGGATGACATGGATCTATGCCCGCTTCACAGACTCCCAATGCCCATAACTCGAAGCGAGTCAGGTCGTCACTTCCTTCGCCCATCCGTACGTGAAACCACCAGGCGCGATTGGCAACCATATGTGTTACGTACATACCAATTGACCAATGTTGCGGTGTGGTGCGTAAAGCAAGTTGCTCTATTGTAAGGGGGGCGATGGCTGCGACAAGCAGTTGCTGGTATTTTCTCCAACCCTCGTAGAAGGAAAGGAGCGAAAACTGATGTTCTGTCATGATATATATTCCTTGTACTTCTCCATATCTCTTACGCTATCTTACAACTTGCGTTCTCACTATCAACTGTCTCGTGCTGGCTTTGCTAGAGGTATGGTATGCAAGAATTGGGCACACAACAATAAAGCACTTATGCCTGATGAGAGACAAGCGATAGATGGAAGCAAGCATGGAAATGTCTGTTTCACTGTTTGAACAGGAAACAGGATGGAGTTAGCAGCACACTGGCATAGATATCAAGACCTCCCATAAAACGAATGAATACTTTACTACTATACAAACAGAGTGATGAACTTGTCAAGGATGGGCAGAAGTGTGTGTTCTTTGTCCTTCTCAAAAGATGGCAAGATCATTCTACTCTACAAAAAATAGTGATGTTCATAGCTCGCCGTTTTCCTGCGTCCATTCGATATTTCCGTAGACTTTGGAAACCGCGAATCTGATATCCAGACTTGCCAGCACAACATCGTCATCAAGTTCGAAGGTGCGATAGGTCCAGAGGTCGCCCCGTTCGCGCCTGAATAGTTCAATTAGTGGCTGTTGGGTATTCACCAGCACATATTCTTGTATGCTTGGACAGGAACGATAATACCAGAGTTTACGGCCCCGATCTTGTGTTTCCGTAGTAGGTGAAAGAACTTCTACGACAACACGAGGCGTATGTAACATATCGCCTCTTTTATGATCTTGTTGATCACAGCTTACTGTGATGTCTGGATGGACATAACGTGTTTTAGAGAGATAAACCTGTACATCAGAGGTATATATCCTGCATGAGCTACCGGAGAGCAAACTATGCATGGTGGCGATGAGGTTGGCGGCAATATAGGCATGGTCTGGTGTTCCGCCTGCCAGCATCCATACTTGCCCGTCGAGATACTCGTAATGAACATCTGGACTATTGCGGTCGAGTTCGAGATACTCTTCAACGTTCATAATAGAGTGATATGGTACTGCCATAGCTATTACCCTCCTTTTTGTGTTCCCGACCAACATAGTGTGATAAATGAATTGTATATATGCTATTCTGCTAGGGCAATAAGAAAAGAGAGATTTACGCCTATTACACTCCAATAGTGATGCCATGCTCTTTGAAGAGGTCAAGCAGCCATTGCTCGTCATGGATGGGAACACCGGCTTTTTGCGCTTTGGTGAGCTTGGAACCCGCGTCTTCGCCGACAATTAGGTGGTTGAGCGCTTTGCTGACGCCTGTCGCAATTGTTCCGCCGAGTTTTTTGATGGTCTCTTCCGCGATAGGACGAGTCATGCTGCCCAAGCGACCCGTTAGCAGGAAACTCTGGCCCGCGAGTGGACCATCTGACGTGCGCTGCTCCTCGCGCATATTGACGCCGTACTGGCGGAGACGCTCGATCAATGCGCGGTTCTTCTCCTGTTGGAGCCAGTCATGCACGCTACGCCCAATCTCTGGCCCGATGCCAGGAATATCGGTAATTTCTTCTTCTTTTGCCGCGAGCAGGCTGTCGATATCGGGAAAAACGGCGGTGATGAGTTGCGCGGTCTTTTCGCCCATGTGACGGATGTTGAGGCCAAAGAGTAGGCGATAGAACGGACGTTGTTTGCAGGCTTCAATCGCCTTGAGCATGTTCTCCGCGCTTTTCTCTTTGATGCCCTCAAGTGCTAGCAATTGTTCGCGTGTGAGCGTATAGAAATCAGCAACACTCTGGATGTAGCCCGCTTTATAGAGTTGTGCGCACATCTTTTCGCCGATGCTTTCGATATCCATCGCGCCCTTCGAGACGAAGTGAATCAGGCTCTCTAGAATGCGTGCGGGACAATCGGTGTTGGGACAGTAGGCCATTGCCTCGTCGGGGTCGCGCATGATGGGTGTATCGCAGACGGGGCAGCGTTCGGGCAGGTGATAAACGACTTCCTGGCCCGTGCGCCGCTCTTCGATGGGCTTGACGACCTGGGGAATGACCTCGCCAGCGCGCTGTACGAGGACCCAGTCGCCGATGCGCAAGTCTCTACGCTGAATATCGCCCTCGTTATGTAGCGAGGCGCGTGAGACCGTGACGCCGCGAATATTGATGGGTTCGAGCAGTGCCCAGGGATTGACTGAGCCTGTGCGCCCGATGTTGACGCGAATATCAAGTAGTTTGGTCGCGACCTGAATGGGTGGATATTTGAAGGCAATCGCCCAGCGGGGGTCACGCGCAACCGTGCCGAGTTCCTGCTGTTGCGCGAAATTGTTGATCTTGATGACCACGCCATCAATCTCGTAGGGCAGGTTGAAGCGTTCCTTTTCCCACTTTTTGCAGTAGTCCATCACCTCATCGAGACTCTGCGCAAGCTGAATGTTAGGGTTGACGGAGAAGCCCCATTCGCGCAACAGTTGCAAGGCATCCCACTGCTTGTCGCAGGGAATACCCTCGATGTAGCCGAGTTGATAGGCGAAGAAATCCAGGCGACGCGCGGCAGTGATCCGCGCATCCTTCTGGCGTAGCGAGCCAGCGGCGGCGTTGCGTGGATTGGCGAAGAGTTTGTCATCACTCATCTCTTCGTTGATCTTCTCAAAACTCTTGATGGACATATAGATTTCGCCACGTATCTCGACACGTTCTGGAATGTGGTCGCCGCGCAATGTTTGGGGGATCGTGCGAATGGTACGCACGTTGGGCGTCCAGTCTTCACCGACCATGCCATCGCCGCGCGACGCGCCAATGGTCAGTTTGCCCTTCTCATAGGTGAGGGCCATTGCCAGACCGTCGATCTTCAATTCGCAAACGTAGGTAAACGCGGCATTAGGCAGGATATTCTGAGCGCGTTTGTGCCATGCCAGCAGTTCTTCCTCGCTACGCGCGTTGGCGAGACTGAGCATTGGCACGGGATGGCGATGCTGCGCGACATCCTGCACTGGTCCTGCTCCGACGCGCTGTGTGGGCGAGTCGGGCGTTTGCAGTTCTGGATGTTCCTTTTCAATGTGCTGCAGTTCCAGCATCAATTGGTCGTATTCTGCATCCGTGAGCGTGGGCTTATCCTGTACATAATAGTGGTAGTTGGCTTCTTCGATCTTGCGCCGCAGGTCCGCGACGTGTGCGACAAGCCGTGTGGCCTCGTTATCCTCTACTTGTTCTAAAGAAAGCGCACTACTATTTCCCTCTGTGTCACCGTGCCAGGGGGCATCTTGAACGTCAGACATATCCAGCTCCTACCGCGTTTTTTGTGTATGCCGCTGATATATTCTTTTTAATACGCCTGATAGTGGAAGACTTCGGCGGGATTCTCGAATAGACCTGTGATATGCGAACGCCATTGCGCGAAAAGTGGGCCGCCGCGAAAATCGACCGTGTGTGCCTCAAGCGAAGTCCAGTTGACGGTGAGCATATAGCGTCCGGGACGCTCAATGCAACGCACAACGTTCGCTGCAATACACCCTGGATGACTGCGAATAACCTCTAAACCGCGTATAATTGCCTGTCCAAGTTCATCTTCTTTGCCGGCAAGGGCATTGAAAACCGCGACTTCAGTAACCATGAAAAAGCCTCCGTATGTTATCAATATCGCAAATATCGTACCACATCAGACAAGGTGTTTTTTAGGATCAGGAGTTGGCTGGAGGCTGACTACTGGTCGCGTTTTGCCAGTCTTGCGCGAATGTTTTCTGCAACGCGGCGATGATGTGGGCCTCGTTTGTGATAATGCCGATTTCGCGGTTCGTCTCCAGGGCATCTCTGGAAAGGTTTTGCGAGCCAATAAAGGCTGTTTGCCCGTCGACGAGGATCATCTTGGCGTGCATGTAGAGCGTGGTGGATTGGGCTAACTGCACAATGGTTTGATCAATGCTACTTGCCGATGTGAAGTTGGGCAGAATGATTTGTACCTGGATGGTCTGTTGCGGATTGCTCGCGGAGGCTTTGGCGGCAAGGGCGTTGAGCGTGTCTTGCAGGTGACCATCGCTGATATCTTCCATCTCGATGAGCACACTATTTTGCGCACTCTGCAGAAGTGTCGTAATCTGCGTGCGTGCGTTACCGGATGTGACTGGATTGCCGGAATTATCAAACGCCGTCATTTCTGGGCTGACGACCAGGATAGGAGATGCAATCGACGGCGTGGTGCTGCTGGATTGCCAATCGGCCTCAAAAATGCTTTGCGCTGTTTGAATGATGGTGGGGTCATTTGTGATAATGCCGTATTCGCGGTTCGTGCTGGGCCTTCTAGAGGAGGAGTGGAAGAGGTGGCTGGCGGCATTGCTGAACCAGCTATGTGCTGGCTGATAACCGCCTAAAGCGGCCTCCGTGAAATTGGCCGAGGTGATACAGGCACTACCCAGGCCCTGAGAGGCAAGTTCGCTATCAATCAGCATCATCTTAATGTGCGTGTAGTGAAAGCAACCTGCCTGTGCTTGAATGCCTGCCTGTTGCAATTGGGCCATTGTCTGGTCGGGTGTTTGTGCTTGCCATTGCACGCCATAGGGTTGTGGATCCAGGATAACGCGCACATTTAATGCCGGTGTGGCATTCTTCGCATCAATCAGCGCGGATATCACGCGGCGATCATTCAGCATATAAATCTCCAAGCTGATGGATTTTTGCGCACTGGCAATGGCCTGCGTGATAATGCCAATACCATCATCGGGTTCGATAAAAATCTTTGTCGTAGGGATGGCTGGCGTGTTAGCGATGGAAGATGCTTGATTCATGGGTGCTCCTTTATTGCGTGGTGTATGTGGCATCTCATATAGAAGATGCCACTCATGACGTGCTTAGACGTTGTGTGAGTCGTTCCAGTCTTGTTGAAAGGTCTGTTGTAACGTGTTGAGAACGGTAGAGTCGGCAACAATAATGCCCAGTTCGCGATTATCGTTGAGCGAACTGGTCGAGATATTCTCTGAACCAACGAAGGCATGTGTGCCATCGACAATCATCATTTTGGCATGCATATAGTAGTGGGGGTCTTCTTTGACCTGTACGCCATTGTGCGAGATTGTCGAGATACCTGCGCTATTGGTATCGGTCGAGACAGAACGCGCTGAGGGTAAGATAATTTCCACGTGGACGCCGCGTCCGCCAGCCGCGATAAGAGCCTGCTCAACCTGATCATCACCCATCTCTTCAGCCTCGATCAGGAGCGTATTGTGCGCGCCGTTGATCAGGGCGAGAAAGGCGTTGCGAGAATTGAGGGGGCTGACAACGAGGTTCGGGTCATTGATCTGTACGTCGCTACGATTCCAGTCGGCGACAAAGATGTTGATGATATTATGCACCTCTAATGGGTTCGTGTCGATAATCCCATATTCACGATTTGCGTAGCCACTACTGCCGCTATAGCCGCCGAGGGCGGAGCGCGTGAAGTTTGCGGTCATGATAAACGCGGTTGTGCCATCAATAATCATGCCCTTTTCGTGCGTAAGGGTGAAATTCGGTGAGGTAGTTTGTGTCTTGACGCCCGCCGCGCTCAGTTCGTCTAATGTACGGGTGGGCGAGCCACCCCCGCCATATGGGTGTGGTTCAATCATGACGCGCACATCCAGGCCACGGTGCGCGGCATCTTCTAATGAGTTGATAACTTTTCTGTCAGTCAACAAATAGATTTCAAGCCAGACCGATTTCTGCGCTTGCGCGATGGCGTTGGTAATAACGCTTTCGCCCGCGTTCGGTTCCACAAAAACCTGCACGCCGTGGACGCCGGAGCCAGTTCCTGTTTGCGAACTACTGCTCCCAGTGCTGTTATTACTCCCAATGGTGAATGTACTTGTTTGCGTTGTAATCCCGCATCCTGCCAAAGATATGCAGAGAATGCATAGTAGTATATACGCGGTGCGAGACGTGTGGGCAAATAAGAAGCGTTGCATTCCGTATCGCCTTTCCTGCCAAAAACTTATAAATGCAGATGCAAAAAGCTGTGCTGGAACGGATACCGTCCCTATAATACAACGCGGTTGCAAGAGTGTATAGGTGTTCCATTCATAAAAATGGCGAGCCAGTATATACTGACTCGCCATTTTGCCTGTGCGCGTGATTTGCTAGGGGTGCAAGAAAATGTAGAGCGGAGCAAGTACCAACGTGATCGTGCTCAAGAGCTTGATAAGCACGTGTAGCGAGGGACCAGCGGTATCCTTGAAGGGATCGCCAACTGTATCGCCAACCACGCTGGCTTTATGTTCGTCGCTGCCCTTGCCATGTACGACGCCGTTGGGGTCAACCTCACCCTCGGCATTGATGCGCAGATTACCAGCCTCGATATATTTCTTGGCATTGTCCCACGCGCCACCACCGTTATTGAGGAAGAGCGCGAGCACGATGCCGCCCATCGTGCCAACCATCAGCATCGCTGCGGCTGCCTGTGTGCCGAGAATGGTGCCAACGAGAATAGGTGTCAATACAGCGACCAGACCTGGGAAGATCATTGCGCGCAGTGCGCCGCGTGTGCTGATATCAACACAACTGCGATAATCGGGGTCCACACGGTCCTCTGGTCGCTCTGCCATGATCTTGGGATTCTCTTTGAACTGGCGACGCACCTCGGAGATCATCGCTTTGGCGGCTGTTCCGACCGCGCGAATTGCCAGTGCGCTGAAGAAGAAAATCAGCGTGATACCGATGAGCGCGGCGATAAAGACCGTGATGTTTGCCAGATCGACGCTATAGACGCTCACGTTATGCTTGTACTGGTAGAGAACGTCCAGGTAGGCACTAAAGAGCAGGAAGGCTGCCAGTGCGGCTGAACCAATGCCATAGCCCTTTGTCAGAGCCTTGGTGGTGTTGCCAACGCCGTCGAGAGCATCTGTGATGTCGCGCACGGAGCCAGACTCGCCGCCCATCTCGGTGATGCCACCAGCGTTGTCGGTGATAGGACCAAATGTATCCATCGCCAGCACGTAGGCGCAACTCATCAGCATACCAACTGTTGCGGATGCTGTACCGAAGATACCGCCGATGCTGATGACACCATTGGTGCCCATATCTACGCGGCTCCCCAGGAAGTAGGAGAGGCCAAGCGCGGCGCAGATCGCCAGGACAGGGACAGCAACGCACTCAAAAGCAATCGAAATACCTGTGATGATCGCGGTCGCGGGACCCGTGATCGTGGCTCCGGCGATCTCCTGTACTGGACGCCATGAGCCGGCCGTGTAGTATTGCGTGATATAGAGGAATGCGATGCTGAGCAGGATGCCCACGCAGCCTGCAAAGCCAAACCAGACCCACGAGGGCAAGCCATTGGTGTTAATCAGCTGTCCTGCGCTTGGACCAGTGGTAAATCTGGTGACATTCAGCAAGAGGTAGGTACCGACGAAGATGCCGATAACGGAGAGACCACAGGTGATATAGTAGCCGACATTCAATTGGCCCATGGCAATCGAGCCTGGGTCGCGCCCATTGGCCTTATCTGGCTCAATTACCACGCCTGGGCGTATGTAGAGCAGACCGACGGCGGATGCAATCAGGCCGAAAGAACCCATCACGAGTGGGAAGAGAATCCAGCCGATATTGCCTGTCACTTGAAACAAGGCAACACCGAGGATCATTGTACCGATGTTTTCAGCGGTCGTTGACTCAAAGAGGTCCGCGCCACGGCCTGCGCAGTCACCAACATTATCGCCAACGAGGTCTGCGATGACCGCAGGGTTGCGTGGATCGTCTTCAGGAATGCCAGCCTCGACCTTACCAACGAGATCGGCTCCCACGTCTGCGGCTTTCGTGTAGATACCGCCGCCAAGCTGTGCAAAGAGTGCGACAAAGCTGGCACCAAAGCCAAAGCCAACAATCAATGAAGGCGCGGCTGAAATTTGTAGCGTACTGCCCAAACCGCCATAGGTCAAGAAGACAATAGAAACGCCCAGCAGGGAGAGTGCGACGACAAGGAAGCCGGAAACGGCACCGCCACGGAGCGCGACCATTAGTGCCTCACCCAGGCTACGACGGGCTGCGCTCGCTGTACGGATATTTGAGCGTACAGCCACAAGCATACCAATGTAGCCGGAGACACCAGAACAGAGTGCGCCAATCAGGAAGGCAAGAGCCGTATGCCAGGCAAGGCTAACCTTGTCGGCTTGTGTGCCTTGACCAAGTAAACCTAGCACGATAGCGACAACAATGGCTGCCGCGATAGCGAGAACAGCAATAGTGCGATATTGGCGATTAAGGAAGGCGGTTGCTCCTTCATAAATAGCATTTGCCACCTTTTGCATCTCAGGCGTGCCTGTGTCTTTATTTAGAACATAGCGTGCGAGGTAGACGGCGAATAGAACCGCCAGAAGCCCTACCACAATAGGAACCCAGATATAGTTGTTCACGATAGAAATCGTCCTCCTTCGGCTTGCGAAGATATGTGCGAATCAACGTTGATTGCATGTAGAGAGCGCACAAGTACTTTTCTGATCATATGGTGTGAAGTACTCGTTTGGAGAGACAGCCTATGTAAATCTATGTATAAACGTGAGCAAGTCCATTGGTTGTATCTCCCAAGGTCTCTTAGTTGTAGCTTAGTCTAACATAGTGCCGTTCCCGTGACAAGTAGATGTAAGTGTTTTTCTGTACAGAAATTTACGTCTAGGGTGGGAAATACCACCTCAAGTATGTCAATACTGTACAACGGGCACATTACTATGCTTTATGCTCTACTTCCTTTCTGAGAGAATGCTGCTTGAATAGCTGGTAAAAGCGGGACAAGCTGCTTTTTGCGCGAAACCAGCCCTTCTACGTTTAGCGAATGCCCATCTGCTTCCAGTGGTGCGTGCAAAACCTCGGCGACAGACGCTTCGCCGCCCACAACCAGTAGATGGCAATTCATGGAGATGATGTCAACGATCATGAACAGAAACGAGGCATAGCCATGTTCTTGTACCATGCGTTGCATTATTGTCAGTAACTCCTGTGAACGTTTCTCGATAGTAACAGGGCTGGCGGTCTCCACGGTTCCAATCGCAAAGCGCGTATCGCGCACCACAAATTCTTTGAAATCGGCAGTCAACAGTTCCTCGGTGGGTTTTTCTGCCAGATCAACAGCAGCGGCGGCAAAAATTGCCTGCCCATATTGTTCAAGATCTTCGCCTGTGATTGCTGCCAGTTCGGCGGCAACACGTTCGTCGCGTTGTGTACAGGTGGGAGAGCGCAAAATGAGCGTATCATAAAGCAATCCCGCCAGTAAGAGTCCTGCCACTTCGCGCGGGATATCTATGCCCGCCTCGTGATAGAGACCTGTGACGATTGTGCCAGTGCAGCCGACAGGTTCCGCACGAAACATAATCGGCTTGTTGGTGTGAACATCTGAGATGCGATGATGGTCAATAATACCCAGGAGTTCGGCCTCTTCAATGCCATCAACTGCCTGTGACCGCTCGTTATGATCGACCAGCACGACCTGTTTGGGTTGCGCATTCAGCAGATCTGTACGTGAGACATAGCCAACCAGTTTGTTCTCACTATCCACGACAGGCAGTGAACGCCGACGCGCGAGCAATGTCTGCACTTCGCTGACCTGATCTTCAGGATGGCAAAAATCAAAAGTGCGATTCATGATATCTTGTGTGCTGATGCTCAAGTTGATGAGGCGCACGGCGGTGAAGGTATGATGTGCGGTGCTGAGCACCATTACGCCCTGTTTGCGCGCGACCGAGAGCGTGCGTTCCGAAACCAGAAGATCGCCCGTGATGACCAGGGCTGCGGCCCCGCGCTCAATAGCTTTGAGTTGCGCGTCTTCACGGTCTCCCAACACAACAAGACAGCCTGCTTCGATATAGTCCGCCATTGTTTCCGGTTGCATTGCCCCAACGAGCACGCGATTTCCCAACGGGCGGCGACCTTCGACCAGTACACGCCCCTTTAAGACACGCACAAGGTTATTGCGATTTAGGGGAATGCGATTGACGGAGCGTGGGTCAAGGTCATTGAAAAATAATTTGGCAAAATCCTCGTCCGAGATGATGCCGTGAACTCTGTCTTCGTCATCAATTACTGGCATAGAGCGGCGGTTGTGCTCCTGTAGCAATTGTCCCGCCTCTAACAACGGTTGGTTGATATGCGCGCTGATTACGCCTCGTTTCATCACATCGCGCACCTGTAAATAGAGATCATCAACCGCCTCTGGAGGCGTGACCTGATAGCGTTCTAGCACAAAGCTTACTTCAGGTTTCAGGTCCCCATTGCGTGCCGCGACTGCCTGTTGCTCGCCTTGCAACTGTAAAAGGCGGCTATAGGCATAGGCTGAGGCAACGGAGTCCATATCGGAATGTTTATGTCCAATAACATAGATTGGTCGTGTCATGCCTGTCTCCCGCAAATAAACGTTACCTGCACAATCACTCTGCTTGTGGGTAATCAATCAGACGATGCTTCAGGTTGCGTACATTATGTATTATGCAAATTTTTTTCACCTTAAAACAAATTTTTGTGGGTTTGTGATAAATCTGTGTGTAGGAGTGTTATTGCCTATACTGCAATGTGCATATAGTACCATAGATCACCCTTTTTGCCTAGCCTGATTCGCCCATAGAGGTGAGAAAAGAAGAGACAACATGATACACTTATTTGCAATGAGCGAGAAGAAAAAGGGGTGCTTTTAAGGAATATGCAAAAGCTCGAAGTATTGATAGAAGAGAATGCATTTGGGTCTGTACGACCTGTTGAGATTGTAGCTGATGTCCCTATTGCTGTTCTGGTGCCTGCACTGGTAGAAGAGTTGCGTCTGCCGCAGAATGACGTGATGGGAAGAAAAATCACATACATGTTGTATGATGCGACACGGAGGTTAATGTTGCCTGAGCAGATGACGCTCCTGGCGGCAGGGATTCGCTCTGGAATGCGTCTGGCTCTTAATGCGTACCCTCTTGAGGATATAGGGGCGACTGTGCCGTATAGAGGGATGCAGACAGCGGCAATGAACGCTGCTCCCCTGGTGAGTACGCCTGTAATCCAGCGGTCGGACCCGACATTTTACTCATCGATGACGCTTGCAGATGCAAGCGCACTGCCTGCGTTTGAGAGGCGCAATACATCGATGGATTTACCTGTGACACCGAAGAAACGTGGATGGACACGGCGTGCATTATTGCTCACTGGTGGAGTTGTCCTGGGTGCAGGTGCTATCGGTTTTGGCTATGAAGCCTATGCATCTGTGCTCAAGCGTGTACTTTTTGGTTCACTCGCTACGAATCTCGCTACGACTCACACTGTGAAAACACAACCTGCTCTTACACCCCAGCAACCAGCCCTCCCAACAACAGCCAAACCTATTTTGACCTTTACCGGACATCAACAGACAGTACGCTCACTCTCCTGGTCTGCTGATGGTACGCAGTTTGCCAGTGGCGCGGATGATGCGCGTTTGCTCATCTGGGGGATGGACAATGCGATACGCAAAGATATTCACCTGCCTGCTGCTGTGCGTGCGGTCGCGTGGTCACCAACTGGTCAAGCCTTAATCGCGGGTTCAGCGAATCAGGTGATTTTTCTCGATGCACAAACGGGCAAGGTGCAGGCGCGTTCTACGCGTGTCCATCATGCGACCGTGACGAGTGTGGCCTGGACCGCGCATAATCAGATGCAGGCCGTCTCTGGCTCATTGGATACGCAGGCAGCGGTTTGGAATACCAATACACATCATGCGCAGGAGATTTTCCGTCTACATACAGCCGAGATAGAGGCGGCGACGTGGGCAAGCGACGGCCAAACGATTGCAACAGCCTCGCATGGTGGCGTGATCCGTGTATGGAATGCGGAAAACGGGCAAGAATTGCATGGTTTGTATATGGATACACAGGTTCCTATGCGTGCAGCGGCCTTCGCGCCCAGTGGCGGACTGCTCGCGGTAGGTGGCGATGATGGCACTATTCGCATCTGGAATGGCTTGAATTGCCAGATGCAAGGAGCGGGAGAGTTTGGCAATCAATGTATGGATGTCCCACAGCGGTTACAGGTTTCAAAATCCGCTATTCACAGCCTGGCCTGGTCGCCTGATGCACGTTTTCTGCTTGCAGGCAGTGACGATAACACATTTACAATCTGGTATCCGGCGCAGGGTCAGAAGCCGCTTTTGACAATGCA
The DNA here is from genome assembly GCA_027451525.1 of Ktedonobacterales bacterium. GTDB lineage: Bacteria > Chloroflexota > Ktedonobacteria > Ktedonobacterales > Ktedonobacteraceae > DTNP01. The sequence goes on from DAIDJF010000054.1 coordinate 27,526, forward strand.
GCAAAACGCGCCCGTGTTGAGTGTCGTCTGGTCACCCAATAGCAACCAGATCGCCACAGCCTCTGGCAAAATCGTGACTGTCTGGCAATTGATGTAAGAACCATGCTTGCCCGTGGGGGCGTGATAATCGTGGGGAAAAATTTCATGTGAACATGGGTGTCCCTCTTCACGCCCTCGTCCCCCGTTCCTATGGCCTTCCACATGGCTCCCCAGGCGGATTGGCGCACGGGCAGGGCGTGATTCATCACGCCCCTACGGGTAAGAGGTGCGTGTCTATTACATGCTATGGACTGTTTCCTCTACGAAATCTACCAGGGTTTCCATATCGGCAAGGGCGCGTGCTGAGATGGTATTGGAGCTATGGGGCACGGCGGCGAGGGTTGCGCGCGCCTTGACACATTCGCGACTCAGAAATTCGCGGCAGTAGTTTTTCGTCTGTGTGCGTTCAAAAATCTCTAACACCTCTTCTACCTGTTCCGCTGTGATTGGCTGTTCTTGTTGATAGAGCGCGTGCAAGCGGTCTTGGTCTTGTCGTGTTGCCCGTTCCAGAGCGTGTAAGATGGGTAGGCTTTTCTTGCGGCGATAGATGTCGCCAGCGGACGTTTTGCCAAGCTCTGCGGTACTGGCCCACACGCCAAGGATGTCATCGCGTACTTGAAAGGCCACGCCAATCGCCCAGCCAAAACTGCGCAGCCGTTCAACGGTTTCCTGGTCACGTGTTCCCAGCATGGCTCCCATCTCTGCCGCGCAACTCATCAACGCAGCTGTTTTGCGGCTAATCATGTCAATATAGGCAGAGACTGTTATTGTCTGCTGCTGCTCGAAGCTCATATCGAGATGCTGACCTTCTGCCAGGACAAGGCAGGCCTTATCGAGGGTTGCTCCGAGACGGGCCGCGATATCGCCCTCAACGCCAGCTTGTAGCACGCCCCAGAGTGTCAGACGCGAAAGCGCGAACAAGCCATCACCCGTGTTGATGGCCTGGGGAATACCCCAGATGCTCCACAGTGTCGCGCGGTGACGGCGTTCCGTATCGTGATCTTCAATATCGTCATGAATTAAGGTAAAGTTGTGGGTCAGTTCAATCGCAGCAGCAGCGGGAAGCGCGCGCGCAAGATAGGCAGTATCATCACTGTTGGGCGGCGTTTGTTCCCAAGCTCCTGCGGCTTCATACGCCAGTAAAAGAAGGGTTGGGCGCATGAGTTTGCCGGGATTGCTACGCATGGGGGCAAATTGCGTATCGACCCAGCCGAGATGATACTGCATCTGTCCATAAAAATCGTGAGGCGTGCCTTTTTCGTCCGTGTCTTGTGAGAGGACAGCCTGACGGAGTGCTGTATAGATTGCTTTTTGGTGGCGCAGAAGCGTCGATTGTATCGTTGACGACAGTGCCATAAAATCGTTTGTAAAGAGGTAGCAGAGTAATAGAGAGAGCTACTACCTCCTTCCCTTTCTCTAGAGTGCTACGGGTGGAAGTAAAAGAAAGCCGCTGCCGCTACTGTTCCGACCGTGACAATCACGCGAGCCAGGCCCTTTAGACCTCCAACACGGTACAGCGGCGAGCAGAGGTCGCAATAACGTACTGTATATTGATAGCGATGACCGCGCAGCCCTTCACGGGTAATAGTGACTTCATCTTTCTTCCGTTGTGTGTGTAGCTCATTACAGATATAACGTCCACAGCCCCGACAGGTAAACGTATCAACAAAATGTGAGGTTTTAGAGAGTGACCACTGGTCGGGATAGACTTGGGTGCCACAAACATAGCACACTTGATCCTGGGCTATTTTCATTTGATGTTCTGCACAAGGCGAGTGCTGCTGCTTCGGAAAATGATCCTGGCACAGCCCCTTGTGACATTCTGGGCAACGTCCAAGAGCCTCTTCTCTGCATTCACTGCATCGTCGGGCATTTGATACTGTTGAAAACCGTCTTTTGACATCGGCCATACTATTGACTGGGTTATCTTTCATTGTGCTTCCACTCCTCATCTTCATACGTCTTGCGAAACGAAATGCATTTTTATACGATTAGATGAAACTATGGGGTAGTATAGCATTGTCCGTTGCGATGAAGCAACCAACGCGATATTATAAGATAACTATAACACGTTAAAGGAAATATGTATGGTCTCATTACTTCCGCCTACACTCTGGGCAACACATCATCTCGACTGGGGACAACGCACCTATGTCATGGGTGTGGTGAATGTGACGCCTGACTCTTTTTCAAACGATGGACTTGCGCGTGATACTCTCGCGGAGGATGTGTTAGTCGCACGCGCAGTCGCGTTGGCGCAACGTTTTGTGCAAGAAGGTGCAACTTTTATTGACATTGGTGGCGAATCGACACGCCCTGGAGCGGTGCCTATCTCCGCCCAGCAAGAGTTGGCTCGCGTGTTGCCCGTTATTGCAGCTCTACGGGCTAACTTACCGGCTAACGTGATACTCTCGATTGATACCTATAAAGCGGAGGTAGCGGCACAGGCGTTGATGGCGGGTGTGAGTATGGTCAATGATATCTGGGCCTTGCGCTATGATCCAGAGATGGCGGAAGTTGTGCGTGCGCGGCAGGTTCCTGTTGTGCTTATGGCGAACATGCGTCCCTTGCCGGGACATACTCCAGGTGCGCCGCGCTATGAGATTGTCAGCGATATTGTGCGCCAACTTGCCTCGTGCATCGACCACGCGCTGGCGGTGGGTATTGCCTGGGAGCGGATTATCATTGACCCTGGGCTTGGTTTTGGCATTACTGCCGAGGAGAATCTGACCATATTACGCCGCTTGGGTGAACTGCGCGTCCTGGCCCGGCCAATTCTGCTAGGGGCATCGCGTAAGTCAACGATTGGCAAGGTGCTAGGCGGCGTCCCAGCCTCGCAACGTTTGGAAGGAGGAGCCGCAACGGTTGCGCTCGGTATCGCTCAGGGAGCTGATATTGTGCGCGTGCATGACGTGCGCGAAATGGTCCGTGTTGCACGCATGAGTGACGCGATTGTACGTGAAACGTTTCGCTTGACCCCTCTCCAATGAGGCAGAAGGACAAACAACGGTGAACTATCAAGAGGCTCTGGCCTATATTTACGGTTTTAGCGATTTTGAGCGTGGCGGCAGGTATACGCGCAATCCAGCCGAGAACCTGCCACGCGAGGCACGCTTATTAGAACTGCTTGGTAATCCCCAGCAGCAATATACAAAGACGCACGTGGCGGGGACAAAGGGCAAGGGTTCGACCTCGGCGATGATCGAGCGTGTCTTGCGCGAAGCAGGCATACGCACCGCCCTCTATACACAACCAGACCTGCATACCTATCGTGAGCGGATGCGTGTCAGTGGGCGATTGATTAGCGAGGAGGAGATGGCGCAACTTGTGCCAGAGGTCAAGGCGGCTGTCGAGAAAGTTCAGGCCAGTCACGAGTTTGGACCATTTATCACTTATGAAGTTTCGACCGCGCTGGCACTACTGTATTTCTGGCGACAACACGTGCAACACGCGATTATTGAGGTCGGCATTGGTGGACGTCTGGATGCCACCAATGTTATTGAGCCACTGGTTTCTGTGATTGCTTCGATCAGCTTTGACCATATGGAGGTACTGGGCGATACGCTGGGCAAGATCGCAACCGAAAAAGCGGGTATCATCAAACCGCATGGAGTCGTCGTAACCTCGGCGCAATCGCCAGAGGCACTGCTTGCCATTGCGCGTGTGCAACAGCAGCAGCAGGCGCGGATGCTGCGTGTTGGTTCTGCTGATGGCGATCCCGCGCAAGCAGAGGTAGATGCTGGACGTCTGCCTCCACTACACTATCGCTATCGCTTGCAACACAGAGAGGGCGAGCAGCAGTGCTTTACGGTCTGGACGCCCACATATACGTATGCTGATCTGGAAATTCCCCTAGCAGGTGCATATCAGCTAGAGAATGCAACGCTGGCCCTGGCAACCTTGGAGCAGTTACGTGAGCGTGGCGTGTATTGGGATGAATCTGCTCTACGCGCAGGTTTTCGGGCGGTGTCTTGGCCGGGACGCATCGATGTTGTTGGGCACCATCCCACGCTCGTCGTGGATGGAGCACACAATGCGGACTCAATGCAGAAACTGATGCAGGCAATCCGCGCAACCTTCGAGCCTTCCCGCCTGCTTGCGGTTTTCAGCGTGGCACGTGATAAGGATATTGCAGGTATCGTACACGCTTTGGCTGACTGTGAGAGCGTGGTATTGACAGAGATGCATAGTCCACGTGCGGCGAGTATTGCCATGTTGGAGGCGGTATTTCAGGAATATGCGCCCCATGTGCATGTCTATACCGCGCCCGATAGTAGCCAGGCAATAGAGCTTGCACATCATCTAGCGGGCCGCGATGATGTGATCTGTGTCACTGGTTCGATCTATCTGGCTGGTGAAGCTTTGCGCTGGGCGGCGGCACGTGGTAACAAACGAGCGGCGCAAGCTATCGAAGGGATAGACCATCCGTGAGTATACCCCCTACTTGTTGAGGCATAGATAGTGTATAATGCTGGCATAATCAGGTGGCCTGATGTTTTTATGCTGTCAGTTTATACCTTCATTGAAGAGGAGTATCTCACATGCAAGGTCTGATGATGGACTTTCCCCTGACATTGCAGCACCCTTTCCAGCGTGCCACAACCCTGTTTCGTCGCAGGGAGATCGTAACCCAGACAGATGATGGCCTGCATCGGTATACCTATGCCGATTGGGGCAAACGTGTCATGCAACTGGCAAACGCGCTCAAGCAGGCGGGAACCGAGGATGGCGACCGTATTGCTACCTTTGGCTGGAATACCTACCGCCATTTCGAACTGTATTACGCGGTTCCCTGCATGGGCGCGGTGCTGCACACGCTCAATATTCGCCTCTTTGCTGAGCAACTCGTGTATATCGTGAATGACGCGCAAGACAAAATTATTTTTGTCGATGGCGATCTGGTTCCCGTGCTGGAAAAACTCTCTGACCAAATGCCGACTGTCAAACTGTATGTGATTATGGGCGATGCTCCCAACGCGACAGGTAAACTGCAACCCTCTATTGATTATGAAACCTTCATTGGTAGTCAGCCAACTAGCTATACATGGCCCACACTGGACGAGAATACGGCTGCCGCGATGTGCTACACCTCTGGCACGACGGGCAACCCCAAAGGTGTGGTCTATAGCCATCGCTCGATCTATCTGCATTCGATGGGTATCGGCATGGCTGATGGGATGGCACTGGCTGAACGCGATAGTTTGCTGCCTATCGTGCCAATGTTCCACGCCAATGCCTGGGGTGGTCCACATGCAGCGGCGATGGTAGGAGCGCGTGTGGTTTTCCCAGGACGCTTCATGGACCCGCGCAAGGTTGCCCATCTGATGATCGACGAGAAGGTCACAGTTGCGGCAGGTGTGCCGACGATCTGGATTGGCATGGTTCCCGTTGTCGAGCGCGAGGGATTGAAATTTCCCCATCTGCGTGCCATCTACTGCGGCGGGTCGGCTGTACCAAGAGCATTGATTGAGAATCTTGAGCGCAACAATATGAATATCGTGCATGCCTGGGGCATGACCGAGACCTCGCCGCTTGCCTCGCTGTGCAACCTTCGCGCCTATCAAGAAGAGTGGTCGCAGGAAGAGAAATTCCGCGTGCGCGCCAAACAGGGCACGATGTTGCCTGGCGTGGAGTTCCGTGTTGTCAACATAGATAGCGGACAAGAAGTTCCTTGGGACAATACGTCGTATGGCGAGTTACAGGTGCGTGGTCCCTGGATTGCGCGCATGTACTATCATGACGAGGAATCCAGCAGAACGAAATTCGCCGATGGCTGGCTGCGCACGGGCGATGTTGCCACCGTTGACGAGGATGGCATTGTTCAACTGGTGGATCGCACAAAGGATCTGGTGAAATCGGGCGGTGAATGGATCTCCTCCGTCGAGCTAGAGGGCTTGATTATGGGTCATCCTAAGGTGCTAGAGGCGTGTGTAATCGCTATTCCCGATGCCAAATGGTCGGAGCGACCGCTGGCCTGTGTGGTTGCCAAGCCTGAATTCGAGGGCAAAGTGACGAAAGAGGATATCATTGAGTTCTTGCGTCCACAGGTTGCAAAGTGGTGGTTGCCCGATGATGTGGTATTCATTGACGCAGTGCCCAAGACCAGTGTCGGCAAGTTCGACAAAAAAGTCCTGCGCTCACGCTTCGAGGCATACTCTACCGCGCATGATTAGTACACACTCGTTGGCAGAAAGAGGCAAGGCAAGGATGCTTTGCCTCTTTTCTGCGCAGTCGTTCTTTTCTCGACGAGATCAGTGCTCCTTTAGCCAATTGAGAGTTGGCACCATCAACCGCATTGCGTAGTTGCTGGCATAATCAGAATCGTAATTTCTGTAATAGCATTCCGCTTTCATCACCAGGGCAAGATGCAGGGTGTACAGGTTGCATCGTTCATCTTCTTCGTGCGTGAAGGTGGTCTTGCCATAGCCGCGCATACTTTCGGAGACGCCCCCAGAGGCTAATGCGCGGAATTGTGCCTCCATCAAGGGATCAGCCCAGAGTGCCCGCTCAAAGTCGAGGATGCCAGAGATCTGGCCGTCCTTAACAAAGAAATTCAGGTCCCAAGCATCCCAGTGGACTAACCGTGGCGTGGTGACCTCTTCCAGTGCGGGAGCATGTTTCAAGACGGCCCTACGGATTTCGTCGATGGGATAGCCAAAATCCGCATTTTTCCTGGCACCATCTTCCAGCACCGCATCGATGATCTTCACAAATGCCTCTTTCCAGGTATCTCCGCGCAGGTCGCTGTTTCCATCATAGCCGAAATAGGTGCCCGTAAAGCTGTTGATCTCGCGGATAATCATGCCGATCTGCTGGTCGATCTGCGCCCGTAGTGCTGGAGAGAAAGACTTTTTCACATGCTCATAGTTGTCTCCACTTAGCTTCTCCATGAAAAAAAACTCTGAGTCGCATATATCCATGGTGGTATCATAAGCATAAATTTCCGGGACAGGGATGGCCGGGTTCTCACGCACCAAGCGCATAGAGGCAACCTCGGTCGCCATGATATGCTTCTCATAGGCCAGCACGTCAGCATCCTTGGGCGGCGCGATCTTTACAATAACCTCTCTTCCATCGGACAGGTGGACATCATATGCCGCGTTAAACCAACCTTCCTTTAGCTCACTCACCGCGTCTATGCCTGCTGCCAGTGTGATCCCACTAAAGGCTCTCTCGACCATCTGTGCAATCTGCTCCCGTGTCTTCCGGTTTTTTGTTGTGCTTTCCATGGTATCCCTCTCCTTGCCAAAATTGTTGTGTATTGATAGTTTCTACCTCGCGCAAGATGTTCCTCTAACGCCAATGGTGCGCAAGCATCACTCTGGCTCTACACCAAACATGCGATAAAACAACTGCGTGGTAAACACGAAGATTAGCTCACGGCTGACATGTTTCTGCTTCAGCAACTTCTTCACTTGCTCCACATTAAACAAGCCTGTTGCGCGTAATGCCTCTGGCGAAAGCGCAATGTGGAAGAGTTCGTCTTTCTCGCTCTGGAAGAATGCGCGCATGGGCAAGGCCAATGGAAGCGGAGTCTGAGCGGCTGGAATCTGCGGGAAATGTTGCTGCAAAAGGTGTGCCAGTACCTGTTCGCGTGGTGTACCATCGGCAAGCTGCGCGGGAATACGACTGAGTAGTGTGAGTACATCGTGATGAAGATAGGGCGAACGTAGAGCAATGCGTTCTTGTGCGGCAATCTGGTAGGCAATGCCCGTCTGGTAGTCAGGCAGACGTAGATGCAGGTCAAGATAGTAGTGCGCTTGCCCGGCAGTTGGATAGGTTGCCGCTTTAAAGGCCAGTTTGCGTGCATGGTGTGTGTTCTCCCACGCGCTTTCAGCCGCGATACGTTGTTGTGCCTCTTTTGACCAGATCGGCGTGTAGTCTTCTTCTGACCTGAGCGTGCGTTGATAGCGTGCCAGTATATCGCCTTCTTGCGCTGTAAAGCCCTGTAAGGTCGCCAGGATGCGAGCGGCTCCCAGACCAGTGATAGCGACACGTGCCCCTGTTTCGGCGGCGACGGTGTGCAGGAGTTGATGTAGTGCAAGTGGCAAGGTATCGATAGCGGGAGCCTCAAGCTCTGTTAGCGCGGCTTGCCAGTAGGCCAGTTGATCAACGCCCGCGACTGAGAGGAAGGGACGTTGGCAGGCTGCCGCGACCTGTTCTACTCCCTGCCAATATTTCTGTTCACGCCCCTTCTTATAGCCAAAAGATGAAATAGTAAATGGTTGTGTGCTTGCTTGTGTTGCCAGAGCGGTTGCCAGAACGGAGGGTGCGGCTCCGTCTGTTAACGCGATGAGTTGTTCGTGTGGTGGCAAAAATCCCTCGGTAGCGTGACGGATTTGCGCGAAAAGCTGTTCATGAATGTCTGTTGCGGTAAGTGTCTCGTCGAGGCGGTAGTCGGTAGAGGGATTCACGACCAATTTGGTGTGTTGCCAGCGCAGGATAGAGCCAGCAGGCACGACGTGGATATCCTTGAAAGCGGTTAGAGGGGCAGGGATAAAGCCGTAGCGGAGCAGGGCATCCAGAGCGGGTAGCGAGAGATGGCGTGGAATACCGACAGCAAGGAGTGCCTTGATCTCGCTGGCAAAGAGCAGGTTACCCTCCGCAGGCCAGTTTTCTACATAATAGAGGGCGTGCGCTCCTGAGAGTGGACGGCGATAGACGAGCGTGCGACGATCTGGAACCCAATCCAGCACGGGCGGCTCATCGTTGCGTTGCATCGCGTAGGCCGTATCAGAGAAGGCGATCAATCCAGCTCCGGGTGAGATTGTGCGCCCTGGTTGTCCGCCATGCCGTTCGAGAACCGCACCCATCGCTGTCAATATCTGATCAATAATTTCGACTGAAACCTGTTCGCCCGTGATCCATCCAGCTAATGTTGGCATAAAATTTCCTATAGTCACAAAATAGAATAGATGATTATATGCTAGCATGTTCCTATTGTTCTTGCCAACAAGCTCTATCTGGCTAGGAAATTTGTCTAGTTATTGCGATCTTTGCGCCAGGGCGTTTCTGCCCGACGTAGCCAGCGGTTGTGAAAGAAGATATACGTATCCTCGCGGTTAAAGAAAGAGTCGGTGAGATCACATTCTTCCCAGGTTTCTGTTGCCCCGTTTGCCTCTAGCTGTTGGGTAATTGCGCTAATCAGGGCGGGTCCGTCGCTCAGATCGATGGTCGGGAAAAGTTCTTCGCTAATATCACCTTCTTGTTCTATCAGTGAATCGTTCTGTGTACTACGTAAGACATAGTAGATATACATTTGGGTTCCCCGTTTCTATGAAAATGCAGCTTTGTTTTGATATCATTATCATATATCATTATTGGGGCTCCTGTCATTGGTGAGTTTGAGCAAAAAGGGCCGTAGTATCTGAGAGTAGACCTTGCAATCATTGAAAGTAATGATACATACTAACTACGATATCTTTAATGCGGGTAGATTATGCCAATAGATGGTAACAGCATTTCTGCTGATAAAGCGCGTTTCGGTTAAAGGTGTCGTAGACAAGATTGGAGTGATGCATGTTCTTTGTCCTACTGGCATTGTTCTGTGTTGCGTGTATTTGTATGCTTGTTGGATGGTGGCTATCTGTACGCGGTCAAACTGTCGATCACATGGAAGATCAACGCGAACGGGAAGCTACACGGCGGTATCAGCGGGAGCCGCGTTTTACTTCGTATCGTGATATGGATGGTAGGCGGATATATACACGGCAGGCCGCACATGCACGTGAACAATATTCAATGCAAGAGACGCGCCCTATCTACCGCACCGAAGAACAGCAACGGCAGAGACGGCGTGATGGGTATGGGACGCAAGACCAGATAAAACGGACTGGACAGGGGCGTGTTCAGCTAAACATTGGGACAACACCACTTCTTGGTGTCGTATTGATTCTGATTTCCTTATTTCTTTTTGGTCTCTACTATCTGCATCAGGCTTTACCGGGTAACAATATGGTCGTGGCTGCTGTGTGGCCCGATGCCGCCGCCGCCGCCGCGCAACCGCTCACAAAAACCTCTGCTACTCAGACAAAGCAGCTTTTCTCTGGTACAGTGGGGGCTTCCGCTGCTCTCAAGCGTGTATATCAACTTGACCCTGCGCAATATGATTCTATGCAGCAGTATAATACATGGGCCTATTCCACCTGCTCAACCGCTGCGATGACAGAGGTGATAAATGCGTATGGGCATCACTATCGGCTTGCAGATGTTTTGAACGTGGAGTCGGGCATTCACGAGATTACGCCCGATTTGGGATTGTTAGAGCCTGTCGGCATCGAGCGAACCGTCGCGCGTTTTGGCTTTCAAACTTACTGGCCCGCGCATGCAACGCTCGATGATGTCATTAACATTGCCAATAGTGGCAGGCCCGTCATTGTCGGCTTCCCGCCCGCACTCTGGTCGGGGGGGCACCTACTGGTGGTCACTGGTGGCAATAGCACGACTGTGTTTATTGCGGACTCCTCTCGTCTGAACATCCAGGCTTTTACACGCACCAATTTCCTCAAGTATTGGGTAGGCTTCGCGGCGGTTGTCACGCCGATGAGTCAGAGTGCCGCGAGTATCACAGTGGGTCCAACGCCCACTGTGATGCCCTCACTAACCCCGTTGGCGACCCATCGCGTGAATGTACCTCAGCGTGTTCATAGGCTTAAAAATGTTATAAGGATCAGTCAACAGGATGAGTCGCAGTACGCCTCTCCCCAGCAATATCAGCTTTGGGAATACTCGGATAGTTCGGCTGCGGTGATGACGGAAGTGATCAATACCTATGGACATCATTATCGGATTGCCGATACCCTTACTGCGGAGATTGATCTGCACGTCATTACACCTGAGCAAGGCTTGCTTGTTGCCGCTGGCATCAGTGAGACTGCCGCGCATTTCGGGTTTCAGGCCCAATTTCTGGAAAATTCGAGCGTAAATGATCTACTGAAACTGGCAAATAGTGGTGTACCTGTCATTGTCGCTTTCCCGCCTGATCGCTGGTCGGGTGGACACTTTTTAGTTGTGACTGGTGGAGATAGCGAACATGTCTTGCTGGTGGATTCATCTGAACAAAATGTGCAATCGCTGCTGATGCCAGCTTTTCAGAAATACTGGGCGGGCTTTGCGGTAGTGCTGAGTCCAGCGAAGGTGTAGTGCTCTGTCAAGTTTCATCGCACCCTTTTTGGTGTGTGGGGGGCAGGGCGAGGGCAAGCCTCGCCCCTACCATGATGACGGGGAAAACGGGCATCGTCTCATTGTAGGGG
>DAIDJF010000055.1 GCA_027451525.1 Ktedonobacterales bacterium
AAACTTCATATCGAGCATAACTGACATGTTAGTGCCTCCCTTCTGTAGCACCTGCAAATTGTGCTAGCGTTCGCTCTCGCCAGGTCTCATAGGCCGATTCCACGCTAGTTGTGGGCAGGTTCTCGCGCGCTACATCAAGCACATGGGCCGCCATCTCGCTAGACAGGCCACAAAACATCTGGCAGGCCAATTCCGTATGCGGCGTCACATACCCTGCATCCAGTCGTCCTCGTGCAGCAACCGCCGCTCCACGGGCCAGTTGCGGCAAGTAGGGAGATGCCGCAGAGCGCAATCGCTCTATCTCACTGCGCTCTGCACCGCCCGCATAAGCGCAGGCCAGGCCAACCCCACTCCATAGATCAGCTTGCCGCTCTTTGGGGAATGCCTCGATCAGCGTAATGACGCGATCTACCAGTGCTCCACTTGCAAACCAGATGCTGCGCCCCAATCCCTGATCGAAGAGGCGGCGTGCGTAGGCTGAGAAGTGGGCTGGGACTGCCTGTTGCTCTACCACACGTTTCCATGCAAAAAAACCTTCATGGAAGCCGTAGCCGTCGACGACTACCCAGCACAGCACCGGGTCCAGACGCTCCAGAAAACGCTCTGGCTGTCTGCGCAAGCGCGCCAGGGCCAGGCCAACCCCTACATATGTTGGATAGATGTGCGGGGCCGCCGGACCCTCGACAAACGCCTGTATTCTGTTCTTTCCGGGGGTGAGAATATCCAGAGCTGCAAGCCCCATGCCCGCGCCTTCATAAGCGAAACCACGCAACGCGGGGTCTACTGCCTCCAGGCGTGGCACCAGTGCTTCAAAATGGCTATCTTCCAGTGTTGCATGGTAGCCCTCTACCAGCGCGTGGGCCACCGGACTGAAACGTAGCCATGCCTCTGGCGCAAAACCCGGTCGACTGAAAACTGATTTTTCAGATGGTATACCAAAGGCGGCTCTCCGCAGTTTTCCCAAAATGCTCATTTGCTCGTCTCCTTTTTAAATCTCACTCAGAATTCGCTCGCTAAATCGGGTTGCAATTCGTTGTCGCCAGATTTCATAGGCAGGTACATCACCATCAGTTGGTAAATCTTGACGCGCAATCTCCGTGAGATGCGCCACCTGCGCGCCCGAAAGCCCCCAGAGCGTCTGGCACGCTAGCTCCGTATGTGGGGCTGAGCCGCCAGCCTGTTGACGGAACATTGCAGCCATCGCCGCTCCGACCGCCATTTGTGCCTGGTGCGGACCTGCCGCCTTCTGCAAGGCCTGAATGGTTTCTTTGTCCACAACGCCTGCTGCATAGGCACAGGCCAAGCCAATTCCACTCCACAAATCGGGCTGTCTCTCCTCTGGAAAGGAGCGGATCGCCTCATCTATGCGCTGCACGCCTGCACCTGTCGCAAACCAGAGACTACGCCCCAGCCCATGGTCAAAGGCGCGTCTCGCATAGCCTTTTAAGCGTGCAGGGATCACCTTCTCCTCTACTGCACGGCGACCAGAGAAAAAACCTTCGTAAAAGCCATAACCATCTATGACAAACCAGCGCAATAGCGGATCCAGGCGCGCCAGAAACGCTTCTGGGCGTCCTGGCACCCTGGGTAGCACCAGTCCTGCACCGATATAAATGAGACAGGTATAGCTTGCACCGGGGCCTGCCAAAAAGGCCTGGAGACGTTTTTTCCAGGGGCCGAGACTGTCCAGCAACATCAATCCCATTGCTGCCCCTTCATAGGCGATACCGCGTAGCTCGATGTCTACAGCATTTAACTGAGCTACCAGTGCATCAAATCGGTTCTCGTCCAATGCCAGCTTAAAACTATCTACCAGTGTTCGGGCCACTGGCTCAAAACCCAGCCATGTATTCTCTATATCCTCTTGCACACCATAACGTGCTGCCACGATATCCTGAAATGCCTCTGGTGAGAGTTTGAAGAACGGTTTAAGGATTTTCCCAAAGGTTAAGGCCATCGCATCTTCTCCTATGCTTTCCGCCAGAACCAGCCCTTCTTTGTATCTGGTCTGGCCGCTGAACTCACAACATTTCTAAGTAGCTCGCTACGTTTTTATGCCTCGATTTCCGCAGCCACCGCTGGTTTCATTTCCGTAACATCCTTCTCTACCTTGGCCCAGGTTGTCTGACGCCCATAGACCAGTTCAAAGATCGGTGATGCAATCAGGGTGGTCACAATTGCCATGAGGACCAGCATACTAAAAAGGGTCTGCGAGATCACGCCCTGCTGAAGGCCAATATTGAGCAGGATAAGTTCCATCAAGCCACGCGCATTCATCAGGCTACCAATAGCCAGTGCCTCTCGCTGAGGTTCTTTATTAAGCAGTGCCGCCAGCCAGCAGGCAACCCCTTTGCCGAAAATCGCCGCGATCAGGATCAGTGTTGCCAATCCCCACAGCAGCCAGCTATTGATCAGGTTCAGGCTGGTATTGAGTCCTGAATAGACAAAAAATAGCGGCAGCATGAAGTTCGTGACTAATGGCTCTAAAGTACGCTTGAGGTATCCAGCAAACAGACCACGTGGCATGGCGACGCCGAGAATAAATCCGCCGAAGATGGCGTAAATTCCGATCGTGTCGGTCAGCCACCCGCAGAACATGATAAGCATCAGCACAATCGCCAGCATTGGCCCGGTAATTCCGCCCAAACGCTCCGCTTGCTTTCCTAGAATGCTCAGTAATGACCTGCCAATCGTCAGTATGACTATGGCATACAGAGCACCCCCGACAACCGCCATCAGCGCAATGCTCGCGTTCTGTTTGAAGATCGCAAGCACGACCGCTAGAATGCACCAGGAGATGGCATCATCGGTAGAACCGGCGGCCAGAGCCAGCGTTCCTAGTGATGTTCCTGCAAGTCCGCGCTCAAAAATGATACGCGCAAGCATGGGAAATGCGGTAATGGCAATACCCGCGCCCAGAAACAGCATCGCTTCTGCCAGACCCACACTTCTCCCAAACAAATTGGGCTGACGTATCAACATGAGCGTGAGCAGACTGCCTAACACCAGTGGAGTCAGAATGCCCGCCAGTGAGACCGATATGGCACTGCGTAATCGCTGGCGAATCAGATTGGTGTCAAACTCAAGCCCGATCAAAAACATGTATAATAGCAGACCTACCTGACTAGAGGCGTAGAGGATGCTCATAGACACCCCTTTGGTAAAAATCTGCTGCTCTAGGCCGGGTGATACCAGACCGAGAAGCGTCGGACCGAGCACCACGCCTGCTATCATCTCTCCTACAACCTGCGGTTGCCCTATTTTTCTGGCTAAAAAACCTACAAGGCGACAGACGCCCAGGATAATCGCTAGCTGGAGCATGAAACGAATAGCCAATTCTGTACTTTGCATGCATGTATCTCCTTTTCAGCTGCAAACCTTTGAGCTGGCCTAACTCTCCTGGTCTGACGGTCGCAGTTCATCTCCGCGACCGCCAGCCTCGCTCAGCCGTTAAACGGTGGCGGCGAGTTCTTGCGTCACCAGTTCGCTTCCATACCACTCCTGGACGATTGAGCGCACCTGTTCCGCTGCCTGATTGAGGTTACGCTGTGCAATCTCTCCACGGCGCGCCATGCTTTCTGCCAGCACACCGCGAATGTCCGCGAAGCCCATGAAGCGAAATTCTGTTTGTGCCAGCGATACCGCGTGCTCCCACGTTGGGCCAAATAGCCCTCCTATACCATCGCTTCCCGTGCTATATGTCCCGGACGCCGCTACTAGAATGAGTGCCTTCTTGTCCGTCATTAATCCACGATACCCACCTCTTGGATGATTGGTGAAGGTGTCGCCATGGAGCATGACTGAGTCAAACCATGCCTTGACAGTTGCTGGCATTGAGAAGTTGTACATTGGAAACGCGACGACGACGATATCACATGCCTTGAGTTGCGCTGTCATGCGATCCATTTTCGCCAACACTGGCACTGGAACACCGTGCTCAATATCTCCGTCTATACGTGCGTAGTATGCCTCCAATGCTGCTGGCGAGAAGAGGTCAGGAACATCGTTGCACAGATCAAGGACTTCTATCTCCATATCCCCGATTGCCTGACGAAATGCATCAATCAGCACTTTTGTCTTGGAACGTTTATTAGGAATATACTGCACCAGAAGTGTTTTCATCTGTTCGTCCCTTCCTTCATGCATTGCTGTACATGAATTGTTGCATGTCCATACATCGAATAAACAACGGTCAAGACCATTGCTGGTCCGTGCTACTGCACGTTATCTATGGCATGTTGCTTCTCAGGCGCGCGAACTGCAAAATATGCCTCGATCCGCTCGCGCCAGAGCATGTGCGCTTTCTCATTGTGTTCCTGCGACAGGCCAGCCAGCGCGTCAGTGGCAATCTGCGCGGCCCTCTCACTAGAAAGGCCACAAAATACCTCGCACGCCTGCTCTGTATACAGGGGGATATACTTTGATCCATACCGCCTGTGTGCTGCCAGAGCCGCCGCGGTGGTCAGATGAGGCTGATATCTACCTGCCGCCTCCCATAACTGTTCGCATCCCTGACGCCCCAAGGCATTGCCCGAATAGGTACAGGCAAACCCTGCACCACTCCACAGGTCAGCCTGCCTCTCTTCTGGAAAGTCCGCGATGGTTGCCGCAACCTGCTCAATCGCACCTCTTTTCGCAAACCAGATGCTGCGTCCCACTCCCTGATCAAAAATGCTGCGCGCATACGTGGAGAGATGCGCTGGCACCTCCTGCCCTGTGATATATCGCTTTTGCGAGAAAAATCCCTTAAAGAAACCATATCCGTTCAATACCATCCAGCGGAACAGAACATGCTCTTGCCGTGCAAGAAATCGCTCTGGCCGTTGGCTGCGCATCATCCCCAATGCCATGCCCGCGCCAATGTAAATGGAAACGATATACGGTTCCTCTATCGCGTTCACAAACTGTTGGAGACGTTTGCGCCAGGGGAGCATATAGTCGAAGATGGCAAATCCCAAGCCAGCTCCCTCATAGGCATATCCCCGCCACTCGGCATCAATCGCGTTGAGTTGTGGTATCAGCACATCGAAGCGACCATCCTCAAGCGTCATACGCAGACCAAGCATAACGGTTGCCATCGGTTTCTTATCGGGATCTTTGCTTTGCGGTATGCCGCGCACAAGAACCCGACGCATCTGCCGAAGAAGAGAATAAGCCACAGCTCACCTCCTTTTTTTGCGCCCTGAGCGAAGCTAGACGCGCTAGCGTCGTTGGGCGCAATTTCAACACCTTTTTTTGCGCCCTGAGCGAAGCTAGACGTGCTAGCTTCAATCCTGTCTACTGCAAAACATCTACTTTGCCTGCGTTTTTGTCAGCGAGATAGCCAACAAAGTGCGCTGCAATCCGTTCCCGCCACACGTCATGCGCGTTCTTACTCCTCTCAGGTGGCAGGTTCTCCAGCGCATCGTTGGCAATCTGCGCAGCTTGCTCGCCCGAAAGGCCACAGAAGACCTGGCAGGCTTGTTCTGTGTGGGGGGTGATGTGCCCAAATCCATGTCGTCGCTTCGCTGCCAGACATCCTGCAATCGCCAGTTGCAGTTGGTGCGGACCAGCCAACTCATACAACCGCTCGAAGGCTGAACGCTCCATAGGGCTGCCAGCGTAGGCGCAAGCGAACCCTACACCGCTCCACAAATCCGCCCGTCGCTCTTCTGGAAAGGTGGCAATCGCGGTCACAACCCGTTCAGTATCCTCGTTCATAGCAAACCAGATGCCTCGCCCCAATCCCTGATCAAAGACATGGCGCGCATACGTTGACAGATGTGCCGGGACCTCCTGTTTGGTGAGATAGCGTTCTTGCTCGAAAAAGCCTTTGTAAAACCCATAGCCATCTATCACCATCCAGCGAAATGCAGGATGATCCAGACGCATCATAAAGCGTTCGGGGTGTTGGCTCTTCAAGCGTCCCAGTGCCAGCCCCACTCCAATGTAAACCGGGATAATATACCCATTGCCAGGCCCCTGTACAAATGCCTGTACACGCTTGTACCAGGGCGTAAAGTAGTCAAAAACCGTCAAGCCTACTCCGGCGCCTTCATAGGCAAACCCGCGCCACGCGGCGTCAACCGTGTTGAGCCGAGGAACCAGCACCTCAAAATTGCTATCCTCAACAGTCATGCGGAACCCCTGCATAACTGTTCCGACGACTTTTTGATCAGGCCCGGTTGTTTTGGGTAATGTACGCACCAGCAGTTTGCGCATCCGTTGTACTAGAGAAGTAGCCATTATATCGCCTCCTCTCGCTGATACATGTCCCCTGTTATCTCCATGAATTGTGCAGCCAATCGCTGCCGCCAGATTTCATATGCAGGTTCAATGCCATCAGTTGGCAGATTCTTACGAGCCTCCTGGACCATCTGCGCGGCAACCTTGCTGGAGACACCGCAGATAACCTCACACGCCTGTTCAACGTACTGCGAGGGATTGCCAACGGTGTGGCGTGCGTCTGCCGCAATGGCAACGCCTACTGCCAGTTGCGCTCTATAGGGACCCACTAGCTTACACAAATTTTCAATCGCCTCGCGTGCAACGCCGCCTGTATAGCCACAAGCCAGACCCACCCCACTCCACAAATCGGCCTGGCGCTCTACCGAGAAGGTGGCGATTGTCTCCGCAACTCGTTCTACTCTGGTGCTGCTTGTAAACCAGATGCTTCTCCCTACGCCATGATCGAAGACGCGGCGTCCGTAAGCCGACAAATGCGCTGGTACGCGCTGCTTCTCGATTGTCTTGCGGCGGGAGAAAAAACCTTCGTGAAAGCCATAGCCATCCACGATGAGCCAGCCCATCACTGGGTCCAGTCGCTTTAGAAAAGGCTCAGGTTTTCTACGCAGTCGCGCTAGTCCCATGCCCGCTCCCAGTGGAACAGCATAGATATAGGTCGCTCCTGGCCCTGCCATAAAATCCCCAAGGCGATTCTTCCAGGGAAATACACTATCTAATGCAGCCAGCCCCACGCCTGCACCTTCATAGGCATATCCCCGCAGTTCGACATCCACTGCATCAAGTCGGGAGACTAACGCATCAAAGCGGCTATGCTGTAACGTAATCTGGCACCCTTTTGTCACCAGCCGAATGACGGTTGCCAGTCGTTGCTGCGCCTGCTTGTCTCCCTCATCAAACGCCGTCTCTTTCTCCGAGACCTCGAAAAGAGGCTTGAGGAGTGTTTCTATCGCCATCTGTTCTGCTCCTTTCGCTACTATACATGCACCCGACGTTCTGCAAATTGCTCTCGAATGCGCTGTTGCAATATCTCAAATGCCGGTTCTGCGGTATCTACCGGAATATTCTGCATGGCCTTAGTAGTGATTTGGGCGGCATCGTCGGCAGAGAGTCCCCATACAACCTCACATGCCAGTGCTGTATGGGCGACCGGATTCCTTGCGCGTTGACGCCCTTTCGCCACAAAGGCTGTCCCCACTGCCAGATAGGGCAGATACGGACCAGCAGCATTGCACAACGCTTCTACTGCTGCACGGTCAACACCACCTACATATGTGCAGGCAACGCCAATACCTACCCATAGATCGGCCTGTCTGGCAACAGGGAAACTAGTTATGGTCATCGCTATACGCTCTACATTTGCTCCGCATGTGAACCAGAGGCTCCGTCCCAAGCCCTGATCAAAAATACGGCGTGCATAGGTGGAGAGAGAGGTTGGTACAACTTGCTCATCAATATAGCGCCGACGCGCAAAAAAACCCTCGTGGAAACCGTAGCCGTCCATCACTAGCCAGCAAAGCATGCGGTCTTTTAAGCGGGCAATAAATGGCTCAGGTTTCCTGCGTAATCTCGCTAATGCCTCTCCCGCTCCAATATGTACCATGTAGATATGCGGTGCGCCTGGACCTGCCATGTACTCCTCCAGGCGCCGCTTCCAGGGCAACAGGCAGTCCAGGCCTGTCAAACCCATTGCCGCACCTTCATACGCATATCCACGTAATTCTAGTGGCACCGTATCTAGTCGCGGTACAAGTGATTCCAATCTGTTGCCATCCAGGGTCGCGTGATACCCCTCGATTGCGGCAAGCACGGCTGTCTCCAGGTGCTTCCAGATCTCGGTGTTTCCCTCGCTAAAACCTGTTGCTTCTTTATGCGACACCCCCAGGATTGCTCTGCGGAGTTTGCTAAGAGAAAGAGCCACTCTTTTTCCTCCTTTGTGCAATACACACACAACTGCTCAGGCGTGCGAGCGTGGGGCAGGGCGAACCGCGAAGCTTGTCCTCGCCTGCCCCTACTTTCCGCTTACGTAGCAGCCTGTTCTACACGATTGCCTCATTCTCTGATAGCTGCTCAAGCTCTGCTAACAGTCGCTCAAGCTCTTCGCTATCAGTCAACTCTACCAGCCGCTCGATCTCCTCTATGGCTGCAGTCTCGGTCAGAGGTTGCTCCTCACCAAGTTGCAATGTGGAGAGGATACGGGTTGCCAGTTGCCCAATCGTGCATCCTTGCAGTAGCTCAAGCACTGATACATCCACCTTCAAACTGGCGGCGACGCGATGCTTGACCTCAACCGCCATCATTGAGTCCATTCCCAAGCTTGTCAGTGCCTCCTGGCTGCTGAATTGGGCGGCATCAAGCTGAAGAACACGGGCGATCAGATCTTGTAAATGCGCAATAACCATTTCTTGCCGCTCGCTCGCAGTCGCAGCACGCAATTGCAGGAGAAATTCTCCTTCACTATTTGCCTGCTTTTCGCCACTTTCTTCCGTTTGCTCGCCTAACAGCTCAAACATCGGGGGTAAGGTTCCCAATGGCGAGGACTCACGGGCTATTGCCCAATTTGCAGAAATGACGGTCAGATGCGCGGGACGCTGCCCTATGATGCGCGCGAGCACCTGCATCCCAATCTCTGGCGTAATCAAGTCTATTCCACGCTTGGTATAGAACTCCTCCAATTTCAATTGCTCGACCATGCCGATTGACCAGGGTCCCCATCCGATACTCAAGGCAGGTAGTCCCATGGCCTGTCGATGGCTCGCAAGCGCATCAAGGAACGCATTGGCTGCTGCATAGTTACTTTGGCCCAGTGAGGCTATCACCGAGCCTGTTGAGGAGAACAGAACGAAGAAATCAAGTGGGTAGTCTTTCAACAGTTCATGGAGCAACCAACCACCTCGGAGTTTCGGGCGTAGCACGCGCTGGAATGTCTCTTTTGTCATGCGTAGCAACAGATCGTCTTGTACGACACCCGCTGTATGCATGACGCCTCTGATGACGGGCCATCCCTCCTGCTCATATTCTGCCAGGAAACGTGTCAGCTGCTGCTCGTCAGCTATATCGACTGCCGCCAGGTGAATGCTCGCTCCCAGCTGTTCCAGTTCCTGAATGGCCTGTACCAACTGTTTCTGTGGATGGTCTGCCGTCAGATGACGCCAGTGTGAGCGCGGCGGTATCGCAGTTCTCCCCATGAGGATCAGCCGCCTGGCTCCTTGCATGACCATCCAGCGAGCAGTCAGCAGGCCTAATTTTCCCAGGCCTCCGGTAATCAGGTAGCTTCCGTCGGGGCGGAAGGTCGGCGTAAGTGGTGGCGTTAGACGCGTGCTTGCTCCCAGGCGCACTACATACCGCTGATCACCTCTAAAGGCAACCTGATCCTCGCGGTTGTTACTTCTGATCTCTTCAAAGAGGTGCGCAATCTGTTCTGGCTCTGCCTGTGGGTCCAGATCAATCAGGCCACCCCACATGTTTGTAAACTCCTGGTGCCCGATTACACGTCCAAGACCCCAGAGTGGAGCCTGCTCAATTGCTAAGGGGTGCGGTGCTCCCACGGCCTGCGCGCCGCGTGTGACCAGCCATATCAATGGCAGATGTGACCAACCACTCTGAGACAGTGCCTGGATCATGGAAACGACCGCCAGACTCACCAGCGTTTGATCGTGTTCTAATGCAGCAAGCGATGGCTCGTTTCCAAATGTGGAGTCGCAACCCCACAGATAGACCAGATGCGTGTATGTGCTACGGCCTGTCGCAGCGAGTGCCGCAAAGAGTTGGCGGAAATGCTCTGGATTGCTCGCATCAAGTGCATACTGCCCATTTTGCGCTTTCAGCTCAAGCGTGTCTGTGTGGCGAACAAGGACGTATTGTTCTCCCTGCTCTTCCAGATAGTGGCTCAACGCTTTGCCTGTTCCGCGCTCGTCGGCAAAAATTAGCCAGCCACCATGCAGCCCTGCATGCTCGCTCTCGCTTGTGTCATTGTCAACAATACGCTCCTTGGGTTGCCATGTCAGCTCATATAAGGATCTGTCAATGCGCTCAGCTGTCAGACTCATGGAAGCTTCTAGTGACTGTGCGCGGAACCCTTCGATGGATAACAGCACTCTGCCCTCTGGATCGACTATCTGAATGTCGCCCACAACGTACTGTTTATCCGCCTGCACGAGTCGCGCATGAGCATACATATCCTGCACTGGGCGACTCAGTACGCGCACGCGGTCTATACTTACTGGCAGATAGGGCACTGCCTCTTGTACGCCAGATGCACCTGTGCCAGTTGTTGCCAGTAAGACCTGGAATGCAGCGTCAAGCAGAGCGGGATGGAAGAGATAATCACCAAGCTCCTCTTCTAAAGAGGCTGGCACGCGCAGGCTTCCAAGTGCCTCTCCCTTTCCCATAGAGACATGTTCAACCGCCTGGAAGGCAGGGCCATACTGGAACCCTTTCTCCTGGGTCTGCTGATAAAAGCGTTCTTTAGACAGCGCATCAAGCCAATGCCCGTCAAGGCGACGTAGATCAAGAGCCGCCGTGCTTGTGCCTGGCTGGCTCTGGCTCAACCGTGCGGTCGCATGCAATGTCCAACGCGCATCCACGCTAGGGGCACTGGGGGTATAGCTGTATATTTCGACCGTTGCTTTTTGTGGGTTCAAGACGATTTGCAGGCGGGGGTCCGAAGCCTCTGGCAGGAAGAGGGCTTTGCGGAACGTCAGTTCTTCCAGCGTATAGACACCTTCACCAAAGACCTCTTGCGCCGCTGCCAGTGCCATCTCCGCGAAGGCTGCACCCGGCAACAGCACATTTTCCTGGATACGATGATCGATGAGATAGGGCAGCAGATGTGAACTGACCTCGCGCTCCCACGTGGGCTGTGCCGCGCTCATTCGCTGTCCCAACAGCGGATGCACTGGGGCAAACAGTCTATTCTCGCGCGATTCCACCGACTCTGTCCAGTAATGTTTGAGCTGCCAGGGATAAGATGGTAGCTGCACAAAGTGTCCAGCCTGCCCATAAAGTGTATCCCAGGCGACAGGCGCACCTAACGTGTAGAGCGCACCGAGCGAGTTCAGCATCACTTCATGGTCTTGCGCCTTGCGTTTGAGTGAGGGCAACACGTACCCCGTCTGTGCCTGTTGCGCAAGCAGTTCATTCATCGAGCTTGCCAGTACAGGATGTGGTGCGAGTTCCACAAAGATGTTATAGCCATCCTCTATCATCTGGCTTAATGCTGTACCAAAGAGGACTGTAGCACGCACATTTTGCCACCAGTAGTTGGCATCAACCTCAGTGCCAGCAATGCGTGTTCCAGTAACAGTGGAGTACAGAGGCAATCTGGTGTTTTGTGGATGCAGGTCAGCGAGCGAGGACAGCAGTTCGTCGCGCAAGGGGTCCATATAATGACTATGGTAAGGAACCTTGACGGTCAGGAAGCGGTGGAAAACCTGGAATGTCTCAAGCTGACGCGCCATATCCTCCAGTATTGTGGCCTCGCCAACCAGTGTAATCGAGCTTGGACTGTTAATGGCGGCAATGGATACTCCTTCACCAGCGTCATCGACCGCCTGTTTGAGTGTCTCAATAGTCATGCCTACAGCTAGCATCTTGCCCTGTCCGGTCGCGCGTTGCTGCAGGCGACTGCGATGATAGATCACACATACCGCGTCTTCAAAACTCAAGGCACCAGCGAGATAGTGGGCGGCAACTTCGCCCGCGCTATGGCCGATAATGGCATCCGGTTCAATTCCCCAAGAACGCCAGAGTTCTGCCAGGGCTACCTGGATGGCAAAGTTGGCTGGCTGTGCAACCTCAGTCTCCTCCATGCGCGACTCCGCCTCCGACGCGCTCAATGCTTCGAGCAGTGACCACCCGGCGTAACGCTGAAATTCTGCGTCGCAGCGTTCTATTGCAGCTCGGAAGACAGGTTCGGTTTCCAGCAGTTCACGTCCCATTGCCCACCACTGCGGCCCCATGCCTGAACACACGAAGACAATCTTTGGCCGCGTGTTTGGTGACACATGTCCATTTCGCACATTTGTATGTTGCGGATCGGCGAGAAATGCCTCTAACTGTGTACTGGCTTCAGCCTTTGTACGGGCAACTAGAGCAAGTCGATGGTCGTGATGGCTGCGCCGTAACGCGGTAGAAAAAGCGATATCCTTCAGGCGCGGAGCATCGTCTGCCAGAAATGCTCGATACGCTTTCGCCGTGTCCTGTAATGCATCCGCACTGCGCGCAGATAGCGGCAAGAGATATGGCAGTGATCCCTGATCTGTATCATTCTCGCTCTCCAGGACACGTGGAGCCTCTTGCAAGACTACGTGCGCATTTGTCCCACCAAAGCCGAACGAGTTTACACCTGCCAGGGCTGGACCAGCACTCTCAGGCCATGCTTCAAGGCGGGTCGGCACACGTAGGTGCAGTTCCTCAAAGGGGATATCCGGGTTGGGATGGTGAAAATTGAGATGTGGCGGAATCTGGCGATGCTTGAGGGCTAGTGCTGTTTTGATCAGACCCGCGATGCCTGCCGCCGCCTCCAGGTGCCCAATATTCGTCTTGACCGAACCAACAAAACAGTGATCGCCCTCTGGTCGTCCCATCGACACGACGGACCCTATGGCGCGTGCCTCGATAGGATCGCCAACGGGGGTACCAGTGCCATGTGCCTCTACATACTGAAGTTGCGCAGGCAACACTCCGGCGCGCTGGTATGCTAGACGCATCGCACGCTGTTGAGCCGCACCATTCGGCACGGTGATGCCGTTCGTATGTCCATCCTGTGTCACTGCCGTGCCGCGAATAACTGCATAGATCGGGTCACCATCGGCCTGAGCACGTGACAGCGGCTTGATGATTATGACGCCTGCACCTTCGCCGCGAGCATAGCCATTTGCCGACGCATCAAAGGTTTTACAACGTCCATCTGGTGAGAGAAACCCACCTTTGGACTCCGCTATCGTCATGGTGGGCGCGATCATCGCATTCGCGCCACCCGCTATGGCAAGCGAGCATTCACCATTCCAGATGCTTTGGCAGGCCAGATGGACTGCAACCAGTGAACCGGAGCAGGCCGTATCTACTGCCAGACTCGGTCCATGAAAACCGAATACGTAAGAGATACGGTTTGCTAACATGGTCATCATCATGCCAGTGGCGGAATGGGTTTGCAACTCATAACGGCTATAGACTCCAAAATTCTGCATCAATTGATAATCAAGGGTGAAACCGCCAATGAATACACCTGTGTTGCTCCCCGCCAATCGCTCGGCAACCAGTCCGGCATCCTCTAATGCCTCCCAGGTCACTTGCAGCAGGAGCCGTTGCTGTGGATCAAGCCAGACCGCCTCTCGTGGCGAGATACCAAAAAACTGAGCATCAAATAGATCAAGGCGTTCCAGATAGCCGCCATGATAGGTGTGCATTTTTCCAGATTTCTTGCTATCGGGATCATAGAACTTTCGCATATCCCAACGGTCGGGAGGAACATCGCGGGTTGCGTCAACGCCCGCGCATAAGAGGTCCCAAAAAGCCTGTGGACTCGTCGCGCCTCCCGGAAAGTGGCACCCGATACCGATAATAGCCAACGGCTCCCGCGCCGCCTCTCCTCCTGAGGAGGTCTGCGAGTGTGCATCGTATTGGGTGCTAGCCACAGAGGGCAGCGATGTTTCTTTCTCACTCATGACATTCATCCTTTGTCTATCCAGTACAAAAAAACTCGCGCTTCTCAATCACTCTGCGGCAGGCTGATACAAGATGTGCCAGCCCACCTCGTACACATCAACTCTGTCCCGCGCAAATAGCTATTGCGCATGTACAAGCTCTATGCCCGCAAGCGCGTCCAGGCGTGCGTGCAGGTCTTGAGCAATCTCAGCGAGCAGCATGTCTCGCGCACTATGTAAAAAGAAATGTGAACCGGGCAATAGCGACAGACGACAACCCGCGCTACTATGCATCGGCCACTGTTCCAGATCAGCAGGTCTGACCCTGACATCTTCCATGCCGCCAAAGATGACGAAGGGGCAGTCGAGTGGAGACTCTTCCTCATAGTGGTAGGTATCACACAACTCGAAGTCTGCACGTAACGTCGGCAACATGGCATTCATTAATTCCTCGTTCTGAAGAAGTGTCTCCGCGATACCATCTGCACGCAACACAACTTTAAAGACCTCTGTAGGCAGATGATAAATTTTGATGTTCGGATTCGGGAGTTGGGGCGCACGATATGCCGCGAGATAGAGGCATACTGGCAGCTTGCCATACTCGCGACGCAGGTAACGCGCAAGTTCGAAGCTGACCAGAGACCCCATACTATGCCCATAAAAGGCGAATGGTCGATCCAGGTACGGCATAATCGCCACCGCAAGGTCATGGATGAACGGCTTGATGCGGGTATATGGCGTTTCAGCCAAACGTTGCTCACGCCCTGGGGGCTGAATAGCGCATACCTCCACATCCGCAGGTACTGCTTCCTGCCACGAGCGAAACAGCGAGGCACTTCCACCTGCATAAGGGAAGCAGAACAGGCGCAGGCGTGCCTGCTCGTTGGGGCGGTAACGCATGACCCATGCATCCTCTTTTGAGGGAATACCCGATAGTTCAGCTTTCTGCTGCCCGGTTTTCTGCTTGAGCAACTGCACAAACATTGCTCGCTTTTCTGGTGGCAAGCTAAGGACGTGACTCATCACGTTCCTATTGGTTACATTGTTCATCGTGTCACCTCCTGCAGCACTTGCACTTTTTGTCCCAGTGTGATCCACCTGTCATTGAGCGGAGACTCCATCTGCCGGTAGAGCGAGATTAGCTCCGCGAGAAATGGATCGGTTCGCCAATCCTGCACCTGACGCCGCACTGTAGGGTCCATAGAAGTATCAAACAGTTCGATAATCACGCTGGCAAGCTGACCCGCGAGTTGCTCAAGGAAGCGTACATTCGCAGCAAACTGCGCCTCTAGTTCGTCACCCTCCTGGTTTGCTGTCATCCCAATGTGTAACTGTTTCATAAAGTCAAAATCGTAGTATCTGACGAAGATGTTCTCGGCCTCCGTGTGCGCGATTGTCAGCCATGCGCGGAAAAATGCCTGCACGTGCTCGCTCAAGGCCGTAAAACGGGCCAGATTCATGAGGATGCTTGGACTCTCCACCACGCTACGGAACTTGTCATGGAAGTAGAGTAGTCCCGGAATAGCCCAGTAAACAGCGGTATCCCAGATGACTTTGGCGACCATGATCTGTGCATTTCCCATCAGCGGGTATTGCTGCTCGTATGTGCTACGCCATGAGCCAGTTAACATGAGAAACAGCCGATTGTGAATCGCCGCCCTGTCCTCTACATCCTCGCCATCCAATGCGTTGCCGATTAAGTCACACACCAAGCCATTGGCAATCGCGATCAGGTCTCCGCCGGGCGAGTAGAGCGGGTCAAGTGACACACCAGCCTCGCCAGTAATGCACCAGCGATCATTTGAGAAGACCTGCTCACAGTCATAGGAGTAGTTCTTCATGACGCGAAAATCTTGCACCTCGGCCCGATGCTGCTCTATCGCCTCTGCGCATTGTGGCTCATGTTGATGGAGCCAGTGCAGTGCCCGCTCAAAGAGATTTATTTCTTCAAAGGGATGGATATTCGCATCGGTGACGATGCCAACGCTCGTCGCACCGGAAGCCAGTGGAATGAGCCAGACCCAGTACCCCGGACCCAGCAGATGGTTGGTGCTGAGCATCCGCTCACCTTCCAGAATGCGTCCCTGCCAGACCGGGTCAGTTGACCATTGGCTGATGTCGATACGATGCCCCACGCGGAACCAGACGGCATTAGCATGATGCTCGGCCTTCTTTGCCAGCCCTAATTGCCGCTTGAGTAGCGAGCTTCTTCCGCTGGCATCTATAATCCAGCGCGCCTGCACCTCGTACTTGTTTTCCTGCACCTGCACCGAGATACGATGAAACTCCTCTTCCGGCTGGAGCGCAATTTCACATACCTTGCCACCATCCACAAAGAGAATGCCATGCTGGCGTAGTTTGCTTCCCAATGCATTCTCCAGGCGTCCACGGTCAAGCTGGTACGTCGCTACGCTACGTGGCGGCAACATCGAATGACCAAGCTCTACGCGCCGGGTAATGTCGCGGTTGCCATCGACGCTGAAAAACATGCGCAAACCGAATTTCGGTAATTGCTGCATCTGGAGATGCTCCTGTAATCCCAGGACATTGCGCAGATAGTGCGCCTGTATCTCAACAGTAGACTCACCTACTTTGTGCGCGACCTCAGGCACAGGATGCACTTGTCGCTCAACCACGATGATTCTGGTCTGCGGACGCTTCTGCTTGAGTTCCAGTGCTGCGGTCAGGCCCGCGATGCCACCGCCCAACACGGCAACGTCATATGCCTCTGCAAACATCTCGGCTCGTGTTCCCTCTTGTGTCTCTCTCATCTGGCGACCTCCTGTTTCGCCCAGCGGCTATCCCCCAGGGTAATCCAGCGTCTATCAATCGGGTTGACTGCATCCTCTTCTTTATATATCTCGATCAGCTCTTTGAGCATTGGCTCTGTTTTCCAACGCTGAATCTGTCTCTGGATAGCCTCATCCGCGCTATGCTGCGCAAGCTCGTCAATTACGACACTGATCAATTGGCCCGCAAGCTGCTCCAATAAACGGGTATTCTTCGCAAACTGCGCTTCCAATGCCTCATCAGGCAGGCCTGCTGCCATACCTGTATGAAGCTCTACAAGAAAATCGAGTAGCGAATACGGATCGGCAAACGTATCACTGGCCTCAGTTCGCTCAAACGCATGCCATTCACGGAAGAATTGCTGAATGCGACTGTGCAGATTCCAACATCTGTAGAGATTCGCGGTCGTTAAAGGGCTATCTGCCAGGCTACGAATCTTGTCGTGGAAGTACAGCAAACCCGGAAATGCCCAGTAGATCACGGTGTCCCAGATGACCTTGGCAACCATAACCCGCGCATTCCCCATCAGCGGATACTGCCCTTCATACGCTACCAGCCAGACATCGGCAAAAATGAGGAAGAGCTGGCTATGTCCGGCGGCGCGCTCCTCAACATCCTCGCCATCCAGATAGCGCGTGATAAGATCGCATGCCAGGCCATTGCCAATCGCAATCAGGTCTCCACCAGATGAATAAAGCGGATCAATCGCCACTGCCGCTTCTCCCACAAGGGACCAGCGTTCGCCCGAATACACCTGTTCGGAGCTATAGGAGTAGTTCTTCATGACACGGAAATCTTGAATCTTGTCCAGGTGCTGCTCAACCGCCTGCGCGCATTGTGGCTCATGTTGATGGAGCCAGTGCAGTGCTCGCTCAAAGAGATTTATCTCCTCAAAGGGATGCATATTCGCATCAGTGACGATGCCGATGCTCGTTACACCAGAGGCGAGTGGTATCAGCCAGACCCAGTACCCTGGACCCATGAGATGGTTGGTCGAAAGCGTTCGTTCACCGTGTGGAACGCGCCCCTGCCACTCTGGGTCAGTGGACCAGTTATCAATCTCAATCTGCTCGCCCACGCGGAACCAGACGGCATTGGCATGGTGGCCCACTTTTTTCGCCAACCCTAACTGCCGCTTTAACAGCGAGCTTCTTCCGCTAGCATCGACAACCCAACGCGCACGCAGTTCCTCTTTCATCCCTTTGCGCTCAATGCTCAGGTGATGGAATTCGCTCTCTGGTTGTAGCGATATCTGCTGCACTTTACAACCATCCAGGAACAGACCACCAAGCCGTACTACCTCCTGTCCTAACATATTTTCAACCCGTCCCCGGTCTAGTTGATATGCAGGCAGCGGTGCTTGCTCAATCTGACCATATTCGACACGGCGCGTAATATCTCGATTGTCTTCAAAGCTGAAGAACATGCGCAGCCCAAACTTGCGCAGTTGTTGTGTCTGTAAATGCTCCTGCAAGCCCAGGACATCGCGCAGATAATAGGCGGCGATCTCGACGGTGGACTCGCCCACTTTATGCGCTGCCTCAGGCACTGGATGTTTCTGCTTCTCAAGCACGACAATGCTGGTGGCTGGACGCTTCTTCTTGAGTTCTACCGCCAGACACAAACCTGCAATCCCGCCTCCGACAATCGCGACGTCATACGTTGGCAGGGTCTCTGCCGCGTCTTCGGGCATCGATACTGCAAGATCTTTTACATCACTCATCAAGCACTCCTTCCTTCTCTCTCGGTAATCAATACCGACCATCGACTATCGAACTGCCGTTTGCAACTCGCGTGCCTGTTGTTTTATCGCAATCCAGCTACTGGTAATGGGATTTGTCCGACTCTCACGCCGATAGAGTACGATGAGATCTGCCAGATATGGCTCCGTCTGCCAGCGTTGAAGTTGTTCCACTACATGCCGTTCGCTATTTCCCGCGTATGCTTCGATCACCACGCTGGCAATTTGGCCTGCT
Organism: Ktedonobacterales bacterium; assembly: GCA_027451525.1. Lineage (GTDB taxonomy): Bacteria > Chloroflexota > Ktedonobacteria > Ktedonobacterales > Ktedonobacteraceae > DTNP01. The sequence goes on from DAIDJF010000055.1 coordinate 18,635, forward strand.
AGTCGCTCAAACAGCTGTACGTTTGCGGCAAACTGCTTCTCTAATTCTGCCGCCGATAAGTCTGCTGCCATGCCGGTATGTAGCTTCACCATAAAGTCAAGCGGTGCGTAGAGGTCCACAAACATGTTTTCCCCGCCCGGCGTGTCAATTGCGTGCCACTCGCGGAAGAATGCCTGAACGCGATTGCTCAATTGCGCAATGCGTGAGAGATTCGCCGCTATACTTGGGCTTTCCGCAATGTTGCGAAATGCGTCGTGAAAATAGAGCAGACCAAACACACCCCAGTAGAAAGCGGTATCCCAGATGATCTTCGTTACCATGATTTGCGCATTGTCCATCAGACTGTATTGCCGCTCGTAAATACTTAACCAGATATTGGCTACGCTCAGAAACAGGCGGTCGTGAACAATAGCCCGACCGCGTATGTCCTCGCCATTCAAATCGCGGACAATCAGGTCACTTGCCAGGCCATTGCCAATCGCGATCAGGTCGCTTCCGGGCGAATAGAGCGGGTCTAGGGCAACTCCAGCCTCGCCAACAAGGCACCAGCGATCACCAGAAAAGACCTGCGTACTGCTGTAGGAATAATCCTTCATGACGCGGAAATCACGGACCTCGCTCCGATGTCGCTCAATCTCCTGCGCGCATTGTGGTTCATGGCGATGCAACCATGCCAGTAGACGCTCGAACAGGTTTACCTCCTCGAAATCGTGCATCTGTGCGTCCATGACGAGACCTACACTGGTTACCCCTGAGGCCAAGCGGATCAGCCAGACCCAGTAGCCAGGACCCATGAGATGGTTTGTTGATAGCGAACGCTCGCCCTCGATGATGCGCTCCTGCCAGGCGGTGTCTGTTGACCATGTATTCACATCTATTGGGTGGCCCACGCGAAACCAGACAGCATTGGCGCGATGCCCGACCTTCTTCGCCAACCCAAGACGCCGCTTTAACAATGCGCTACGACCACTTGCGTCCACGAGCCAGCGGGCGCGAAGCTCTCGCTCATTCCCTTCTTGCAGAACGCGCACACGATGATACGGCGCGCCAGGTTGCAGGATGATCTCCTGCACTTTGCACTCATTTAAGAATGTAATTCCCTGCTTATGCAGTTCCTGCCCTAACATATTCTCCAGCCGCCCACGGTCGAGCTGATAGGTGCTAAGCGGAGGGAATACCGTTGAACCAAGCTCAATTCGGCGCGCAATATCCTCGTTATCCCCGGCTTGAAAAAACATGCGCAACCCGAACTTGCGTATCTGCTGTGTCTCCAGGTGCTCTTTCAGCCCCAGAACATCGCGCAGATAGCGCGACGCGATCTCGACGGTGGACTCGCCCACTTTGTGTGCCGCTTCAGGAACAGGGTGGCTCCGTCTCTCAATCACAACGATCCTGCTAGCAGGACGCGCTTTCTTGATCTGCAAGGCCAATGTCAGGCCTGCCATCCCTCCTCCAAGAATAGCGACATCGTACTGATTGGACGACATATCGTGCGTTTCTGTCTGCATCTGTAATTGCCGAAGAAGCTGTAGCCGCTTTTCTGCCGGAAGTGCAGCAATACGATCTCTTACATTACTCATCAAGAGGTCTCCTTACTCGTAATCCTGATATTCCTCCACAAAAGCATCTTTCGTCCCACTACCTGGATATTCTCTCGGAGCCAGTACTTTCTCATCTCGCATGGCCCCTATCTCACCAGCCCTGTTTAAGTATAGGGTCATACATATTTAGCCTACATCGTCAGAAATAAGGGCTCTCTGCAAAAAAATTTTGCTGTGCATATCTCACCAGGATTGAGGATGTCCACTTACACCGCCCTCCTCTATACTTGCACAGGAGAAGTGAAACGCGCACGTATGACCCATATACGCGCAGATTTTCCACGTAAATATTCAGTCATCTAGCGCAGAAGGAGTAGAGCACATATGACGATTACCGAACTCTTTGAGTCTCTGCCTGGGCGCTTTAATAGCGCCGCCGCTACTGGTATCTCCAAAACGATTCAGTGGAACATCACAGGAGACGAGGCAAGTACCTGGGCCTTCAAGATTACCGATGGGATGGGTGAGCTTATTCCCGGTGGCGTCGAGCATCCTGATACGACCTTTACGGTCAGCGCGCAAAACTGGCTCGCTATCGCAGAGGGCAAGCTGGACTCAACGAAAGCCTTTATGACGGGAAAGCTCAAGGTTAGTGGTGATATGGCACTCGCCATGAAGGTTCCACAACTCTTCATCATCACGCAATAAATGTATGGGCTGGGCTGTCGTTAAATGTATGGGCTGGGCTGTCGTTTTCTCTATCACAGTAAGCGGGTTATATCTATTCTCCATCCTCAATTTTAGGGGGGAGACACGCAAGAGAGCGTAAAGCAAAGATCACTAATTCTGAGGATGTATCCACGTCAGAGACACAGTATACTCGCTTACAAGAGGACATGAGCCTGAATAGAAGAGATAGATGTAGAGCATAATTTGGGGTGCAACCAATGCACTACCCCACTATCCAATAGGAGGTTATCTATGCATCCCTTTGGTATTTATAGCGAAGGAGGCGCGAGCGGTGTACACTCGCCAGAGATGGCGGCACTCTTCGCTCCTGATGTCGTTCTCCATAGCCCTTTCCTGATCAAGTCGGTGCAAGGCAAGGAGTTAACCATCCACTTTCTTGCCGAGGCTTTCGAGCTTGTTGGTTACCCAAAATACATGAAAGAGCTTAAGGATGGTCAGCACACGACCGCGCTTCTGTGGAGAGGGAACGTTCAGGGACACGAGATTCAGGGGACGATGGTGATCACAGAAGGCGAGGACGGGCTAATCCACGAGTTGAGAAGCTACCTGCGCCCCTTTCAGGTCGTGGCACTCCTGAGAAATTCGCTGCTGCCGTCGGCCTCATCAACCCTGCCGCGCGAGTATTGGGAGGTCTCTCCGCTGGGCATTCCCTCAGCCGATCTTGCTCCAAAACTCCATGAGCAGGAACAGGCAAAACCAAAGGCGTATAAGGAGTTACCCTTCCAGGGAAAACGCATACGCTTTGATACCACTCGCTCCTATGATGAGGTTTTGCAAAATCTCTACGAACTGGTCGAGACGCGCAATCTTAAAGATGCGCAGAAGCAGGGGATGTCGGTTATCCCGCAAGATTTTGCCAAACTCGTTCAGACGGATGTGACGCCGGAGAACTTTGAAAAAGTCTTCAAGTCGCATATCAGCGGACGCGATTTTATGCTCTTCTTCGAGTTCGACCAGGGAATATGGCTACCAGCTTTCGGCATTAAACGGAAAGTGACGCGCTGGGTCATGGGCAATCCTTTTATCGCTATCACCATGATGAAGCACGATATCCAGGCTGGTCTCTTTACTCCCGTTGAACTGCTGCTCTTCGAGAATGAAACAGGCGATGGTTCTACGGTCATTTACGATCTTCCATCAGCACAGATCGTGATTGACAAGAATCCGGTGGTCCTAGAGGCTGCCCGCATTCTGGACCAGAAACTCTATGCCGTTGTCAGTGGTGCGACAGGAGTAGAAGCGGACTAATAAATGCGGTAGAATCGGCTGCGTCCTACGTTCCTCTGAGTAAACAGGGCTGCAAGAGGTTCGGGACTCCGTAAACCTCTTTTATTCCCTTCTGCACGTTTCATAAGTGCTGCGTGAGAGAAACACGTTTTGTAAGGAGCGTAGAAGCATAGTATCTTCTTATTTATAAGTGGAGAGCAGGTATCCTTTCATGAACCAGACACCCAACACACAGGAAGAACGGTTTGCAACGCTAGTCGAGAAATTCGCTGACAACCCAGATGTAACTCCGCCACCAGGCGGCAAGCGTTTCGGCGATGATTCGCTGAAATTTCACGAAAAGATTTTTGCTATGCTCGTCAAAGGTCGCTTCGTGGTGAAACTTCCCAAGGAGCGTGTTGACGAACTGATCGCATCGGGAGTAGGGGAACCTTTCATCATGCGCGGTCGCACGATGAAAGAATGGGTCGCCATTCAATCTACCTCTCCCGATGAATGGCTCAATTTTTCACGGGAGGCAATGACATTTGTCGCTTCCCTGCTGTAAAAAGGCCAGTACAGTGCGGTACCAGATGGTGCGCGCAAGTATGGGCAGTAGACGTTTGTATCAATCATCCAGAAAGGATCAATCAACTATGGGACTGGCAAGTGAAATTGTGAACAAGTTCATGCAAACGCATGACACCTCTTTACTGGCGGACGATATCAAGTTTGTTGGCCCAATCAGCCAGGCAACGGGTATCGAAGATTATATGCGTGCCAGCGCGAGCTTCTTCCAGATGGTCACGGGGACGAGAGTCCTCAGCCAATTTGAGGATGGCAATAACGTCTGCACTATCTATGAGATGGATGTCAAACTCCCCACAGGCAGTTCGCATACCATCAGCATTGCGGAGTGGGCTGTTGTCGAGAACGGCAAATTGCAGCAGGACCACGTCTACTTCGACGCGAGTGTGTTCGCCCCAGTGCTCCAGCACTAACTCGCAAGATCGTCGTTATTCAAGCCCTTTTTCCAGCGGTGCCCTGCTGCTCTGTATCAGGCGGTAGGGCAACGCTGGCATGTTAGTGTAAAAAGAGGTGAGTATGAACGCAATCTCAGCATTTCCCGGCTTTCCGCAGGCGGCTCTTGACTTTCTCGCAAATCTGGCTGCCAATAACAATCGCGAATGGTTTGAAGCCCATAAAGATACCTATCAAACGCAACTTTTAGAACCTGCACAAGCATTCGTCGTCGCTCTAGGGAGCCGATTACAAAATCTAGCAAGCGATATTGACTATGACACCAGCACAAATGGCAGAGGCGTCTTAATGCGTATTCATCGCGACACGCGTTTCAGCCAGGACAAAGCACCCTATAAACGAAACATCAGCGGCATGTTTCGCGCTGGGAGTCATAAGAAGATGGAGAGTCCGGGTTTCGGTTTTCAACTTGAACCAGACGGGATGGGACTCATTACCGGTATTTTCAAGTTTTCCCCTGAGATGCTCACCGTCTATCGTAATGCCGTAGTCAACGAGCACCTGGGACCTGAGATTGCTGAGGTTGTTGCAACCCTGCGAGCCGCCGGTGGCTATAGCCTTGGGGGAGAAGCGTACAAGCGGGTGCCTGCAGGATATGATGCTGCACATGCAAATGCACAACTACTCCGGCACGACGGACTGTATGTTTTTTCTCCACGTTTACCTGTAAGCGATATACTCTCGCCCGTGCTGGTGGACAGATGTTACGAGCATTTCCAGAAGATGGCTCCCCTTTATCACTGGTTACAAAAGCTCTACTTTTGACTGCTTTGTTCAAAAATAAACCTCATCCATCAATTTAGTATCATTGCGTTTTTCTATACTACTTTTTCGTTTGCTCAGAACGCCACGTCAAAAAAGACCAGGTGCTCTCTGGCGATGGTGGGCACCAGCACCGATATTATAGGCGCGCCAGACCACATACGACTCAGCGAGTTGGTCACGAAAGGCATGAAATAAGGTGCGTTTAGCCATACTCTGCGTGTGCATATCCAGGTGAGTTGGGTACATCTGTGCCATACCGCTATATGCTTTACTGCCCGCTAAAGTGGGATTTCGGTTAAGAAAAGCATCTCTCTGTGGTGCTTGCAATCAGGGGTATCGCTACGTAAACTATAGCGATACCCCTGATTGCAAGCACCATAATTTATCTGCCAAGAAAATGAAGCACCTGTGAAAGCTGGGAAAAACCGCCAGAGAAAAAGAGGCTAAAAGCATCGAACAGTCCCAAACTAAGTAAGGCAAAAACTGTCGTCCTCACGACGCTTTCAGGGGAGACGCTAAGTCGGTTCATTACACTATAAATGTTGCTCACAGCGTTATAGCGCGTTCCATCCACGATGGCAGAATACCTAGAGGCGGTACGGGTGGGAGCATAACAAGACTACTTTCATACAGCATCCCAGGAGGGAAAATGTCGATCCTCTAATATCCAATACCCAAGTACTCGCGATACCCGACCACAACTGTACCAGTGCGTGTCAGGACATAGACGAGTTCTCCATCAGTTGCGATGATCTGATCCCCGGCCTCCAAAGAGAGTACCGTATCAACATACTGGGTTCTCTGGACGTTACCGCATCTGCAATGGAATTCTGTATTCTCAATCGTCCATGTTTCTCCACACTTATCACAGCCCATTTGAGAGTTGGCAACATCCACGAAAATGAGACTTCCCCGTTTTCCTCGAGAACATTCAAGGTGAGGTAAGTCGCTGGCCCATCTTCCGCATCTGCGGCAGTACATCTTGCATTTGTGCCAATCTGACTGACTCATAGTAACCTCCTATTGGTCTGAATCGGTACGCATGGGAGCTTCCAGCGCCCTTCAAAGAATATTCTCTTGAGGAGCGGTACTCCTCTCGAAATCCTCTAGGGGTAGTATGCTTGAGTCTGTGATAGAATACTATGGAAGAATTGATCATCTACCAATCATTGTTGCTTAGCCACTCACGGTTCAGTTGTGATCCAGGAAATGCTGGAGAGGAGACGCTCTGATGGCCGATGCATCCTCTGTAAGCTTGGGTAAACGTCTGCGCCAGGAACGCGAGCGGCGGCAGTGGACGCAGGAGGATTTGGCCGCGAAAATTGGCCGCTCGGTACCCAGCATTAACCGCTGGGAGCATGACCGTGCCGAACCCCAGGCGGATGCCCTCAAGGAATTAATCACGCTCTTTGGTAAACCGCCCGAACGCTGGGGCATGGGCCGCTGGAACGTGCCCTTCTTACGCAACCCCTACTTCACGGGCAGGGAGCAACTGCTTAAGCGCCTGCACCGCACCTTGGCCGCCGAGAAGACGGTTAGTATGAGTCAGGTGCGCGTCATCAGTGGACTGGGAGGCATTGGCAAGACGCAGATTGTCCTGGAGTACGCCTATCGTTATGCCCATGAGTACGAAGCGGTGCTCTGGGTGCAGGCCGACTCGCGCGAAATGCTGGTCTCCGAGTTTGCCCGACTGGCCCAGACGTTGGAGCTGCCCGAGCAAGAAGAACAAGATCAGAAGCGCGTCGTCAATGCGGTGAAACGTTGGCTGCAAGCACATAGCGCGTGGTTGCTGATTCTGGATAACGTCGATGATCCGACGATGCTAGACGACTTTCTACCGCATGGCATGGGCGGCGCGACCTTGGTAACGGCGCGCTTACAGATCACCGGTTTGCATCTCAAAAATATACCCGTCGAGCGCATGAGCCGGGACGAAGGGGTCAGTTTTCTGTTGCAGCGCAACACCGCCAGCGACGAGCCGGAGGTGGGTGAGAGAGGGGCCTCAATGTCTGTCTCTGAGCAAGATCGGCAGGCAGCAGCACAACTATGGGCCGTCATGGATGGCTTGCCACTGGCACTAGATCAGGCTGGGGCTTACATCGCTGCCGTGCAGTGCAGCATTGTAGAGTACCTGGAGCGGTATGGTTATCACCGCAAGTTTCTTCTGCACGAACGAGGAGGACCTATCCCGGAACATCCAGCGGCGGTGGCGACGACTTGGGATCTCTCCTTTGCGCGGGTGGAGCAGAAGAAGCCTGCAGCAGCGGCCTTGCTACGGCTCTGTGCCTTTCTCGCGCCTGATGCCATTCCTGAAGAGCTAATTACAGAGGGTGCAGCACATCTGCCCGCGCCACTCCAGATATTTGGGGCGGCCCATCTGCTGGATGAGGCGATCGGCACGCTGCGTACCTATTCCCTGCTGCAACGCGATGCAACGACGCGCATGTTGTCCCTGCATCGCCTGGTGCAAGCCGTCCTTCAAGATAAGCTGGAGGAGACAGAACGGCGAGCATGGGCCGAACATACTTTACATGCTGTCAATAGCGCATTTCCATTGGTGGAGTATAGCACCTGGACACAATGTGAGCGTTTGCTTGCGCAGGCACTGACCGCCGCGCAACTCATCGAGCTGTATCAGTTTGTCAGTGGAGATGCAGGGCGCTTGCTCCATGAGACGGCATGCTATCTTTATGAACGTGGGCGCTACTCAGAGGCGGAAGCGCTCTATCTGCGAGCCTTACAGATCAGAGAGCGGCAATTAGGACCTGAACATCCCTATACAGCAACAAACCTTAATAACCTGGCACTCCTCTACAGTGAGCAGGGCAAGTACGAGGAGGCGGAATCACTCTATCTGCGAGCCTTACAGATCAGAGAGCGGCAACTAGCACCCGAACATCCTGATATAGCGCAGTCGCTCAACAATCTGGCGAACCTCTACAAGAATCGGGGTAAGTATAGAGAGGCGGAACCGCTCTATCAACAAGCGTTGCGTATCTGGGAACGGCAGTTGATCCCTGAGCAACCTCATATGGTTCACCCGCTCAACAATCTGGCGAACCTCTATCTCCGACAAGGCAAGTATGCGGAGGCGGAACCGCTCTACCTGCGAGCGTTGCGCATCTGGGAACGGCAATTCGGGCCTGAGCATCCTCGAGTGGCTTCTCTCCTCGGCAATCTGGCAATTCTCTACTATGAGCAAGGTAAGTATGCGGAGGCGGAACCGCTCTATCAGCAGGCGTTACGCCTTTGGGAACAACAGTTAGGGTCTGAACATCCTCAGATCGCTCATACACTCAATAATTTGGCGAATCTCTATTATGAGCAAGGTAAGTATGCGGAAGCGGAACTGCTCTACCAGCGAGCGTTACGCATTCGAGAGTTGCATTTGGGTCCTGAGCATCCCCAGATTGCCCATCCTTTGCATGGACTGTCTGGACTTTATCTTCGGCAAGGCAAGTATGAGCAGGCCGAATTGCTCATCCAGCGCGCTTTACGTATCTGGGAACAGCAGTTTGGCCCTGAGCATCCTGAAGTGACCTACATTCTTAACAATCTGGCAAACATCTACACTGGGCAAGGCAAGTATACTGATGCGGAGTTACTCTATCGGCGTGTTCTGCGCATCCGAGAGCAACACTTAGGCCAAGAGAATCCCGACATTGCGGAAACTATGCATGATTTTGCGGGATATTGGGAAACACAGAGAAATAATGAGGAGGCCCGTACTTGGTACACCCGTGCGCTGATTATTCGTGAGTCGACGCTTGGAGCGCATCATCCCAAAACAACTCAGACACGCACACAACTCATTGCCTTGCTTCAATCTATGGAGCAGCACGATGACGCAACCCGACTCGAGGTGGTTCAGTGTGAACAGATGATACAAGAAGAAGAGCGGCCTTCGTGCTAAGAGCGTCTATCTATATTCATGTCCGAAAATGCCTTCATTTAAGGAAGATATATCGGGGGAGTACGCCTTTTCTGCCAGGATAAACCCATAGCGAGATACTACCTGCTGGGCCACATCACGGCGAATAGCATTTTCATCTTGCTCGTAGATTTCTCTCCAGTATATCTGGCGAGCGAGAATCTGCTCAAGGGAATCCTTATTAGAAGGTAATCGCTTATTAAGCTCTAGGCCGTAGAGTCCCAGTAAGGCTCTCAACTCATCTAATTCTGCTAGCGTAAAAACATCACTATGATCGAGTATCTGGTGCAAGGCTTCAAAATCAATATTGTACTGCTCTAATTGCGCAAAGGTGTTGGCAAAATCTCGTTCAAGTTGTGTTAATAAGCTTGCCACTTGTTCTCCCTGACCACTCAAACGCTCCTGCACAAGTTCTTCTAATTCACGTGCTGTATCTGGATCACCCTGTGCCTGCCGAATAAAAGCCAGGAAACGTGCTTGCTGTGCGCGCTCTTGACGATCACGGCTTCGCAATGCTGGCAAAAGTTGGTAACGAATAGTCTTCAAGACTTGATGGGCATCATGCATGACTCGGTAACAACGAAGAAGTTGACTGCGCTGCAAGAAATGTTGTTCTAGAACTTCTTTCAGTTGATCGAAACCTGCAAGTGCTTGTACATGCTGGATGAGAGTCTCCTCCTCTAATGCAGTATTGGCGGCGAGACGAGCAATTGTTGTGAATACGGTCCAGGGGCTATCAGCCAGTAATTCTTTGCGTTCATCAAGTGCGATAGGATACATATCAGGGGTTAATTCAAGATAAAAATCTTCATTATCCAGAAATTTTTCTAGGCGTTCGGCGGGAATACGCCGCATTGCTTGTACCAACTGCCTGAGTCCCTTCCTGTCCTGTGCTAACAAACGATCTATAGTGCGTTGGATACCTGATGAGACTGGGACAACTGTGTTGAGACTACCTTGCAATTGGCTAGCAATTTTTTCAGCTAGCTCCTTGCGTCGTGTCATAACGTCAGGATAGAGATCAATCTTTGCCATAACGCCAATGGCATTAAATGCTCTCGATTGTCCCTGCGTTACCTGCTGAAACGCTTCTAGAAAAGCGCGGTCTGTTTCGCGCGCCGTCGAACTGATCAGATAGATAACGGCGTCTGCCTTGCTACCAATCTGGTGTGTTTCACTATGATGGCGTTCACGTAATTGTTGTTCCAAATTGATAAATTCCGCAGTGCGCTTCTGGTGTTCCTCGACTACTGCTCCTGTACCGGGCGTATCAACCAAGATGACCTGTTCCAGATAAGGATTAAGCAGGTAGTATTCAAGGTGATCAATACCGTCGGCACGCCGTAGCGTCTCAATATCGTTTCCTTGCAGGCTATTAATAAAGTCGAGGTCTACATAATCTTCCTGACCGCCACGCCAGACGCAACGAATAAAGTTGGTGGAATCAATATGCCCATAACGAAATTGATTAATGGTTGCTGTCGTCTCTGTCGTGCCAACTTTTGCCAGTTCTAATCCTAGTAGGGCATTAATAAAAGAACTTTTCCCTGCTTTCACCTGTCCCACGACAGCAACCATACAAGGCTGATAGACCTGTTCTGCACATGCTTCCAATTGCGTTGCCAGTTCCTCTGGTAGCCGTGCATCACGTAACTGTTCAGCTGTTCTGTGCAAGAGAGCCACAATGTTTTTCTGTATGTCTTGCATTAATCTGACCTCTTTAAATGTGCATCGCTACTAGCAACTGCTGAATGGCCCCGAGCATCTGTAGAAGTTTTTCCGCGCTAACCGCACTGCCAGCCACGTTGAGTTCTTCACCTTCGTTAGTGAAAACAGAACTTCCTTTAACTGAGAAACTCAGCCGAGAAAGCTGTGAGTAGGGTATGCGACCATGCCCTCCGGCCCAATTATGATGGTAGATTGCCTCAGAGCTGAAGATAACACTGTCTTTGGCAGATCCCAATACTGTGCAATCAATCAGTGCTAGGATGTTTTCCTGCTCAAAAAGTTTGTACTTGGTTTTTGCATTAGTCAATTTATCAGATGGAATAGTAAGAAAGAGATGTAAATCCGCTTGTGGTTCAAAACTACGCAAAATTTGCAATATATAAGATGGCCTAAATGCAACGGAAACTGTTTGTTCTTTGCCAGCAAATAAATGCTTAATGTCAGTAAACATATTACACAATTTTTCGGCAGAAACTGCGCTATTAGCTGTATGGATTTTTTCACCGTTCGCATTCCCTAATGCAACAACTGTGTTGCCCCACCAGACAAAGATGCTATTAGGAAAATCCTTATAGGCGATTTTCCCTCGTGTACCATCGACATGATGATAAATAGCCTTAGAACCGAACAGGACACAATTTTTGGCAGATCCCCAGAATGTACAATCAACCAGACCAAGAACGGGTTCTTCTTCGGAAATAGCACAATTCGCTCTTGCATGCGCTAATTTATCTGTTGGAATTTCTGGGGTAAGGTGTAAATCTGCTTGTGATGCAAAACTCTTCAACACTCGTGTTATATCTTTTGTTTCTACTGCAGCAGGAACTGTTTGTTGCCTTGTATCTGATTGTGCAGATTGATCGTGTTGCTCCGCGCGATTCTGCGGATTGTTGTTTTGCGCAGAAATGAGTTGCTGTATTTCTGCTGCCAGGTCCAGATCTATCTGTTCTTGTTGTTTGTCTACTTGTTTTTCTTGTGCTTCTGGCACTTCCTGGTCGAATTGTTCAGTGGAATACCATATGCTCTGTGCATAGTAAGCTGCCCCAAGAGCTACTGCCACATCGCGCAATTGTGATTGTTGTGGTTTCAAAGGAAGGTTTTGTTCGAGAAGTTGTTGGGCAAGTGGAACGCGCGTCGAGCCACCCATCAGGACAAGGGTATCCACGACATAGTCCTGTGCTTTAGCCTCTTCTAACAAGGTTTTCGTCTTGCGTACCGTTTCTTCCAGCGTTGGCTGGATTAAACGCTCGAAAGTTGCGCGATCAATATCTTGCTCAAAGAGAACTGCTCCGGGTTCCAGGAGTTCACGCATCATTACATGACTCCGCAGTGAGAGGTTCTCCTTGCGCTGACGACAAAGATTTAGAAAATGGAGATCACGTTTACCATTCATGCTAATTGGTCGGTTGAGCTTCTCTTTGGCAATCTGATCGCAGTAGTTGTACAGAGCTGTATCGAAATCATCACCTCCACAACGCTTAATGCCTTGTGGCTCAAGTGCTGGATGGAAAGTGCCATCTTCCTCGTGAACTAACACTGCGAGATCAAAAGTCCCACCTCCCAGGTCATAGACAAGTATATATCTGCCTACACGTAGTCCCATCTGCACATAGGCAATAGCTGCAGCTACAGGTTCTTCCAGCAATTCTACCTGCATAAAACCTGCCTGCTGGGCCGCTTCACGTATCTTGTCGCGTTCCAGGGGGCCAAAACTGGCTGGACAGGTGATAACAGCGCGTTTGATTTCTTCATGGAAGTGGAGCATTTCAGCGTGGACTTGACCCAAGAAGATGGAGATGGTAAACTCGAAAGAGTGGATCTCCACAGAAAGGGAAGAGGTCATGACGAGGACCCAGCGAACCTTTACGAAAGAGTTTAAACTGGAAGCGGTGCAGTTGGCGCAAAGCAGCCAGAAGCCCTTGACACAGATTGCCAACGATTTAGGCATTGCTGACAGTACGCTGCATCATTGGTGCAAGCAGTTTGGGGAGCAGGGGGAGCAGTCTTTTGTGGGGAGTGGGCATCAACTGCCGCAAGAAGAGGAACTGCGCCAGCTCAAACGCGAAAATGAACTGCTGCGCCAGGAGCGTGACATCCTAAAAAAAGCTATCGGCATCTTCTCACGCGGCCAGCACTGAAGTTTGCGTTTATTGAAGAGCACAGCCAGCAATACTCGATTGCGCTGTTATGCCAAGCTCTGGATGTGTCGCCCAGCGGCTACTACGCCTGGAAACAGCGCGAAACGTCCAAGCATTGCCGAGAAGATGCCCAACTCTCAGCGGAAATTCAACAGATTTTTGTGGAGCATCGAGAGGTGTATGGGAGTCCACGCATTCTGGCGGTGCTGCAAGAGCGTGGATGGCAGACCTCACGCAAGCGTGTAGCGCGTTTGATGCGAACGTTAGGACTCTCGGCTCAAAGCAAGCGGTCTCGCAAACCGGGCACCCAGAGCGATCCGCGTGCTCGCTTTGCCGCTAATATCCTCAACCGCCAGTTTGAGAGCGAGCAGCCGAATGAGAAGTGGGTGACGGATACCAAAGCCGTCGAAACGAGCGAGGGATGGCTGTATCTGGCAGCGATTGTGGACCTGTACTCGCGCCTGGTCGTCGGATGGGCAATGGCGGCAACGAAAGATGCCGTGCTGGTGAACCTGGCTTTCCGCATGGCGGTAGCAAGCCGAGAGCCAGATGCAGGATTGTTACATCATTCATACGCATGGAAGTTAAGGAAAAAAGATCGTTTAATATCTCAGCCCTTCTGATGAGTGTGCTTCAGTATCTCAACGAGAAAGCCTCGTGGAGCAAGCCTCAAGCTCCCAAGAGATGCTTGATGAGCCTACGGCTTGCCTTCCGAAATCATCTTTTCTTCCCCACGCAATCTCAGATGTCTGTCTGTATTGATGCTGGAAGGTGCATGACTTTCCGCTGAGGCGCGGTATTTTTGATGGGCTGGTAGCCTCCATTGCGATGGCGTTGATGAACTGCCGGATCATAGAGCAGAGGAGCGGGAGGGGGTTCATCAGGCAGAAGTGTACTCATGATCTCAGCATCTTGCTTCAAGAACGCATAGATCATCTCTGTCATTTGCCCAGCAATGCGACCGATGACTTTTACCTTACCTCGATATGCCCGTTTCCTCTCATCATACCTACATTTCTTGGGAACTAAACGTTCGTACAGCTTAGCCCATTCGCAATCGAGTTGGATGGCACTTGCTACGCACAGATACAGAATCTGTTTCACCGGACGGGTACCACCACGGGTCAGATGGACCCGATCCAGCGTCGTCCCTGAGAACTCCCCAGTGGGAGCCCAGCCAAAGTAGGCTTTGAGGGCAGCGGCATTCTCAAAATTGAGGATGTTACCAATAGCGGCTATCAACACCGCTGCCTGAATCGTGCCAATTCCAGGGATCGAGGTCAAAATTTGTCCTTCACGAGACTGCTCAACCACCACGCGGATTTCGCTCTCTAATTGTACAAGATGTGCTTGTAGCAGATGTAATTCCCGAATCAACTGGCCTTGTTCGAGCGTCAGGCCGCGTTGGCGCACGAGGTCTTTGACGCCAATACTCTGGCTTGCTACCTGCTGAAGTTGTTCCAATTGAGCCAGTGTGGGACGGCTCTTGCCACGCAGTTCTGCCAGCGCAGTCAGAGGGGCAATTGCTAGGGCTTGCGGCGTGGCAAAATGTTCGCGGATCGCCAATGCCGTTGGCAAATTAGGATCCTTGAGAACCTGGGTGAACTCTGGGAAGAGTTCATCACAAATAGCCGTAAGCTTGTTTTTACGCTGAGTACTCTCCTGCACAAGTTCATAGCGATGACGAATCCAGCCTTTGAGTTGCAAGGCAGCTTGTGTCGGGGGCAGTAAGTGACGCACAAGATGGGTTTTGTCTGCTACTTGGATTCCCCGTTCGAGTTGATTGAAGAGATGATTGGCTAGGCTCAGGGCATCGCGTTTGTCGGTTTTCAGCAGCCCTACGGGACGCTTTTGCACAGGCATGACATACACCGGAATTTCGCATTCCTGTAAATACTGCACGAGCGCACGGTGATAATGCCCAGTTTGCTCAAGCAGGACATACACTTGGGCTAATGGGACATAGGAGCAGACACGATCAATGAGAGCGCGAAATCCCTCACGTGATTGCTCAAATGCGAGTGCTGGACAGGCTTCAAAACGTTCATGACGTTCGAGGAGCGTCTTGGAGACAAATGCAGCCACATGATGCTGCTTCCCAACATCAATACCCACATAGAGGGATTCGTTAAGGAGGGCTGGAACGGTTTTGAGATGGACATCCTTCTTCGTTGTAGAAACCATAGCTACGACCTTCTTATCTAAGCCGCCACCCCATGAGAATGAAGTTGGTCTGCTTCCTCCGGTTGGTGGAGAGGCTTGAGATCGTGGATGTGGTCCTCCCACCGACATACCAGAGGTTGGCTATCGGCTCCTCACATACGCATGAGGGGTCTGTCCACATCCCCCAATGAATGATAAGGAGTCTGTCTCCACGGATCGAGTAGGGGTCTGCGATCCCGTTTCATCAGAGAGCGACTCTAACGATGCCTCTCCATAGAGCATCTTACATCAAGATAATACTAGAATCAACAAAGGAGTGGCGAAAAGTATGATCCGTATGTCGGATCGTGGAAGCGAATACGCGAGCAAGAGCTATCAAGAGATGCTGCATCAGCGGGGTATTCAGGTAAGCATGAGTAGAAAAGGGGACTGTTATGATAATGCTCTCATTGAGAGCTTTTGGGGTTCATTGAAAGATGAAGGCATTGGACAAACCATCTATCAGACCCGAGAAGAAGCAAAAACAGCGTTGTTTGACTACATAGAAGTCTTTTACAATCGAAAAAGGAAAAATTCTTCTCTAGGATATCTTAGCCCAGTTGAGTATGAAAAACAAGGAAAACTGAGAAAAACGGAGTTTTCTTGACAAAACTCTTATTGTAGTGTACACTTACTTTATACCTACAAAAAGTAGCTTTTCGTACTTTTGATGAATCTCCCTGGACTCCACTTCCACGTTCGAGTCCTCCCCAAAAGCGGGTCAACCTCACTTGCCCATCCCATCGAGATGCAAGCCGTCCAGGCGGAGGTGGCGTTGTGGCTGTGAGGCGGCAAACGGACAAACCAGGGCGTCAAGGGGTGTTTCGGCGTTTCAATACCGAACGTACCCATCAACAGCGGGCTGGGCTTGCCAGTTGGGAGGCTTTTAGTGCGCGGTGGCGGGCACGGCAAGGCTTGCCGTTACTCTCGCCGTTGCATGTGCAATATCTGACCCCGCACGATTTCTGCAATGGTTTGGGGCATCCCTTGCCTGCGGCGGAACAGCGGCGGTGGTTCCGTCATTACATCTGTCTGGCTCTTGGTGAGTCGTCGCCGTTGCTGGGGTCTGTGCAGCATGCGATGGCGGCTCCGGCTGTGTCTGCCTGGGAACAAGAGGGCTTATGGGATGCTGCGGATGGTGTGGCACGTGACGATCTGGCTCCCTATGAGCGAGGAGGGTAAGATGGCACGGGTGTATGCGGTCGATGGCACGCAACGAGAGGTGACGCCTGCCCACGGGGTGTCTTTCACGTTGGAAGAGCTGCATGCCTTGGTCGGTGGGTATATCGAAGTGGTCCGGTTGCCCTCTGGTGACCTGATGGTGATCAATGAAGAGGGCAAACTGCATGACTTGCTGTATAACGAGCGTGCAACGGCGTTGGCGGCTTCGGTGCTCTTTGCGGGGGATTACATCGCGGGTCCAGCGGTGGTGCTCTCGTTGACCGAGATGGGGGGCTAGCCAATGGATACACAACCCTACAATGGCTGGCCCAATGTGTTCACCTGGCTGGTGTATGTGCATCTCTCTAGTGATGCCGTTTTGTCTAGGATGGCAACTCAGTTCGTTGCGCAGGCTTCTGCACGTTTTATTGCGGATGAAAGCCTGCGTGCTTGGGTAGAAGCGCTGTGTAATCACTGGGCTGATTCCTGTACGGACCCCTTGTTAGTCACGTTGTGGGGGGGACTACTGCGGGCTGGGCTTCGGCAAGTCGATTGGCGGCGGCTGGCGGATGCGTTTGTTGAGTAAAGTAGAGTGTGTTTTTTTGTTCTGGTGGCCTCGTGTCATGAGGTCCTGTGTGCAGTGCAAGGAAGGATTTGCCGATGCTTTTACAAGCGATTGTCTTAGAGAGCGATGTGCGTGAACAGGTCTATTATGACTCGCTGACGGGTGTTGGCACGCCTGGCTATGCGGTCAATCTGACGGTGTTGGATGCGCACACCAAAGAGAAATATCAGTGCCAGATCACGGAAGGCTTTGCGGCGTTGGAACAGTTGAAGGAACTGCGTCGTCAGAAACAACCTGCGGACGTCTTGCGTGAGGCGGCGGAACAGTTGCGTGCGGAATTGCCGTCCATGATGACGGCTCTTACCCTGGAAGTGCTACGCTTGAAAGGCAAAAGCGCGGCGTATATCACGCTGGTGTGTCGTTTAGCGGATGTGGCGGCTGCGGCTGCGGCCTAGTTGTTGCTGGGAGGTGACGAGTGCAATGGATGCGACAAGCTGCGCGGGGACAGGAGTCGTGGGTCCGCCGTGTGGAGCATCTGGTCTTGCGTATCGTATCGCTGGGTTTTTCGCTGGCCTCGGCGCATGCGATACGCTGGTTTTTCGCGCCGTTGGATGGGGTTGATCGTTTTCAACCCTTTATTACCTGGGTGATTGCCATCGGCTTTGGCGTGCTGGGCTACTTTGTGAGTCGTGGTCTGGCCCATCGCCTGATGCAAAAAGAGTCGATCTGGTCCTATGCGCCGATCTGTGTGGCGGTAGAGTTTGTAGAAATCTTCTGTAACTACGCACTGGCGGCGGCGGTGATTCAGCGAGCGGCATGGCTCCTCATGGTCTCGCCTGCGCAACGTGCGGTGTTGACCTTTCTGACGTATGTGGCCCTCTCGATTATCCCTCTGATCTCGGTGCTGCTGGCGGTCGTGGATATGGACCTGGAGCGCAAAAAGGGACACAGTGGTGAGCGTGCCTCGGCTCCGGTTCCAGTTGGGAATGGGCGCAATCAGCAACCGAAATTTGGCGGGGCGATGACTACCACGGGGGCTGGCGTGTTGCCTCAAGCGGTCTATCCAGCGCAAACGGGGCGTCCGGCTGTTGCGGCAACTTCTGCCCAACGGGGGACTGGTCAGTCTGGTCAGTCTGGTCAAACCAGTCAGGCGGCGACGTTCCCTTTGCCGGGGGTGCGTCCAGTGACGCCCGTCTCGTCTTCGACGCAATGACGGATACCTTACTGGTACGCGCTGGCAATGGCAAGCGATTAACGAAACAAGAGGCGGCGGTGGTGCGCGCTGCGCTTGATGCTGGGCACACAGTGCAGTTTGCTGATCGGCATCAATGGCGGCATTTTGCTGTGCGCGATGCGTAAATGGTGGGAAGTGTTTATGAGCCAGGGTGATCTTCTGTATGGGATGGTCATACCTGGCTCGTGGTGTCTGTGAGAGCAGAGGTGCGAATGAGTACACACATGTCAGAGCAGATGAACTATGAGCAGATCAAGCAACTGGCGCGTGAAGAGGGGCGGCGCGTGGCTGATCTGATTGTGCTGGCTCCGCAAAATGACCCGTTCTATACGGGCACGCCGAATGATTGGGCATTGGGGGAATGGTTTGCCCATCTGTGGCATAGTTTTGGCTATGATAAAGCACACCTGCGGCGCGTGCATTATCAGATTATCAGTCAGCGACCTGCGGTCAACCTGCCCAATGGCAAGCCATACGAGAACACGGTCGAATGTTGGGATATCCTCAACCTGGCCTCTAAGGCGGCGCGTTATCTGCGGCTGGTCGACCCAGAAGCGTTCCATGATCGGCGGACGCCTGATGTGATGCTGTATGCGCAACATCGGGAAAGCGACCCCATGCTGCGCGTGTATGGCTCGCTCTATCGCTCCGATACGCGCCTGCCTGATTTTCCTGACCTGCCGAGTTACTCGGTGAGCGGCTTTACTCCTGAGCAACCCTATCACCTGGAGGTCTGATGTGAAAAATCGACGATGAACGATGTGTTGGCTCCACTCTGTCAGGCCTATGGGGCCAACCTGCAAACGGGCATGGGAGAAATGAGTATCACGGCAACGCTCGCCCTGATACAACGTTTACAAAGCATTGCAAAACCTGCGCGTATTCTCTACGTCTCTGATTTTGACCCGGCGGGGCAATCGATGCCCGTGGCGGTCTCGCGCAAAATTGAATACTTTGTGCGAACCTATAATTTGGGTCTGGATATTCGCTTGTTTCCTGTCGTGCTCACGCTCGATCAGGTGCGTGCGTATCAACTGCCTCGGACGCCGATTAAGGAAACGGAACGGCGGCGATCTGGGTTTGAGGAACGCTATGGTGAGGGTGCGGTGGAACTTGACGCCTTAGAGGCGTTGTATCCGGGGCAGCTGCAAGCCTTGCTCAGTCAATACCTCTCGTGCTACTACGATAGTTTGCTCTCTGAGCGCGTGCGACTGGTCCAGGCGCAACTGGAAGCGGATGCCAGTGTGATCTGGCAACAGGTGATGGCGACGTATGCAGAGGATATCGATGCGCTGCGAGCGGACTATGAGCAGATACGTCAAGCCTTTGCCGCACAGATGCAAGGCTATACCAGTCGCTTGCAGGGCGTATGGCAAGCCATTCGACATGATCTGACGGTGAGTGCGCCTTCAGTAGAGGACTATCCGTTACCTGCACCGGAAGGGCTGCGCGAACTTGGGGTTGGTCTCTACGAGAGCGAGCGTGATTACCTGGAACAGTTAGATGCGTATAAACAGTTTCAGGGCAAATAGCTCATATGGAGGAAAGCGGTGTATGGCAGAGCGCTATGGTCTCTGGCCTGGGGTGGTGGCCTTTGCCAATGATGCTGACCTGTGGTGTGT
>DAIDJF010000056.1 GCA_027451525.1 Ktedonobacterales bacterium
TCACTGACCCTGACGGCAATGATTTCGGTATTTGGGCACCTGCCTGGTAAACTGCTAACACTAGCACGATAGTTGCCGTTTTACAATAAGGACCCTGGTGGACGAACACGCTTAAACGCCTTGTCTACCAGGGTCCTTGTTGCAATGCAGCCAGCTTATACGGATTAACACGTTGCGGTTTTAGATAACCGAACGAATCGTGCCGCCATCGACGCGGAGCGTTGTGCCACTCACATAATCAGCGATTGGGCTTGCCCTCCTCCGCTGCCGATTGCCTGGGCAAAGCAGGTGCGTTTGGTACTTCAGCAGCAACAAGACCATCGCTTGCATGAACTTGGAAATTTTCTGCGGACGCGCAAGGCAAAGTTGACTCCAGGAGATGTGGCACTGCCACCTGGGAGCAGGCGCAAAACACCTGGACTCAGACGTGCGAGGAAGTTGCGCAGTTGGTCGGAGTCAGCGTGGATTGGTATACCCAGTTGGAGAATACAGATACGGCTCGTAAAGTGGAACAACTGCTGGAGCAGTGGTATCAGCACGAAGGGCAAGGGCCTCGTACTCCTCAAAAGGTCCACTATCTTCCACAGACACAGCAATCGGGACAAGACACGGTTGGATTATGGCTGGCAGAATGCTGTAAAAGAGTGGAAGGGGCATGGATAGCGAACAGTGATGTCATGGCTTCCTATGCACAGTGGTGTGTGGCACATGGACACGAACCAAAGAAGGCGAAAGGTTTATCGCAAGCCTTAGCTGCACATGGCCTGGAAGTTGGTGTTCGACAATGGGTCTATACAGGTCCAGGGTACGCACAAAAACACGAGGCGTCCGTGGTCTACGTGTGCAAAATTGCGCTCAGACAACAAAAATACGTGGGGACAGATGAGCAATTATAACAATCTCTCCCCACGTGTAATCTGCAAACTCCTCTCCCTTTTTTCCTGACCCGGTGTCGGATTTCTGGCCCCATCTGGCCCCGTGTCACTGAATAAAGGGGTCATGGAAAAGGAAGATGGTCGTTCATCTAAACTCTACCTCATACTGTGTAGCATCCTCTTCTGCGAAGCGTAAAAGTCGTTCACCTTCTGCTGTGAGCGCGGCTTGCGTCTCTTCTGGAAGTGGCTCAAAGGGCGTGATAGAGAGACGCGCAACGTCGCGTACACGTTCAATCTTCCAGATGCCGCGCACAAAGCCATCGACCAGGATGGTTGGCTGGATGCGCCCAGCAGATAAGAAGACTGCTGGGCGGTCGGCATCCGCGATGAAGCGTCGACGGTCAGCATGAGAGAGAATTAGATTGTCGTAATCGGGCAGGAAACGCGGCGGTGCATCGCTCTGTTCCGAGGGACGTGGACTATCTGGCAAGTCATAGAGCAGGTTGCCTTTTTCGTCGCGCAAGGTGACAAGCTCGGATTTGATCTCTTCGACCGCGTTTTGCAGGCGTGGCAGGCCAGACCAGACCTGAATATCCTTGACTGTCGCGGGACCAAAGGCCGCCAGATAGCGCAAAATGATAGTGCGCAGACCTTGCTCAGCAGCGATCAGTGAACGTCCTAACCATTCCTCAGCGAGGGCATGTGCGGGATTGCCCGTGAAATTCCACGCGCCGCCAGGGGCGATCTGTACGAGTGGCAGGTGTGTGCGTATCACGTAGGCCAGCAAGGCCGGGTCAGTATCAGGGAAGAGCTTGCTCAGATAATCACGTATCTGGGCAAACGTGCGTGGCTGCTCCTGTATATACGGACGTGCGATCTCCACTAAGTGGGCTGTATCTATCGTGCGTGCGTTTGGTCCGAAGAAGGAATGTAACGCGCGGGTCAGGGCGGGTTGCAGGATGGCACGCAGGAGCAGGTAATCCTCGCTTGTCATGAGATGGAGCGTCGAACGCATCATCGTTGCGCGTACGGCCTGCCTGCGCTCGATCAGTTGGGTCAGTTCGCTGTGCTGAAAATCGTGCAGGCGTGCCCAGAGGCCAATGTAGGGCGGCTTGGCAAACTGAGCTTGCAGACCGACAAGCTGCTCTGTTACTTGCTGAGCGGACATTATAGCCCGCTCAAGCAGCATCTGACGTGCCAGCGTCGCACGATTTAGCTCACGCAAGGTCATGATGCGTTCGCTCATGCCTGTGTTGTACCTCTTTTCTTAAAATGTGTTGCTTGTGAGCCAATGTTTGAGAGCGGTGACAGTCTCTTGTGGCTCTTCCATGAAGCCAAGGTGCGAAGAGTTTTCTAGCAGGCGCAGCGTGGCGTTAGGCATCTTTTGCGCCATTTCTTGCGCTCCCGCCAGCGGCGTGACCCAGTCATAGCGTCCATGCAATACGAGTGCAGGCTCTTTTATCTCGCTCAGTTGCGCGCGCGTGTCAAACTCTTTGCTCAATGTGCCCATCATATAGGTCGCGATATCCATGTTCAGCGGGCTGGCGGGGTTATTATACATCTGGTCAATATATTCTTCTTTAAAGCCTTGACGCCAATAGTAGGGCATGATTTCGGTCTCGAAGCGTTTCAGCTCTTCCGCGCTCGCCTGTCCAGTCGATTCTTTATACGCGATTTCGCGCAGTTCTTTGCCACGCTCCCCGCCAACCAGATGTTCTAGTGCGTCAAGATCATAGCCGCCCGTCCAGGCTGGTGAACTGTCGAATATGACGAGGCCGGAGGCAAAACCAGGATGGCGCAGTGCCAGCGTCAGCACAACGAAGCCGCCAAAGGATTGACCCAGCACAATCGGGCGTTCGATGCCTAGCTCCTGACAGAACTGTACCAGATCATCCGCCATGATACCGATCTTGTAATAATCGTGCTCGTGATAGCGTGAGCGACCACAACCGCGATGATCGACATAGACTAATTGCGCAAGCTCGCCAAGCGGATCGAGCCAGGGGCGCAGATAGGTATGACTGAAACCGGGGCCGCCGGGCAAAATAAGCATAGTTGGTTTTCGTCGATAGTCGGTTGTTGAGGCATCTAAAACACTGCCAACAACATCAAAAAATAGCTCTGTGCCGTTTACTTTGAGCTTCATCGCGTTCCTCTTTTCTCTGACATTCCATCCCTAGAGGTTTGTTCTGCTCCCTGCAAATCATATGATACAATAAAATTACTGAGCTTTATACTGGCGAATAATGGTATATGCCGTATAGAAAGGCTGTGGTTAATGACTGAATCACGCTATGACATTGGGGTAAAGACGCGCAAAGAGGTGCTTGGGAGCGAACATGTTGAGCGTTCGCAGGCCCGTACAACGGAGTTTGATGCTTATTTTCAGCAGTTTCTGACCGAGACGGCCTGGGGGTCAGTCTGGTCAAGGCCAGACCTGGATCGACGCACGAGAAGTCTGGTCACAGTCGCGATTCTCGCCGCGCTTGGACGCGACGAATTGACGCTGCACATGAATGCCGCAATCAATCAGCTTGGCATCGACCCGCACGAAATTGCCGAGGTGTTGCTGCACGTGGGCGTGTACGCGGGTATTCCTGCTGCCAATAGCGCGTTTGCCGTGGCGAAAAAGATATTGGAACAACGGGCATCCTCGACGCCAGAGACAGCGCAACATGAGTAAGCAAGGAGGCAGAGAATCGTTATGGAAATTACTATTGGAACTATCGTGCGCGGTGATCGTGAATATTTCCCCCCCTATCTTTATGAAGCGTATCAATCGACCCGTCGTCGTGCTCCTGCTTTGCCCTTGATTGATGTGCCGCTGACCCTCTCGGAGTTAACTGGTCCTGGTCCGGTTATCAGTGCTGTCACGCCAGAGGATGCTGATCTGACGCGCAACGCGGGCACGGGCGGCGAGGCCATTGGACAACGCATCATCGTCACGGGGCGCGTGCTCGATGAGAACGGCAGTCCGTTGCCCAATACGCTTGTCGAGGTCTGGCAGGCCAACGCCGCTGGTCGCTATCTGCACAAACGCGATCAATGGCCTGGGCCGCTCGACCCGAATTTCCTGGGCATGGGTCGCTGTCTGACGAATGGTGAGGGCGTGTATCGCTTCCTGACGATTCGTCCTGGAGCCTATCCCTGGAAAAACCACCCCAATGCCTGGCGACCCGCGCACATCCATTTTTCGCTCTTTGGCGCGTCTCAGCTCTCGCGCCTGGTCACGCAGATGTATTTTCCAGATGACCCGCTGCACTCCATTGACCCAATTATGCAGTCTTTGCCAACCGAGCAGGCACGACGTGGCCTGATCTCTGCCTATGACCACAGCGTGACGGAACCCGAATGGGCACTTGGTTATCGCTGGGATATCATCCTGTGCGGACCAGATGCGACAGCGTTTGAAACGGAGGTGCGCTAGTGAGCAAACTGCCATTGACAGGGTCGCAAACAGTCGGACCATTCTTTTCGTTTGGTCTCCTGCGCACTGATGCCGTTCGCCATGTCCTGACGCAACCGGAGACGAGCGGTGAGCGTGTACGCATTGAGGGGCGTGTGTTGGATGGCGATGGTGCGCCAGTGCCCGATGCGCTGATCGAAATCTGGCAAGCCAACGCGCATGGTCGCTATAACCATCCCGCCGACCAGGGACCAGCTACCTTGGAGCCGACTTTCACGGGCTTTGGTCGTTGTGGCACGGAAGACGATGGTAGCTACTGGTTTGAGACGATTAAGCCAGGGGTAGTGCCATTCAAAGATGGACAGATGCAGGCCCCGCATATCAATGTAACGGTCTTTGCGCGTGGTTTGCTCAATCACGCGATGACGCGCTTGTATTTTGCGGATGAGGCTGGCAATAGCAGTGATCCCATTTTGCTGTGTGTGCCAGAGGAGCGGCGCGCAACGTTGATTGCCACACGCAATGCAAGCGCGTCAGGTGAGACAGCCGTCTACCATTTTGACATCATTCTACAGGGAAAAGGCGAAACTGCGTTTTTCAATCTGTAGCGGGATAGGCTATTATGGATGAGGCTCAGGCGATGCTCTTTAGCACGCCATTCATGCGGACAATTTTCGCTCCTGAAGCTCATGTGCGTGCCATGTTGACCTTTGAGGCGGCTCTGGCACGCGCTGAGGCCCGTGCTGGCATTATTCCCTCAGCGGCGGCAGAAGCTATCGCTGCCCAGTGTCAGAGCGAATTGTTCGATATCAACGCTCTCTATCGCGAGGCGGTCCATGCGGGCACACCAGCTATTCCGCTTGTCCGCATGTTGACGGTGCGTGTGGAGGGTGAGGCGCAGCGTTATGTGCATTGGGGCGCGACAAGTCAAGATGTTATTGATAGTGCGCTGATGCTACAAATACGCTCTGGTCTTGATCTACTTATCAATGATCTGTTGGCTATCTGTGCCTCGTGCGCACAACTGGCGGAGCAGCATCGCCATACGCCGATGGCGGGACGTACACTACTCCAACAAGCCTTACCGATAAGTTTTGGCCTCAAGGCGGCGCGCTGGCTGGCAATGCTGACCCGTCTGCTGAGCGAGTTGCGCGCTATACGTACCCACGGATTGGTTGTGCAGTTTGGGGGAGCAGCTGGCACGCTGGCCTCGTTAGGCGACAAAGGTTTAATAGTTGCCAGTCTGCTTGCTGAGGAACTACATCTCACGCTGCCTGATCTGCCCTGGCATACTGAGCGCGACCGTATTGGTCTGCTTGCTGGAACGCTTGGCACACTGGCAGGCGCGCTGGCAAAAATAGCCAATGACGTGGTTCATCTCGCGCAAAACGAGGTTGGTGAAGTAACAGAAGAGGCCGTAGCGGGTAAAGGTGGCTCCTCGGCGATGCCACAAAAGCGCAATCCTGTTGATGCAACACGCGCTTTAGCGGCGGCGCGGCTAGCTATTGGCTTTGTACCAACCGTATTAGCGGCGATGGTGCAGGAGCATGAACGGGCGGTTGGAGGATGGCAGGCAGAGTGGGCGGCTATGCCTGATCTGTTTGGCTATTGTGCGGGAGCCGCAGATGGTGTGCGTGCTACACTTGCGGGACTGCAAGTCAACACTGAACGGATGCGCGAAAATCTCGCTCTGGGCGGCAGTCTGATGATGTCTGAGGCATTGACGATGGCACTTGCGCTACATATGGGTAGGCCAGCAGCCTATCGCCTTGTGCAGACGCTTGGTCAGCGTGTGATTGCTGGTGAGGGCGATTTGCAGCAGATCGCGCAAACAGATGCTCACGTGCGCGCCTTCTTGTCCGCAGAGGAAGTGGAGCGTGTACTAGAGCCGACGAACTATCTGGGTAGCACGGACATCTTGATTGACCGTGCGCTGGCTGCATATCGGGCTATGCATGAAGAGACATGAAGCGTTTTTTCTATCATTTTTTCAAGGAGTGCCTTTTGGCAGAGATTATTTATGATACTGCAAGCCTTGCCTGGATTTTCCAGATGGAGGCTTCAACGTATTGTATGCGCCTCAACGAGGAACAGACCTCGCTACAACATATTTATTGGGGCGCGCGCGTTGATACCACTGTGGCGCGTGAGATGGCTCTGGCATGGAAAACCTATTTTATGTCCTTTGAGTCAACCGCTGGCAATTCACGCGAGGAATTTGCCCCCTGGGGCGAGATGCGTTTCAATGAACCTGCGCTCAAGGTTGCGTATGCTGATGGCACACGCGGGATTGAGTGGCGTTTTCAGGCTCATGGTATCGAGCAAGAGCAGGGTAGCCAGACGCTCTGGCTGCGCTTTGCTGATCAGGTCTACCCCTTGCAGGTAACGCTCTACTACCGTATTCACACAGGGCATGATGTGCTTGAACGTTGGGTGCGCCTGGAGAACAATGGCGCGGATGCTCCAATTATGCTTGAGCAGGCATTTTCGGCGGACTGGCAATTGCCGCGCCGCGAACGCTATCGCATGACCTACTTGCATGGTCGCTGGGGCAAGGAGACACAGGTCACGGAGACGCTGCTGGCTCCCGGTAAGTTCGTGCTGGAGAGCCGACGCGGCACAACGAGCCATCAGTTCAATCCCTGGGTTGCCTTTGATGCAGATGCCAGCGCAACAGAAGAGCAAGGCGAGCTATGGAGCGCGGGGCTGGCATGGAGCGGTTCATGGAAGATTGTCGCGGAGACAACGCCCTATGGGACGCTCCATTGCGTGGGCGGCGTCAATGATTTTGATTTCCGCTACCGTTTGGACGCGGGAACACGTCTGGACCTGCCCGCCTTTGTCGGCCTCTATGCCAGCGGCGGTTTTGGCGCGCTCAGTCGTCAATGGCATCGCTATCAACGCGCGCGGGTGCTACCCGCTGAGCTAGAGTCGGTGCGTCCGATACTGTACAACTCGTGGGAGGCAACCGCTTTTGCCGTCAATGAGCGCAACCAGATGGAGTTGGCCGAAAAAGCCGCTGCCCTCGGTATCGAAGTCTTTGTGATGGACGATGGCTGGTTTGGCGAGCGGGCGCATGATCGGGCTGGTCTAGGCGATTGGACGGTCAATCGCACAAAATTTCCGCGTGGCCTCAACCCGCTGATTGAGCGCGTCAACGCCTTGGGTATGCGCTTTGGCCTGTGGGTCGAGCCTGAGATGGTCAATCCTGATAGCGACCTGTATCGCGCTCATCCCGATTGGGTCTATCACTTCCATAATCGCAAGCGCACTGAGAGCCGCAATCAGCTGGTACTCAATCTGGCCCGTCCAGATGTACGCGATTGGATGTTTAGCACGCTCGATACGCTACTTTCAGAGCACAACATCGAGTTTATCAAATGGGATATGAATCGCTCGATTAGCGAGCCGGGTTGGCCTGCTGAGAGCGCGGGCAATCCTGAGCGCGTCTGGCTGGCGCACGTGCAAAACCTGTATTGGGTATTCGATGCATTGCGACGCAAGCATCCCAACGTGGCTTTTGAGTCCTGTTCTGGTGGCGGCGGACGCATTGATCTGGGCATCCTCTCGCGTGTCGAGCAGGTTTGGACGAGCGATAACACCGATGCGCTTGATCGCTTGCGCATCCAGGAAGGTTTTAGCTATGCTTACACGCCGCGTGCGATGATGTGCTGGGTTACGGACTGCCCCAATTATCTGACGGGGCGTAGCGTGCCATTGCGCTATCGTTTCCATGTCGCGATGGCTGGTTCTTTGGGTATCGGCGGCGATCTCTCGCACTGGACGCCAGAGGAGCTAGAGCAGGCGCGAGGCTTTATTGAGACTTACAAGCGTGTGCGCCCAATCGTGCAGAATGGCAAACTCTACCGTCTGCGTTCACCCCGTAGCGGACAGGTGACGGCCTCACAGTATGCCGCGCAAGACGGGAGCGAGGTGGTGATATTCGCCTGGGGCCATTCGCAGCAATTTGGCGAGCGATTGATTATGTTACAGTTATGTGGTTTAGAAGTGGATGCACACTATGTTGAGGGAGTTAGTGGTAGGAGCTATACAGGGTCTTATCTGATGCGGTATGGGCTAGAGGCGAAGTTGGTTGGCGATTTTGATAGTCAGATGTTTCATCTCGTGCGTGCTGATCGTTTGTAGCAATAGAAATGCTGTTGGCATGGTTCTGCACGAGGAACCGTGCCTTTGTCGGCGTAAAGTGAGTCTAACAAGCGGAATAAATCATGTACAATGTATGATAGAATAGGGGCAAGGAAACAGGGCAAATCATTTTTTCTTCGATATGGCCTCAAAAGCATTGTAATGAGGAGGGAAGTATAGCGTGGCTAGTCAAAAAAAACGTCCAGAGGACGAGCAGCAGCAAAAAATACGCAATAATCTATTACAAAGCCTTTTACGAAAAAGTGAGCGACCACGGACCATACGTGATCTTGGCATTAGCACATTGAAAAATCTCCCTGCGAATATTGGTATGGTGCAGGGCTTAATGAAAGCAGTCAATTGGCGGCAGGCGCAAGAAGAGGTTTTACAGAATCTCAACAATACCGTGGTGATTGTTGGACAACCCAATACTGGTAAAAGTACGCTGTTTAATAAGATTAAAGGTCAGCAACTCTCACCTGTTTCGGCACAAGCTGGAACGACACGCACGCTCATTCGCACCGATTTTGGTCCTTTTACACTCGTGGACACACCGGGTGTCGATGTGCCGGGCCATATTCCCGATGTGACCGAGAGTGGCCTGGAACAGGCAAGCGTGATTGTGCTTTTGATGGATGCGACAAAGGGTTTGCAGACCAAAGACCGTGAACTCTACGCCATATTACAGAAGCTGAATAAGCCGCTGGTCCTGGCAGTCAATAAAGTGGATGCGCTCAAAGGTGACGAAAATGGGGATCGTCTGGCAACCGAGATCGCGATAATGCTTGGCACGCCCGGTGTGATCCCCGTGTCAGCGCAAACGGGCTTAAATATCGCTGAGGAACTCCTGCCTGAAATTATCAATGCCAGTCCGGAGGCCGCTCTGGTGATTGGGCGCGAGTTGCCTGCCTATCGTCGTGCCGCAGCTCAGCGCATTATTCGCAATGCGACATTTGTCAGTCTGGCGGCAGGTATTGAGCCAATCCCATTGATTGATATTCCCATTCTACTCGGTACGCAAATTCGTCTGGTCCTGCGCATTGCCGCTTTGTACGGCGAGTCGATGAATACAACGGACGCGATGACCTATGCGCGTGAACTGATTGTCACAATGGCGGGTGGACTGGGCTTGCGCTATTTGGCAGAACAAGCGGCAAAAGCCGTGCCGTTTGGTGGCGATTTCATCGCTGGTGCTATCGCTGGCGCGGCCACATGGTCAATTGGGCAGGTCGCGATAGAGTATTATGAAAGTGGGAAACAGGTCAATACAAATCGTTTGCGCGAATTGTATAATCAGATGTATCGTCGTTTTCGACGAGAGCATTCGCCTGAGCAGTTGCGCTCCCGTATGATCGAAGGTGACGAGAGTAAGTTGCTGTCTGATGGATTGGGCGAGAAGAGCGACTTGTAAAAAAGGGGCGTTGGGAGAGCAGATATGCGTTTTTCATCTAAAGAGCAATTCCCTTATGAACGGTATGATACGCTTGCAGAGCCGATGACCGTCTACTATCCAACGGGCGAGGATGAGCTTGCGCGTCATGTTTTTAAGACATTAGAGCGTGCTGGCAAGCTTCTCGCGCAGGTGCTTCATCTTCCAATGCCCGACCTGGAGATTTTGCTGGTTACTAAGGATGATTGGGAGCTTGCTCCACGAGGCGAATTTGACGATACCGATACATTGCAGCCTTATTGGACCGAGGAGACGCAACCTCCTACTCTTGTTGTGCCACTAGAGATAACACCCGTTATCGGCGAGCTGACGCCTGAAAAGTTCTCGTACCTGCTCTACCGCGAACTGACACTGGCTTTTTTGGAAGAGGATGAGCGTCCCTGGGTGCAACAAAGTCCACTCTGGGCAGAAGAATGGCCTTTGACGTTCGCCGCCATCTGGCTGGCACATCGTTTAGACGGTGTGCAAGGTATCGTGAGTAAAGACCTGTTGCCGCAATTTCCTGACTTGTTTGAGCCGGAGGCCGATGGCAAGACGCCCGTCACCATTCGCGGCTTTGACTGGTACGAGGATACCTCTTCAAATGAATATCTGCAATTTGCGTTGCTGCTTGAACAGTTTGCGTGTGATCTGCTAGAGCGCAATGTCCTTGATTTGCTGCCACGCTATCTGGCGCATTATCGCGTTGAGCGCGAAGCGTTGCTGAGCGATGAGGCGACGGAAATCCTTGCCGACGCGCTTGGCCTTGGCGGCGCGCAGTGGCTGGAAGACCTCGTCTATTTTTAGGATGTGATACTGTATGCAAGAACAACTGGTAGCTCTGATAACGGGTGGCTCGCGTGGCATCGGGGCGGAAACGGCTCAAGCTCTCGCGGAATATGGCTATGATATCGTATTCACGTATCGCAACAAGTCGGCACGCGCGCAGGAGGTGGCAACGGCTATTCGCCAGAGAGAACGGCAAGCCCTGCCACTCTGCTGTGACATTACACAGATGAGCGATGTCGCGCACTTATTTCAGGAGCTTGCGCAATGGGCAGGGCATCTAAACCTGCTTGTACTCAACGCCTCTGGTGGCATGGAACGTGATCTGGTTGCTGCCGATCCTGACTATCCGATGCATATCAACCGCGACGCGCAACTTGCATTGGTCAAAACTGCCTTGCCATTGTTGCGTTCTGGCGGTATAATCGTCTTTGTGACGAGCCACTGGGCGCACCTCTACGGCCAAATGCAGCAGTTGCCAGCCTATGAACCCGTTGCTGAGAGCAAGTATGCTGGTGAACAGGCTCTGCGTGCCATGCAGCCTGAACTTGATGCTTTGGGTTTACGTTTGCTCGTTGTGACAGGTGATCTCATCGAAGGAACTATCACACCTAAACTGCTAGATCGTGGTGCGCCCGGTCTGATTGAGCAGCGGCGCACCCAGGGAACACTTCCTACTGCACGCGATATGGGGCGTGTGATCGCGCAAGCTGCTCTCGACCCCACTCTCGCCAGCGGCGCAACAGTTGTCATCGGTGCGCCTCTCGACTCGATGCGCACCGCATAAATCCCTCAAAACTGTTCAGCGGACCGGCTCTACAATTCCTGTCGAACCATTTTAGCTCCTTCGGCTAATGCACAGAGCTTGCCAAAGGCGACTTCGTGGGGCAGGTATTTCATGCCACAATCGGGAGCCAGGATCAGGCGTTCCGGTTCTATATACCGCAAGGCTGCACGGATTCTATTCGCCACTATCTCCGGCGTTTCTATCTCCATCTCACCCAGGTTCAAGACGCCTAGAATGAGGGTTTTATTCGAGAGTTGACGAATGACCGAGAGGTCGAGCTGTGGTTGGGCTGTTTCAATCGAAATCTGCTTGACGACGCAATCACGCAGCTCGGTGAGGAATGCGTATTCGGGCGGGCGGTTATGAACAATCGCCGCATAGCCAAAACAGAGGTGCAAAGCTGTTGTTCCCCCAATGCCCTCTAATGCTCGATTGATGACCTCTACCGCATATGCCCTGGCCTGCTCTGGTCTGGCTTGCAGATATGGCTCATCAATTTGTACCACATCGGCTCCCGCGGCCTGCAAACTTTTGATCTCCTCGTTGACTGCGGCCGCGATATCCAATGCCAGGGCTTTCTGATCATGGTAATAGTCATTCTGTGCCTGTTGAGCAATCGTGAAAGGGCCTGGCACGGTGATCTTGATGCGATGATTTGTGTTGCGGCGGAGAAACTCCACGTCGCGGACTTCAACTGGATATAAGCGACGAATTGGGCCGACAACACGCGGGACTGGGTTGGGGTGACCTGTGCGATCCAGAGCAACGCCTGGGTTATCGAGGTCCATGCCGCCTAATGCGGTGGCGAAGCGGTTAGAGTAACTTTCCCGCCGTATCTCCCCATCAGAAATAATGTCTATACCCGCACGCTCCATGTCACGAATGGCAAGAAGGGTTGCATCGTCTTGTGCTTGTTGCAGCAGTGGTTCTGGAATACGCCAAATTTCACGCGCGCGGACGCGAGGCGGTAATCGGCTTTGTAAATTTTTGCGATCAACCAACCATTCTGGTTGAGGATAGCTTCCCACAACTGTTGTCAAAAGCCTATCAGTCATACTTTTTCCTTTACACACAATTTTCATGGCCGCCAATAGCCAGCGCGCTGTTGTTTGTCCGTAGAGCGAACTGTTGTCCGCTAAGATAAGTATAGATAATAGCGAACAATCGTGTCAAGAGACACAGCTTTTCCCGCTCATCATGCCCATTGTGCTCCTCGTGCGGCTTCCCTGGCGGGGTGACGCACGAGGAGAGCGCGATGAATTGCCGTTTCCCACGCGGGTTTTGTGCTCTGTTTAACCTTTGACGCCAGAGCCAATCGCTCCCTCGATAAAGTAGCGTTGGAAGATGAAGAAGAGTACCAGCACAGGGATAGCGTTAAACATCGAACCGGCAATCAGCAGGTTATACTGCGTGTAGTGCGCGCTCTTGAAGAAGTAGAGTCCCAGCGGCAGCGTGTACATATCTCTGCTATCCAGCACGAGCAGGGGCCAGAGGAAATCATTCCACGCGCCCTGGAAGCTGAGAATGGCAACGGCGGTCAGAGCGGGTTTCACCAGTGGCAGAATGATCTGGTAGAACGTGCGCCAGCGTGACGCACCGTCTATACGGGCCGACTCTTCCAGTTCCTTCGGCAATGTCTTCATAAACTGCACCATCAAGAAGACCGAGAAGGGTTGTGCCATTGCGGGTAACAAGAGCGCGAAAAATGTATTGATCAGGTGCAGGTCATTCATGACCAGGAATTTTGGGATGATTGTGACGGGCGAAGGGATCATCATCACAGCCAGCGTGGTGATGAAAATGATCTCTTTGCCTGGAAAATTCAAGCGCGAGAGGGCGTAGCCTGCCATAGCCGAAAAGAGCACGTTGAGAACGACTGTGCCCGCTGCGTAAATGAACGCATTCAATAGCCAGCGCAGAAAGGCTGGATCGCTGAGTATCTGTTGATAGTTACCCAGCGTCCAGGGATTGGGCAGTAGCGTGGGTGGAAAGTCTAGAATGTGCTGAAAAGTCTTGAAAGAAGAGAGAAACGAGAAAATGAAGGGACCAAGTGAGGTAAGCGTAAAGATGAGCAACATCAGGTAGATGATGATGTTATTCCAGCGAAAACGCCGCTGTTTCTCTTCCATATGCGCTGTTGTGGTACGCTCTGCGACCTTGCCTTGGGTGGTTGCTTGTGCCATCTGAGAAAGTCCTCCCTGACCACTAGTTATTCACGTCTATAAAGCGACGCTGAATCAGTGTGACTATGAAGATGACGATGAAAAGAATAACCGACATGGCTGCTGCGAGGCCAAACTGGTTATCGGTAAAGGCTTTATTGTAGATTTCGAGGAGCGGTGTCAAGGTTGAGTTAAGCGGGCCGCCCTCTGTCATAAACTTGGCCTGGTCAAACATCTGGAATGCCCCAATCGTGCCGAGCGCGACAACCAGGAAGATGGAGGGACGCAGAAGTGGTAGCGTGACATTCCAGAATGAGGTAAAGTTGCCCGCGCCATCGACCTTTGCTGCTTCAATTAGCTCTTGGGGCACATCTTGTAGTGCTGCCAGAAAGTAGATCATAAATGTTGCGGCTGTTGTCCAAATGTTGAGGATCATGAGGGCGGGTAGGGCGAAATTGGGATCTTCCAGCCAGTGCGGGCCTGGGATGTTGACGACTGAGAGCAGGTAGTTGATCGCTCCCTGCGGCGCGTAGAGCCAGAGAAAGATGAGCGAGATCGCGACAGACGAGGTAACGGCTGGCATGTAGAAGATGGTGCGGAACGTGCCGCGCAGAAATGTCGTATTGTTGAGTAAAACTGCCAGGAGGAGCGCGAGGATAGTTTCACCAATGACGACGAAGAACGTAAAACGCACAATATTCCACATCGAGACCCAGAAATCGCTCTGACTGGCATAGGCAAGCTGATTGAAGAGTACCTGATAGTTGTGTAGTCCCACAAAAACGGGCGTTGTGAAGCCGATATCGAGTCTGAACAGGCTCAGGCCCACCCCGTAAAAGGCGACAAACAGGGTGAACACGCACAAAACGATGAGGTAGGGAGCCAGGAAGAGATAGGCGGCAAGTGTCTCTTTTCTGTTAAATGAACTGGAATTGTCTGTATTGCGCTGTCGCCTGCCTGCTTTAGCACGTGACGCTGCGGATGCAGCCGAGGATGCTACTGGTTGCGTTGCCATACGGATGCTCCTTCATTTCTGATGCGTATTGGATGAACGAAATGCCCATAAAACCCATATAAATTGATTGTGCTTTTTCAAAGAAATTGCGTAGGGGCGTGATTCTATCGCGCCCTCGTTCCCCATCGAATGGCCTGCCACATGGCTCCCCAGGCGGATTGATGGGCGAGCAGGGCGTGATAAATCACGCCCCTACATCAATGTCCACATTATTTTTTTCACCACCATCATCATGCCTCTACGCAATTCCGTGTCCGTGTGCCTGTGCAACGTGATCGCCATTGTGCATTCACCGTGCCACAGAGAAACGGCATTCTTGGTACAGTCAATCTTCATTCCTCCCGTTTTGGAGAGGCAGGACGACCGCGAGGGCGGACACGGGGAGGTTTTTTTAACTCATTGCTGCATGGTGTGGTCGCCCGTGCGTCCCCCACATCCGCCGGATGCCCCTTTTCGAGAAAAACCTCCCCGTGTAACGCGAGATTTGCCCCTACAATGATACGATGCACGCTATACATTTATTCATTGTAGGGGCGTGATTTATCACTCCCCGCTCCCTGGCACAAAAAGGTGCGCAATGACATGTGACAGAGCACTACAATGACCTGCTTTGATGTGTATAGGGCATGATTTCTCACGCCCTTGCGTCCTTAATAGTTACTCCGTCCTAGGCTTGTAGCTCATTGTTGATTTTCTGTACCGCCTGATTGAGTGCGGTGGGCACATCGGATTTGCCGAGCATGACCTGTTCTAAGGCGTTGCCGATATCGGTGTGGATAATCGTGTCGTGTGGGCCGTAGTCGTCAGCATAGCCATATGTCGCGGCATCGAAAAGCACTTTGACGCCTGGATTTTGCGTAAAGTAGGGGTCATTGGCGAGGCTCTTGAGGGTGGGAAGCGCGAAGCCGGCATGTAACTGGCTGGCCTGCACGTCCTGTCCTGCCATATATTGGATCAACTGCCAGGCGGCTTCGGGATGCTGTGTGTTGGCATAGGCTCCCCAGGCATTCGTGTAGATGAGGTCAGCGCGTTTGCCCGTCGCGGGGTCAACGGGCACAGGAGCGATGCCATACTGTACGTTAGGATAGGTGCTTGCCATGTAGGGGATGAGCCAACCGCCTTCCAGGGCCATTGCCGCGCGTTGCTTACCAAAAGCCTCACCGGGCCAGCCCGCGCTGACGTTGGTTGGAATGACAGAGGTGCCAGCTTTTTGGAAGCTCACAAAGAAGTTCGTCGCGTTAATACCCGCCTGATTGTTGAAGACAGCCTGCGTGCCATCCTGGTTAAGCACGGAGCCGCCAGCCGCGAAGAGGAACGCGCCCCAACGCGAGGGGTCAGGGTTGAGCGTAATGCCGTAGACCGAGGTGGCGGCATTGCCGGGCTTGGTCAGAGCTTTGGCGTCGTTCTGCATATCGGTCCAGGTCCAGCTACTGCTGGGGAGTGCCACGCCTGCTTGCTGGAACATCTGCTTGTTGTAGAACACGCCTAGCGAGTTCCAATCTTTAGGCAAACCATAGATGTTCCCACTTTTACACGAGAACGGTGAGAGGAGTGACGAGTAATAATTACTTGGGCTGACATTGTTCTTTGCCATATAAGGCGAGAGGTTGAGGAGTTTACCCGCGCTAATATACTCGTTTGCCATTGAGGGCGTGACGTAAAAGACATCGGGCACATTGCCGCTGGCGACGTTGGCCCGCATCTTTGTCTCGTAATCGCCAGGGATGGGCGACCAGTTGATCGTGATATTGGGGTGTAGCTGGTGGAATTTATCCAGGTTCGACTTGACGAGCGCGTCCTCGGCGGGTGTTGAGGTGAAACCTGAAACGGTCAGGGTGACGTTGCCGCTTGTAGCGGCGGCTGCTGTTGTGTTGGTATTACTGGGGCAGGTAATGTAGCTATTGCCTCCGCTCAAACCTTGTTGTGAAATACCTCCTCCCGCGTTACCTCCACTTGTGCTTGTGCTGCCACATGCAGCCAGTATCAGCATCAAGATAAGGGAAAGTGGAATCGTATAGCGTTTCATGACAAACCTCCTAAGTCGCTTCTCCGCATTGAAAAGCAAGGCACTTTGTTTGTGTTGATGAGACTCATCCATAAGGTCATGTTTACAATTTTTTGCAAGGATGGGTGTAAAAAATGGCGTACTCAAACACAGTACAATGTACTACTGACAGCGTTGTGATAGGACACGATACACACACATACTTCCCAATAGCGTTTAATGGTAAAG
This sequence comes from Ktedonobacterales bacterium, assembly GCA_027451525.1. Lineage (GTDB taxonomy): Bacteria > Chloroflexota > Ktedonobacteria > Ktedonobacterales > Ktedonobacteraceae > DTNP01. Next base: position 16,840 of record DAIDJF010000056.1, read on the forward strand.
ATGCCTGCTCTTTTAATACGGGCGTGCGTTGCTATTCTCATACAAAAATTGCTAAAACATTTTTGTATGTATTGTGATGATAATACTTGTTAATCTCATCTATTTGTTACGTAGCCTGTAATCAAGAATATGTGTGCTTGAAGGTAGACTAGGGAAAGGATTATAATGCCCCTGGGGATAGGTGTGGTGCGACACGGTCTGTAAAACAATGTGTTGCCTGTTCATGTCGTATAGCCATGCCCTATACAAAACAAAAGAACCCTGAAGAGGAGCGGTATGATGTTTCAACGTGTTGCAATTATTGGGCTAGGTCTGATTGGTGGCTCGATTGGGCTGGCGTTACATAAAGTAAAGATAGCACAAGAGGTTGTAGGCTATGATCTTGGCAGTGGTGTGACTGAACGCGCGTGCAGGGTCGGGGCAATTGACGCGACCTATGAGGCCCTGACAGATGTTGTGCGTGGGGCGGAACTGGTTGTGTTAGCGACGCCTGTTGGCTCGATGCGTGCTATTTTACAAGGGATTGCCCCTGCAGTGATGCCGGGCACGATTGTGACCGATGTTGCCAGTACAAAGGAGCAGGTCATCCAGTGGGCCGAGGAGTTGTTGCCCACGTCGGTCACCTTCGTGGGGGGTCATCCAATGGCGGGTAAAGAACTGAGCGGCGTAGAAGCCGCTGACGCTGAGCTTTTTCAGGGGCATATTTACTGTATCACGCCAACAGAGCATACGCGACCGACAGCGACAAGCAAAGTTGCCGCGCTGGTAGAATCAATGGGGGCGCGTGTGCGTTTTTTATCGCCTGTAGAGCATGATCGGCAGGTTGCTGGTGTCAGCCATCTACCATTTCTTGCCTCGATTGCGTTAGTCAATACCGTGGTAGAGTCGCCATCCTGGGGTGAAGCAGCCCTCTTAGCAGCGAATGGTTTTCGTGATATGTCGCGTCTGGCGGCCGGTAGTCCAGCAATGTATCGTGATATCTGCTTGACGAACAGTGAGGCTATCGTCGGCTGGTTAGATGACTATATTGCAACGTTGCAATCTTTACGTGAACATGTTGCGGAACGGGATCGCGATTTGAACGAGCTTTTTGTGGATGCGCAACAAGCTCGTTTGCGCTGGCAGGCTACACACGAACGAATGAAATAATATGGACGGGAAAGCGTCTGACTATAGAAAGAGTCATTATGTATCTGGAAACCCCTTTACAACATTACCTGGATGATCTGGCCTCGGCCCAACCGACGCCTGGGGGTGGATCTGCGGCGGCGGTAAGTGGCGCGATGGCGGCGAGTCTGGTAAGCATGGTTGCGCGCCTCACGTTGGGCAAGGCGGATTATGCAGCGGTGCAGGACGAGATTGAGCGGATTTTACAGCAGACGGAACAGCTACGCGCGCGTTTCATGCAGCTTATGCAGTCCGATATTGATGCTTATGGACGGCTCTCTGCGTGTTTCAAGCTGCCACGTGGCACAGATGAGGAGAAGAGTGCGCGGACAGCGGCTATTCAGGCCCAACTGGTCGAGGCGGCTCAAGTTCCTTTAGAAATGGTTGAAGCTGCGCGGAGCGTAACCCAATTATGTCTGCGCGTTGCTGAAATCGGCAACAAAAACGTGCTGAGCGATATTGCCACAGCGACAATGCTGGCGGTCGGCACGGGTAACGGCGCAGCCTGGATGGTGTTGACCAATCTGCGTCTGCTGAAAGACCGTGAGCGGGTAGAACTCTTGACCGAGCGTTTGCACACCGCGTTAGATAACATCACTGTGCTGAGCCAGCAGGTTGTGATGAAAGTAGGAGAGCGACAGTGACGGCAACCCTTATCAATGGTCGCGCAATGGGTAACGAGATCAGGGCCGAGTTGCGTGAAGAGATAAAACGTTATACGCAGGAACGCGGGCAGGCTCCTGGACTGGTGATTGTGCGCGTGGGAGGAGATGCAGCGTCAGGAGTATACAGCAAGGCGATTTTGCGCATCGCCGAGGATATTGGCGTAACTGCCCGTTTGGAGCAGTTACCCGCTTTGACCTCCTCCGATGAGTTGCGCTCGCTGCTCCTGCATCTCAACGCCGATGCCGCGACACAGGGCATTATTGTGCAGATGCCGCTCCCGGGTCATCTCTCGCAGAAGATGGTGGCGGACACTATCGCACCTGAGAAAGATATTGATGGCATCAGTCCTCAGAGCGCGGGCAATCTCTTTCTGGGCGTGCCAAGCTTCCTGCCTTCGACTGCTGCAGCGGTCGTCGAGATCTTAGAACGGATGCATGTTCCCCTGAACGGCAAGCGCGTGGTTATTATCGGACGCAGCAACGTGGTAGGCAAGCCGCTCTCGCTGATGTTGCTTCAGAAGCACGCAACCGTGACCATCTGCCACTCACACACGAAAAACCTGTCAGAGCTGGCACGGCAAGCAGATGTTCTGGTCGCCGCTGTTGGGCGTGCGCGTATGGTAACGGCGGAGATGGTTCGACCAGGAGCGACGGTAATCGATGTTGGCATTAATGCGTTGCCGGAGGGCGGTATCACCGGCGATGTCGATATGGACTCGGTAAGCACCGTTGCTGGCCTGCTGACACCCACTCCTGGCGGCGTCGGTCCACTCACGAACGTCATGCTGCTCAAACAGTGCGTGCAAGCTGCCTGGCTGCAAGCTGGCAAAGAAATGCACAGTCCTGTAGAGGCGTGATGATGGTGGTGAAAAAATCATCAGGTGGTGTAGGGGCGTGATTTATCACGCCCTGCTCGCGCATCGATCGGCCTGGGGAGCCGTGTGACGGGCCATACGAACGGGGGACAAAGGCGTGATGGGGGACGAGGGCGTGATGGAATCACGCCCCTACGCATCATAATGCTGGATGCGGATTCATTTTTTCAATGCCATTATCGCGCCTTGCCCCCAGGCACAAAAAGGGGCGCGATGACATTTGACAGCGAGGTAGGCTGTGCCTGTGGTTGCGCCGGATATATCAGCTGGCAATCAAATAGGTAATCAGGATGAGCAAGAGGAGCGAAATCAAACCCCTGCTCCTTGAAACATACGCTCGAACAGGTGAAAGTGCCAGATCAGCCATAGGAGCGCAGACCAGAGAAGTACTGCACCAGTAATAATCAAATAGGCTGTTGCATTCAATGCTTGCAAATTGAACAAGGCGCGCAGTGGTGGCGTGGCAAGAATGATGAGCAGGCAGATAAAGAGGCCTGACACAAGCAGGGAGGGCCACCAGTTGCTATACTTTCCTTGCTGTCCTGGGCGGGCACGAGTTAGTGGTTCGACAAAGAGCAGCAAGACCAGACCACAACTGACTAAAAAGATTGTAAGGGCAGTTTGCGCTAACGGTAATGCTCCCTCACGATAGGGATTACCGGGTGGCGGTAGTTTGAGTGAGGCTGGGATGAGTACTGCGAGATAGACGCCAATGGCGACCAGACAAATTGTTATGGCAACAGGAAGCACGAAGCGTGCTAGCGTGCGTAGCAAGCTTTCACTTGTTGCCCGACCGGGCCTTGCCCAGTAGGCTAGAGCCAGCGCGGGTATGCCGACTGTAAGCAGTGTCAGCAGCGATGTCTGGCGTGGTTGGAAAGGAAAACTACCGATAAAAGCAATTGAGATCAGCAACAGTGTCATAGAAGCGACACGCGCAAGGAAAAGTTTTAAGATATCTTGCATGCCATTGCGGATACGTTGGCCTTCCTGAACTGCGAGAGGAAGCGCGGCAAATGAATCTTGTAGCAAGATGAGATCGGCAACTCCGCGTGTCGCCTGGCTGCCACTTTGCATAGCAATGCCTAGGTTTGCCTGTTTCAGCGAGAGGACATCGTTTACGCCATCGCCAATCATTGCCACATAATACTGGTGGTTGCGCAATGCCTGGATGATCCGTTCCTTTTGCCCTGGTGTAATGCGCCCAAAGATCGTCGTTTCTTCGACGAGTTGTGCGAATTGTGTGTCGTCAAGCGCGTCAATTTCGCTTCCTGTAACTGTCTTACTCTGTGTCTCCAGACCTACTTGTGTCGCTAACGCGGCGACTGTTCGCGGATGGTCGCCAGAGATAATTTTGACCTGGACACCCAGGGCGATAAATTGTTTTAGCGTTTCACTTGCTTCGGGACGCAATGTATCGCGCAGACTGATCGTGCCAACTGGCAGCAAGCCTTGGGGCAGGCGTGCCTCGTCCGCTTGTTGCTGAAATTGCACGGGTTCAGGATAGTACGCAAACAGCAGTACACGCAGTCCTCGTCCAGTCTCCACCGCGAGTTCATTGCCCAGTTCACTGCCAGATGCTAGAAATGGACGTAACACGTCTGGTGCCCCCAGAACATAGACCCCACGCATGGTCGGACTATCGATAACCAACGCGCTCCATTTACGCGCAGATGAAAAGGGAATTTCTTGATAGACATTCAGGTCATGTATGGGCGTCTCATGACATGCTATGCTGATTGCTTCGCTGGTCGCATTATGGCTAGATGTATGCGCAATATAGCTGCCAAGTTGGGTGCTTAGCTCTATTTTGTCGACTCCATAGGAATACAGTGAAGCCACTTCAAGTTTGTTGGTTGTGAGTGTGCCTGTTTTATCCAGGCAGAGAATATCTACATGGCTGAGCGATTCGATGGCATTGAATTTTTGCACCAACGCACCCTTGCCAGCGATGCGCACTGCCCCCAATGCATAGGCCATGCTAATGCAGAGAAACAATCCGTTTGGTACAATACCGATGATTACCATTGCCATGCGCACTGTTTCCACGATTGGAATAAAACTGACGATGGACGCTGCAAAGAGCAGTAATTCCAGAAACAGAGCTATAAAGAGCAATATGCGAATGACCAGATTGATCTCATTTTGTAAGGGCGTGTACATCTCGCGATAGACTCGCGCTTTAGCCGTAAGGTTTCCTGCTATGCTGTGGATGCCTACTTTTTCCGCGCGGTAGAAGGCACTCCCGATGACGCAAAATGTTCCAGAATACAGCATATCCCCTTCGTGTTTTGTGATTAGATTTGATTCACCTGTCAGTAGCGATTCATCGACTTCCAGACGCCCAGTGCCGACTACTGGCCCATCAACAACGATCTGATCACCAGGATGAATAACGAGCAGATCACCGACAACTAATTTCTCTGGCTCAAGCTGCTGTTCTGCGCCATCGCGCACGACGGTCGCTTTAGGTCGAGTTACCAGCGCAATATGGTCAAGGGCCTGTTTGGCACGTATCTCTTGGAACAGGCTAATCACCATGTTAAATGAGATCACGCCGACAGATATCAATGCGTCGAGGTATTGTCCCAGGAGAACCAGGGCCAGCGCAATCGAGAAGAGTATGACGTTAATCACATTGAACACGTTTTCGCGGAATATACGCAGGTAGGAGCGACCAGTGATCGGAGGGGGCACACAGCCAAGCCCACGCGCACGGCGTTCCTCTACTTCCTGTGTGCTGAGGCCGCGCATAACATGCTCTTGCTGACTTTGCATCTGTCTCTCGTCCTTCGCTCTCTGCCTTGTGGTCAAAATTTGCGTTCATCTGCGTACATTATGCGCAGATGAACGCAACCCGACTTACGCTTTGAACGCTTGAAAGGCCTCTTTGAACATGCTTCGATGATGTCTTTCGCGTTCCAGGGCCAGGCGGAAGCTGGCTGCCGCGTCAGTGCGTTGCTCCGCCTCAGCTTCACGAATGAAGCGGGGATACATCTCTTCAATTTCGTCATCCTCGCCATTGGCAGCCTCGTCCAGGTGTTTTAGTGTTGAGGCAATCTCGCCGGCGGCCCGCAGATGGCTGATGCCATGAATAGTTTCGGCTCCTGCCGCTTCCAGGAACAGTTGCGCAACTTCGGGATGACCTTCCTGCATTGCCTGCATTGCGAATGCAGTGTATTTTAGGCGTGCGCGCGCTTCGCCGGTGATGGCTTCTTGTAGATTGGTTTCAGTTTTGTTCATAATTGTCTCCTTTTTTATGCCCTGAGCGAAGCTAGACGCCTTTTTTTGCGCCCTGACTGGTACAGTAGACGCGCTAGCGTCGTTGGGCGCGATGACAACACCTTTTTTGGGTATGACATACTCTATTAGAATGTACTCCTGCCTGCTCGTAGAGCATTCAGGATGACAATCACATCAAAAGCTTCCTGCAAAAGAGCTCCAGCGGCTGGGCTAATGAAGCCGAGGGCCGCGAAGATCATGGCAATCACACTTAGTCCCATGCCGACCCAGATGCCCTGCAAGGCAACACGCATGACATGGCGACCCAGACGGACCGCTCGCACGACACGCAGGATATCTGTTGAAAGCAGCACGCTATCAGCGGCTGAAGCGGCGGCGGTTAAACCTTGTGTGCCGAGTGCCATGCCAACTGTGGCACTGGCCAGCGCGGGCGCATCGTTAATGCCATCGCCCACCATCAGTACACGTTGCCCTTGCTGCTCAAGTTCCTTGACGATGCGCACCTTATCTTCCGGCAGGCAACGCGAGATCACGCGGTCTACTTGTGCGATCTTGCCAATCTGTTGTGCTACCACATCGCCATCGCCCGTTAGCAGAATCGTTTCTTTGATCCCTAGGGCACGCAAATCGGTTGAAAGGCGTGAAAGTTCTGGGCGTGGCACATCTTCGAGAACCAGAAGTCCCTCGACCTGTTTCTGCACGGCAATGAAGCTACAGATTTGACCAAGCTCGACGCGCCTCTCACGTTCTGAAAGGAAGAAATCTGGTACAGTAATTGCAAGGTGCTGCATGAAGGTGCGATTGCCAACCGCGACTTCCACATCATTTTTTGAGCCTTGCTCCTCGACCGAGGGCTTTTCAGTGAGTACTGGCACACGTCCGTGGACACCTTTGCCGAAGACTTCCTCGAAATCGCTGGCTGAACTGAGGGATAAGGCGCGTTCTTGGGCGGCTTCTACGACGGAGCGTGCCAGGATATGCGCTGAGAGTTGTTCAACCGAGGCGGCAAAGCGTAGCAGCTCGTTTTCGTCATATAGGGAGGGACTGTGGATAGGGTCGTCTGTGCCCACTACGGCATTGGCTTGTTCAGCCTGCTGTGCGAGGACGATGGTGGTTACTTTGGGGATGCCCAACGTGAGCGTCCCAGTCTTATCAAAGACGACGACCGTCACTTCTCCCAGTTGTTCAATGGCCCCACCGCTCTTGATGATAATGCCATTGCGTGCGGCGAGATCGATGCCAGATATAATGGCAATTGGCGTGGCTAAGATCAGTGGACAGGGAGAGGCGACAACCAGCACCGCCAGCGCGTAGATGCTATCGCCGAATAAGACCCAGGTCAAGCCTGCCAAGCCCACTGCTACAAGGGTGAAACCGATACTATAGCGATCTGCTAGACGGTGGATTGGTGCTTTCTGTGTCTGTGCTTCCTCTACGAGGCGAACAATTTGTGCATATTTACTCTCTACACTCCGTTTGCTGGCACGAATTTTCAGAACACCGTCCAGGTTAACACTTCCAGAAAGAACAAGCATCCCAGGGGCTTTGCGGACTGGCACAGGTTCGCCCGTCAGGTCTGCTTCGCTTAGGCTCGCAGAACCAGAGGTGATGGTGCCATCGACGGGGATCAATTCACCCGGTTTGACGACGATCTCCATGCCGACTTCGACCTGGTCAGCCGGAATGTTGACCAGTTCCTCTCCCTGCCAGATATGCGCAGTACGCGGAGCGCGGTCAGCGAGTGCTGAGAGCGAAGAGCTTGCACGGCGGAGAGCATATGCCTCTAATGCCTCGCCACCGGAGAGCATCAAGACGACCAGCGCGCCTGCCAGATATTGCCCCAAGATAACTGAGCCTGCAATCGCTAAAATAGCGATCACATCGACCCCAAATTCCTTGTGTAGGAAATGTTGTACGGTTTCCCATAGCAGTGGCACACCCCCTAGGAGTATGACTGCAAGCAGTATCCAGTTTGCAATCATACCATAGCCAGTCAGCCAGAATACAAGGCTCGCTGCCATCAGTACGATCGCTCCACTAGGAATAGGGTAGTGTTTCACCATATCCCACGCTTGTTCGGGCCACCGCTGCTTAGGTGGTAGCGTGGGCGTCTTCTCTACTTCTGCCACAACATGTGAAGTAGTAGGAATTGTGAGTAGATTCGTGTTTTGTCTCTCTGGCATAATATATTTACCTCTTTATCTCTTTCTAGTATCACATATGTCTATCACAGAACCTTCTCAAATGATCTTTATAATCTCACAAAGAAAAAGCAGTGCAGGAATCAGACGCATAGGCCGTTTGAGCAGATGATGCGTTTGTTCAATGCGTGTTTTGAGGGCAGATAGAGCTAAAAAGTTTTCTTCCTCGCTCTCAGGTAGGATGAATGTGGCGAATTCTTCTTTGTGTCAGGGTTGGTACGTAGGGTAGTGTGTAAGCGTTTCAGTTGCCAAAACGTTTCTATCGGGGCGTGGAATTTATTTCCTCTTGCCAAATAAGCAAACAGGCTCTATACTAGTAGAAGAGAACTGTTTTCATGGCGTTTTCTCCTCATACATCTTCCTCGTTCTTTCCCGCAGAAAGGTTCTTCACAATGGTCCGCTCAATTGATAGTGCGCTCCTCAACGCACTCAACGCCACCTCGCGCTGCCCCTCGCTTACCTTGACGGTTGAAGATCATATTATCCACTATGCTGCCTATCAATCACCCTCTACTGCTGATGCCTGGAATGATCTCTGTATCGCCGCTGATAATAGTATCGTGCGCGTGCAGGTGACCCGTGGCGGGACAGGCTTTGCCGCGAACTGTCAAATACAACGGGTTACCGACCCGACGCAAGCAGCGCAATGGGCAAACTGGACAACGCTCCCTGGAGCCACGGGCACGATGTTTCAAGATGGAGGGTGCGCGATCTCGAACTCCGCTGGTATCTTACATGCCTTCGCACAGCGAGGCACAGGCGGCAACAACCTGTGGGTCTGGACCTCGATGGATAATGGGGTGACATGGAGTGGGCCTGTGAGCGTGCTGGTTCCGCCCGGTAGCGCACTGCTGAAAGGGATTGGTAGCGCAGGTAACAACGATGTCTTTTTTCTGTATGACGTGAGTGGCGGTGAGGCAATGGGGGCAGCGTTTTATGCTGGTGGTTCCTGGTCCGCCCTGACGACCTGGACCTTGCCCACGATCACCTATGGCGAGGGCCTTGCGCCAGTCTGGACGGGAGCAAGCTATACTATCGTCTATTCCGATGGCTATACGCTCTTTTCGTGTGTCTACACCCCTGCCACCTCTAGCTGGAGCAGCAGTAGTGTGATTGCCCCCTCAACAAATGCCGCTATCGGGCGCATTGCCCCGCGTATCACGTTTGCGGATAACCTCTACACGTTGACTTGCATCGAGAGCGATTCGGGGGTGATGACTGGCACCGTGTATAGCTATCCTCGCCTGAGGCAGTCAGCCGACCTGCTGCACTGGTCCAATGGCCTTATCGTGCCAGATATGGTGGTGAGTTATGGTGCAACGGCTTTCAAACTCCCTGCGCCTGCCAGTGGAACAGCTGGTGCGCGCTACTACCTTGTTTCAATGGCTTCAATCTACAGTGCCATAGTTTTTCAGACGAGCAATAGCAATCAGTTTCTAAGCGCGTCGGCCTCGCTCCTCTCGTATCAACGGCATGAGCAGGTTGGTAAGCCTGCACGTGTGGAACTTGTGTTGGATAACGCGAACGGTGTCTACGATAGTTATGTGAGCAGTGGGGGAGTTTATAAGCCATTGGGCCTTAATACGACACTGGTATTGAGCGAGGGCTATCTCGCAGGTACGCCCCCGACCATCAGTGATGTCATAAAAACGGGTACCTATCATCTGGTGCAGATGCAGTTTGTGCGCACACCCACCGCCAATTTCCTGCATATCCTCGCCCTGGACCTTTCGCGTAATCTGGACCTCGTAGCGCGTTATCAGGTGAGTTGGAGTAACCAGATGGTGAGTTACCTGATAACGGAGATATGTGCGCGCGCGGGATTGTTTGGTTTGCAGGTGCCCACAACCGCGCAGATGAGTGAGATTGTGACGATGTTTGTGTTGCAGGCGGGACAGACCTATCGCCACGCTCTTGACGAGCTTTGTTCCATCTATGGCCTGCACTACTTCCTTGACCAGAACGAGGTGATGCAGTTTCGCGAGCTATCGAGCAGCGATCCCTCCGTCTGGAGTTATCAACCGGAAATAGAGAGCGTGACCTTTGGCAGCGATGACCAGCGCGCAAACCATGTGATTGTGAATGGCAAGCCGCCAGTGGGCGGAGCAATCGGCGCGTTGACAAGTGCGGAGGCATATGACGCGCCGCATATGCATCTGATTGGATTAGAGCGTATCGTCTATCATGTTGATCAAAAGCTGCAAACGAGTGCGCAATGTAGTCAGAAAGCCGCCTTTGTGCTGGCAGAGCAGCAACGCTTACAGGTCAAACACAGCGTAACCGTACCGCTCAATCCTGCTTTACAGTTGTTGGATGGTATTACCATCAGCGATAGTATCGCCCCAACAGGTAGTGGGCAACAGGCAACAGGCAGGATTGTGCAGAGCAAGGTGATCTATGACGCGCAGAAGGGAGTAAACGAGCAACAACTGCTGCTTGAAGGTATGTAGCCCGTTACGCCTTGCCTGCGCGGCGACGGCGGTTAAGGGCCGCCTTGCGTCGATGCTCACGCCGTTTCTGCTCTATTCTGGCTTGTGCCTGGGGATCACTCTCGTTGTTCTCATACGCACTTGCTGCGCTCATGTTTGCTGTTCCGACTGGTTGTGGCGCAGCGGTGCGGCGGCGTACATTTCTAATGCCCTGAAAGATGACCATGCCTGCCAGTATGCCAGAGGCAACAATGACAACCAGGTAAAAAGGAACAACAATTGTGTTCAAGCTAGCTGGTAGCCAGTGTGAAGAGATACCAATATTCAGCAAGAAAGCAACCGAGAGCAGAATGTACTCGATGCCAGTCAAAATATTGATTTGAGCATACCAGGGTCGTTTCTGCGTCTCTTGGGCACCCATTTGGCGTCTCCGTCGCTGGCCCAACAAAATGTTGTAGATGCCCAGGGCGATGAAGAGAATACAGAACAACAGGATAATGGATGGATTGATACCAAGCATAAATTGGCCCCTTGCTAAAGAAGAGTCACCAGCGGCTTAGTTAGAGCCGCTGATGTTGACAGGTATGTGCTGTGCCATATTGTCGTAGTAGACAGTGATATGGTAGGTATCATTAAGATTAGCACCTGTGCATGCCAATTTCAATACTTGTGTTGAGCCAGTGGGACCACCTGGGTCGAGTGACCCTAACACATCGGCTCGACCATTGATAGTAATATGGTGCTGACTAAAGGTATCATCAACTTTGGCTTCCCACTGGACGGGTGTGTTGCTGAGATCAATCAGTGTGAGCGTAGCCTGACAGGTTCCACCGGCCTGAATACCAGCAGTTACCGGATTGGGGTTGATGACCAGTTCGGGCGTGCTTGTGCCGATCTGCAAGCTAACTGGAAGAATAACTTGTCCCTGCCCCGCAATTGTAAAGATGACACTTCCAGTGTAGGGGCCATTTTTCAGACTTGCCGTTACGACATCAATGCCGATATTGGCGGTTGCGTCCATATTCAGCGTGCCCTGTGTCATATCCGTGGTGATTAAGAGCCAGTTTGCGCCATCGTTCGTCACGGTGGTTGATGTCCACTGGAGAATATTATTGGTGCGATTTTTAAGAACGATGCGCTGACCCGGTGGGTTGCTTTGCCCCAGTGTGGCAGTGAATTTGAGGCTGGTCAAGACTGTACCTTGTACTGTAGTCACCTCGGCAACCGTTGTCGTGCTGACGTTGCTTTGCGGCAAGATTTGTAAGTCAAGAAATGCGTGTTTGCCGATCTGATTATCCTGAGCTTGTAGGACGTAGCTGCCAGCAAGTGTCGTTGCCGGAATAGGAATGGTCGCCGTAAATGTTCCCTGACTGGAGGCGCGTGTCGAGACGGTCAGTTGTGAGGCATTGAGCAGGAAGATGATCGTGTTGCCCGCGCCAAAATAGGCCCCATGCACGGAAAGGCTCTGACCCGCCTTCACCGTTGTCGTGTTTGTGCCGTTGACAGAAATCATGGGATCAGGGCCACTACTGATGGTATTAATCTGATTTTGTAGTGGTGTACCCGTGATATAGGTTGAGATGATGTATATTCCCAGGCCACCGATCAGACAGATCATCATCACGATTGTGACCCAGAAGCCAAAACTCATACTCTGTTTTTGTTGTGCCTTTTTCGGCAAGACGACTGCCCGCATACGCGCAATGCTATGCTGCATTGCCATGAGTGGTTGCGGAACGGCTGCCTGTCCACGCGAGACATCCACGGCTGGGCCTGCCTCGTCGTGCTGGCGGTTTAACCAGCTTGAGCGCCATTGTTCAGCGGCCCTACTTGTAGCAACCAGGCTTTCTGGCGCGAGCATGGGAGCGGGAGTTTGTACTGGCGGCATTGGTGCTGGTCGTCCCATTGGCATGTTGCCTAAGGCGGGATCAGGCCCTATCCCTGGTAACGATGGCATGGCTCCTGGCTGCGCAGGCGATGGCGGCGGTGTTGTCATCGGCGTAACTGGCGGTCTGCCAAGTGGTGGTAGAACGGGAGTCGCCGTTGCCGAGGAAGCAGGAGCCGTTGGTGTTGTGCCATTTGCGCTCACTGGTCCTCTTGTCCCCTGCGCGAATGGCGTTTGTGGGGCCATATTTGCAGGCGCACTTTGTACTGGCGGTTGGCTCGGTACTGGTTGCCCTCCACGTCCCTGCGCCCCCGGCGCGAATGGTGTGGTGCCCATCTGCTGATTCTGCCTTGAAGGAGCGGTCGGACGAGTCGGAATAGACGGATTCGTGGGACGTTTAGGTGGCGTGCTTACCCTCACTGGCTGGATGCTATTCGCCGCTGGCATACCCGACGCACTGGGTGGAACACTCCCCTGCATGGGAACTGGACGTTGCATGCCGGGCGGCATATTCGATGGTGGCATATTGCCCTGCTGAGGACCACCGACAGGAGCCGGCCCACCCATGGGCCGTGGTGGCGTCTGCATCTGTTGTGCGCCTGGCCCTGTCATCCTGGGCGGTGGCTGCGTCGGCGCAGAGGCTGACGAGCGTTGTGCTGTAGCGGGCACAATCCCCATTTCCTCGCGTCGTAAGCCACACCTATTACAGAAATGTGCTTCTTTTGGCAATTCAGCGTTACACCTGGGACAGCGAAACATACACACAACCCTCTTATAATTACTATTGCTCTAACATCGTCCTCTTCAAAAAGAACCACTTACCGAAGTCCTCTATTGTTAGTATTCGGATAGTTGTTATCATTGTTATAGTTGCATATATCTTTCTCACGAGCAACTTTTCAGTACTATCGTCATATCAGAAAGCAGGCAAGATGCGTTGGTGATTTTCTCGTAGGGAAATAATCAAAGAAAAGCATAGGATGTGGTGGAAAACCACCAGCGAGCGCGTTTACAGGAGGTTTGCTCTTTCTTCTTAAGGTGATACATCCTATGCTTATCTATAGGATGTATCTGGCTAAAGGAGTGGGTAAGGTGGAAACCTGAGAAAGAATACGGCTGTCTTTTGGCAAAAAACAAGTAGTTTGGTCTTGACGAATGGCGAAAAATCGCTAAAATCTATAGAGGATACTTATAATTTGTAGATTTATGAGGTTTGCATGCACATCGTTACCGTCGGCGTAGACCATACTACCGCCTCTATCGCTTTGCGTGAGCGACTCGCTTGTTCATCACGTCAGATACCACAAGTATTAAGTGCCTTGCAGCTAGTTGCACAGGAATGTGTGTTGCTCTCCACTTGTAACCGTGTGGAATTATATGCAATTTTTCTCGAAGATTATATGGGACGTGATGAATTATTGCGTATTCTGAGTGAAAGTCGTCAAGTAACGCAGGAAGAGTTGGAAGAACATTCCTATAGTTTTACTGATGAACAGGCGATCAGCCATCTTTTTGAAGTCACCTGTGGACTACATTCGCTCGTGCCGGGCGAACCACAGATTCAGGGGCAGGTTGTGGAGGCGTTAGAGATTGCGCAAGGAGGTGGCTATGCTGGCCCTGTCTTGTCTGCCCTCTTTCGTGCCGCCCTGCTGACAGGTAAACGCGCTCGTAGCGAAACGGGTATCAGTCGCAATGCCGCATCAATTAGCCATGTCGCAGTACAGCTTGCGCGCCACCTGTTCCCACAACTGGATGAAGCGCAGATCTTACTCATTGGCTCTGGGCAGATGAGCGAGTTGGCGGCACGCAATCTTTGTGATAATGGCGCACAACGTCTGGTGATTATGAATCGTACGCATGAACACGCGATTCGTATGGCGGAGGCATTAGGCGCGACACACCGTACCTTTGCCGAATTGCTTGACGCGCTCGTTGAGGCTGATGTCGTCATTAGCTCTACAAAAGCTCCACGCGCCCTGATTACGGTTGAAAAAATGCAGTACGTGATGCAACAGCGCGCGGGACGTTCGCTTCTCCTTATTGATATTGCGCTTCCGCGTGATATTGAACCGGGCGTGGGTGCGTTGTCGGGTGTTCACCTCTATAATATTGATGATTTGCAACAAGAGGTTGAGCGTGGTATTCGTCTGCGTTTACAAGAGGTTGCGCAGGTGCAGGCTATCATTGTCCACGAGGTACACGCTTTTGAACGCTGGCTCGCCTCGCTGAGTGTGGTTGGGACAATTAGTGACCTGCGCCAGCGCGTAGATGCAGTACGCCAGCAAGAGTTGGAACGTACGCTACGCCAATTGGGTTCCACGCTCTCCGGGCGCGAGTTGGCGGCCGTTCAGGAGCTTACTACACGGCTTATGAACAAAATTTTACATACTCCTACATTACGTTTGAAAGATGCCGCAGCCAATGGACAGGGACATATCTATGCCGAGACGCTGCGCTATTTGTTTGATTTGAGAGAAAATGATGAAGCGGATCACGATAGGAACGCGAGCCAGCAAGCTCGCTCTGGTGCAGACGGAGTCAATCATCACAAGGCTACATCAGTCGTGGCCCAACCTTGAGGTTGTTGTTGAGCATATTCACACCACGGGTGATCGTGTTACGGATGTTCCCCTCTCGCGCATTGGCGGCGATGGCGTATTCGTAACGGAGATTGAGCGTGCCTTGCGTGAGCGGCGTATTGATCTGGCGGTTCATAGCCTGAAAGATCTGCCGACCGCTATTCCTGCTGGACTGCACCTTGTTGTGCCAGGGCCACGTGAGGATGTGCGGGATGTCTTTGTCTCCAATGAAGCGTTCGAGATCACTAATGGCACGCTCGTTCCTATTGTTCCCTATGCGCACCTGACGCCCTCAATGCGTGTTGGCACGGGTAGTCTGCGCCGTACTGCGCAGATACGGGCGCTTTGTCCCGATGTCGAAATTCTGCCATTACGTGGTAATGTTGATACGCGCCTGCGCAAATTAGAGGCGGGCAATTATGATGGCATCATTTTAGCCTCTGCTGGTCTGCATCGCCTTGATATCCGTGAGCGTCTCGCGGGTCGCATGACCTATTTCCCCGTTGATTTGCTGTTGCCCGCGCCTGGGCAGGGGGCATTAGGCTTGGAGACACGCGATGAGCCAGAACTACGCACCCTGCTCGTGCCACTCGATGATGTAAAGGTCCATGCCGAGACTGCGGCGGAACGCATGTTTATGCGACGGCTGGGCGCGGGTTGCTATCTGCCCGTCGCTGCCTATGGCGAAATCGTGGCGGGTATGCTAACATTGCGTGGCCTTGTCATCAGCCTGGATGGGCGGCAAGAGGTGCGTGTGCAGCAAAGTATACCCTGGACAGCAGAGACAAACGTCGAATACGCTGAAGCATTGGGCATTAGCGTGGCGGAACAGGCTCTCATACAAGGTGCGGATGCGATTATTCAAAGCATTGATAGCAGCCGAGAGCAGGAGCGTGAACGTGTCTGAGCATTTTGCAGAGCAGATGACCACTACACGCATACAAGGTAAACGTATTCTGGTGACGCGCACACGCGATCAGGCCAGCGCGTTGAGCGAACGGCTGCAGCAACTTGGCGCGTTGCCTGTTGAGTTTCCTACTATTCGTATTGTGCCTCCGTCAGATTGGAGCGCGTTGGATGCGGCTTTAACACGCATTTTCGCAACCGATGAGACAGGAAAGCCCTACTATCGCTGGCTCGTCTTCACCAGTGCCAATGGTGTGACGATCTGCTGTGAACGTTTGCGCCATCTCGGCTACGATCCGCAGGCAATCCGCTCGGTGCGCGTGGCGACGATTGGTCCTGCGACCGCTGCAGCCCTGGCACGCTATGGCATTACCGCCGATCTCATTCCCGATGAATATATTGCTGAAAGCGTGGCTTCAGCCCTCATCGCGGATGCGCATCAGCATGGCACAACGCTTCAAGGTCAGCGTATCTTGCTTGCGCGTGCTGCCGAAGCGCGTAAAATACTGGTGACCTCGTTACAACACGAGGGGGCGCAGGTAGAAGAGGTCGCTGCCTACTATACACACGCCGTTGGGAGTGATGATGAGCAGGGGAAATATGTATTGCAGCTTTTACGGCAGAAACAATTAGATGTCTTAACTTTTACCAGCTCGTCAACTGTGCGCAATTTTGTCGCATGGCTGAAAAAGAGCGAGCCACACGAACCATTGTCCTTGTGTGACTCGTGTATTATCGCCTGCATTGGCCCTGTTACCGCCCAGACCGCGCGCGAACTCGGCCTGACTGTGCAGATAGAGGCGACTGAGTTTACGATAGATGGTCTGGTCGGGGCAATTGTTCGTTATTATACACCTACTAATCTTTAGATGAGGATAATCATGGCAGAGCAAAGTGTTGTTACTTCGGATGTCACCCATTCTTCAGAGATCGTGCAGACTGCTCCCGCTGCCGCACCCGCGCAGCCCAAACCCAAGCAGCCGCGTCAATTAGTGCGTTTTGCTTTTTACAAGCTCGACCCGCAATGGATGCTTTTACCCACTGAGGTACGTGAGCAAGGCAAGGCGCAACTGAAGAAAATTATTGATGATTATGGCGATGACGCGCTGGTCCGTACCTTTGGTCTCTACGGCTTGCGTCCAGATGTCGATTTTATGATCTGGCAGGCAACGTATGATATTGAGGACCTGCGCACGCTCAGCAGCCAAATTCGTCGCAGTGCGCTGGGACCCTATCTGCGCGAAACGCACGGGTTCCTCTCGATGACCAAACGCTCGGTCTACGTCGGCAAGAACGCGCGTGGGGCGCATGATCCCCGCCTCGTCATTCAGCCCGACGATAAGAAGTACCTTTTTGTCTATCCCTTTGTCAAGACGCGCCCCTGGTATGCCTTGCCAATGGAAGATCGCAAACGCATGATGAATGAGCACATCCGCGTCGGTCTGAAATATCCCAGTGTCTCGCTCAACACGACCTACTCCTTTGGTCTGGACGATCAGGAGTTTGTCGTGGCTTTCGAGACCGACAATCTCTCTGACTTCCTAGACCTTGTGCAAGAGTTGCGTGAGACTGAAGCTAGCATGTATACCTTGCGCGATACGCCCATGTTTACCTGCGTGGCGCAACCAATGGCGGATATTCTAGAGGCGATTGGGGCATAAGAGGTAAAATGAGTAATCCAACAGATACGGGAAGCCATTTGAGGCTTTCCCGTTCGCATGAACTGTATCAAGAGGCGGTTACGCTGATGCCAGGGGGCGTGAACAGTCCCGTGCGCGCGTTTCGTGGCGTGGGCGGTGAACCCGTTTTCATCGACCATGCCAGCGGCCCCTATATTTACGATGTCGATGGCAACCGCTACCTGGACTATGTGCAATCCTGGGGACCAATGATCCTGGGCCATGCACATCCAGAGGTTGTCGCGGCAGTCGTAGAGACCAGTACACGCGGCTTTAGCTTTGGCGCGCCCACACAGGCCGAGAGCGAACTGGCGAAACTGGTCATGGCGTGTTTCCCCTCGGTCGAGATGCTGCGCTTCGTCAATTCTGGCACGGAAGCGACAATGAGCGCGTTGCGCGTTGCGCGTGCCTTTACGGGGCGCAATAAGATTATCAAGTTTAGTGGCTGCTATCACGGGCACGCGGATATGCTGCTCGTGCAAGCGGGTTCCGGTGTGGCAACGATGGGCCTACCCGATAGCCCCGGCGTGCCAGCAGAGACGACCAAAAACACGCTCACCGCTGCCTATAACGATGCCGCCGCCGTTGAAGAACTCTTCCGTACCTACCCTGAAGAGATCGCCGCCATCATCGTCGAGCCTGTCGCGGCTAATATGGGCCTTGTGTTGCCACAGGAGGGTTTTTTAGAGCAATTGCGCAGTCTAACGCAACAGTATGGCGCGTTGTTGATTTTTGATGAAGTGATGACGGGTTTCCGTGTCGCGCTGGGCGGGATGCAGGAGCGCACGGGTATTGTGCCCGACCTGACCTGTTTTGGTAAGATTATCGGTGGCGGTCTGCCCGTTGGTGCCTATGGTGGCAAGCGTGAGATCATGCAGCAGGTAGCCCCTGTCGGCCCTATGTATCAGGCTGGCACGCTCTCCGGCAATCCGCTGGCAATGGCGGCGGGTATCGCCACTCTGCGCGAGATACGCAAGCCAGGGCAATACGAAAAACTGGAACACAAGAGTAAATTGCTGGCTGATGGGATCAGTGAGGCCGTACGTGCAACAGGAACCGCTGCCCAGGTCGTGCGTATCGGCGCGATGTTCTGCCTGTACTTCTCGGCTGAACCCGTGACTGACTATGCCAGCGCGAAACGTTCTGACACCGCCCGCTTTGCGCGTTTCTTCTGGCATATGTTAGAAGGTGGCATCTATCTACCCCCCTCGCAGTTCGAGGCGTGTTTCATCTCGCTAGCTCTTGACGATGCCATGCTCGAAGAAACCGTCAAACAAGTCGAACTGGCCTTACGTACGTCCGCGTAAGAAACGTGCAAAAGATGATGAAACGTCATAATTGCTTGTGAATTGAACATGGTGGTGTAGTGCTCTGTCAAACGTCATTGCGACCTTGTTTGGCGCATGGAGGCAGGGCGACCGCGAGGGCTTACACGGGGAGGTTTTTTTGTGAAGAGGGCATTGGGCGCAAATGGTGTACGACGGGCAACCACAAGGGTCCCCACCCCGCGTCCACCCGACCCCTGCCCCTACTATACACGCCCTTGCACTC